>NZ_JACJLQ010000028.1 GCF_016902295.1 Bacteroides caecigallinarum | reverse complement strand
AGCTTTATTGTAAATTAATAGTTTGATCACTTCTAATTTACTAATAATCAGCGATAAGCACAACCTTTTATACATATTTATTTTATCAATTTAATTCCGCCAACGGGTAGATATAAGTTATATTTACAGAAAAAGTTTGGAAATTTAATAGAATATAAAGAGGCAATTCCTACATCATAATTCATTTATCATGTATATATTTGCACCCGAATTATAAAATCGAACAACAATGCTATACTTTTATACAGACTATATGGAAGGGGCACACCCTGAAGTGATGCGCCGACTGATGGAGACCAATCTTGAACATACCACAGGATATGGCTCCGACCAATATACACAGAGAGCCAAACAGCTTATCAGAGAGGCTTGCGGACAACCTGAAGCCGCAGTTCATTTCCTCGTGGGAGGTACACAAACCAATGCAACAGTGATTGACGCACTGCTCATGCACCATGAAGGAGTATTGGCTGCAGAAAGCGCACATATCAACGTTCACGAATCGGGAGCGATAGAGGCTACAGGACATAAGGTGCTGACTCTTCCTCAATATGATGGCAAAATAAAGGCTGAGGATATAGAGAAATATATATCCGACTTCTACCGTGACGAGACTTACGAACACATGGTCGCACCGGGAATGGTATATATCTCTCATCCTACGGAATACGGAACACTATACACACTTGAAGAACTGGAAAGCATCAGCCGTGTATGCCGCAAAGCGGATATTCCACTGTTCATGGACGGGGCACGATTAGGCTACGGGCTGGCTGCAGAAGGCACTGACATCACTCTGAAAGATGTGGCAAGACTGTGTGACGTGTTCTACATTGGAGGAACAAAAGTAGGCGCCCTCTTCGGCGAGGCTGTTGTAGCCGCAAATCCGAAACGTCTGCCTCACTTCTTCCCTCTGATAAAACAACACGGTGCACTGCTGGCAAAAGGAAGACTGCAGGGAATCCAGTTCGAGACTCTGTTCACCGACGGGCTATACCTGAACATCGCAAAACACGCTGTCCGAATGGCAATGAAGCTGAAACAGGCTTTCAAGGACAAAGGATATAAAATCCATATCGACTCGCCTACAAACCAGCAGTTCGTATGTCTGCCCAATACAGAGATTGACAGACTTTCACCTCATGCCGGATTTGAGCTCTGGGGACCGCGCGGAGAGAAGGAAACAGTGGTAAGATTTGTCACCAGTTGGGCCACACGCGAGGAAGACGTGGACGCTTTTATAGAATTATTATAAGAAACACCGCTAAATCGTTGATTAAGCGACTGAAATTACGTAATTTTGTACCCTAAAACAAAATTACGTAATTTTTTTTCAAACATGAATCAAGAATTCGAGCTTATCGCCAAAACATTCCAGGGACTGGAAGAAGTATTGGCACAAGAACTCACTGAATTGGGAGCCGGCAACATCGAAATTGGTCGCCGCATGGTTTCTTTCACAGGCGACAAGGCAATGATGTACAAAGCAAACTTTTGCCTGCGTACTGCAATCCGCATTCTTAAACCAATCAAACATTTTACTGCCAACTCGGCCGACGAAGTTTACGATGCTGTAAAAAGCATTGAATGGGATGAATATCTTGACAATATGAGCAGCTTCAGTGTAGATGCTGTAGTATTCTCTGAAGAATTCCGTCATTCAAAATTCGTTGCATACAAGGTAAAAGATGCCATTGTGGACTATTTCCGCGAAAAGACAGGAAACCGTCCTTCGGTACGTATCAACAAGCCTGATCTGGGTATCAACATCCACATTGCAGAAAACCAGTGTACTTTGTCACTCGACAGCTCCGGCGAGTCTCTTCACCGCCGCGGTTACCGTCAGGAACAGGTAGAAGCTCCGCTTAACGAAGTTCTCGCTGCCGGAATGATATTGATGACAGGTTGGAGAGGCGAGTGCGACCTTATCGACCCTATGTGCGGTTCGGGTACTATTCCTATCGAGGCTGCACTGATAGCACGCAACATCGCTCCAGGTGTGTTCCGCAAAGAATTCGGATTCGAAAAATGGAAAGATTTCGACCGCGAACTTCTCGACTCTATCTATAACGACGACTCGCAGGAAAAAGAATTCAACCATAAGATATATGGTTACGACAACAATCCTAAGGCAAACGAAATTGCTACTCACAACGTCAAGGCTGCAGGTCTGAGCAAAGACATTGTGCTTAAGATTCAGCCGTTCCAACAGTTCGAACAGCCTGCAGAAAAGAGTATCATCATAACAAATCCTCCTTACGGTGAAAGAATTTCATCGGACGACCTGCTTGGTCTTTACAAAATGATAGGAGAGAGACTGAAACATGCCTTCACCGGCAACGATGCTTGGATATTGAGCTATCGTGACGAATGTTTCGACCAGATAGGACTTAAGCCAAGCGTGAAAATACGCCTGATGAACGGTGCTCTGGAATGTCAGTTCCGCCAGTATCAGTTGTTCGACGGTAAGTTCAAGGCGTTCAGAAGCGGTGAAGAAGGCAAGAACTTCAAGGCTAAGAGCGAAGAAAGAAGCGAAAGACCTAAGAAAAGAGGCGAGAAGATTGAATTCAACAAGGGCGACCGCAAAGAAAGAAGACCTTTCGGCAACGACAAAGGTGAAAGAAGAGACCGAAAAGACGGCGATGCAAAACCGGAATTCAGAGGAAGAAGAGCTGGCGACGGAAAAGAATTCACACGCGAAAGAAAGAGCGAATTCAAATACCGCGACGAAAACAAACCACGCACTCCACGTCCTTCGACAGACGACGGACGTCCTAAAGCAGCGCCTGCGCCAAGATATATGCACAGCAGACGCAAGCCTGAAGATTTGCTGTCAACAGAAGAAAACAACGTTGATTAATTCATATCCTTGCAGGGTAAAAACATTACCCTGCAAGGTTTCATATTTTTTAAACGATTCTATAACGTAACAGGAAAAACATGATTCTCAAGAACAAAATTATAACCCTATTGAGTATAATGGCACTTAATATCCCTACTACAGGAATCCTGGCACAGGAAAAGACTTCGTTCACACTACAGGATGTAATACCGGGAGGTGATAACTATTTCAACCTCATTCCGAAAAGGATGTCAGGTCTGAAATGGTGGGGCGATGTATGTATCCGAACAGGAGTGGAAGAAATAGTATCTATCGACAAAAAGAACGGCAAAGAAAAGACTATCATCACCCTGGATGAAATAAATACAGCATTACAGGCTGACGAAAAGACCAAAGGTATCAAGCAGCTACGTTCGCTCATGGGTGCTTCAATGCCTTGGGGAAAGGAAAAGGAAATACTTCTCTCACACGATGGTAACATAATAGTCTATGACTTCGAAGACAAGGTCGTAAAATCGGCTATCAAAATAAACAAGGGAGCTGCCAACATTGATTTCTGCAAGGAAAGCATGACTGTGGCATATACAGTGGGAGACAACTTGCATATAGCTTCCGAGAAGATTGCAGACAAGCAGGTTAATCCTGACATCAACATAGAAAAAGCTGCATGCGGTGGCAACGATATCCACGACATCGTTTACGGACAGGCTGTACACCGCAATGAATTCGGTATCTACAAGGGTACATTCTGGAGTCCTGAAGGAAAATACCTTGCTTTCTATCGCATGGACCAGAGTATGGTGACAGACTATCCGCAGGTAAACACAACCACACGAATAGCAACACTTGAACCTGACAAATATCCTATGGCAGGCATGACCAGCCACAAGGTTACCGTAGGTATCTACAATCCTGAGACCGGAAAAACAGTCTATCTAGATGCAGGTGACCCTACAGACAGATATTTCACAAACATTTCATGGGCTCCTGACGAGGAAAATATCTACGTGATAGAAGTTAACCGCGACCAGAACTATGCTCAACTCGTTAAGTACAATGCCGAAACAGGAGAGAAAATCGGTGTACTGTACGAAGAATCTCATCATAAATATGTTGAGCCTCAGCACACTCTGACATTCCTTCCATGGGATGAAACAAAATTCATCTACCAGAGTCAGAGAGACGGCTTCAATCATCTGTATCTGTTCGATACAAAGAAACCTAGACCTGTCACATTGGAACTGATAGAAGGTATGAACAAATACAAGGAGTATGTAGAAGTGAAACAGCTTACCAAGGGCAACTGGCTGGTACAGGACATTCTCGGTTTCAACGAAGCTAAGAAGGAAGTCATTATCGCATCTACCGAAGTGTCACCTTTACAGACTAACATCTACAGCCTCAACATAAAGAGCGGCAAACGCACTCTAATAGGCAAGGAGGACGGCCATCACAGAGCACAACTCTCTGCCGGAGGTACTTACATCATCGACAACATGACTTCGTTCAGCGTAGCAGGCGAAACAAGCATATTGCCTACCAACGGCAAGAAGGGGGTTACTATCTTCACTTCAAGCGACCCTATGCCTGAGAAGTTCAATATGCCTGAGATAACTCTTGGAACAATCAAGGCTGCAGACGGCAAGACTGACCTTTACTACAGACTTATCAAGCCTGTTGATTTCGACCCGAACAAGAAATATCCTGCTATAATCTATGTGTATGGCGGTCCTCACGCACAAATGATACACAACACACGTTTCTACGATGCACGCGGATGGGACTTGTATATGGCTCAAAAAGGATATGTAATGCTTACTGTTGACAACCGTGGCAGCGACAACCGCGGAAGGGAATTCGAAAACTGTACTTTCCGTCAGCTTGGTGTGGAGGAAATGAAAGACCAGGTGGAAGGAGCAAAGATGCTACAGTCACTTCCATACGTTGATGCAAATAGGATAGGAGTACACGGATGGAGCTTCGGAGGATTCATGACTACAAACCTTATGCTCACTTATCCTGAAATATTCAAGGTTGGTGTAGCCGGAGGTCCTGTTATCGACTGGAAATACTACGAGGTGATGTACGGCGAAAGATATATGGATACACCGGAAACAAATCCGGAAGGATATAAGAATTCTAATCTGAACCTGAAAGCTGGAAACCTGAAAGGACGACTGCTGATTATTATCGGCGGAGAAGACCCGACATGCGTTCCTCAGCACAGCTATACCTTCCTGCGTTCATGCATTGATGCAGGAACACACCCTGACTTCTTCGTTTATCCTGAATCAGGACATAACATGATTGGAACAGAAAGAGTTCATCTGCATGAACACATTTCGAGATACTTCGATGATTTTTTAAAATAAAAATTAGTTTGTTAGTTTTTGAGTTTGTCAGTTTGTTTACAAGACCAGAAACTCAAGAACTTAAAAACTCAAAAACTCAAAATAACTTAAAAACTCAAAATATGAAACTCTTACTACTTGGCTCAGGCGGCCGCGAACATGCTCTGGCATGGAAAATTGCACAAAGCTCAAAAGTTGAGAAATTGTACATCGCTCCGGGAAATGCCGGAACACGCGAAGTTGGTGAAAACGTAGCTATCAAGGCTGACGACTTTAATGCCATCAAACAGTTTGTCGTTGAAAACAAAATTGACATGGTGGTAGTGGGTCCGGAAGATCCATTGGTAAAGGGTGTATATGACTTTTTCCGCGACAACGAGGCATTGAAGTCAATCCCAGTTATCGGTCCTTCTAAAGCCGGTGCAGTGCTCGAAGGAAGCAAGGAATTCGCTAAAGGATTCATGCAGCGTCACAATATCCCTACAGCAGGATATAAGAGCATTACAGCCGAAAACCTTGAAGAAGGTCTGGTTTTCCTTGAAACTCTCGAAGCTCCATACGTGCTTAAGGCAGACGGACTGTGTGCCGGAAAAGGCGTATTGATTCTCCCTACACTGGAAGAAGCTAAGAAGGAACTTAAGGAAATGCTTGGCGGTATGTTCGGAAGTGCTTCTGCCACAGTTGTTATCGAAGAATTCCTTAGCGGTATAGAATGTTCTGTTTTCGTTCTTACAGACGGAAAGAACTACAAGATATTGCCTGAAGCAAAGGACTACAAACGTATCGGCGAAGGCGACAAAGGTCTTAACACAGGAGGTATGGGTTCTGTTTCACCTGTTCCATTTGCAAATGCAGAATGGATGAAGAAGGTGGAAGACCGTATCATACGTCCTACAGTAGAAGGTCTTGCAGAAGAAGGTATCGACTATAAGGGATTCATCTTCTTTGGACTTATCAACGTGAAGGGCGAACCAATGGTGATAGAATACAACGTACGTATGGGTGACCCTGAAACAGAAAGCGTGATGCTCCGTATCAAGAGCGACTTGGTTGACCTGCTCGAAGGTGTTGCAGAAGGCAACCTCGACCAGCGTGTTCTTGAGATAGACCCTCGCTCGGCTGTATGCGTTATGCTGGTATCAGGAGGATATCCTGAAGCATACGACAAAGGATTCCCTATGAGCGGTATCGAAGATGCAAAGGCTGGTGGAAGTATAGTATTCCATGCCGGAACAGCTGTTAAGGACGGACAGGTTGTAACAGCCGGAGGACGTGTCATCGCCGTAAGTTCTTACGGAAAAGACAAGGAAGAAGCCCTTGCGATGTCGTTCAAGAATGCCGGCAAGATACAGTTCGAAAAGAAATATTTCCGCTCAGATATAGGTTTCGATTTATAATATATCATGCGTAATAGCTTTCAACATCAGATAGCAACGGGAATAATGACACTTCCCGTTGCTATTATAATATCACTGGTAATATGGATAACAGCCTACAATAATCTGCTGGAGCTTGTACCATTCATTATCGGAGGCATAACAACATATCTTCTTATAGAACTAAACACGTTCTTCGCACTTATCAGAAGTCGTTCATCATTGCCCTCTGCCTTGTTCGTTATTCTGTATTCATCGTCACTGTTTCTGCATGAATATGGCAAAGGGGAATGCTGGATATTGTTATTGTTCTTAGGAAGTTTCTATTGCCTGTTAAGAGGACATGAACTTAAAAATACCCCTGGATATACCTTTCATGCCTTCCTTGGATTGGGAATAGCAAGCATGATAGTACCCGACTTGATATATTGTATCCCATTATTGTTCATAACAATGATACAGATGAGGATGCTCAACTTACGCACTTTCTTCGCAGGAATATTAGGCTACTGTATTCCGTTCTGGATACTTACCGGTTACGATTTATATAAAGGAAACGAAATACAGGTACTGACATGGTTCAACGGTATAACCCAATGGAGCCTGCAGGATTATCTCAATATTCCTCTTCCGCAATCAGTTACTGTGGTTTTCGTATTACTACTGTCTGCAATAAGCGGAATTAACAGTATGCTGCTATCACTAAATGACAAGGTGAGAACACGAATATTCATCAGAGTAATAAACATTACCGGAATATACATTACGTCGTTGCTTGTTATCAAACCTATGATGATAAACTCTTTGTTGCCAATCCTGATGGCACTGGCATCAATATTATTCGGATATACCATGATATTGAAATCAAATAAGTTTACGAACATTTTCATGATTATCACAGTAATATTTATTGCAGCACTGGCAGCATTTAACATGATAATTCATTTTTTACCGAATATTAATTTGATACAATGGATGCAATAATTCAGTTTCTTACAGATTGGGGATACATAGGGATGTTCATTTCAGCTTTCCTTGCCGGTACAGTTCTCCCATTCAGTTCGGAAGCCGTACTTCTGGCATGTATAGGATTAGGACTCGACCCTATAGTATCAACATTATCTACAACCGCAGGAAATGCACTTGGCGGACTGACATGCTACTGGATAGGGCATCTTGGAAAAATGGAATGGATTGAAAAATATCTCGGAGTGAGCAAAAAACAAATGGATAAAGCCGAAAGGTTTATCAAGGGAAAAGGCTCATGGATAGCGTTCTTATCATTCCTTCCTGTCTTAGGAGATGCAATATTGGTGGTTCTTGGACTTATGAGGGCAAACGTTATCATAGTCACTATATCAATGACATTGGGCAAGCTTATCAGATACAGCGTTCTGGTAGCTACCACACTAAAACTTATATCGCTTTAAACTTATGGAAATAGAAAAGACAGCGGACGGAAGCTATACATTGTTCGTTCCGGAACTGGACGAACATTACCACTCCGTGAAAGGAGCACTGACCGAATCGGAACACATATTTATCAATATGGGCCTGAAACACTCGTGCGCTGAAAATCCTCATATTCTCGAAATCGGATTCGGAACCGGTCTGAACGCTTTTCTTACATCTATCGAAGCAAAAAAGGGAAAAAGGAATATCTTTTACACCACAATAGAGAAATATCCTCTGGATATGGAAACTATAAAGCTTCTTGACTATCCGGATCTTATAGCCCCCGAAGAAAATGAGCTGTTTTACTCTATCCACAATGCCGGATGGAATTCTCCGCAAACTGTCTCCAAGCATTTCACTATAGAAAAGATTGAAGGAGACTTTACTGAATATCGTTTCAGAGAAGGCTATGACATTATCTACTTCGATGCCTTTGCGCCTGAAAAACAACCTGAAATGTGGAGTCAGAAGTTATTTGACAGTTTATTCAGCATTCTCAATGAAAATAGGATACTTACTACCTATTGTGCAAAAGGAGCTGTTAGACGAATGCTTAAGACTGCAGGATTTACTGTCGAACGACTTCCCGGACCTCCAGGAGGAAAAAGAGAAATCCTCAGAGGGACAAAGATAACAATCAATAAAACTGAAAACGAATAACAAAATAATTAACCATACTAATTTATACATTATGAGAACATTACTGACATTACTGATATTGCTTCTGACAGTTTCATGCAGTAATATAAAAGAAAACGAGAAGCCTACAATAACAGTTACATTAGAACCGCTAAGATATTTTACAGAGGCTATCGCCGGTGATAAATTCAATATAGTAAGCATGGTGCCGGAAGGTAACAGTCCAGAAACATACGATCCCACACCACAACAAATGGTAAGTCTTGGTAAAAGCGTAGCTTACCTGCGTATAGGTTACATAGGTTTTGAACTGGCTTGGATAGGGAAATTGCAGGAAAACCTTCCTACGCTTAAATTCTACGATACATCGACTGGTGTAAACCTGATTCATCAGCAATGCTCGCATTCACATTCAGGAGAAACGAACGAGCAACATTCGCAAGGAATAGAACCACATATATGGAACTCTACTGAAAACGCGAAAATAATTGCCGAGAACATATATAAGGCACTTAACGAACTGGATAGCAAAAACTCTGAATACTATCAGAACAGACTTGACAGCTTATTAGGCATTATTGATGAAACAGATAATGAAATCCGTTCAATTATTTCAAATTCAAACAAAACATTTCTTATATACCATCCTGCGCTGACATATTTTGCCAAAGATTACGGGCTCGAACAGATAAGCATCGAGGAAGGCGGAAAAGAGCCTTCACCGGCACACCTACAGTCGTTGATAAAGCTATGCAAAGAAAAAAACGCTGAAGTTATTTTCGTACAGCAGGAGTTCGACATGAGAAATGCAGAAACTATAGCAAATGAACTTAACCTAAAGGTTATTCTAATAAATCCACTGAACTATAACTGGAAGGAAGAAATGATAAAAACAGCCAAAGCTTTATGCTTGCAATAGAGAACAAAGCAGAAATGAACAACAACACTATAATAAAGATAGAAAATATGTCGGCAGGATACGAAAAGAAAACAGTCCTGCAAAACATAAATCTGGAAATAACAGAAAAGGATTTTCTTGGTATAATAGGTCCCAATGGAGGTGGTAAAACCACCCTTATTAAAACTATTCTCGGTCTGATAAGGCCAACAGAAGGGAAAATAAGTTTTTTCGACAATGGAATACCTGTAAGCAGTATTGATATTGGCTATCTCCCTCAATACAGTTCTATAGACAAAAAATTCCCCATTTCTGTTTACGAAGTTATATTGTCCGGACTTAACAAACAAAAGACATTATTCAGCAAGTTCACAAAAGAACATCATGAAAAGGTAAAGGAAACTATATCTATGATGGGACTTGAAGGACTGGCTAAAAAAGCTATAGGTCAGCTCAGTGGAGGACAATTGCAACGCACATTATTAGGAAGAGCAATAGTATCAGACCCTAAAGTAATAATTCTGGATGAACCGAATACATATATCGACAAGCGTTTCGAAGCAAAACTATATTCTCTTCTTGAAGAAATAAACAAACAACGCACACTTATATTGGTAAGTCATGACATAGGTTCCGTCCTGCAAAACGTAAAAAGCATTGCATGCGTAAACGGTACTCTTGACTATCATCCTCAAAGCGAAGTATCAGCCGAATGGATAGAAGAAAAGCTTCAATGCCCTATAGAACTGGTAGGACATGGAGAATTGCCGCACAGGGTACTGAAAAGCCATTCACATCATAATCATGAATAATCAATGTGTATCTAAACAATATATCATCAATCGAGATATAAAATTAGTATATCTGTAATATTAAGTATGTATTTTTAAATAATATACAGTAAAAAACTTACATAAAATTTTGAAGATTACATAAAAAGATAGTATCTTTGCCACGCATTTCGAAAGAAAGCAATTAAGTTTGGATTATGGTGTAATGGCAGCACAACAGGTTTTGGTTCTGTTTGTCCAGGTTCGAATCCTGGTAATCCAACACAAAAACAGCTGATAGGTATCAAACTTATCAGCTGTTTTTGTTATATTCAATACGAAACGTATGGGCATAAAAAAAGGAGTACCGCTGTACTCCAACCTTTGTTAACCTTAAAATCTAATACTATGAAAAACACAGTACAAAGGTACGGACTTTCCGGTAATCTGCAAGTATTTCGGCCAAAAATCTATGCTTTATAACATAGTTTAATAAATAAAGAAAAAGCTCCATGTTTGTTAACAACATGGAGCTTTTATGTTAATTGTTAAAAGCTTTATTTTCTATTGAGTTCTTCAATTTCTTTTGTAGCTACAGCCAAGGCTTCATTTATGTTGCTACAGATATTTTCTTTACCAAGGAGTTCATAGAATCCTGATTTCTCAAGTGTCTTATGTACATGCTCGTTTACACCCGACAGGATGATATGTATATTCTCCTTCTGCGACATGTGGCAAAGTGTAGTAAGGTTATGAATACCTGTAGAATCAATAAACGGAACCTTACGCATACGTATGATACGAATCTTAGGCCTGTCACCCAACTGTGCCATCAAATCCTCAAATTTAGTTGCTATACCGAAGAAATAAGGACCGTTAATCTCGTACACCTCCACACCATCAGGAATAATAAGATGCTCTTCGTGTACTTCCATATCCGATTCCATATTAGGGTCAAGTTCATTCTTGATGACAGAAATCTGAGTTGTTTCCATAACACGCTTCATGAACAGAACACAAGCGATAAGCAAACCTACTTCAATGGCTACAGTCAAATCGAATATTACAGTAAGGAAGAATGTGATAAGAAGAACCGTTACATCCGATTTCGGATTCTTAAGCAAACCGACAAACACTCTCCAGCCACTCATGTTATATGACACTATAACCAATACTCCGGCAAGACATGCCATAGGAATATACTGAGCAAGCGGCATAAGGAAAAGAAGTATAAGAAGAAGTATCACAGCATGCACAATACCTGAAACAGGAGATTTACCACCATTATTGATATTAGTCATCGTACGCGCAATGGCACCTGTAGCAGGAATACCACCAAAGATAGGAGATACCACATTGGCAACACCCTGAGCAATAAGCTCTGTATTAGAATCATGCTTATCGCCAATCACACCATCAGCAACAGCTGCAGAAAGCAAAGATTCTATAGCTCCCAAAACTGCTATAGTTATGGCTACAGGGAAAAGATTCTGTATGGCTTCCCAATTAATCTCAGGAACAGCAGCCGAAAGAAGCTCTGCCTTTATGCTGAAACGGTCGCCTATAGTATCTATACAAGTAATGCCAGCATATTGCTTGAGGAAATACACTCCTACAGTAACAAGTATAATGGCAACGAGTGAACCAGGCACCTTCTTTGAGAACTTAGGAGTTATGGCAATTATAAACACACTGACCACACTTACTATGGCATTCCACCAATTCACTGTATCAAAATGTTTGAAATAAAGCATCCATTTTCCGATGAAATCGCCAGGAACTTTCTCTCCTCTGAAATCAAGTCCGAAAATATCTGCTATCTGTGTAGTAAAGATAGTCACGGCAATACCGCTGGTAAAACCTATAATAATAGGATAGGGGATAAACTTTATGACAGTTCCCAACTTGAATACACCTAATAATATAAGCAGGACTCCCGCCATCATAGTGGCAACCATAAGTCCACTCAATCCATATTGCTGGATAATTCCGTAGATGATAACGATAAAAGCACCTGTAGGACCACCTATCTGCACCTTACTTCCACCAAGGAACGAAATGATAAATCCAGCCACAATAGCCGTAATGATACCTTTCTCAGGAGTTACACCTGAAGCAATACCAAACGCGATAGCCAACGGCAAGGCTACAATACCTACTATTATACCCGCCATCAAATCAGTCATGAAATCTGATTTACTGTAATTCTTGAGTGTAGAAAACAGTTTAGGATGAAACTCAACCCCTTTCATAAAACAATCTTATTTCTATTTATAAATATTTTTTTGCAAAATTACGTATTTTCTGCCATATAACATACTTTTACAGCTATATAAATTATGATTTGACTGTAAAAACTTAAAAGATTATAAATTAAAAATTGTAATGATTACAAATTTGAATAAATATATTATATTTGCAATGTGAAAATGAAACAAGAAGTCAAACCCAACAAATAACTACAATTATGAAAAAAAGCATCAAAGGAACAAGAACAGAAAAGAATTTGGCAATATCATTTGCAGGCGAGTCACAGGCAAGAATGCGTTATACTTACTTTGCAAGTGTAGCAAAGAAAGAAGGCTACGAACAGATTTCTGCAATCTTCACAGAAACAGCAGACCAGGAAAAGGAACACGCAAAACGTATGTTCAAATGGTTGGAAGGCGGAATGGTGGAAATCACAGCAAGCTATCCTGCAGGAGTAATCGGTACTACACTCGAAAACCTTAAGGCTGCCGCTGCCGGCGAAAACGAAGAATGGTCATTGGATTACCCACGTTTTGCTGACATCGCTGATGAAGAAGGTTTCCCTGCAATCGCAAAAATGTATCGCGAAATTGCTGTAGCTGAAAAGGGACACGAAGAAAGATACAGAGCTTTCGTTAAGAACATCGAAGAAGGCAAAGTATTCAAGAAAGATGTTGAAACTGTATGGCAGTGCCGCAACTGCGGTTATGTACACGTAGGAACTGAGGCTCCTGAAACTTGCCCTGCATGTCTTCACCCACAGGCTTATTTCGAAGTTAAGAAAAACAACTATTGATAACAGTTCTTTATAACATATAGATACACAGGTTGCCTTGGTTAAATGTACCTACATTTACCACAGCAACCTGTTTTCTTTTTATAATACAGTGTAAAATACCTACTTTTAGGTATTGCAGATAATGATAGGTATTTACACCTTTGCAGATAAATATAAAACAATTAAACAATTTAAGATTATGAGAATAGAATCAATCAAAGGACGCGAAATTTTGGATTCACGCGGTAATCCGACAGTAGAGGTAGAAGTTCGTCTGGAATCAGGAATAACAGGTAGAGCGTCAGTTCCTTCAGGAGCATCGACAGGTGAAAACGAGGCTCTCGAACTGCGCGACAACGACAAAAGCAGATACGGAGGTAAAGGTGTTCTGAAAGCTGTATATAACGTAAACAACGTCATTGCACCCGCACTTGTAGGTTGGTCTGTCCTGCAACAGAGAGCTATAGACAACAAGATGCTTGAACTGGACGGCACAAAGACCAAATCAAAACTCGGAGCAAACGCAATTCTCGGTGTATCGCTTGCAGTGGCAAAAGCTGCCGCAAACTATCTTGATGTTCCTCTCTACAGATACATTGGCGGTGTGAACACATACACATTGCCAGTACCTATGATGAATATCATAAACGGAGGTTCGCACAGTGATGCCCCTATAGCTTTCCAGGAATTCATGATTCGCCCTGTAGGTGCAGAGTCATTCCGCGAAGGACTTAGAATGGGGGCAGAAGTCTTCCATGCCCTTAAAAAGGTACTCCACGACAGAGGCCTGAGCACTGCAGTAGGCGACGAGGGTGGATTCGCACCTTCACTTAACGGTACAGAAGACGCTCTTGAATCAATAATCTCTGCCATCAAGGCTGCAGGCTACGAGCCGGGAAAAGACATCATGATAGGTATGGACTGCGCTTCGTCTGAGTTCTACAAGAACGGAATATACGATTATACAATCTTTGAAGGAGAAAAGGGCAAGAAACGTACTTCCGACGAACAGATTGACTATCTGGAAGAATTGATAAACAAATATCCTATCGACTCAATAGAGGACGGTATGAGCGAAAATGACTGGGACGGATGGAAGAAACTTACAGAAAGAATCGGCAACCGCTGCCAGCTGGTAGGCGATGACCTGTTCGTTACCAATGTGGAATTCCTCTCAAAAGGTATTGAAATGGGATGCGGAAACTCAATCCTGATAAAAGTAAACCAGATCGGTTCGCTGAGCGAAACACTCGATGCAATAGAAATGGCACACAGACACGGATATACCTCTGTGACATCACATCGCTCAGGTGAGACCGAAGATGCTACAATTGCCGATATAGCAGTAGCAACTAACAGCGGACAGATCAAGACAGGTTCTTTGAGCCGCTCAGACAGAATGGCAAAATACAACCAGCTTCTCCGTATCGAAGAAGAACTTGGAGACCTGGCAAAATACGGATATAAGAGAATAAAATAACTTGCCCATAATTCAACGATTATCACCTCAAAACAGCCGGATTTCGGTAAAAAATGAGGTGATAATCACTTTTTTTGAAAAAAAATCGGTCAAAGTATTGCAAGTACGGAAAATTGTTGTACCTTTGCACCGCAATTGAGACATAAAACAACTCAAAAGCCGAGAATAATTGGTGCGTTAGTTCAGTTGGTTAGAATACATGCCTGTCACGCATGGGGTCACGGGTTCGAGTCCCGTACGCACCGCCAACAAAAAATAAACAGTTAGAAATAACTGGTGCGTTAGTTCAGTTGGTTAGAATACATGCCTGTCACGCATGGGGTCACGGGTTCGAGTCCCGTACGCACCGCAATAAACATTGAAAATCAATGTTTTACAGAACAAACACCCGACTTTACACCCAAGAATGTAAAGTCGGGTGTTTTTTTGTATTATTTAATTTATCATCTTTGTGGTAGAGGATAAAAATAAAGCAAACGAAAAGAACAACCAAGTTTTCTTCATTTGCTTTATATGATATGCAGGCTTATCTGCTTAATATATCATTATCAATTCAGGATGTATTCAGGAATGGATGCTGTTGCAAATGCTCCTATTATTTCATAGTCTGTTTCGGGAACGGTCAGTATCATGGTGTAGTCTCTTGGGGGAACGCTTTTTGTCGTGGCATTGCTGATAAGTTCCACCCAATCCACATCCAAATAGCTTTTGATAATTTCCAGTACTGCTTGAGAATCACTAAACGATAGGGCGAAGTCGTGGATTTCCATTGGAGCATTTTGTGCAAAGTTTCCGGATGGATCGGCTGAATAACTCAGACGCAAATAAGAAACTGTTTCCTCTCCATTCTGCTTGACAAAGAACTCATAAGTGCCTTCGGCAAGTGGTGTATTATTCAATTGGTGCTGCATATTGTCCATTGTAAAAAAATAGCAATCCCGCGCTTTATTGTTAACCAGATAGAGCATAAGGTTTGAAGTCAGCGTGGGATGATTGCTTTCAGCAATGCCGTATGCAATGTAGCAGTCTGTGACTTTCACTTCGACTGTTTCCTTGTCGCCTGTCACATTGTCCGTCAGAGTAAGCGTAGTAGTTCCTTTCTGTTTGCCTTGCAAGGCAACATAGGTACTTCCTCCTTCATTCTGAACCTTGTTGGCTTCTACTATCGTTTCGTCCGCTACGGACAGGCTGATGTCGCCGCTTCCATTGGTAATGGGAATCTCAGTGATGCCGCGCCACAATCTTACTTCATAATAGGTCTTTTCAAGGCTGAACGGGGACATTGGTTCATTTTCATTATTGTCATCGTTACATGCAGAGATAAATAGACTGATGATAATAAAAAAGGGAGCGATAAGTTTATTCATCATGACTATGTGTTATTGTTTTTTTATGGTAAATTCCACCTTTTGAAGTCCCTTTTTATAAACATTGGCAAGGATGAGTGCGTAACGAACTTCTTCGCCGGACTGCATGGATTGTGTAATGTGGGTAAACTCATCTTCGGGTACAACATCTTTGAACATCGGACCGTGTGATTCGTTGCGTACCAAACGAATTTCATCTGTAAACGGAGACAGAACAAACGAATAAATAGCCATGTAAGGCACGGACTCAAATTTCACCCAATTCGGGTCTTCTTTGTCAAGGACATCTTCCAGCCATATACGCGCTGAACTGTAGGATGGCAGCATTGAATCATACCCATCGTCATAGACTATTTTACCATTCTCATCAACAATATACCCTTTGCTGATGGCATATTTCTCAAAAGGACACAAATCTTGATATTCAATATCTTCTTCGGATGTTATCTCCTCATCGACCGGAATTTCCGGTTCTGTCACAAGTCTGTCTTGGAGAATACGGATAAGCGAATACGTACGGTCGGAACCATCCGCAGGTGGATTGGCGAGAATTGTCCGCTTTACCGATAGATAGTATTCGTGTCCTTTTATGTAAGTAAAGCCCTCAATGCTGTTGAATCCGAGAGGTTGCCATTCTTCGGAATCACCTTCCGTCTTGACGAGCATGCACTCTATGGGATTCTCCTTTTTGTCGTCGCCCCATGCATACATTACGCCTGTTTCTGCTGAAACCAGCATTCTAATCTCTTTGACTGAATCTTGGGGCTCATCATCACTGCAAGCTGATAACAGAAAAACTGTGATGAACAGAAATGAAGTGATAAGTTTATTCATATTCTGACTGTTATGTTCTTGATTGACCCTGTCAAGATGTTAAGTTAATAATAGCAGAAAACGTGAGCCAACTATGCTACGTCTTAACTTGAAGGTCGTAGGAAACCATAGATGCAGATGTAACAATAGCAGCCCACGCTATAGCGTGAGAACCACTATGCTATCCTTGCATCTAATTTGAAAATTTCCTACGTTTTCAAGTACAAGATAAGCATAACGCTTCTTCTTTTTCTCTTATGTCTTGGAAAGAGTTGCCTCAATCCGTTTGCAAAAATACAGAATTTTATTGAAATCCAATCAAGTACCATCGAATTACATCCTAAATCCTCTACTTTTTCTTGGCTCTTCTGCTGATTTACGTAAACTATGCCGTAATTTATCAAACTGTTCTTTGAACCATTCGCCAATCGGCTGTCTGTTTATGGTCAGTACCAGTTTGCTGTCATCTGTCGGATTCCTTTCTACCTTGAAAATATCATTCTTGATATCAAACTTCCGCCTGTGTTCTTCGGAATAAATCCTGCCATTGCACCTGATAGCTTCTTTCTTTGTCAGGAGGCTCTCTATCATTTCTTTGGTGAAGCCGATGGCAGCGCACAACTTTTCCATTCTCAACATCTCCCTGAGCATCGGAAACCACTTGAAAGCCTTTTCAAGCAGGGTATTCAACCGTGATATTTCCTTGTCTTTGGCTTCAAGTTCCTGATTGTGTATTCCTTGCAGGTTGCGTATCTGCTTGCCGTGCTGTTCCTGCATACGTTGCATTTGGGCTTTCAAGTCATCAATGCCCTTGTCCCGTTTGGCAATTTCCTGACGCAATTCTTCATTGGACTGCTCCAGTTTCTTCATTTTTCCGCTGCCGAAAAGAGAACCCACTCCGCTTGCTATAACCGTAGCGGCATCGGTGGCTGCACTTTTGAGCTTGTCCGTGCGTATCTCCGATTTCACCTGTCTAAGTTCCTGTTCGGCAAGGTCTACCTGTTGTTCCTTATGCCGCTTTACGGCTTCTATGCGTTGCAGTTCGGCTTTCTGCTTCTCAATGATGAAATCGTTCCGTTCCAGATGTTCTTTGCCTGTTACGGCTTTTGACTTACCACGCTCCATCAGAAGGATGTCGGATGCCAAGGTCTGCATCTGCATCATGTCATCGTCATTGAGTTTGCGGCTCTTGCCTGTATCGTGGTTCATCCAGTCGAATACGATATGCGCATGGTAATTCGGCTTGAACCACCTTTCGCCTACCTTGAAACACTCCCTGTCCTCCGGGTCAGGCTGTCCGTTCAGCCAATGTCCTTCGTCCTTGTGCAGGAAGATTTGGAGCGGTGTGATGCCCCAACGCCTTTGGCACTCCTCGCCAAACCTACGCACATCAGCCAAAGTGGTGTCCGGTCTGATGAGCAAGACTCCCTCACGGATGGGTGAACATCCCGCCACTTTGATAATCTTGCCGTTCTTCCCTTTGCGCTCACGCTCCTTCTCCTGCATGGCACGGCCTGTCTTTTCCTTGACCATGCGTTTGATGTTCTCATAATGCGTCTGCAATTCGAGACTGCCGAAATCCGGATTTATCCACTGTTCATTATCGGCTGTGAGTTCGGGCACGATGTAGATTTTGGACTTGCCGATGTTGCGCATATACTCGGCAGTTCTCCGGTTATGGGCCTCGCTTGATGCCACATTGCAAGGCTTGATATGTATGCTTGATTTTGTTGCCATCTTTTCGATTTTTGATTCGGTTTTTGACTAATTTTGTTTGCTGCTTTCCGCTCATATCCGCAAGGGGTTCTTAGAGGTGAAACCCATGAGCGGAGTTTCCAAAGAGAGGGTCACTCTTTGGTCGGGTTGCATAGGGCTGAAAGCCCTTGCCGGGTTCTTAGGGCAGCGTCCTAAGCCCCTCGGGAGAGCCCACAACTACGAAAGCGAAGCGTGTAGTTATAGTGGGCTATAACCGGAAGCCTTTCGGTTTCTTGGATAGCGTGTCATTTCTCTTTCTGACGGATTGCATTTGTTCTTTTCCATCAGCCATGCGCTTCTGCAAATACTCGTTCAGGTCTTTGCATCCGCAGTAGATTTGTGAAGCGTCCCGTATATGCCGGGTGCAGTCGTATTCCTTGCGGATTTGTTGAAGGGCTTCCATTCCTGCACGGTCATTGTCAAAAAAACAGTGGATGCGCTCATAGCTTCCCAAGGGGTAGAGTGCCTTGGAAACATTGGTGACAGAGTTCAGCACCATGTAATCCTGCCTGTCGAATTCAGGGTATTGCGGACAGCTTTCGAGCCGCAGGGTCAGAAAGGAAAGGTAGTCCATAAATCCCTCAAAAACGTAACACGTGTTCCTTTGCTCTCCCGATTGCCTGATATGGGATATTTCTTTAGGTGCAATACACCCCTTGAAATATCGGTTGCGTATCTCATAGCCGCCCGATATGTTTGGAAACGCAACGGCGAAGTACCGTTTGCCGTTGTGCGTAAACCGTGCCTCCCTGCATTCTCTTTTCGCCAGTGCCGGATTGATACCCCTTTCCTGCAAATAAGTGAGTAAGGCAGGGGAAGAAAGCGGCACGGTTTCCAGCTGCTGGAAACTCGGCTCCGTAAAGGACTGCTTGCGAAAAGAGAAAGAAACGGGACGCACGTGCGGTGCCTGTTCCTCTATGCGTTTCAAAAGGTACGGCACGCTGTCCGTTGCATAGAGGTGCGAAGCCAGCGCGATGATGTTGCCGCCCTTGCCAAGCGCAAAATCATACCATTGGTTCCGTTCGGTGTTCACCTTGAACGAGGCTTCGGTTTCTTCCCTGAACGGTGACTTGTACCACAGGTTGATGCCCTGTCGCTTCACCGGGCTATATCCCAAGCTGTGCAGGTATTCTTCCAGTCTGATTTGTTTTGCTGTCTGTATGTCCATAAATGATTGTCTTTATCGGTTATTGTTTGTTTTTTCTTTTCGCCAGTCCCTGTTTATAAGTTACTGGCTGTATAACCACTTCACTTTATTGTCGTATATATAGGATACGGCTTAAAGTGAAGCGGTTTGATGTGTCCCTGCAACCACTTCGCTTTATCCTAATATATAGACCCGGAGAATAAAGTGAAGTGATTGCAGGAAGCGTGTCAATAGTGGAAATCCGGTTCGTACCTGTACTTCCTGCCGTTCTCCTGCACTATCATCCGCTTGTTCTTCAACACTGTGATGAGTTTGACCAGCTTGTTGTCGCTTAACGGAACACCCACCAAGGCATACGACTCTTTCAATGCTTTGCTCAGTTCCTTATATCCGTATTCGTCCTGCAACGAAAATGCTGCTTCCAGTGCTATCCGGTGTTGTTGCTCGGAAATGTCCTTGCAGGCATCAAACCTTTCGCCTTGGGGTCTGCCGGGCGCTTTGGCTTCTGTCTGGTAATCCTCTATCAGTTCGGGCAATGCCCTGTCATTGATGCGGAAGGCAAACGGCTCGAAGTCCATCGCACGGATGTGCATGGCGGAAACCTTGCTTATGTCCCCGTTGCTCTTGTCCTTTTCAACGAGCAGCACGGTTTCAGCCTTGTTGTTCAGCTCCGTGCCGATATGTCCCCTCGCGTTCTCATCCCCCTTGTTCTGATGGAGTATCGTGTGGATATGTATCTGCCTGTCGTCCGTCCACTGCATCAGTTTCGATATGATGCGTGTCGATTCGCCGGGGCTGTTGATGTCATATACCATGTCACGGATGCCGTCTATTATCACCAGACCAAGGTTTTGCGTATGGTAGATTGCCTGTTCGACAATCCTGATACGCTGCTCCGGCGTGTACTTTCGCAGGGCAAGGAATTCAAGGTTTTCGTTGTCCCTGTCATCGGGCAGCCCTGCCATACGCATAATGCGCTCCATCACATTCAGGCAGTGGTGGGGGCTTTGCTCCGTATCGACATAAAGCACTTTCCGCTTGGCTTCGGGAAGTTCAGCCGCATACCTGAGCACCGTACCGTTTTTCAATGCCGCCGCCACGATAGCCGACACATTGAATGTCTTCTTACTTTTGGCTTTGCCGATGGATGCGCTGAAATTTCCCAACGTGCCGATAACGGAACCTTTCACACTGAGGATTTCAGGGGCTTTCTCGTATTTTCCCGACAGGCTCAGCCGTGAGGCTTGCCAGAGGATTACCGCCTGTTCGTCCGATATTTCCCGGATGTCTTTCATATAGTCCATAGCGATTCCTCCCGTTACTTGCGTCCGCCTGTTTTCTTCCCTGCCAGCTCAAGGGCAAGTTCCGCGTCCACGATAATCTTGCGCCCTATCTGGGTGATGGCCTTGTCTATCTTTCCGCTTTTCTTTATGCGGTTGGCGGTAGGCAGACTGCACCCGAACAGCTTGGCTATGCCGAGTATTCCGTACACATACTTTCTGCCTGTGTCCGTTACGGGCTGCGGCTGCGCTTCCGGCTGACCGGATGCGTACCTGCTTAACATGATGAACTCTTCGCCTGTCATCTGCCAGACGGGTTTGGATAATAATTCTTGGATATTTGTCATAGTCCAATCTAATTAGTCGTTAAACAATCAGCCCTGCGCACTGGCTGTTATTTCTGTTCTCGAACGATGCAAAATTAGATATGGATACGGGTGGTAAGGATGGGGATGATATAATCCGAATTTCGTTGTATCTTATTGAATATCAGAAAATAAAAATACCACTCAAAAATTAATTTGAGTGGTAAAAGTGGAACTTTCGTAAAGAATCAGGATATATCACGGATTATCTGAATATATGTTCCATTTCCTTGGCGAAATTCTGGTTGCTGTCACTGGGGAAATCAGAAACTGGCTCCTTGTACTTTGACTTGTAGTAGCTGTCATCAATATCCAGCAGTTTCAGTATTCCGGCTTTCCATTTGTCCCTGTCCTGTTTGGGGAGCTTTTCGCTCATGAGGAATATCAGATAACATACACGTATCTTCTCTCTCGGTTTAATTCTCAACTTGCAGTTGCAGGGGTGCAAGTTCATATTGGCATAAAAATCCGGTGCGGAAATTTTCTCGAACTGTTCTCCAACACATACCTCATGAATGAGCGAAAGCAATTTCATGCTGAAATACTCTTGTTGTTCATCCGCCGTTTCCTGCTGACTGATTGGCTTGCCCGGCTCGTCCTGTCGTTTCCCGTCAGGAACGTATTTCTTCAGTATATCCAGAAAAAGGCAGCTTTGGCGGTATATATCCGCACAACGGTTCTTCATATATTGGAACGCCTCTTTCCTTGCTGCCTTTTGCTGGTCATAGAGTTCGTTCAGTATGGCTCTTTCCTTGTCATATTCAGCCTTGCAGCGTTCATATTCTTTCTCCGCCTGTTTTTCCTCTTCGGCGGTATGTTCCCTGTAGCCAATGGAATCATACCTGTTGTTGGCTTCATTCAGCGGCTTGCTTAGGCTCCTTGTTACATCCTGTTGGGCTTCAATTTCAAGGGAATACCTTTCCATGTGTCGATAGCAAGCACGCTCTACGGCACTATCACTCAACGGGCACACCTCATAAGCCTGTATGCTCTTTTCTATTTCGGTTTTCAGGCTGTTGAGTATCAAGGTGTATTGTTCTTTTTGCCTGTCAAGCACCAGTTCAAGGATAGCAGCCTCAAAAGACTTCATGTCATTGTATTCCTGACAGAAATCGGAAATGAATTTTTGTCTGTCAAAAGAGAAAACGCGATTGTCTATATAGTCCCTGTATATTCTATTGAGTTCCCCGTATC
Source organism: Bacteroides caecigallinarum (assembly GCF_016902295.1). Taxonomy (GTDB): domain Bacteria; phylum Bacteroidota; class Bacteroidia; order Bacteroidales; family Bacteroidaceae; genus Phocaeicola; species Phocaeicola caecigallinarum_A. The sequence goes on along the minus strand of NZ_JACJLQ010000028.1, from coordinate 25,849 downwards.
GGGGAATCATCGTCTGTATCTTGTCTGCCATAGGTGTCCTACTTTTGTCTGTTCTTTTCATTGTCAAGAAGCATAGTCAGTTCTTCTTCCACCTGTTCTATGCTTGGCAACGCCGATTTCAGGCTTTCCGGCACAGCCTTGCTGAGCTGGTAATCGCTGATGCCGATAGGCTGGTCATAGCCTGTCAGTGCATATTGCGCGACAATCTCATCCTTGCCCTTGCACAACAGCAGCCCGATGGTCTTGTTGTCATTCTCTCCCCTCAGTTTGTCATCCACCACATTGATGTAGAAGTTCAACTGTCCGGCGTATTCCGGTTTGAACGGGGTAGCTTTCAGTTCCACAACTACGTATGCATGTAGTTTTATGTTGTACAGAATCAGGTCGGCATAGAAATCGCTGTCGCCAATCTGGAAATGCTTCTGCCTTGCGACAAAGGCAAATCCGTTGCCCATCTCCAACAAGTATCGGGTGACGTGCTTTACCAACTGTTCCTCTATGTCCCTTTCGTCCGCACGTTCTTTGGCTCCTGCCAAGTCAAAGATATACGGGTCTTTCAACAGGTAGTTGGCAAGGCCGCTTTGAGGTGCAGGAAGCGTGGCGGTAAAATTATTGACCTTGTGACTGTTGATTTGCCGTTCAAACAATTTGCTTTCAATCTGCATTTTAAGAACATTGCTGCTCCAGCCCATTTCCACGGATTGCTTCATATACCAGTAATCGACACCTAACGGAAGGGAACTGTTCAGCAGAATCACATGGCTTGCCCAATTGATTCTTGCAACAGGTGATGCTAGGAACAGTTTTTCCATGTCCTCAATCGGCATCCGGTAAACGACGGCTACTGTCTGGGTTACATCCTGAATTTGCGCAAGAGGTTCTTGCACAATTGCAACTTCCTTGTTGTCTGAGGATTGTATTTGCGCAAGAGGTTCTTGCGTAAATGGCACATTGTTCAGGCTTTGGATTTCATCCGTGATTTTCCGCACACTTGGAGTAATCAATTTCGCATCGGTTTCGATGAAACTCCGTAATACGGTCAATGGATATGAACGTGCGAACTGGCACATATAAGCCAAGTTCCTGACCGAATATCCTTTCTTTTCGGGATAATTGAACCGTATCGCCTGCGCCAGTTTCTTGATGACCTTGCCGCCCCAGCCTTGTCGGTTCTGGTGGTACAATATGTAGTTGCCCATCTTCCAGTAATGGAACAGCATCTGCGCATTGGCGGCACTAATGAGCCGGACTTGCGCCTGCTCTATTTCTGACCCAATGGCATTGACAAAAGCCTCGAAACTCCTTTTCTCTATATTGTTATCGTTGTTGCTCATTGTTATATGTATTGAAAGTTACAAAGATAAGCCCAATAACAGGCATCCCGTGAAACTTGCTGATTGTTTTTATAGTTGGTTGAATTTGTTCATCGCACTGGCTTTCACATCATCGGCAATGTCGATGTAGGGTTTCATAGCCTTGTAGTCGCTATGTCCCGTCCATTTCATCACTACCTGTGCCGGAATACCGAGAGCCAGAGCGTTACAGATGAAAGTCCTTCTCCCGGCATGGGTACCCAGCAATGCGTATTTGGGTGTAATGGTGTCTATACGGCTGCTTCCTTTGTAGTAGGTTTCACTTACAGGTTCGTTGATTTCGGCAAGTTCGCCCAGTTCCTTCAAATAGTCATTCATCTTTTGGTTGCTTATGACAGGGAGAGCCTTGTGCCCCTCAAATTCCACACCCTTGTATTTGTCGAGTATTGCCTTGCTGTGGTTGTTAAGTTCGATGATGAGCCTTTCTGCGGTCTTTACGGTAGTAATTTCTATATATCCGTCCCTGATGTCGCTTTTCTTCAGATTATGCACATCCGAATACCGGAGTCCGGTAAAGCAACAGAACAGAAAGACATCCCTCACCCGTTCAAGGTATTGCTTTGTGTCGGGTATCTGATAATTTTTGAGTTTGTTCAGTTCTTCCCAAGTGAGGAATATCACCTTTTTCGGTGTGCTTCGTAATTTGGGGTTGAAATCTTCATAGGCATTGTTCATGCAATACCCTTTCTTGGTACACCAGCGCAGGAACCATTTCAGATAAGCAACCTGTTTCATGATGGACGTGTTCCGCATATCTTCGGTGTCTTTCAGGAAATTCACATACTTTGTTAGCTTGGGTTCGTCCAACGATTCAAAAGTCAGTTCCTTGTCAAACTTTTCAAGATGTTTCCTTACTGCGGCAAATTTCTCATAGGTGGCATCAGACCAACCGTTTTGCGTGCCGCACTCCTTAATGAACTCATCAAATACCTCCAACGGAAGAAACACCACCGGGGCTTCCTCCTCTTCCTTTTTCCCATCGTGCAATCTGTTGAACGCATCCTTTACCTGTTCGGTAGTGGGCATGAATCCCTGCACCTCGAACTCCTTGAAGATATTCTGTATTTCGGTGTAGTATTTCAGCAAGTCCGCATTGATTTCCGATGCGCTTTGCTTCAGCTTGTTGGTGCATCCGTTCTTTACCCGCTGCTTGTCGGCATCCCATTTGGCGACATCAATGCGGTAGCCCGTTGTGAACTCAATGCGGTGGCTGGCGAAAACCACACGCATACGGATAGGGACATTCTCCACGATTGGCACTCCGTTCTTCTTCCGGCTTTCCAATGAAAAGATGATGTTTCGTTTGATATTCATAATTGGGTGCGTTTGAAATTCAACACCCAAATATACACCCAATAATTGAAATAGCAAAAGGTATTTAATGATATTTAGTAATATAGCCGATTTATAATAACTTGATTATTATCAGTATATTGCAGTTTTATGAGATTTCTTGATTGTGTAAGTTAAAGTCCCGTCCGCACCGCCAGTTTATAAAGCAAAATTAGGAAAAGCTCTGATTCACAACAGAATCAGGGCTTTTTTCGTTCTCGGGTGGAAGCAGAATATAGCGTTTCTACGAAGTTTGTCAGGTGCAAATTCAGGGTCCTTTTTTAGGGACAATAAAAAAGCACCTGAAATGTATAATACTTCATTGATTATCATGTTTTTGCGTAGGATTTTCCTGTTCCTCATTTTCTAATTTTACAACGTAAATAAAGTGGTATGAAACAGGAATCAATGAAAATTCTGTTCTTTATCCGTAAGAGCAGACTAAAGAAAAACGGTGAGGCACCAATTTTTCTGAGGGTGACAATTAACGGACAATTGGATGAAGTCCGGATTCAACGTTCTGTTCCGTTGAAGTTATGGGACAATGTGAAGGAACGCAGCAAAGGAAAAGACCGGAGTTCAACGGAGCTGAACAGCTATATTGAGGCATTAAAAGTAAGGCTGTATCAGATTCACAAGGAACTTCTCTGTCGGGAAGCCCTGATTACCCCAAAGAATCTTCTGATAAAGTTATTCTCTAAGGAGGAACGGCATCTGGTTTTGCAGACCATGCGGAAATGTATTGATGACTGGGCTTCTCTAATCGGTATGGAGTACCAGCCCTCCACCATTTCACGTTATAATAACTGTTATGAATCGTTGCAGACGGTCATTAAGGATTTCTACAGGAAAGAGGATATTACATTTCATGAACTGAGTGGGGAATTCATCGACCGGTTTGAGATGCATCTGAGAACGGTACGCAAACTTTCTCAGAATACCCTGACCAAGTATATGAGCTGTTTCCGCAAATTTCTCGGACTGGCTCGGGAAAACGGATGGCTGGAACTGGACCCGTTGGCCGGAAAACGTAAGCGTCTGTTCCGGAAGGAAGAGACGTGTCCTACGTTCCTGACCCTGGAAGAATTGAAACGGATTATGGAGAAGGACTTTTCCACGACACGTCTGAACACTGTGAAGGATTTTTTTCTGTTTTGCTGTCTGACCGGCCTGTCGTACATTGATGTGAAGACCTTGTGCCCGGCACATCTTTATAAGGACAATGAGGGGAAACTGTGGATACACAAGGCCCGCGTAAAGATTACTACTCATAAGGAAAGCTGTACCTGCAATGTCCCGCTTTTGGGACCTGCTCTTGTCATTCTGGAGAAATACAAGGACTGGAATCCGGAAAATCCTGAAGGTCCCTGTTTCCCGATTCCGTCGAATCAGAAGATGAACGAGTTCCTGAAAGAGATAGCCACCCTATGTCGGGTAAACAAGCGGCTGACCGTTCATGTGGCCCGGCACACGTTCGCGACGACTGTTACCCTTGCCAACGATGTAGCTCTACAGAATGTGTCGAAGATGCTCGGCCATTCTTCAACCCGCATGACACAGCATTATGCCCGTGTGCTGGACAACAGTATCATGAAGGACATGCAGGATGTTGCCCGAGTCTTCGGATAATCAGAAAAGGCTATACTTCACAACGCACAGTGAGGTATAGCCTTTTACATAAGGAAGAGTTGTCTACTTGTATGGATTGGCCACGTTTTTACCGGGATTATCTCTTCTTCCCTTTTTCAATCAGTCTGATAACATCTTGTCTCCGATAATAGGTCTTCCGGTCAATCTGGGAGAAGGACAAGGTACCGTTGCTTCTCATGGTCTGCAGTGTTCTCTGTGATATGTTCAGTGCCATGCATACTTCTTGATTGTCCATCCAGTCATCCAGACTTTTTAAGGTTTGCCTGCCTTTGAGGTTTTCCAGTTTTTCTTTCAGCAGTTGGATGGACATTACCATTTCTTTGAAAGTACCAGCTTCAATGTTTACGATTTCCATAAAGTGTAGTTGTTTGGTTTGAGGCAAAGATAGACGGTATGGCCTGGCTGTCCAATACCATGTCATCAGATGGCAGCACAAGTCATCAGATGTCTCATGTTGTCTGTTGCAGGAACCGGTCTTTCAGAAATATTCGATTGTTGAATCCGGAAAGTACAACCGTGCTCAGGAAAGGCATGTATTATATTTCACTATATTGCGTAATTGCGCATAGTGCTGTATTCCAGTGCGTTTACTAAGTTTGCACCAAAACAGAATGTATGAAAGGAAACACACTGCATGTAATGTTCTTCATCTTGAAGAACAAGTTGTTGAAGAACGGTGAAGCACCGGTCGTTCTTCGGGTGACAATTAACGGACAGCGGGCTGAAATCCGTATCCAGCGCTCTATACCGGTGGAGTTATGGGACAATGCGAAGATGCGTAGCAAGGGAAGGGGACGGAGTTCGGCAGAGCTGAACATGTACCTTGAGACACTGAGGGACAGAATATATGTCATTCACAGGAATTCCGTGTATGATGGGGAAAGACTGACTCCGAAGAAAATCCTGGATATTCTGTATGCCAGGGAAGGACGGCATCTGGTTCTGAAGGCCATGAAGGAATGTATAGACGGATGGGCGGCTTCTCCCGGGGATTTGCATCCTGCCACTCTGGCACGTTACAACAGGTGCTACGGATTGGTAGAGACCGTCATACGGAATGTTTACAATAAGGAAGATATCGTGTTCTCCGAACTGAACAGGAAGTTTATCACGGCATTTGAAAGGTATTTGAAGGAGACCCGCGGGCTGGCCCGGAATACGGCGGCTAAATATCTGGAGTGTTTCCGTAAGGTTCTCAAGGTGGCTCAGCAGAAGGCTTGGATGGAACATGGCAAGTTTCTGGAGGAACTGGGAGAGTTGTGCGTAAAGGAGGAGACTTACCCTTCTTTTCTGGACTGGAATGAACTGAGAACAGTGATGGAAACGGATATGCCAGCCGGACGTTTGGAACGGGTGAAGGATGTGTTCGTCTTCTGCGCTCTCACCGGACTTTCCTATCAGGGGATAAGCACCCTTTGTCCGTCGCACTTGTTTAGGGATGACGAAGGAACACTGTGGATTTGCAGGACACGTGCTGAAGGAGCGGAGGTTGGGGACAGCTGTACAAGCCGTGTTCCTCTTCTTAAACCGGCAATGGTTCTGCTGGAGAAATACAGAGGCTGGAATCCGATGAATCCCGAAGGTCCGTGTTTTCCTGTCCCGTCAGTCCAGAAAATGAATGAATACCTGAAAGAGGTTTCGGTACAATGTCGGATTTCCAAGAGGCTTACCACCCAGATGGCCCGCAATACGTTTGTCGTAACAGTTATCCTGGCTAACCAGATTCCTAAAGGACACGTCAGGGAAATGCTTGGCTATTCTTCCGACTATATGTTGCGCCATTATATGCAGGCTCTGGAGAGGAATTCCCAAAAGGCATGAAGTGGATATATACAAAATATGATAAAAAGTGAAAGGCTATACTCCAACGGATGTGGTGGTATAGCCTTTTCAATGTCAGAACGCTTCTTTCCGGTTCATCTCAAGCAGACATAATTGACAAGAATGAGTACCACTAAGACGCGGTTTATACTGAAATAATGATCCTTTTGGTAAGCCCTGACCTATAAGCAAAAACTAACCAGTAGCATCACCGTCAGAACATTCGGTTCAATATGCCGTCTAATGAATATTAGATATAGTTTGGGTAATCAATCAGGCTCCTAACCAGCCAGTGAGTGATTTGCTGATGCTCACACATCATATAGCAGTCGATATAAACCCCAATAGAAGTATACCCGTTTACATGAAGCCATTTGGTAGCGAAAATCCGAACAGCTCTACACATACTTCTAGCTTCATGACTTTTGTAGATAAGACCTGATATCATCATAGAATTCCGAATCAAAAGGCTGAAGGTTAGAATAAAAGAATCTGACTTTAATATCCGATTTGATAAGGTTCGAATTTACAGAGTTAAGATAATACTTCAGTTCAGCCAGTTCTGCAAACAACCATTCATGTTTTTTTTGTATCCAGATACATAAGAAAGGGCATTTCTTACCTGTTCCGTCAATTCGGACCAAGTCCGAATTACACCTTCTGTTGTCTTTAAATAATTCATATTGGATACACTCCTGCTGTGTGCCTTCTTTTTTTAGGGGATTGCTGCTGCTGTTACATAGTCCTTTAGTGGCACGGATATTCAAGCAAGGTTCTTTATTTACAGGCATCGCAGCCATAATTTCAGTATTCAAGAAGATGTCCACATAAATATTTTCCTCAATAGGGTGTTCGTCCAATGGAACACCTTTTATCGGATTAAACTCGACATCCAATTTATATCCGTCCGATATGAGATGCGAAATCCAGTGAAACCGGGAAAGAAGGCTCATTTGAGACCGGTTCTGCTTCAGAAGATAGTAGTCTATTCTATCATTTGCCAGATCCAACAAGTCAGCCATACGTATAAGAATCATCATATATTTAATACTGACCAACTCTTCCTTTGCCTCAGACTTCAGGCTATACACGTGTATGCTATCCCAACCATGACTTTCTGAAACTTTTGCAATCATATCGGCTTCAACTTCTGAAAGATGAGACAAGATTCCTTTCTGCCAGCTCCGGATGTATTTAGCACTGTCTTGCTGATGGGCGTTTCTGACCTTGTTCTCAAAAAAATTGAAAACCTTCTGGAAAGCTTCTACTTGCAATCTACCGATTTTTTTTCGTAATTGAAGTATTTCTGTTAGAGAAAAATGGTCTTCTTTAAAAGTCCTAGTGACATCATTCTCTATCTTTAACATTTCATCCATCCATTGGCTGATTAACACTTCTGAATCCGGATTTGATTCATTGAAAGACGCTATATTCGGATGAATCACCATACTGATGTCATGCAGATAACAGGCCTGGAATAACAAGAAATAATCCGTTGATTTTATGTTTAAAAAATCAATGTTGTTGACCATTCTCACCACATTCTTAATCAGATTAATGGCATGTTCATGGTTGTGAAGCGTATAAGCATTCAGGAACTTAGAACCATTGTGCCACAAACTTTTCACAAGCCGGTGCGTCTGGATGAGTCGGTCTATTTTCATCGGATCTTGTACTCGTTGCCTGAAAATAGTCAAAGCTTCTAAGATACCCAAGTCAATTTCCATCTTTTCATTCACGTCCTTATAATCTAATTGCTGTAGGAAGTGAAAGAAATCCTCACAATTGCATTTTCGGTTCCTTAGAATGGATAAAATACGTAATTCATAATATCTTACCGGTTTCAGATCCGTATGTAAGATAGTTAGGCTGTCTTCAACCCTGATCCTGCAAGCCAGCGAAAAGCAGCAATTAAGTATTTTCCGTTTGAATTCCGATGAATTGTTAAAAATAAAGTCCACCCAATCAGGTAATTCAATCCAACATTCTTTCTTTTTTTCTCCTTATCCTTATTCTCCTCTGCTGGAAGAAATGTTTGTTTTCCCCAAAAACCTTTTTCGTTTACAGTATGATCCTGATAGATTGTATCCAAGAACACCTCAATATTCTGAAAAGGGAAAGTGCGTAAAAGTAATTGCTTCAAGGAAGCATAGCTATCTGTTTGTTGCAGAAAATGGGTTTGTTCCAATAATTCAGTAGTCTTATAGTAATACAGCGCTTTAAAATTGCGCTCATTCGGACAGTTATAGCTTGCCAATATCTTATCAAATGATTGGATATTATTACAGAACTCCTTTAAATCATCGAAAGTCATTGCCTTGGCAAACATTCCTATTTCAGCCTGGAAGATTTCCTCCTCAAATTTATTAAATATTTCTTTGACGGCTTTGTCTTGATTTTCATTTGCCTCCATACCCAATGTCGTGATATGGAAATCATCATAGAAATCTGCTTTCATGGACTCATCAAACTGACCATTGATGATAAGTTTCAATTTCCGTTGCCGATAAATGAAATATTTCAAATATCTGGATAGCCATTTTATTCGGGTTTCGCCCCATTGCTTTTTATTAGGGTCCTTTTCTTGTTTCTTTTTTACCTCTAAAAGTTGGTTTTCTACTACCGTCTGGAGTGCATTGAGTTTCTTCAGGGATACATGTTCGTCCACTTCATCAATATTTCCATGTATCCAACCTCCCATCGAGACAGGTCGTTGCACCAGGAAGAGCCCTTCCATTCCGTTAAACGCCTCTTCAATGGTACAAATTGTACTTTTCTCGTCTTCATGAAATTTTATTTGGTAGTTAATTTTTTTCTGAAAATCCAGGTAAACTTGATTCAACTCCGGCTGTTCGTCACACTTGGCCGGTGATTCCTTGATAGTATTGTTTAGTCTAGTTATCAGTGCTCTAAAATTTCCTTGGTTAATCCCTTTAGCAAAAATAACCGAGTCATCCACATAAAAATAGGCATCTGATTGTTTCAACTCTTCGGTTGATGCCATTTTGTCCGCAATGTCAATCATACATATATTCCCGAAGAAATAAGATTGAGGCAATCCCTGAGCAATTCCTCTGTTCATGAAAACCTTTTTAAAAGACGTCGTGTCCGTATTCGGATAATAAACATCCATCCACCCCCTCAGAGAATCTTCCTGAATCTTGAAATAGAGCAGTTTCACAATGGCCTTCTTCAAGGTTTTCAAGTCGTCCTTATCGGGATATTGAGGAACTAACAGATTCAGGATGAAATTATACATTCTGGCCGGGTCTATGGAAGGAAAGAAATCTGCCAAATCAAAGTTGATTACCGTATCATATTCCCGCGTCTTCAAATATTCCCGGCTCTTGTCTTGGATAATTTTAGAATATTGCCGATACTTTTCTGTCCAATTCATAAAAAGACTATCTACACTTTCACTCGGCATATTACCAAAAAAATTATGTGGAATCATCCTTGAAAGCTCCGACTTGTTCCGCACGCTTTTACTGTCATCAAACATCAGTGGGATCAGCAAGGCGGCCATGCAGATTTGATCAATCAGACTTGCAGTATGTAACGGTCTGTAAGTAACTAACTGTTTTCCGTTTTCATCTTTCAGTTTCTTTATCTTATAGTATACTGAAACGGTAAAGAAATCATCATTTTCTTCGTTCAGTATCTTCTCAAGTTTCTTCTGGCATTTCTCTATAACATCCATGATTGTGCCGTCAAAGTCAAATTTATCCTTCAGCTGATAATAGCACTTCAGATCCTCTACCGATAGAAGATTTCGTTCACAGATGTAGGAATCCAGTGCATAAATAGCCTTGTAAATGTTCCTTCGGTGCGTGATAGTATCAAATAGACTCATGTCAATTCTGTTTTAATGTTGCATTATATTTCTTTTCTAATGATTCAACGAGGTTGTTAAACCAATTAACAGCTTGGTATAAACCACTTTCTTTGCCTTTCCCGTCACCTTGACCAGATACCATAAGCTGAGTTTTTTGGTTATTTCTTTCACACAAGTACAGACCAAAATGATAGTGATAGTTTCCTGTTCGTTTTTTAAAAATGGTATTGAAACTATCTAGATTGAGAGAGGCACTGATGATGGTATCTTTACATAAGAATAAGCGTAAAATACCATCAAATTCTAGTTCTACACATTGTTCCGTTATAAAGCCCTGTAGAGCAGTTACGTCTCTCACTACCTGATCCAGAAAGCTACACCAACCATTCAGAATCTGATCAAAAAAATCTATCTGCTGCTCAAAAAATCCAAAGTTATAATGGAAATTCTTATTGGCCGTAATGAAAAAGTGCAATCCTGTCATGTAGTCGAAGTTCGCATTTTTCCTCATCGAAATCTGTTCTTCCAGCATTGGATCAAAAAGCATCAGTGAAAACAATTCTTTCTGAACTAGATATCGGGATTCATATTTGGTATATCCCTTTTCGTCTTGTGGGTTTCCATTGGCTTGGGGCTCACCCTCAGCTGGAGCCTGTTCTAGCTCGATAAAGCTGATTTCAATGAGCTGGCTCAGCATCTCTCTGGAAAACTCTTTGAGTGAAGGCTGAATGACGTTTCTTTCTAATTTATCTTTTTCCATCGCCTTTTATTTTTTTAAGTATAGATAATATGCAGAATAATCCTTGAACAGCGCAGGAATCGTTGCGCATTTCAGACGGCATCCGTATCTAAGCAGGCTACGGTGCAAGTGATAGAAAGCACTTACTCCAGCTTTATCATTATCATGGACCATCACCAAATCAAATCCAGATAATTTATCTAGTTCCGTTTCCGGGATAGTCGTTGCACTTTGAATGGCAACAGCAGGATATCCGGCCGATAGCATAGCCAGACAGTCAGTAATTCCCTCCATTATATATAATTTGTTTCCTTCTTGCAACTTAGCTAGTAAAACCATATTGTAAAGCTGTTTACGTGAATTGCACAGCATCTTGAATCGAGGTATATTTTCGTTTGTGCCCAAGTAGCGAGATTGTAAAGCCACCAGTTTGCCTGTTCTGTCAAAATACGGTATCAGTAACGAAGGAATATTGATGGTTAATTGTATCTTGTTGTTATCTCTTTTTAACACTTTACATTTAATTAAACGCTCTTCACCAAAGGTATTCATTAGAATCTCTTTCATTTCTGTCGGATCTTCTACCGATTTGATTTTCATCTTTTCCACCACTTGGGCCGACAGTTTCCTTTCCGTAAAAAGAAACTCCTTTCCTTTGGCTTCCAAATCAGCTAGGTTTATGATGGCTGAAGCCACGTCACCATCAAAATCAGGCCTACTTTCTTCCCTGTCGATAACAAGAGTTCTTCTGTGTCTGAGTTTAGGTCTCTTTTTTGTATTTTTCAGGTTAGTTGAAGGCATGTAAATATGGTATTGTTCGCAAAGCCACGTACATGCTTCTACAAACGAAAGATTACATTTTTCTTCCACTAGAGAGATAGCATCTCCACCTTTATCGCAAGCAAAACATTTCCATAAATTGTTCTTAAAGGCAAGGCTAGGCCTTTTGTCCTGATGCATAAAGCAATGAGCCTGATGCATATTGACTTCCAATCCTAGTCTTCTAGCCACATCCTCACAATTCAGTTCGTGCAGTTTTTTTATTGTTTCAGGAGAAATCATAGAAAACTTTTGATTTTAAAATTATCTATATATATCATTTTTTTCTTTAAATTGAGACATCCTTTCAGCGTGGACCTTTTTAGTTAATCACACATAACTCTTTATTTGATAATTTCTATATTTAATGTAAGTTCGATATAAACGAATAAATATTTCATTGAAAATTAGGAATATAACAACAAAAAGTGTTCAATCTATAGTACTCAATTATAACATTTAAACGATTACTGTTATGTTCTCAAAATTTAAAATTACAGAATTTTTTTTGTATGGCCGATAATTTTTGCAAGGAATTTGTATTGCAGCAGGGAAAATATATGATTGAAGACAAGAGGGCTAGGCATCGTACCAAGAATACAGAGACTTATGGAGAAAATGAAAATGGCCATTAGGGTGGTCACAATCCCCATATCATATAAGCGAAGTCGCATTCTCCATTCTACGAGAAACCTGTTATATAGCATGCTAAACAATTCATAATTTATGGATTGTGCAATAGATTCAGGTTGTGTACCCTATTGTGAAGCATGAACTGTTTTAGATTGGGCCTCTATTTCAGATTTTGGTTCTGTGCTATTGTTCATGATTTATTGACATTTGTAGGTAGCTTATATTTTAACATTATCTATCCCTTCCGGTTATTCAGGTACTATTACACCATCTTCTTGAAGCTGCAGGGAAGTGTTTTATAAAGTGTGTCCGAGGTAAATTTACCCTAGGAGTGATGTACAAATTTAATTTTTTATCTTGTATCAAAATCGTTGATTTTGTGATGATGCCGGACGAAAAAATGGGCTTTGTTGAGGAGTGGTGCGTTAGCAATATAAAGGTATCTGGGAGTCGTTATGCGAGTGTGTTTTTTACTACTTAGCAGACATTCTTTTGGGAGCAGTATCCAATCGCAAAATTACAACTAGACTATATAAAGTAAGAATTAACTGAAGTACATCTTGAGTACATATTATAACAACATGAGGGTGCATCAAAATGTACATTTTGAAGTGCACCCTCTTTCCCATAAATAGAACCGGATGTCAGAACGCTTCTTTTCGGTTCTTTTCCAGCAGTCGTACGATATCGCTTTCCCGGTATAGGATTTTTCCTCCTATCTGGTAATAAGGCAATATGCCGTTGCTTCTGTAGTCCAGCAGCGTACGCTTGCTTAGCTTGAGCTTTCCGGCTAGTTCCGTATCTGTCAGATAGTTTTCCCCGTCCAATAAGTGCTGGTTGTCCATTGGCAAATGGTCGATGAGATCCGATACCCTTTTCATTTCATCGAAGAAATGAAGCACTTCCTTGTCTGATCTGGTGATGATTGTTCCCATAATCTGTCCTTTTTGGTTTGAAACAAAGATATCCGCATTCCCATGCCACTGCAAACCGCCGGAGCCTGTTGTCATCAGATTTCATTAAATGTCATCAGATTTCATCGGACCGGATTCCGGCTTCCAGTCCTTCAGCTTGTTCTTTAATACCTTCATGTCCTCCGTGACTTTTCTGTATGTGATTTTGGCATAGGCTTGTGTAACCCTCAAATTGGTATGTCCGAGCATTTTGGAAAGTGTTTCTATTGGAAGTCCGTTTTCCAGACAGACGGTCACGGCGAACGTGTGCCGGGCCACATGAAATGTCACCCTTTTTCTTATATGGCAGATGTCGGCAAGCTCTTTAAGGTAGGCATTGCTTTTCTGGTTCGAGATGGTCGGGAATAGGTATTCCGATTCGCCTTTTCTTATGTAAAAACTTGCTATTTTCTTGGCTTGGGGAAGGAGAGGGATGAATGCGGGGTGGTTGGTCTTGGTCCTGTACAGATGGATATACATGCTTTTGTCAGAATCTGAAATGATTTGATCCTTTCTCAACCGACAGATGTCTGAGTAGGAGATGCCTGTGAAGCAGCTGAAGATGAATATGTCACGGATGGAAGCCAGTCTAGGAATATCCAGCCGCTTGCCCATTATTCTTATTATTTCCTGCCTGTTCAGGTATTGTTTCTGGCTTTCTTCCTTCTTTATTCGGTAAGTTGAGAACGGATTGGTCAGGATAATTCCGCACCGGTATGCCCATAGGATTCCTTTTCTTACCATACTCATCATCTTGGCTGTTGTATTGATTGATAGCCTGCAGTCAGTCCTGAAGAAAAGTTCTAGTTCGTATATCATCTGCCGGTTGAACTGTTCCAGTGGCATATCTTGTCTGCCCATTTTCTTGCAGAATTCCTCAAGCCGCCTGTAGACTAGTTTATGTCTGTTGGAATGGGACATGCTGATTTGTCCGGCATGTGCCAGCCTGTCCGCATCTTTTACCTGTTTGTCAAACAACTCTAGAAGGGAAGGCGGATTGGTTCCTGTGGCCATGAAGCGTTGTTTCAGCATGCTTGCCGTAAGCTGTTTTCCTTCTAGTTGGGCCTGTCGGTAATGATGCTGCAATGTGGAACTTACTTTGTCCAAGTATGCATTGATGTCGTGTGCTTCTGGATTCATGTCGGAAACACGCCTGTTCTGTTTGTCCCAATGCTCCTGTAGGATGGACGTCTTCAGACTTACATCTGCGGCCTTGTTGTTGACTATGATGCGGAGCATGATTGTTGACTTGCTGTCTTTTTGAAGCTTTCTACGTTTCAGATAGAAGTAGATGGAAAAACTATGTCTCATAAAAAATAAATATTAATTGTGTCCATATCACAGACGGATGCATAGGACACGGATAAGACATAGATTATGGTTTTGAATGGAATGTAATTGTTGATTATTAATAGTTTTAGATTAAATGAAATAAGAGAAGAAAATAAAGTAAATATGTAGTTTTCAGATATTTGTTTAGGTCATAGAAATAGGTTCGGATCCGCTTGGGGCCCGAACCCAGAGCCCCAATCTGCCTTGGAGTAATTGGATGGTATGTAATGTGTTTATTATCAAATGTTTGCATCTTTGTAGTTCGGCATTGCTTACAAAAATAGGTTCAATTCCTACATTATTTGCTGGTGAACCTTGTAGGATATTAGCATTCAACCAGATACATCAGACTGCTAAGTGCGGACTTTTCAAATAACCACCTCTTTTCATCTGCATCAGAGAAGAATTTGACGTTACGGAGGTAGTGTTCTTCGGCTCGCCGGAATGGACAGGAAAAGTCGGTTATTTCCGTTCCTTTGGGGAAATCTTACATTCCGCAGTTTTAGCATGTCCGTTTACATAGGTACGGGCTTCTTCACGGAATCTTTCACGTTCCGATGTTCCAAGTTTGCCGAACTGGGAATCTATGAGTTCGTCGATGTTTGTTAGACCGTTTTCTTTTAGAATTTTCTTTTCTGTATTCATCTTAAAAAAAATAGCTTAAAAAGCTTATTAGAGTTTTTTTATACTATGGCACATTTCTTTTTTTAATAGTAGGAATACAAAAATTTTTAATATCAACTCCACTAAGCGAATAGTATCCAGTTGAATATGGTTTTGCGTTCTTGACAAGATAGCTCCAAAAAAGATCACTATCAAGAACGCTTTTCAAGACTTGCAACTTTTCAAGGTCATCGCTAACAAATGCAACGCCATTGTATAGCATCAGGTCTGCATCATCTTTCAAAACGCAATGAAGAGGCTTGTTTGCGAACTTCGGAAAGAATAATTTATATCTTGGCATTATGAGCGACTGAGTTCTACCATAGGCATACCATGTGGGATACTTATCTGTCTTGCCTTTGTCACGTGTAGCGAGTTGTTTGCGTTGGGATAAAAGATAAGTATAAGTATAAGGAAAAATGGTCTTCATGACTGACTCCTCAATAATTGTAGCTCGCCCTTCATTAATACAGTATGGGAAAATCAATTTCTCGATAATGCTTTCGAAAGAAACCTCCGAATTGAGTTTGTTGGAATTGATGACATTTCTACATATTGCTTTTTCTATAGGGTAGCGTCCATCTTTAGATTCCAAATAATAATAGTTATCGTCCTCTGCGACAGGTTTGAATATGTAAGTCTTGTTACTAAGTGTAGCTATACCGTGGCGAGACTGACAATATTTGCCAATAGGAATTCCTGTGGACTCCATTTGGCGTACTGCATCAAAATCATTGAGACTCCACCCTTTTTTGTTATCAAGTTGATCATATAAGATATTAGTATATTTGGGTGTTACGTTTAAATCTCCATTCTCATTAACGGCATAATGTAGTGTATCTGATGCTTGATTCTTTGTGAGGAAGAAAAGACATGTATATGTACTTTTCTTTTGAAAAATCTGATAACCACGAAAATCCAATATTGAAATATCATGAATTCCACGAGAAAAATAATTCCGTACAGCTCTACCATTGACTGAGCGGATAAAACTATTCATTGTGATGAAGCCCAACTTTCCACCATCATTAAGCATTTCCGTTGCTATTTGGAAAAAAGGAATATACAAATCTGGATGTCCAGACAGACAAACTTCATATTGCAACATCTTTTCCTTTATGATAGCATCTACATTGCGCGAACAAACGTATGGCGGATTGCCAACAATAACATCAAAATGCGTGTAAGTCTGATTCCATTCCGCTGTGTTAAAATCTAGTGTATCTGCTTGAAGAATATTGAAATCAAAGTCTAAATCCTCATTATAAAGCAAGGCTAAAAGTGAAAGCAGGATTTTTGTCCTTTCCACAGAATACTCTTGGACATCAATCCCATATATTGATTCTTGATAAATATCACAAAATGTCCTCCCTGTATTATTGCGTAGAAACAATGCAACATCCATTAAAAAACCACCACAACCACAAGCGATGTCTGCCACACGAACATGTTGCATTTGTTCATTTGGCATTGTATTTAAGCAAGTTTCAATGATCTTTTTTCTTACAGACTTAGGTGTATAAACAGCTCCTGTTACAATACGGTCAGCTGGCGAAACGACAAATTCAAAGAGACTAATCATGTCTTCTATTGTCATTGGTGTAGGATGGAAATGGCGAATCTTTGATATAAATTCCTGCAACAAGTCAAAATCTTTATCATCCTTGTCTATGAGCAATCCTTTTATAATATGATTATTCTCAATCTTCAGATCACTAAGCGACACAAAAGAAGACACGAACAGGCGATTAACTGTCCGTGTATCTGTGAGTTGTTTTCGTTTAAGATATGCGAAAATTTGAGAGTTCATTGATTAGTCAAATTTTGGTTTTCCTCTTAATTGTTCCTCTAGGTTGTGGTATAATCTATTCAGTTTTTCTTTGGCTCTTAGTTCCTCCAACGAATCAATGTTCACTTCATCTAATTCTTTAAGCATAATTTTAATTTCTTCTAACTTCCATCTCACTCGGTGAGCAGGATTTCCAAAATTAAGTGCAGACCACATCCAATCACCAAGATCAGTAATTGAGTGTATAGAGCCATCTGCCAGTCTCTCAAATTGTGCTGCGTAAGCATCATCGCAAGGGTCTATGAAACCTTGTTTCCCATCGTTATGTATATTCTCATCCCCCGTAGGCCACTTTGCGCGTTTGGAATTATTGCAAGATCGGCATGAATAAACCAAATTAGAATATTCTGTAGGAGATATGTTCACAAGGCTCTTTTTAGGGACAAAATGATCAACCTCATAATAAGTATCCCTAAAGAACTCATGATTCCCACAATAACCGCAGCGTTGATGAAAATCTTCGCGTAGCAATGGCTTATATTCGTTATGAGTCTTATATACTGGTACTGATTCTCGACGAGCAGGGGTTATTTTTCTGAAATCTGACATAGTTTACTTCTTGTGTAAATCAACAATACTTTGGGCGACTTTCAACAATTCCTCTAATGTCTCATTTGATTTGCTTGTAATCAAATCAGCATGAACGCTATTATCCAAATCCAACTCTGACAAGTAAAGTTCAGCCTCAAACCTTGCGACCGACTCTTCATTTGTCAAGTTCTCTCCTTTGGAAACTTTATCTTGAAGATGTTTAATTATATTTTCAGCCGAAGCCTTACGACTATTGTAATTATTTACATTTGCCGTAATAATACTCTTTAGCTTTTCGTACTGATTTGCATCAGTAAATAATTCTTTACCACGGATTATTTGGGCTTCTTTACACTCTATTAATGCATTACTCTCAAATGATGTTATAATGAACATTGGTAGATGTTTGTTGTGACGATGAAGTACATGTATCACATCATCGCCAGTATATGATACTACCCCTGTATTATTCAAGCGATAATCAATTAATACAGCTTGTGCATCGAATTCGCATATCTCCCGCCAAATATCTTCTATATTTTGAGGCATAGATTGTGGAATGTGAAGCTGAAAGTCGTTCTTCAGTACAGAATGAGCTTGTGACTGCCAGCCCTCATCTTCATCTAAATAGACTAATCTGATTTTATCGTTCATAATTATTTGATCTTAAATATTGTTCTTATTCCAAAGCCTTTCTCAACAGGCAGTAATGCAATCATTGCATCCGGATATTTGCTGATAATGCCTTTCGCGATAAACAATCCCATGCCAGTGCCAATCTTATTGTTCTGATTATCCACTATAGATGTCTCGAAAGCATTAAAAATAACATCTGGGGTATTTTTATATTCTTGAGAAAGTCCGATACCATTATCAACAAAATCTATTACAGCATATCCATGGTCATTGCTCACACGTACTGAAATCGTTTTATTCTCTTCCTTTGAAGTGAGGAATGCAGATATGGAATTTGTTACAAAATTATTGAATATACTATCCAAATCCATTTCGAATCCTTTTAGGAACGTACCATCCATGTTTATTAATTGGAGATCAATATGTATCAATTTTCTTAATAGGATAGGCTTCCATGACTCAATAAACAAAGTAAAGTAATTCGACAAATCAATATCTACCCAATCCCTTTTACTTCGACGTATTGAGTTTAAAGAATAAAGGAGCCAATTATAAAGTTTCTCGTCTTCTGCTTTCATGTTTCTTAACTCCTGATATGGATTGTCGAAACGCATTCCTTCAAACTGTTTTTCTGGTAGATATTGCAGAAGAATATTCTTAAGCAACTCGTTTCTCGGTAAAAGACGAAGCATTACGCTTCGGAGTTCATGGGTAAATGTAGCAGAAGATATTCCCATACTCGCCAGTCCACGAAGCATTGAAAGTTCAGCCTCCTTGTCACTGAGTTCTGTCTCCAAAGACTTATAATCAGCAGCAAGAATCTTTAAATCTTCTGCTTCTTTCGACAAATTCTCATCTTTAGACTCAAGAGCCTTATTGGCAATCTCCTTTGCTTGTGCTGTCTGTGGATGTTCTTCTTTGTACAGTTCCGACAGATTGTACATGATGGTATTACGATCAAGCTCGAAAGCCGAGATTATCTGCAACAACAGATTTTTAAACAAAGCGAAAACCGCATTTTCTTGAATACCCTCTCGACTTGATTTATCCTCGAAAGCCGCATTTGTCAATCTTGAAATCTTGACGACACCAGCAATCTGATTGGGACGGATTCTATAACCGCCCATTTTCTGACCGGCACCACCAGGACTCTTTGCCTGTCTGCGACCTAAACCCAACCAATCATCCCCGTTCTCTCCGTACGGACGGACACGGAACTCATCGCGATAGATACGCACACCGCCAAACCTGTCAAGCCAATGAGTACGGGCTGATTCATCAAATAAATTGTATGGATATTTTTGATTCCCATCCTTGTCTCGATCATCCTTTAACGTATTTTTTAGAAAGAAGAATGTAAATCCAAATTTCCCGACCTGCTCTAGCAGATTAGCATCAACCTTTTCGTTTATTTGAATAGTTTGAGTGATTTCTCTTTTTTGAAAATCCTCTAAACGAAATGGTTCTACTTTCATTGCATCTCGCAGAAATACTTTGCTGTAAAATGTTTCAAGTTTAGAAAAGTTCAATTCATTTCTCTCAATCTTTATCTGTATTTCACGACCTCCTTCATACTGAGCAGAAATTTTATAGTCATAATCCTCATACTCCATCGGATTAACCTTTCCACTCCACTGCAAATCATGCATCTTGTACAGATACAATTCAAAAGATGATTGTAACTCTGCGGGGATGAGCATCTCAAGGTTCTTCAACAATCCATTCAGAGCATCGTCATTCCAATCGTCATTCAGATGGGATATACAAAGGATTGTTCCGTGAAAATTTTCAGAAACTAATTTGTCATATATTGGCAATCTGTTAATGCCATATTCATTAAGTTTACTTGCCAAATAGTCAATAGTAATTTCTTCTAAGTTTGCTTCTACATCCGAAAGCACACGTGCTTTATCAAACTTTTTCCAATCAACATTCCACACATAACCTTTGCCAAACTCGTTACTAGCAAAAGACAACATCTCTGCAGAAGTCCCTAATCTGTTCAAAGCAAATCGACCAATACCTTTTGCCCCACTTTTAACACGCTTTTTATTTGAAGAACGGGCATTGAGAAGCTTATCATCCGTGCCAATTGTCATCCAATGCTTGATGATAATTTCATCTGTCATTCCTGAACCATTATCAATTATGAACAGTTTGGATTTTACATTATCTTCTCGGATATCTGCCACTACTACACAAGTATCCGCATCCGCGTCATAAGCATTCTTTACCAGCTCTATAATAGCTCCTTCAGCATTGGCAAAGTTCTCCATACCAATAAGATGCGCTGTTCTTGCTGATATCGCAAATGGAATTTTCATTGTCGTACGTTAAATAAACTTGAAAAAGATATCTCTCAATCCACAATAAGTTCGCTTAATTTCACGTCAAGCAGAGTCGCAATCTGGTTCATGGTCTGCAAATCTGGTTGTGACTTTTGAGAGCACCATTTGCTCACTGTACAAGTTGACTTACCTAATTTTTCCGCAAGCCATTTGCTTGTCAGGTGTTTCTCCACTAAGACAACCTTAATTCTATTCAAGTCTTTATTCATAGCTGTAAATCTAATAAATTAAACTATCACGCAAATTTAATGAAATATTTTTTATTCCTCAAAGCGTTGCTATATTAAACTCAATTTATTTGATAAATGGATGTTACAAGTGAAGTACAGCTTGATTACATTACATAATCTCATCGTTCCTTTCCTCTTGGTAGCTACATTCTTGAAAGTCTGATTGGCATTAATAATGTTTATCCGCTTGATTATCCAATATAAATCATTAACTTTGTAATGTTGGAACAAGGCAAATTCCTATCGGAAAAACATAGAAATGAAGCAGGTGCAGAGCTGGGTGCTTTTTATGGAAGATTCTTATAACAGACTGAATATCAGTTTTGATTAAAGACTCCGTTAGTCCCGTACGCACCGCAAAAAACCTTCACTCATTCGGGTGAAGGTTTTTTTATTATATCTATATTATGTCTTTTTAACACATGACGATGCACGAATTCCCGTAATAAAGCATTTAACGTATAGACAAACATTAAAAGTTAACACGTTAAAGATTAAATTATTATGAGACTACGTTCATTATTAAAAAATGCTTTGGTGGCTTCAGTTGCCATTTTCTCGCTTCAGTCATGCAATAACAATGACGACTACGATTATTCTCTTATGTTTCCTAACGCATTGGTTACTGTAAAAACAGATGCTAACGATACTTTCTACCTCCAGTTGGACGATGAAACGACTTTACTTCCTGTAAACATAACAAAATCACCTTTCGGAGAAAAAGAAGTTAGAGCATTGGTTAATTTTGAAGAAACAACTGATCCTACGGAAGGTTTCAGCAAGGCTGTTCACATCAACTGGATAGACAGTATCCTGACTAAACCTATCGCAGCAAACCTCGGTGAAGAAGAAAACGACAAGACTTACGGAAATGATCCTGTAGAAATTCTAAACAGCTGGATGACTGTTTCGGAAGACGGGTATCTTACACTACGTTTCAGCACAGTATGGGGCAATCCTGGTATAAAACATTTCGTAAACCTTATTTCGACAAATAATTCTGAAAATCCATACGAAGTGGAATTCCGCCATAACGCTTACGGAGACGTAAACGGACACCCTGCCGACGGTATTGTAGCATTCAAGCTTGATCAGCTTCCTGACACAGAAGGAGAAACTGTGAAACTGAAACTGATTTGGAATTCATTCAGCGGAGAGAAGAGTCATGAATTTGACTACTGTACACGCCAGTCAACTCCGGTCAATCCGGATATGACAAGCGTGAGAGCCAAGAATTTCATCAATTAAGAATTTTCTTTATTTCATTTAATTTGTTCAAAGCCTCAACAGGGGTGAGATTATTGATATCCAAATTGATAATTTCATCCCTTATTTGGCTTAATACGGGGTCGTCAAGCTGGAAGAAATTAAGCTGAATGCCGTCGGAAGACGATGACGACTCTTTCTTTTTCTTTATATCCGAAGTTATCTCCTTTTCCTTGCCCGATATAGACCCCTGACGGTTTTCTTTCTCCAGAAGTGCCAGAATCTCGTCAGCGCGTTTTACGATAGATTTAGGCATACCTGCCATCTTAGCCACATGAATACCGAACGAGTGTTCGCTGCCTCCAGGTTCCAGTTTACGAAGGAATATTACCTTATTATCAACTTCCTTTACAGATACATTATAGTTCTTTATGCGGCTGTAGGTATGTTCCATCTCGTTCAATTCATGATAATGGGTTGCAAACAGAGTGCGCGCCTTAGCCTTCGGATTCTCATGTATATGTTCCACAATGGCCCATGCTATGGATATACCGTCGTATGTAGATGTACCTCGTCCAAGCTCATCGAATAACACAAGGCTGCGTTGCGACAGATTGTTCAGTATATCGGCAGCCTCGTTCATTTCGACCATAAACGTTGACTCTCCCACAGAGATATTGTCACTCGCGCCTACACGTGTGAATATCTTGTCCACAATACCTATGTGCGCACTCTCGGCAGGTACGAAACAGCCTATCTGCGCCATAAGAGTGATAAGGGCAGTCTGTCTTAACAAAGCCGACTTACCAGCCATATTTGGACCCGTAATGATTATAATCTGCTGTTTCTCAGTGTCGAGATAAACATCATTTGCTATATATTTCTCGTCCAGAGGAAGCTGTTTTTCTATCACCGGGTGTCTTCCCTGACGTATATCAAGCACCTCATCCTCTGATATTACCGGACGTATATATCCGTTAGCCTTGGCTACAGTAGCAAACGAAAGCAGACAGTCGAGTACAGCTATCTGGGTGGCATTTATCTGTATGGCAGGAATAAATTCCGCCAGCGACATAACCAACTCATTATATATACGGGTTTCCAAAGCAAGAATCTTATCCTCGGCACCAAGGATTTTCTCTTCGTATTCCTTAAGTTCCTGAGTGATATATCTTTCGGCATTCACAAGAGTCTGCTTTCTTATCCATTCGGCAGGCACCTTGTCCTTATGCGCATTACGCACCTCTATATAATAGCCGAACACATTATTGTATGCAATTTTCAGACTCGGTATTCCGGTAAGTTCGCTTTCCCTTTGCTGTATCTGAAGGAGATAATCTTTTCCGGAATACGATATACGCCTTAGCTCGTCCAGCTCTTCGGACACACCATCGGCTATCACACCTCCCTTATTAACAAGCAGGGGAGGGTCGTTGTTAATTTCACGGGCTATCTTATCACGTATGGAAATACACAGGTTAAGCTGTTCGCCTATTCTGCGCAGACTTTCATTGTCAGCTTCAAGACAAGCCATCTTGATAGGTTCTATGGCCTGAAGCGCCACTTTGAGCTGCACAACTTCACGTGGAGATATTCTTCCTACAGCAGCTTTAGACACGATACGCTCCAGATCACCTATTCTGTGAAGGCAATCTTCAACAGTTTCCTTGAAGTCCGGCTGACGGAAGAAATATTCCACTACATCGAGTCTTCTGTTGATAGGTTGCACATCCTTGAGCGGAAAAATAATCCAGCGTTTCAGCATACGTGCCCCCATCGGACTGATGGTATGGTCTATCACGTCGAGCAGACTCGTTCCGCCGTCATTCATACTTCCCATCAGTTCCAGACTACGGGCAGTAAACTTGTCTATACGCACATACTTCTCTTCTTCGATGCGCGACAGCGACGTGATATGCCCGACATGCTCATGCTGAGTCATTTCAAGATACTGAAGAATAGCTCCAGAAGCTATTACACCATTCTTCAGATGTTCTACTCCAAAACCTTTCAGATTCTTGGTCTCGAAATGTTTGAGCAGTTTCTTCACAGCCGAGGTCTCTGTGAAAACCCAGTCATCAAGCTCGAAAGTAAAGAATTTGCTCCCGAAATTACCTTCGAACATAGGTTTCTTTCCACGTTCGAAAAGCACTTCCTTAGGAGAAAAATTATTGAGAAGTTTATCGATATAATCAAGTTTTCCTTCGGCTGTCATAAACTCGCCTGTAGAAATATCCAGAAAAGCCACACCGCAAGCTGTCTTTCCGAAATGAACAGCAGCCAAAAAGTTGTTTTCCTTATAAGAAAGAATATTGTCACCTATGGCCACACCTGGTGTAACAAGCTCGGTTATACCGCGTTTCACCAGTTTTTTGGTAGTTTTAGGATCTTCCAGCTGGTCGCAGATAGCCACACGTCGTCCTGCTCTGATAAGCTTCGGCAGATATGTATCAAGAGCATGGTGCGGAAATCCCGCCATCTCGATAGTCTTGTTCTGTCCGTTGGCCCTCTTTGTAAGGGTAATGCCCAAAATCTCGGATGCTGCCACCGCATCTTCCGAATACGTCTCATAAAAGTCTCCGCATCTGAAAAGCATGATAGCATCCGGGTGCTTCGCCTTCAGGTCGAAAAACTGTTTCATCATGGGGGTCATTACTACTTCGCTGTCTTTTGCCACGGTAAAATCCTTTCTTTATATATTTGTGAGTAAATAAAATTTCTATCATGCAAAGATACTTCAAAATACACAAATATCTTTTAAGCCTGCAAGTTATTTTCTTCGTAACACCGCACAGGTTCCTTCACAAGCTTTTTCCTTATAATTAGAATACATACCGCGGTAATAACAATTCCTATCAACGCCAGGATTAAAGCTCCCGTTTCGCCAAGCGATGAAATCATTGTCGCATCAGGATCGCCCGACAAAACATAAAGCAACACCGAGCTTCCATTATTGATAAAGTGCATCAGCATTCCAGGAATAAGACTTCCTGTGAGGTAATACATCCATCCGAGAGCCATTCCAACCACAAAGGCAAACGGAATCTGGGCGGGATTGCCATGCACCACACCGAATATAAGCGACGATACTATAATGCCAAGATAAGGCATTTTCCACTTTCGCATCAGGTGTCCCTGTATCGCACCGCGGAACAGCAGTTCTTCCACCAGCGGAGCCATCACTACAATGGATATTATCCCCAGAGGATTGTTCATCATCTGCTCGAACACATCCTTCATATTGTCAGGCAGTCCTGCAAGCTCGCTGAAATAATTGGTCCACAAGCCCATAGCCACTATAAACATTACAGAAGCCAGCAATACACCCCATTTATTAGGAGTACTCAATCTGAAAACATCAATTGATACATATTTTCCAATAACTACATGAAGTCCTATAGACAATGTGGAAAGAAACTGCGCCCACATAATGACAGACATATACCCACTGCCGGACACGTCCGGCATTTCCATAACCCCGTTCTTTAGCATATACACTCCAACAAGCACTCCGAAGAACGCCAGCTGATAGGCGAAATAAAGTAAGAGTAATTTTATTGTACGTCCCATAAAAATCCGATTTATTACACCACAAAATTATACAGTTTGACGAAATAAAGCAAACATCACCAAAAGCTTGTATAAAATGATCTGATAATAAAGCAAAAACATCTTTTCATATTCTATAAATATAAACTGTGTATATATAAATACAACTTGTATCTTTATAAATATAACTTGTATTTATAAAAACATAAGTTGTATTTATAGAATTTGTAAAGACGAAATTATAAGTAACTATTCAAAATTAATTTTATACATATGAGTAATTCACAAATAAGTTCGTACCTACAGATGCCAGTGCCCTGTTTGTACAATAGAAAAGCGAGTCCTTAGTA
>NZ_JACJLQ010000265.1 GCF_016902295.1 Bacteroides caecigallinarum | reverse complement strand
AAGCCTGAAACAGAACTGCAGACCATGTTCGACAAGTGGATGTTTGTCATCAGAAACCTTTCCCGTCTGATGGAACGTCCCGTGGCATTACAGGAAAGAGTCTTCACCCGTCTTTTTGAGTCTGCCGAGATAGCCCGATTCACTAAAGAACAATATGAGGAATACGAGGACAGCCTCAAGGCTTACCGTGACTGGCTGAA
>NZ_JACJLQ010000264.1 GCF_016902295.1 Bacteroides caecigallinarum | reverse complement strand
TACATTTGCTTTTCCATACGCTCCAGAGTGGCTCGCGCCACGCCTTCGACGCCGAATGGAATGCTCCCCTACCAACCATTGCTGGTTCCATAGCTTCGGCAGACAACTTAATACCCGATTATTATCCACGCCAAATTCCTCGACTAGTGAGCTGTTACGCACTCTTTAAATGAATGGCTGCTTCCAAGCCAACATCCTAGC
>NZ_JACJLQ010000263.1 GCF_016902295.1 Bacteroides caecigallinarum | reverse complement strand
ATATTCAACCCGACTACGTGTGTCCGTTTGCGGTACGGGTACCTACAACGTTATGTTTAGCGGATTTTCTCGGCAGTCTGCTTACCCACACTATCACCGCTACCCGAAGGTGTTGGTGTACTCTCAAGTTCGACTCTTCCCGTGGATTTGCCTGCGGGAATCGACGTCTACACTCTTTAACCGGCTATTCCGTCAGCCGGCG
>NZ_JACJLQ010000262.1 GCF_016902295.1 Bacteroides caecigallinarum | reverse complement strand
AGGAAACCGTTCTTGACCTCATTGTTCGGAAAGTCAAGAAGGAAAGTATTGAACTCCATATCGTAATCCTTGATGGTCAGGTAACCGCTCTGATATATCATAGGAAGCGGACGTTCCACATCAGCCTTGTAATCTATGAATTCCTCCGGACTGTAGTATCTGCCTGTCAGTTCGTTCATGTTCTCCTTGAAATGGGCAAGCAG
>NZ_JACJLQ010000261.1 GCF_016902295.1 Bacteroides caecigallinarum | reverse complement strand
GGGAGTGAGGGCATGGGTGCTAAGGTCCGTGCCCGAGAGGAGAACAATCCGGACCATCGGCTAAGGCCCCGAAATGACAGCTAAGTTAAACTAACGAAGTCAGATTGCTAAGACAGCTAGGATGTTGGCTTGGAAGCAGCCATTCATTTAAAGAGTGCGTAACAGCTCACTAGTCGAGGAATTTGGCGTGGATAATAATCGGGTAT
>NZ_JACJLQ010000027.1 GCF_016902295.1 Bacteroides caecigallinarum | reverse complement strand
GTTAATATTGTTTTTCTCTTATATACAAAGTTAACTATAATGGTATAGCTTTTTTAGTGCTATCTTATGTTATCCGTCACTTCCGATTTTAAACATAGGAACTTTTTTAAATAGGTTATTGCAGCATTATCAGAACAGGAACATTGCAGTAAATACAATACGGTTGTTCTTTACAAGATGTGTATCAACGACCTTTCCTTTTTCATCATTGCTGCCATACCATGCACCTATCCACGAATATTCAGCACCGAACTTCCAGTTAGGAATGTTATATGTAAGCTCAGCCGTTGCTGTTGATAACTGGTCGAGGTTTGTACCTGTACCTATCAGAGAAGTAACATCATCCTTTGCACCAAAATTTTTCAGATAGCCACCAAATACTCCGAAACGCAACTTGCTTCCGTAAACCATATTTACCCATGAATGCGAAACACGCAGAGGAGCATATTCCTGTTCGCCAGTACGCGCGTCAACCGATGTCACTCCATATCCGCCTACAGTACTTGTCATTGTCAGGTTTGAGCTGAGCAAAGTCTTTGCAGAGAATGAGAACTTATCTTTTACATACTTAATGTGAGCCTCACCCGAAACTCCAGTAATACGCTCGTTCACCTTATATATATTGCCACCGAACTCCGATTGTGTACGAGGTGTCAATGACGACACATGTACTCCTGCACCGACAATAATACCCGATGTCCTGTAGTCCGCTCCAAAATAGAATTCTGGCACACAACTGTTTTTCAGGAAATTCTGGCTTTTCTGTGTTGAAGTGGTTCCCGGGGTATTATTGGCCGGACCGACAGACAGATACTGCGACTGCCATATAGCCGAAGCAGTAAGTACAATACCGTTTGAAGTAAATCTGTATCTTAACTGAGGAGCACGGCTGAAAGGCTGATACGGAGCACCCATATTAAGGTTCAGGATGTCAGGAGCTACATCACCATACAGGGGATGCCATGTCTGACCTACGAGCAAAGCTGATTTACTCCAATCAAGATTAAAATATACATGACGCATTCGGAACAATGAAAAAGTTGTACCTGAACCACGAAAATCTACTTCCAGCTTTGCAGAAGTCCTTATCTTTCCCATCAGTTCAGGACCTTTCACATCAATTCCAAGACGTGAATACAGTGTATAGAATCCACCGTTGGCAAAACTGTTAAGGTCTTTTCCGTCGGCATCATTCGAAATATCTTTCGGATACATGTAGAACAATCCGTCAACAGTTTCCGAATTTGCTCTTGAGTTATAAAACAGGTCTGTACGAACCTGACCATAAAATTTGTAATCAAAACCTTTCTTCTGGGCTATCATCAACCCCGGCAATGCCATAAAGGCTACCGCAACTAAACTTTTCTTCATTTCTACCCTATAAAAAATATTATTCCAAATATACAGCAGTCCCCGAAGCTGTAACCATTAGCATACTTCCGTTTCCACCTACAGTCTCAAAATCAAGATCTATTCCTATGACTGCATTGGCTCCAAGACGCATAGCCTCATCACACATTTCTTTCATCGCGCTATCCTTAGCCTGGCGCAAAACCTCTTCGTAAGACCCTGCACGTCCGCCCACGATATCACGAATACTTGCAAACAAGTCTCTGAACATATTTGCACCGATTATAGTCTCACCAGAGACTATTCCATAATAATGCAGAATACGCTTGCCTTCCACATTATTGGTTGTTGTCATTAACATATTATCTATATTTTAGTGTTTAACAGATTTTCTATACCATGCCACAAACCATATTGCAGCCACTATTACACATGCCGTTCCTCCCCAGTAAGATATAACAGGCGAAAGGCTGAAACCTTCCGGAGCTATCAATATATATGTGGAGCATACGCATGTCATAAACAAGGCAGGAATAAGAGTCACCCAATAGTTCTTCTTATTCTTAACCAGATAGACAGTTATTGCCCAAAGTGTAAATACCGAAAGTGTCTGGTTACACCATGCAAAGTATCGCCATATAATCTTGAAACCTTCGGCATTACTGAAACTGAATACCAGAAGTCCCACTGTGAGAAGGAATATAGGAATACATATCAGCAGACGTTTTGCGATGCTGCGCTGTTCGATACCGAGGAAGTCGGCGACGATAAGACGTGCTGAACGGAGTGCAGTGTCACCGCTGGTGATAGGAGCTGCAACTATACCCAATATTGCAAGTATCCCACCAAAAGTACCAAGCCACTGATTGGAAATATCTGTAGCCACCTTCGCACCCGAATAAGCAATACCTGTAGCCTGATCCACAATTCCGTTTTCATGGAAGAAATATGTAGCTGCAGCAGCCCATATCAAAGCTACTATACCTTCTGTCACCATTGCTCCGTAGAAAATAGGGCGACAATGCTTCTCGTTGACCATACATCTTGCCATCAGAGGAGACTGTGTGGCATGGAAACCGCTTATAGCACCACAGGCTATTGAGATGAACATCATCGGGAATATAGGATTATTCTCATATTTTGTTCCGAAACCGTTCCACATTTCCGGAAGGTCCGGCGACTTAACGTAAAGCATCACAAGTATCCCGACAGCCATAAACAGCAGGGCAAATGCAAACAGAGGATATATGCGGCCGATGATTTTATCTATTGGAAGCATAGTGGCAAGAATGTAATACAAGAATATCACTATCATCCAGAAATATATATTCATATAATCAGGAGTCATACCTGCCAGCAGCTCAGCCGGTCCTGACACAAACACGGCACCGACCAGAATCATAAGCAACACGGTAAATATGCAAGCTACTTTCTTGGTGGTAAGTCCCAAATACCGTCCTATAATCTCAGGAAGGCTCTCGCCGGAATTACGTATGGAAAGCGCGCCGGAAAAGAAATCGTGCACGGCTCCGGCAAATATTGTACCGAAAACAATCCAAAGATAGGATGCCGTACCGAACTGCGCTCCCATTATAGCTCCGAATATAGGTCCAAGACCGGCTATATTAAGGAACTGAATCATGAAAATCTTCCACGTAGGAAGAGGTATAAAATCTACTCCATCGGCCATCGTTATGGCAGGAGTCTTGCGTGAGGCATCCGGCTGGAAAAGTCTGTCAATGAACTTTCCGTAAACCAGGTAGCCCACAATAAGCAATACTAAAGCTAAACTAAATGTTATCATAATATTTTTTGTTTGATTTTCTCAATAATCACTTGCAAAAGTAATGTTATTTAGTCAGAAATAAAACATAAAACTACAGATTACACATTTTACTGAGATTTTTCGACAAAGTCTTAGTATCTTTGCAGCCAAACGACAAAAGATATGCACAAAAACATCATTATACTATCTCTTTTAGCGATATTCACATTGAATATCCATGCTTCGGTTAAATACGAGGTAAGAGCTTCATGGATAACAACGATAGGTGGCCTTGACTGGCCATCAAATAAAGCCACATCAGCATACGGAATAAAACGACAGAAAGAAGAACTGTGCAGACAACTGGACATGCTGAAACAGGCTAATTTCAACACCGTACTGTTTCAGACACGACTTAGGGGTGACGTGATATATCCCTCAGCATACGAGACTTTTGCCGAATCTCTGACTGGCAAAACCGGACGCAATCCCGGATATGACCCTCTGAAATTCGCAATTGAAGAATGCCATAAACGCGGCATGGAGCTTCATGCGTGGATAGTGTGCATACCTGCCGGAAACGACAGGCAGGTGAGACTGCTTGGAAAGAAATCCGTAGTAAGGAAAAAACCTGAAATGTGCATTCACTTCAATAAGGCATGGTATCTTGACCCCGGAAATCCGGAAACCGCGGAATACCTTGCTACAATAGCAAAGGAAATAACCATGAATTATGATATCGACGGAATACATTTAGACTATATAAGATACCCGGAAAACGGCGAGAAATTTCCTGATACAAAAACGTTCCGTAAATACGGCAAGGGGAAAAACCTGTCGCAATGGCGCAGGGACAACATAACTTCTATAGTAAAGAAAATATATAATGATGTGAAAGCCGTCAAGCCGTGGGTGAAGATAAGCAGCTCGCCTGTAGGGAAATACAATGACACACGCAGATACAGTTCAAAGGGTTGGAACGCGTTTAACGCTGTATATCAGGACCCGAAGCTTTGGCTTGAGTCAGGCATACACGATGCCGTATTCCCCATGATGTATTTCCGCGACAACCAGTTCTACCCTTTCGCGCTCGATTGGGAAGAGAACAAGCACGGGCGATGGGTGGTTCCCGGACTGGGAATATATTTTCTGAAACAAAAGGCACATGAATGGGACATAAACGAGATAATGAGGCAGATATATTTCACCCGACGCAACGGACTGGACGGACAGGCTTTCTTCAGAAACGAATTCCTGATGAAAAACACGTGTGGTCTTACAGACAGCCTGAAATGCCGATTCTATACATATCCGGCTGCCGTACCTCCAATGGTATGGCAGGACAGCATTGCTCCAGCTCAACCTGTAAACGGAGTAATATCATTCAGGAATGACAGTGTGATGATTAACTGGGATAAAGCGGACTCTTCGAAAACAGAAGAAGCAAGCTATCGCATTTATGCGTCAGATTTTTATCCGATGGATACAAACGACGGTAAAAACATTATCTGCCTGAAACACAAATCCAACAGTTTCCACTATAGCTCGAAAGACGGTAAAATCAAGCGTTTTTGGGCCATCACGGCTACCGACCGCTACGGCAACGAAAGCTCTCCGCTGGAAATAAACCGTCCTGCGGACGACGAAAGAATAATTTCAGTAAACAAACTGCCGGAAGCACCAGAAGGATGCGTTATATCTGTAAACGACATCACAGGAATGGAGCTTTTCAGAACGAAAAGCAGTTCTGATGAATTAGTAAAGAAACTCCAAAAAGGAGTATATTCCATTCAATATATACTGCCAGACGGGAAACAGGAGAATATAACTCTGATAATATCGGAAAGAGGTCAATGAGAATATACAATACGGCTATTCGCAGAGCCAGTCTGCAATAGTACCTGTTTCGGATGAAAATACAGCACCTATCTTGTATATTCTTCTTTTGTCGGAAGCATACTCAAGGGCATAACCTTTTTCATTTATCTGACGAAGAGCTTCGCTCGCAGTGCCATCAAGTTTAAATTCAAATATATAGACATAATCAGGAGTTTCAACAATACAATCCACTCTACCCTGACTTTGCAGCTTTTCAATATAAACCGTATATACGCTGATAAGGCGCATAATAAGATAGAAAGTATATTGGAAATATCTTTCACGTTCGCGTTCGTTTTCCTTACGTCGCATGATATATGGAATGCCGGCAAGGAAAGAAGTCAGACCTGTACGGAAATCCTCAATCTTTCCGTCCTCCAGCTGAAAAGCAGCATTTCGAATCCATGAATAGATGCTCTCACGAGTATTGAAATAGTTGCTGGCCACAAGAGAAAGAAAACCTTTCTTTACCTCGTTGTTCGGATAATCCAAAAGAAAGACATTGCGGCGCAGATTAAAGTCTTTTATAGTAAGATAACCACTCTGATAAATCATCGGCAAAGGCTGTTCTACGGTAGCTTTATAGTCAATAAATTCTTCAGCCGAATAATAGCGCCCTGTTATCTCGTCCATATTCTCGTCGGTGTGCGAAAGCAGACGGATGAGATAGGTAGGTGTACCGCTCTTGAACCAATAGTCTGAGATATCCAAAGTTGCAAAAGCATTAAGCAGACTGAATGGATTATAAACATCAGTCATGTTCTTACTGAAATGATAACCGTCGTAATGCGACTTAAGCATTGAACGCATTTCATCGTATGAGCATTCGTATCTGCCAGACATTTCTTCTATCGGTTCACGGAATACTGTATCCAGTTCTGTCTGTGATATACCACAAAGAGTTTCATACTTGCCGTGCATACTTATATCAAAAGGCTGATTGAAACCACTGAATACACTGACCTGAGAAAACTTGGTAACTCCAGTAAGAAAGACAAACTGAAGATGCTCATCAGCGCTTTTGAACACCGAATAGAAACTTTTCAATGTATTGCGATGCTCTTCCTCAAGATTTTTGTCCACATCAAGAACATCAAGAATAGGCTTGTCGTATTCGTCTATCAGAACTACGGCACGTCGCCCGCTCTGCTCATGGGCAACACGAATAAGTTCAGCAAACAAGTCGCCCAAACCAAGCTCTTTAGTTCGTTCAGGTAAAGAATATTCTTCTGCCCAAGACAAAAGATAATACCTTATTTTTTTCTCAAGACCTCCCCTAACAGTATAGTCTGTACCATTGAAATCCAAATGAAACACCGGATATACATTCCAGTCTTTCTCCAGAGAGTCTATCTTCAAGCCTTTGAAAAGTTCTTTCCTACCAAGAAAATAGTTCTTCAATGTAGAAACCAGAAGGCTCTTTCCGAAACGGCGCGGACGACTAAGAAAGTAGATTTTACCTTCGGTCACAAGGCTATATACCATATCGGTCTTGTCGATATACACATAACCGTCTTCTATCAACTGGTCAAAACTCTGGATTCCTATCGGGTATTTCATAAACAGACTTTATTTGATTCTTAATATTATGTTGTAAAGATAACACAATATTAAATTATAACCAACAGCTTTAGGCTGATTTCTATAAATCAACACCAAAAATTTCCGCTTTACTATAGAAAGTTTGCCTGATAATAAGTATCATAAAAGATTTACTCTTTGACGCTTTGTATGTGTTCCTCAATATTTGAATGAATTGAACCTTCAGTAAGTAATATATACAATAACAAAAGAGAAATTTATTAATTCGATATTCTCAATAAAAAACTGTATTTTTGCAACTATTAATCGACAAATGAATTGAATGATAACAAAAAAAACAATTGCACAAGATATCAAACTCATTGATTTCCCAGAGGAAGTTGATGAACAAAACGGTATAAAATTATACGGAGAAACCAGCTGGGAAAATCAACTTGCGGTATTAAGCCACTATTTACATAGCAATAATAATACCGAAGATAACAATTGTAAGAGAAAAGTGATAAATGCAATTCTTGAATTCTTAGAGAGAAAAAAAGAGAATAAGAATGAAGTAATAACAATAGAATATGCAACACAATTGGCAGAAGACCCTATAGCATATGATTTATTTGCAGATTTTTTCAATGTTCCGTTTCCTGACCCCAAAGAACCTAAATTCACTTTTATAGATTTATTCGCTGGCATGGGTGGTTTTCGTTTAGCTATGCAAGCACAGGGTGGCAAGTGTGTTTTTTCTTCAGAATGGAACAAATATGCCCAAAAAACCTACATGGCAAACTTTGGAGAAATGCCTTTCGGTGATATTACGAAAGATGTAACCAAAAGTTATATACCTAAAGAATTCGATGTACTCTGTGCCGGTTTTCCTTGTCAGCCATTTTCAATTGCAGGAGTTTCCAAGAAAAAAAGCCTCGGACGTGAAACTGGCTTCAAAGACAAAACACAAGGGACTTTGTTTTTTGATGTAGCTGATATTATCAGCCGTCATCGTCCTAAAGCTTTTTTCTTGGAAAACGTGAAAAATCTAATGTCACATGACAAAGGTAACACGTTTAAAGTAATAAAAGGCACTTTGGAAGAGTTACGTTATTCGATTCATTATCTCGTAATGGATGGGCAAACTTACGTACCACAGCATAGGGAACGTATCATGATAGTAGGCTTTAACCGTGATATTTTTCGTGGAGAAGAACAATTTACTTTTCCTAAACAAAAACAGGCAACTCGAAGTATTAAAGATATACTTGACCCAAACATTGATGAAAAATATACGTTGAGTGACAAATTATGGAACTATTTACAAAACTATGCCGAAAAGCACCGTGCGAAAGGAAACGGCTTTGGTTATGGATTGACTGATCTTGATGGTATTTCAAGAACACTTAGCGCACGATATTATAAAGATGGTTCAGAAATTCTAATACCACAGGGTGAAGGTAAGAATCCTCGCAAACTTTCACCTCGTGAATGTGCTAGATTGATGGGATATCCTGATGAATATCGCCTCAACCAAGTTTCTGATGTGCAAGCTTACAGGCAATGCGGGAATTCAGTCGTCGTGCCCCTCATCACTGCTGTTTCAGAACAATTAGTAAAAACCATGTTAACTAGTAATGATATATGAGTGAAATATTGAATAGTGCAATTAATAAAGTGCAAAATGCCCAATATGCATTTTGTCGCTTTATTACTGCTAATGATACTGGAAAAAACGGTTCGCATCAAGCAGGTTTTTACATACCAAAATGCGCAGCCGCACTTTTATTTGAAACTCCGGGTGTGAAGGGTGAAAATAAAGACAAATTGGTAAAAGTAAAATGGCAAGACGACTTTACCACAGACAGTCGATTTATCTATTATGGGCAGGGGACGCGTAATGAATATCGAATTACTCGTTTTGGGAAAGGCTTTCCTTTCTTTGAAGAAGATAATGTGGGCGACTTACTCATTATTGCCAAACAAAGTGAAGATTATTATGACGGTTTTGTATTACAAGCAGACCAAGACATAGATGATTTCTTTGCTTTCTTTAATTTATCACCTGAAATGACCAATCAATTGATTGACATTTCTCAAGCAAAAACTCCTGAAAAGCAATTGGAAACAAGCATTCAAAAGCTTGTTTCTCTATACACTGATTTTCCTGAGACAACTCAAATGGCAAAGTTTGCCAGAGATATTTACAATGAAGCCAATCAAATTACAGATGATGACATTTGTAAAACCCCAGATTTACAACTATTGAAATGGATTGATACAGAATATGCTCTGTTCCGTAATTTTGAGGAAAAGATATATGCTCCTATCTACAGTATGCCATTCCCTAATTGTCAAGAACTGGTTAAATTTTCCAACATCATCCTCAATCGTCGCAAATCACGTGCAGGGAAATCATTAGAACATCATCTTGCCACCATTTTTACATCCGCAAAATTAGAATACGAAGAACAAGCCGTAACAGAAGATAATAAGAAACCAGATTTCTTATTTCCAAGCGGAGAAGCGTACCATAACCTAATGTTTCCAGCTGACAAGCTGGTTTTCTTAGGCGCCAAGACCACTTGCAAAGATCGCTGGCGCCAAGTTTTAAATGAAGCTAACCGCATTGAAACCAAATATCTATTCACTTTACAACAAGGTATTTCCAAAAATCAATTGCAAGAGATGAAACATGAACATTTGAAGTTGGTTGTACCATCACCTTACCTAAGTTCATTTGATAAAGAGTTTCAATTTGAAATAGAAACATTATCATCATTCATAAACATAGTAAAAGAAAAACAGAAAAGTAAAACCATCCTTCCTGTATAACTGAATATGTTGACATACCTTCAGTCCTCTACTGAGGGTATGTTTTCTTTTATCAATTCCTTCTCCCCATGCGAAATCTATCAAATCTATTAACCAATTAAAATAAACGGAAAACAAATTGATATTGACAAAAATATATTTTTATCAAATTGACATTCTGCTATTTGCGATTTCCAAGAATAGAATAATCAATACCAATATAATTCAAAACAGGGAAAAATCAATTCTCAGAGAATCATACCAAACCATTCTATAACAAAGAAAGACTAAATCCTTTCAAAACAACACACAAACCACTTATATACATACACTAAGACAACAAGAAAGGAGTTTTTATACCATTCTATCAAAACGAGAATAAATCTAAAAATCTTCTTTTTAGAATAAAACAAGGCAACTTTTACAAAAAATATTGACAACCCGTCACTTTATGAAAAAGAAAAAGAAGTTTTTCCTGAAAAGACAAGGAGTTTTTGAGACAATAACAAGACATTTTACATAAAACGCCGAGGCGTTTAAATTAACATTCTTAACCATTCACAATATTATACATACATTATTATCAATCATAAGGAAAAGAAACATTAACATTACAGATTTTTCTGAATAAAATATCTAAGGCTACAAATGACAGAACAGGACTTTATAATTACATTATGCAACAAAAATCATTAAAATATTTTTATTTTGTCAGAACGTATAAAACAACATCTCTACCTTTTTACGTGCTATACACTTGAAAAGGAGTTTCAAAAACTCATATTTCGAACCATTATTTACCGCCCATCAACTTTGATATATATCAGATTTTGAGTATTTTTGCAAATCAAATCGATTTAGGAAATTATAATTTATAATATATCATCACTCATGAGTAATCAAAGATACATGCAGCGCGGCGTGTCGGCATCTAAGGAAGATGTACATAACGCTATCAAAAACATTGACAAAGGTATTTTCCCTAAGGCTTTCTGTAAAATCATTCCTGATATTCTTGGCGGAGACCCTGAGTACTGCAACATCATGCACGCAGACGGTGCAGGAACAAAATCATCACTGGCTTACATGTACTGGAAAGAAACAGGCGACCTGTCTGTATGGAAAGGTATCGCACAGGATGCCCTTATCATGAACATCGACGACTTGCTCTGCGTAGGAGCAGTTGACAACATACTTGTTTCTTCTACTATCGGACGTAACAAACTGCTCGTTCCGGGAGAAGTTATCTCGGCTATCATCAACGGTACTGACGAACTGCTTGCCGAACTCCGCGAAATGGGTGTAGGTGTTTACGCAACAGGTGGCGAGACTGCAGATGTGGGCGACCTGGTTCGTACTATCATCGTTGACAGTACAGTGACTTGCCGTATGAAACGTTCTGACGTGATTGACAATGCAAACATCCGTCCGGGCGACGTTATCGTAGGTCTTGCTTCTTACGGACAGGCCACTTACGAAAAGGAATACAACGGCGGTATGGGTAGCAACGGTCTGACAAGTGCGCGTCACGACGTATTCTCAAAATATCTTGCAGAGAAATATCCAGAAAGCTACGACAAGGCTGTACCTGAAGACTTGGTTTACAGCGGTAATCTGAAACTGACTGACGCTGTAGAAGGTTCTCCACTTGACGCTGGTAAGCTGGTCCTCTCTCCTACACGTACATACGCACCTGTAGTGAAGAAACTTCTCGATGCTCTCCGTCCTGAAATCCACGGTATGGTTCACTGCTCGGGTGGTGCTCAGACTAAAGTTCTGCACTTCGTAGGCGACAACTGCCGCGTGGTTAAGGATAATCTCTTCCCTGTTCCTCCATTGTTCCGCACTATCAAGGAACAGAGCGGTACTGACTGGGATGAAATGTACAAGGTATTCAACATGGGACACCGTCTTGAAGTATATCTTTCTCCTGAACACGCTGAACAGGTTATCGAAATCAGCAAATCGTTCAATATCGACGCACAGATTATCGGTCGCATAGAAGAAAGCAACGGCACTAAGGAATTGATTATCAAGAGTGAGTTCGGAGAATTCAGATACTAATACAATAAAGCCACAATGCCTAAAGGTATAAATCATAAAAATGACTATGAAAGGATATGATAAGAATGGATGCCTCACACCGATAATTCTTTTAATTATAGGTATAGTGTGCCTGATAATAGGTCTGGAATTTGATATTCCTATGATAAAGTGCCTGAGTTATATGTTTCCTGCTTATGCTGGTGCTATGTATACAGAGCTTACAAAAGGCGAAAAATGGTCGTGGAAAAGACATGCACCGTATATTCTGATAGCCATAATCACATCTGTTGTAGTCTCATACATTTTCTACGGAAGAGTGTGGTAAAACCTGAATAATTTTGCTTATGGAGAGAAAACAGTCAATAAGTGTACAAGCAATATTACTCTTTGCAGTAAGTATATTTATAATAGGTTTTGGAGATATTAAAGACATACCTCTGATTAAGACATTCGGATATATGACTGCCGGCTTGTCGGGTACAGTATTTTTCAGATACTGGTTAGACGGAAAGAAAGAAAATATATTCAGTAACTGGAAAAGCTGTCTTTATGTAGTAATCATAGCAGTTGTATTGGCTATACCTATAACATTACTGTTTGAAGGCAAATTGTGGTAAAAAAACAAAACAAAAAGATTTAAATGGCGGAAAATAACACCATACTGGAGAAACTTGAAGGACTGGTATCACGTTTTGAGGAAGTATCTACACTGATTACTGACCCTAACGTAATAGCAGACCAAAAGAGATATGTAAAACTTACAAAGGAATATAAGGAGCTGGGCGACATCATGAATGCACGCAAGGAATACTTGCAATGTCTGAACGGACTTGAAGAAGCCAAAATGATGATGAACGAAAGCGACCCTGAAATGAAGGAAATGGCCCGCGAAGAGGCTGCTGCCTGCGAGGCACGCATTCCGGAACTGGAAGAGGAAATCAAACTTCTGCTTGTTCCTGCCGACCCTCAGGACGACCGCAATGCGATTCTTGAAATCCGTGGCGGTACGGGTGGCGACGAGGCTGCTATCTTTGCCGGCGACCTGTTCCGCATGTATTCGAAATATTGCGAAACCAAAGGCTGGCGACTTGAGGTATCAAGCGCAAACGAAGGTGCGGCAGGCGGTTTCAAGGAAATAATCTGCTCCGTAACGGGAGAAAAGGTTTACGGAACTCTGAAATACGAATCGGGAGTACACCGAGTGCAGCGAGTTCCTGCCACTGAGACTCAGGGACGTGTACACACATCGGCCGCATCGGTAGCCGTACTGCCTGAAGCTGAACCTTTCGATGTGGAAATCAATGAAGGCGAAATAAAATGGGATACATTCCGAAGCGGCGGTGCCGGAGGACAGAACGTAAATAAGGTGGAATCCGGAGTTCGTCTGCGTTATAACTGGAAGAACCCTAACACCGGAGTTGTGGAAGAAATCCTTATCGAATGTACCGAGACACGCGACCAACCAAAGAACAAGGAACGTGCCCTCTCGCGCCTGCGTACATTTATATACGATAAGGAGCATCAGAAGTACATCGACGATATAGCTTCGAAACGTAAGACTATGGTCAGCACCGGAGACCGTTCTGCTAAAATCCGTACCTATAACTATCCTCAGGGACGTATCACTGACCACCGCATAAACTATACTATCTATAACCTCGGCGCATTCATGGACGGAGACATTCAGGACTGTATAGACCATCTGATTGTGGCTGAAAATGCTGAAAGACTTAAGGAAAGCGAACTTTAAAAAACAGACTACAAGGCTTCAGTTACAAGGGGACAAGGCTTTCCATCCGGATGGCAACCAAAGGTCAGCGATACAGAACCTGGTCAACTTGTCAACTCATCAACTAAAGAACTTAAAAACTCAAAAACTCATCAGATATGAACAAACAACAGTTATTCGAAAACATCAAACGTAAACAGTCATTCCTCTGCGTGGGACTTGACACTGACATCAAGAAAATTCCTGAACACCTTCTGAAAGAAGAAGATTCTATATTCGCATTCAACAAGGCTATCATTGATGCTACAGCTCCTTACTGTATCGCTTACAAACCAAACCTGGCTTTCTATGAAAGTATGGGTGTGAAGGGCTGGATTGCATTCGAAAAGACAGTGGAATATATCAAGACTAACTACCCTGACCAGTTCATCATAGCAGACGCAAAACGTGGTGACATCGGTAACACTTCGGCTATGTATGCACGTACATTCTTCGAGAAGCTGAACATCGACTCTGTAACCGTAGCTCCATATATGGGTGAGGACAGCGTTACTCCGTTCCTTACTTACGAAGGCAAATGGGTTATCCTTCTTGCTCTTACATCAAACAAGGGCTCACACGACTTCCAGCTCACTACTGACACAGAAGGCGAACGTCTTTTCGAAAAAGTGTTGCGCAAGAGCCAGGAATGGGCAAACGACGAAAACATGATGTACGTGGTAGGCGCTACTCAGGGACGTATGTTCGAAGATATCCGTAAGATTGTTCCTAACCACTTCCTTCTTGTACCTGGTATCGGAGCACAGGGCGGCTCGCTGGAAGAAGTTTGCAAGTACGGTATGACTAAGGAATGCGGACTTATCGTGAACTCAAGCCGTGCAATCATTTATGCCGACAAGACTGAAAACTTTGCAAATGTCGCAGGCGTAGAAGCTCATAAAGTACAGCAGCAGATGGCTGAACAGCTTAAGGCTATCTTATAATACACACTCCACACAGAAAGTATTCTCTGAATAAAACGGCAGTATCAGCATTAAAGTACTGACATTTTGAATTTGTAATACATATAATTATTTCAGTAGATTTAACAGTTATATCATCCGACAAAAGGCTGATATAACTGTTTTTTTGTTCAAATAGACCGATTTATAAGAGTAAACGCACAAATAATTTGCTTTTTTCTCTGATATGTAAAAAAAAAATACGTAATTTGCATAAATAAGTAAACGATGCAACTATACGTTTATTAAGGGTAAAAACAAATAATACAAAAACCAAAGTAAGAAAGATAATAATTATGGAGTTCTCGGCTAAACAAATTGCAGAATTTATCCAGGGAATTATTGTTGGTGACGAAAACGCAACAGTACACACTTTCGCCAAGATAGAAGAAGGTGTGCCGGGCGCAATATCGTTTCTGGCAAACCCCAAATACACACATTTCATCTACGAAACAAAATCTACTATAATACTTGTAAACAAAGACTTTGTTCCGGAACATGAAGTTAAAGCCACTCTTATAAAAGTTGACAATGCTTACGAAAGTTTGGCAAAGCTCATGACTCTCTACGAGATGAGCCAGCCGAAAAAAACAGGAATAAGCCCATTGGCATGTATATCCGATAAAGCAAAAATTGGTGAAAACTGCTATATAGGTCCTTTTGCATGTATAGAAGAAGGGGCTGTAATAGGAAATAATGTTTCTATTCATCCAAATGCTGTAGTTGGAAACAATG
This sequence comes from Bacteroides caecigallinarum, assembly GCF_016902295.1. Lineage (GTDB taxonomy): Bacteria > Bacteroidota > Bacteroidia > Bacteroidales > Bacteroidaceae > Phocaeicola > Phocaeicola caecigallinarum_A. The sequence continues at coordinate 35,924 of NZ_JACJLQ010000027.1, read as the reverse complement.
TCAAAGTTGGAGATAATTGTATATTATACCCTCATGTAACGATATATCATGACTGCAGAATAGGCAACAACTGTATCCTGCATGCAGGTTCTGTAATAGGTGCAGACGGTTTCGGATTCGCTCCATCGGCCGAAGGTTATGAAAAGATACCACAGATAGGTATAGTCATACTGGAAGATGACGTTGAACTGGGAGCAAATACATGTATTGACCGCGCTACAATGGGAGCTACAATAATACATAAAGGTGTTAAGCTTGACAATTTAGTTCAGATAGCACATAATGTAGAGGTAGGCAGCAACACTGTAATGGCTTCGCAGGTAGGTATAGCCGGATCGGCAAAAATCGGTGAATGGTGTATGTTCGGCGGACAGGTAGGTGTGGCAGGACATATCAAAGTAGGTAACAAGGTTACCGTAGGAGCCCAGTCTGGTATTCCAGGAAACACAAAATCTGATGTGGCTATCATGGGATACCCTGCTATAGACCACAAACAGTTTGCACGCGCCGCTATTGTTTACAAGAAATTGCCTGACATGTATGCAGAGATAGGAAAACTACAGAAAGAAATTGAAGAATTGAAAAAACAAATAAACAAATAATAGCCCATGTTGAAACAACAGACTTTAAAAGGCAGCTTTTCGCTGAACGGAAAGGGACTTCACACTGGAGTTAAGCTGACAGTGACATTCAATCCTGCTCCGGAACATCACGGGTATAAAATACAGCGTATTGATCTTGACGACCAACCTATTATTGACGCTGTAGCAGAAAACGTTATAGACACGACAAGAGGTACTGTTTTATCTAAAAACAATGTAAGAGTCAGCACAGTTGAACACGCCTTGGCAGCATTGTATGCAGCTGGTATAGACAACTGTCTTATACAAGTTGACGGACCGGAATTCCCTATACTTGACGGTAGCGCAAAATCATACGTAGAATGTATTGAAAGAGTCGGTATTGAAGAACAGTCGGCTCCAAAAGACTATTACATAATCAAATCAAAAATAGAATTCCGCGACGAGGCTACAGGCTCAAGTATCACAGTATTGCCTGATGACAGATTCAGTATCAACACGCTGATATCGTACGATTCGAATATCCTTACCAACCAGTTTGCCACTCTTGAAAACATGGCAGACTTCCCTACTGAAATAGCTTCAGCACGTACTTTTGTATTCGTACGCGAGATAGAGCCTTTGCTCAATGCAGGACTTATTAAGGGAGGCGACCTTGACAATGCCATAGTTATCTACGAAAAGCAGATGACTCAGGAAAATTTCGACAAACTGGCTGACGTAATGAAAGTTCCTCACATGGACGCAAGCCATCTGGGATATATCAACCATATTCCTTTGGTATGGCCTAACGAACCAGCAAGGCATAAACTGCTTGATATTATCGGCGACTTAGCTTTGGTGGGAAAACCTATCAAGGGACGCATAATAGCCACAAGACCGGGACATACTATCAACAATAAATTCGCAAGACAGCTTCGTAAAGAAATTCGCTTGCATGAAATCCAGGCTCCTATATACAACTGTAATGAGGAACCACTGATGGACGTAAACCGCATTCGCGAACTCCTGCCACACAGATATCCTTTCCAACTTGTAGATAAGGTTATAGCTATGGGTGCCAACCATATAGTAGGCGTAAAGAATGTTACTTCAAACGAACCTTTCTTCCAGGGACACTTCCCTCAGGAACCTGTTATGCCTGGAGTACTTCAGATTGAAGCCATGGCACAGGTAGGAGGACTTCTTGTTCTGAACTCTGTTGACGAACCAGAAAAATATTCAACATATTTCATGAAAATAGACAATGTGAAATTCCGCCAGAAAGTTGTTCCGGGCGACACATTGATATTCCGAGTAGAGCTCATGGCTCCTATCCGCCGCGGGGTTTCTACAATGAAAGGATATGTTTTTGTAGGCGAGAAAATAGTCTGCGAAGCTGAATTCATGGCTCAAATTGTAAAAAACAAATAACTATAATATATTATGATAAGTCCTTTAGCTTATATACATCCTGAAGCAAAAATAGGAGAAAATGTTGAAATCGGTCCTTTCGTATATATTGACAAGAATGTAGTAATAGGCGACAATAACACTATAATGCCCAACGCAAACATTCTGTACGGCGCACGTATAGGAAACAACAACAGAATATTTCCTGGTGCTGTAATTGGAGCTATTCCTCAGGATTTAAAATTCAAAGGAGAAGAAACTACAGCCGAAATCGGAGATAACAATACCATAAGAGAAAACGTTACAATAAACCGCGGTACTGCCGCTAAAGGTAAAACAGTAGTAGGAAACAACAACCTCCTGATGGAAGGCGTGCATGTGGCTCACGACGCTATTATTGGAAACGGATGTATTATTGGAAACTCAACAAAATTTGCAGGTGAGACTATTATAGACGACTATTCTATAATCAGTGCAAACGTATTGATGCACCAGTTCTGCCGTGTTGGTGGTTATGGAATGCTTCAAGGCGGTAGCCGCTTCAGCAAAGATATACCTCCTTTCATTATTGCCGGAAGAGAACCAATTGCATATTGCGGTATAAATATTGTCGGGTTAAGAAGACGCGGATTCTCAAACGAACTTATAGAGAATATCCACAATGCATACCGTATTATATACAATAGCGGCAAGAATACTGCGGAAGCACTTGAACAGGTAAAACAGGAAGTTCCTATGAGTCCGGAGATAGAATATATAATCTCATTCATAGAAAATTCTAAAAGAGGCATAATAAGATAATCATTTTTTGTATATTTACAAAATAAAGATTTAAAACTAAACAAAGATGGTTTACAAATTCAGACTCATATCAGACGAAGTCGATAATTTCCTCAGAGAAATAAAAATCGATTCAGACGCTTCATTCTACGACTTGCATGAAGCTATATTAAAGTGTACAGGCTACAAAGACGACCAGATGACATCTTTCTTTATCTGCGATGACGACTGGGAGAAAGAAACAGAAATCACATTGGAGGATATGGGTACCAGCAGTTCAGACGAGGATATATATATAATGAAGGATACTCCTCTTAGCGAACTACTTGAGGACGAAAAACAAAAACTGATTTATGTCTTCGACCCGTTGGCAGAAAGGATATTCTTTATCGAGCTTTCCGAAATTATTACCGGTCAGGATTTGAAACATGCTATCTGCTCAAGAAAAGAAGGAGAAGCGCCACAACAGACAATCGACTTCGACGAACAGCTAAATACAAGCCAGTCGCTTGATCTTGGTGAAAACTTCTATGGTGATGAAGATTACGACATGGAAGATTTCGATATGGATGGCTTCGGAATGAGCGAAGGAAATCCGTACGAGGAAGATAAATATTAATGTTATATACCAACACTGGATTAAAAGCGAAGAATAACGGCTTCAACTTATTGTTGATTTTCCGTCATTCTTCGCTTTTATCAATTATATTACATCATGACAAACCGCAACAAAACTTTAATAGTACTGGTTGGTCCGACAGGAGTGGGAAAAACTGACCTTAGCATAAAAATCGCAGAAAAATATGATTCTCCTATTATCTCTGCCGATTCAAGGCAATTATATTCCGAACTGAAAATAGGAACGGCCGCACCAACAGAAGAATACCTCAACAGGGTAAAACATTACTTCGTTGGCACACTGAAACTGACAGACTACTATAGCGCAGCCCAGTACGAAAGTGATGTGATAAGCCTGTTGGACGAACTGTTCAAAACGAAAGACGTATTATTACTCACAGGAGGGTCAATGATGTATATAGACGCTATCTGCAAAGGAATAGACGACATACCGACTGTAGATGACGAGACACGCCAGATGATGACGAAAAAATATGAAGACGAGGGGCTGGAGAGACTTTGCGCTGAACTGAAACTGCTGGACCCTGAATACTACTCTATTGTAGATTTAAAGAACCCTAAAAGAGTTATACATGCATTAGAGATATGCTATATGAGCGGGAAAACATATACATCGTTCAGAACAGGCAACAAGAAACAAAGACCGTTCAACATTATAAAAATAGGTCTGAACAGAGATAGAGAAGAACTGTATGACCGTATCAACAAACGGGTTGATATAATGATAGAAGACGGACTTATAGACGAAGTTAAGTCAGTATATCAGTATAAAAACCTAAACTCACTTAACACAGTTGGCTACAAAGAAATCATACAGTACTTGGATGGTAACTGTACTTTGGACTTTGCCATTGATAAAATCAAACAGAACTCACGTATCTACTCCAGAAAGCAAATGACATGGTTTAAAAGAGACAGTGAGATAAAATGGTTCCATCCTGACAAAGAAGAGGATATTATAGGATATATAGAATCGAAAATAGTATAATCATTTGCTTATCATCTGACTATAGGTTTTCTTTCCTAAGAGCTTACTTTTCATAATAATGGAAAAGCCGTATCTGAATTTTATTTTATCTACCTTGGAAAGTCGCAGATTAGCCTCACGTAAAGGTTTGAAATCCGTACGCATAGACTTATAGTCACGTCTGGCTTTTATTACAGCACCGGCATTGGCAAAATCAAATTTCAGAAGAAAAAAGACTGTTGCCAAATAGTCCAACAGGCAACGCATTCGCATCACTTTATCCAACTCACGGGAAGGAAGATTTTTGTATAACATCAACAGATTGTTGCGGAAATTAAGGTATGTCTTTCGTGGATTTTCTTTCTTCAGTGTTGCACCTCCCACATGATATACTGTACTAGACGGAATACACATAAGCCTGTATCCTCTACTGAGAAAACGCCAGCACAAATCAATTTCTTCCATGTGGGCAAAAAACTTTCCATCAAGTCCACCTACCTCTTTATATAAGTCACGACGGACAAACATGGCAGCACCGGTAGCCCAGAATATTTCAGCAGGTGAATCATACTGACCTTTATCCTCTTCCACTGAATCGAAAACCCTTCCACGGCAAAATGGGTAACCATATTTATCCATATATCCGCCGGCAGCTCCCGCATACTCAAACAGTGACTTATTACGATAGGACAATATCTTTGGCTGACAGGCAGCGACATCAGAATTAGACTCCATGTATTCCAATACAGGTTCAATCCATCTTTCTGTAACCTCTACATCACTATTAAGAAGAACTACATATTCTGTATCAACAAAGTCAATAGCTTTGTTATATCCCTCAGCAAAACCATAATTTTCCTTGAACACTATCAATCTTACCATTGGAAACTCATTCTGTATAATCTCAACTGAATTATCAGTTGAACCATTATCAGCCACACACACTTCAGCAAGTTCAGAGTTTGTGAACTTGACAACAGAAGGCAGGAATTTACGTAACATTTCCGCCCCATTCCAATTTAATATAACTACAGATACTTTCTTCATACAGAATATGTAATCTACAACTCAAAGAGATTATAATGTTTCTGACAACAAAGCTGAACCGTCTGCACTGAAATCACCAAGTCTAACTTTCACCAGATGATTGTCCAATACCTTATCCTTTTCCAATTCAACTCGAATATAATTTTCTGTAAATCCATGCATTGGCATCCCTGGTTTGGAATGTTCCGCCAGAACGACAGCTTCTTTACCAATATGACGTGCGTAAAAATCTTTCAACTTCTTTTCTGAAAGTTCAAGCAAACGCTGACTCCTTAAATGCTTTTCTTCAGGAGAAACGACATAATCTATTTTCAGAGCCTGAGTACCCGGACGCTCAGAGTAACTGAAAACATGAAGTTGGGTAACATCCAGTGAATTTATGAAATTATATGCAGTCTCAAAATATTCAGGAGTTTCTCCTCTTGTACCCACTATCACATCCACTCCGATAAACGCATCAGGCATCAACTGTTTAATCTTCTTTATTTTAGAAGCAAACAATTCAGTATCATAGCGGCGACGCATAAGCTTCAAAACTTCATCGCATCCTGACTGCAAAGGAATATGAAAATGGGGCATAAATCTTTTAGAAGTGGAAACAAACTCAATAATTTCGTCAGTTAGTAAATTAGGCTCTATAGAAGATATTCTATAACGTTCTATACCCTCTACTTCGTCAAGAGCCTTTACAAGATCAAAGAATGTCTCGCCTGTAGTCTTTCCAAAATCACCGATATTAACTCCCGTAAGAACGATTTCTTTTCCTCCCTCCAAGGCAACTTCCTTAGCTTGGGCTACCAAGTCAGAAATCTTACCGTTACGGCTTCGTCCTCTTGCAAAAGGAATTGTACAATACGAACAGAAATAATCACAACCATCCTGAACTTTTAGGAAGTAACGTGTTCTGTCACCACGGGAACATGAAGGAGAGAACGTACGTATATCCTTAGTAGCTGTTGTAATGGCAGCGCCATGAGCAGATTTATCAAGAGTTACAAGATATTTCATCAAATCACCCTTTTGTTCTGCTCCAAGAACCAAATCAACACCTTCAATATCGGCTACTGTATCCGGTTTTAACTGGGCATAACATCCGGTAACTATAACATAAGCTCCAGGATGAGACTTTACAAGTCTGTGGATAGCCTGCCTGCATTTTTTATCTGCTACTTCAGTAACAGAACATGTATTAACAACTATAATATCAGCCTTTTCACCTTTTCTGGCGGTCCTTATCCCTGCATCTTTCAAAGTTTTACCTATAGACGACGTTTCAGCAAAATTCAGCTTACAACCTAAAGTATAATATACTGCTTTCTTATCCTGAAAAACATTTGTATCAATCATATAATAAAAAAATATTTTCCGCAAAGGTACGCAATATTTCGATATTTATGAAGCGGAATAATCTGAACAAAACCGAAGTGTAAAAAAAAGGAAAACACGCTTAGTTAAAAAACAATAAATAGGCTGCAAAACATATTTTTTAGCAAAATTATTGGCATAAAAATGAACAACGTATTGAAAAACTATATATCTTTGCAGCGTCAATTAAGATAACAACATAAGTATTACAGAATTTTAAAAGCAAAGAAGATGAAAAAGTTAGTATTTTTATTCGTTGCATTCGTTGCAGTATCTTTCGCATCATGTGGTGGTAACAAAAATGCAAATGCAGAATCTACAGAAGCTGCTGTAGTTGAAGAAACTACTCCTGCTTGTGATTCAGTTTGCACTGATTCAACAGCATGTGACTCAGTAGCTAGCGACTCAGTTTGCTGCAACAAAGCTGAATAATTATCAGTAAAATCTGATTAGGTAAAAAGTTATAAAGTCTGTTGGATAACAAACCCACAGGCTTTTTTTATGCCCATACATTTCTTATTCCAATAAATTACGTTCCAAACGCAATAATAAAATTCTGTGTCCGCATCTTAAACAGACACAAAAAAATCCCTTTCTTTTGAAAAGGGATTTTTAATATACTCAATAATTATATTAAGCTTCTTCTGCAACTACTTCAAATGGAATTTCAACAGAAACTTCCTTGTGAAGTTTTACAACAGCCTTGTAGCTACCAACTTCCTTAACAGAATCCTTAACTACGATAATCTTACGATCGATGTTATGACCCAATTTAGCAAGTTCTTCAGCAATCTGGATGTTACCTACAGAACCATAGATTACACCAGTTGAGCTGACTTTTGTAGCGATAGTCAATGAAACACCCTTAAGTGATTCAGCAACTGCTTCAGCATCTTTCTTAATCTTTTCCAATTTGTGAGCACGCTGTTTCAATTCTTCAGCCAACATTTTCTTTGCTGCTGGTGAAGCGATAACTGCTTTGCCAGTCGGAATAAGATAGTTACGACCATAACCAGACTTTACAGTTACAATATCATTCTTGTAACCCAAGTTTAATACGTCTTCTTTCAATATAATTTCCATACTTATTCCTCCTTTTTTTATTTCATCATATCAGTTACGTAAGGCAATAAAGCCAAATGGCGAGCTCTCTTCACAGCCTGAGCAATACGACGCTGAAACTTCAATGAAGTACCAGTAATGCGGCGAGGAAGGATTTTACCCTGTTCGTTCAAGAATTTCTTCAAGAATTCAGGATCTTTGTAATCGATATACTTAATACCACTCTTTTTGAAACGGCAGTATTTTTTCTTCTTAACATCTACTGAAGGCGGAGTTAAATATCTGATTTCTGATTGTTGCTGTGCCATGATTAATTTTCCTCCTTTTTAGTTGATTTAACATTTCTTCTCTTAGCAGCATATTCTGCAGCATACTTGTCCATCTTGAAAGTCAAGAAACGGATAACTCTTTCGTCACGACGGTAGTTAACTTCAAGCTTTTCGATTACTGTTGGTTCAGCTTTAAACTCAATCAACTGATAGAAACCAGTAGATTTTTTCTGAATTGGATAAGCCAATTTCTTCAATCCCCAGTTTTCTTCATTGATGATCTCAGCACCCTCCTGAGTAAGGATTGCCTTGAACTTCTCTACCGCTTCCTTCATCTGAGCGTCAGATAAAACGGGAGTTAAAATGAAAACGGTTTCGTATTGATTCATACTAATTCGTTAATTAAATTATTAATAAAAAATTTCAATCGCGGCGCAAAGGTACAACTTTTTATCTAATACACAAACATTTAAAGGATTTTTCTTCATTTTTCATTCAAGTAATCTGTTTATTCTGTTCTAATTACGAAAAATACTATTCTCTAAACGAAACATATATCACAATAAGTTGTATATTTGCATAGTTGTATAAACAATAATTATATGATAGAACAATTTAATTTCGATATTCAATTAATTTTCGCGATACTTAACGGCAAGGTTTCAGCTGCAATAAATAGAAAACTAATAAGAAATTTCAGATTAAACGGTTTAGAGATAACTCCTGAGCAATGGACAGTCTTAATATTCCTATGGGAAAAAGACGGTGTAACACAACAGGAACTATGTAATGCGACATTCAAGGACAAACCAAGTATGACCAGATTAATAGACAACATGGAAAAACAACATCTGGTAGTAAGAATATCCGACAAAAAAGACAGGCGAACAAACCTGATACATTTAACCAAAGACGGCAAGCAGCTGGAAAACAAAGCAAGATATGTAGCCCACCTCACTCTTGAGGAAGCATTAAAGGGACTGACATTAGAAGAGCTTAACATCAGTCAGGAAGTTCTGCGTAAAATATTTACCAACACAAAGGATTAAAACAGAGACATAATTCCTTTATTTTATGATTTTTATTTTTTTTCGCAAAATAATTTTCTCGTATAAAGAATTATGCTTTAATTTGTAACCAAGAAACGAATAAACCATAAAAAATAGAAGACACACATGAAAAGCTTATTGAAGAATCTGGGAGTAATATTGATTATCATCGGTGCAGTCATACTTATTGCATGTTTTGCCACTGAGAATGTAAACAACAATGCTATTTTAGGAACATCACTTGTTCTAATCGTTGCAGGCTTAATCAGCTACATTTTAATCAACAAACGTATTACTGATTAATAATTTATTTAATCAAAAGAGTAAATAAAAATAGGTTGCTTGGTTCAGAGCCAAGCAACCTATTTTTATTTATGATCATTATATATAATCAAGCTTCCTGCTCTTCCTCGTCTGGAGTAATTAGTTTATATCCTTTACCGTGGATATTGATAATTTCGATAGAAGGATCCGCTTTAAGATGCTTACGAAGTTTAGTGATATAAACATCCATACTTCTTGCATTGAAATAGTTGTCGTCAATCCAAATATTCTTCAACGCATAATCTCTTTGAAGAATTTCATTGGCATGAGAACAAAGCAAAGACAAAAGCTCTGACTCCTTAGTAGTAAGCTTAGTCTGCTTGTCACCGATAATAAGCAACTGTTTCTGAGTATCAAAAGTAAAGTTTCCTAAAGTGTACATAGTATTCTCTTTTACTTTCTTACCTCTAACGCGACGGAAAATAGCTTCTATACGAAATGTCAGCTCTTCCATACTGAACGGTTTGCTTATATAATCGTCAGCACCAATCTTGAATCCTTCAACTATATCTTCCTTCATAGTTTTTGCCGTAAGGAAGATAACAGGTACTTCAGAATTTATTTGTTTGATTTCCTGGACCATAGTGAAACCATCTTTAATTGGCATCATAACGTCAGTCACAATCATATCATATTTTCCTTTCTGATAACCTTTAACACCTTCGTCACCATTCAGGAACAGGTCAGCTTCATAGCCCTTAGCCTGTAAATATTCTCTCAAAAGCATGCCAAGATTCTCGTCATCTTCGCACAATAAAATACGCATTCTTTCGTCCATATTATTCTTCTTTAAATAAAGGTAATACAATTATAAATTTAGTTCCGACATTCAGTTCACTCTCAGCCCTTATACTTCCAATGTGATCTGAAATAATCTTCTTTACATAGGCCAATCCAAGACCAAACCCCTTCACATCGTGAAGATTTCCGGTATGGACACGGTAGAACTTGTCAAATATCTTTTTCAAATTTTCTTTCTTTATACCAATGCCGTTATCTTCGACAGATATATGCAATTTGTTTGATTCATTCCACGTTCTGACTTTCAGACTGATATCAACATCAGCTCGCTTGTACTTGACAGCGTTATCCAAGAGATTGAAAATCACATTCGTAAAGTGCATTTCATCAACAAATACAAACGGGTCTGTAGCTTCGAGTTCGGCATCCAAAGTACCATGACAACTTTCAACTTTCAGCCTGAAAGTATTGATAACACCATTTATCAGTTCGTTGGCATCAACCTTTTTCTTCTTAAGAGTCGCTTTCTGCCGTTCAAACATAGACATCTGCAACACCTTCTCGACCTGGAAACGCAAACGTTTGGTTTCGTCATTTATAACCCCTGAAATATGTTTAAACATAACAGGCGACTTACCTACAGCCGGATCGTTCAGCATCTGAGCTGCAAGCGATATTGTTGAAATAGGCGTCTTGAACTCATGGGTCATATTGTTTATGAAATCATTCTTAATCTCTGTCAGTTTCTTCTGACGGAATATTATATATATGGTAAATATAAATGTTATCAGAAGAACTATAGTAAATATTATAGAAGGAATCATAAACTTTACGGAACTGAAAATGTAATCATCCATTGTTGGGAAGAATATATTTACATATCCCATTTTTGCCGGCGGATCGTTTTCAAACAATAGCCTTGAATAAATCTTTTCTCCGTCGTAAACATAATCCGAACAGCGGTATATTTCCTTACCATCCCTATCAGTAACAGTAAAATGATATGGCAAATCAAGACCATTGTTCAAAAGTTCCGATTTAATAAAGTGGTCCAATTGCTTGAAATTAATTCTTTCCTTAAGCGGCTTGTCACTTGCTGTATAAAGAATATTATAAATTACTTCGTCGAGCAAAGCCCTCTGATAGACATACCTTTCTTTTATAATCTCCTGCAATGTCCTTGAAGTCTGCGGGATATTCTTTCCATTAGAAATAATAACCTTAGGGACATTAGCAGGTCTATTGGTTATTGTCTTGAATTCAAAAGTGGAATACATACTTCCATCCGGTGAAGTAATAGTGTACTGATGATGTTCCTGTAGTATATCATCATTCCCTTTACCATTATTCAGATTAAACTGCTCAGCCAGACGGGCGGCTCTTTCAGTTGCAGCGGCATCTGCTTCAAGATACTTCTTGGTTTCCACCAATTCAAGATTACGCACGGACTGGACAAGACTGCGGTTAACATTTTCCTCAAACTGTCCACGACGCATCTTTACCATCTCTTCTATATAACTTACCTGCAAAAACAGCAGACTAAGAAAAGACAGAGCCATAATGACTCCTAATATCCATATTGTTGACTTTTTCATGGTGACAAATTTAACAAGCTAATTAATATAATCATCATCAATTAACATGTTTTACACTGGATTTTTTCGTTTTTAACGGTTAAACAAGTTTTTAATTAATAAAATCACAATCAAAAGTCATCATATCGTTACTTACTTTACAAAAATAATATAACTTTAAATATATAACAACTAAAAGTGACAAAAAGTTCATTGAATAAGCACAAAAAAAAGTCGTATTTTTAAGAAATACGACTTTTTAATATATTAAATTATCAACTAACTATTAAGCTTCGTCTTTTTCCTGCTCTTCAAATTCCTTCATAAGCTTATTCTGGACATCAGTTGGAACAAGTTCGTAGCTTGCAAACTTCATAATGAACGAAGCGCGTCCTCCCGTCAATGAACTTAAAGCAGTAGAATAGTTGGACATTTCTTTCAAAGGTACTTTAGCTGCAAGTTTTTCATAACCCTTCTCACTACTCATACCCATAATCATACCACGACGTCCCTGCATATCACTCATAACGTCACCAAGCTTATCGCTCGGAACAAATACTTCAACGTCATAAATAGGTTCAAGAATCTTAGGACCTGCATTCTTGAATGCTTCGCTGAAAGCATTACGTCCGGCAAGCATGAATGAGATTTCGTTTGAGTCAACTGGGTGCATCTTTCCGTCATATACGATAACGCGTACATCACGTGCATACGAACCAGTAAGCGGACCTTGTTCCATACGGCTCATAATACCCTTAAGGATAGCAGGCATAAATCTTGTATCAATGGCACCACCAACAACACTGTTAATGAATACCAGCTTACCGCCCCATTCCAAATCAACGGTTTCAGTTCCTTTGACATTAATCTTGAATTCCTGACCGTTGAATTTATAGACTTCTGGAGTTGGCATACCTTCATAATAAGGTTCAACTATGAGATGAACTTCACCGAACTGACCGGCACCACCAGACTGTTTCTTGTGTCTGTAATCGGCACGAGCAGCCTTAGTAATTGTTTCTCTGTAAGGAATCTTAGGTTCAAGGAACTGAACAGCCAGTTTTTCATTGTTTTCAAGTCTCCACTTCAGTGTACGTAAATGGAACTCACCTTGTCCGTGAACAAGAATCTGCTTCAATTCTTTAGACTGTTCAACAACCCATGTCGGATCTTCTTCACGCATACGGTTAAGGATAGCCATCATCTTTTCTGTATCAGCCTCGTTTTCAGGTTTGATAGCCCTTGTATATTTAGGATTAGGATATTTGATGAAATTGAATCTGTTTTCGCAATCCTTGCTGTTCAGTGTATTTCCTGTTTTTACATCTTTAAGCTTAACAGTACAGCCTATATCGCCGGCTCTCAGTTCTTCCACCTTTTCACGGTTTGCACCGGCACATACATAAAGCTGAGCCATACGTTCCTTAGATCCGCGGTCGGCATTATTCAGGTCGTCACCTTCGTGAACCACACCACTCATTACCTTGAAGTACTGAACATCACCTATATGAGGCTCAACAGCAGTCTTGAAGAAATAAAGCGAAGTAGGAGCATCAGCTACAGGAGGAACAGGAACACCGCGTGTATTGTGAACTACAGGCATTTCATCAACGAAAGGCACTACGTTGCCAAGGAATTCCATCAGACGGCGTACACCCATATCTTTTCCTGCACATACGCAGAATACAGGGAACATGCCTCGAGCAGCCAATCCCTTACGGATACCTTCACGCATTTCGTCTTCAGTAAGCGATTCTGATTCGAAGAATTTTTCCATAAGAGTTTCGTCATGTTCGGCAGCAGCCTCAACAAGTCTCTTATGCCATTCCATAGCTTTTTCCATTTCTTCAGCCGGAACAGGTTCGATTGTAGGAGCACCACCTTCAGGTCCCCATGAATATTTTTTCATTAAAAGTACATCAATCAACGAATTGAAGTCCGGACCTGTACTGAGAGGATACTGAACCGGAACAACTTTAGAACCATAATTTTCAGTCAACTGTTCGAGCACCTTATCAAAATCGCAGTTAGGCGAGTCAAGCTGGTTAACGAGGAAGATAACCGGTTTACCCAGCTTCTCAGTGTAACGGAAGTGATTCTGAGTACCTACTTCAGGTCCATACTGACCGTTAAGAAGCAACACGGCTGTATCTGTTACATTAAGCGCAGTCATTGCAGCTCCCACGAAGTCATCACTACCCGGACAGTCTATGATATTAAGTTTTTTACCATTCCACTCAACATGATAAACGGTAGAGAAAACAGAGTAACCATACTCCTGCTCTACCGGGAAATAATCGCTGACAGTATTCTTGGCAGTAATTCTGCCGCGACGTTTTATAATACCACTCTCAAAGAGCAACGCTTCAGTGAGGGTGGTTTTACCTGAGCCATCATTGCCAAGGAGTGCAATGTTTTTGATTTCGTTAGTCTGATATACTTTCATGGTATCTTAGATTAAAAAATTAATAAATGATGGATATGCTTCTCATATCTCATTTTTAAGTTGGCGCAAAATAGAAATTAATGTTCAGAAATCCAACTGTTACATTCGTGTTACTAAACTATGTTTTCCGACACATTATCTTTTACAATGCTTTAAATCACAACATTAGACAGAGTTTTCACCTTGACAATGGAAAAAGTGACTTAAATCATTTTAATTTACCGGCGTTTCATGATTTGCTTAATACGACGAATACGCGGCAGCCTTCCAACAATATTTCTGTTCAGAAACTTCTCGAAAAGAATCAATGCCAAAAACAAGACACCTACTATACAAACCCAGCCATACATTTCCTTCAGACTTACAAGAATGGTCTGTTTCATCGCTTCACCATAAACCGCTACAAAACTACTGCCGTTTATAGCCGTATTGACAGAGTCAAGTTCAATTGAAATCGTCTGAAAGTTCTCCGGAACAATATATTGCATTACTCTGCTATATATGGCACTTCCCATTACCGAACCGAACCCAGTTCGTACGAATCCCAAGATAGACAGTACCTGGAAGAAATGCTGGAAAGGCACTATACCGGTAACATATACAGTCAGAGATATATACAGTATTATATATCCTGCTCCCCTAAGCATTGTAGGCAGATACAGCCATTCGATATTCATGTTAGGGTCTATGATGAAATACATGATACACTTATAGCCTACTATCAGGGCAAAGCCAAGAAACACAGGCAGTTTATATCTCCCGTGAAGTTTTGCATGCCATACGAATGCAAATATACATCCTATCACAGTCCCTGCGAAATTCCACCAGTTGAGCGATACTGAGTTCAATACATCGTATTTCAGAATGGAGCCTGTAAATATATTCTGCAGCACATTCGGTGATGCCAAAAAGAAACAAAGTATAAGAAACAGGAATAACAAAGATGAAAGGTTCTTATACTTAAAGGCTTCCAGTTCGATGTAAGGATGTCGCATTACCAGCATACGGTGTATGCTCATAGCCAAGGAAACGACAGCTATTACAGTGCCTATCACTATCTGCCATGAATCGTACCAGTCGTAAAACTTTCCGTATTCGAAAACAAAAATCAGCGACAGTAGGAATATCGACCATAATGCTCCCCCCAACCAGTCTATACCGAATAGCGGCATAGGTTTCATAAAGCGGAAATGATGTGTAAGCATGGCTACAAGAGCCCACATAATCAGCAGCAGACCTATAATGAACAGATGCATATATTTCCAGTTTGCCCAATATCCCAAATATACTGTTGCGAGTCCAGACAGTTGGATACTTCCTAAAACTATCATATACACTACAGGGAAAAACACCGCGAAATCCCGTGTAGGAGTAATACTCAACTGCACATTCGATAAAGCCTCGAATGTTCCCCACATTCGTAACACACCTGCAATAAAACAGAATATAACAAGTACAGGCAGACTTTCCGTGTACATCGTAATTATATTACACAGAATAAGCGACGGACATATAAACAGCAGAATACTGCGTGTTGTAAATCTGAATTTCAAACGGAACAATATGGGAAAAACCACTGTCATTCCAACAAAAGAAGCATAGCCCGCCATCATGATGTCTTCCTGCATCAGGGCGGTAGAACCTACCATCTGTGATACAGACGACAGGTATATACCACCACTGAACTGGAATATTAAAGCAAAAAGTAAACATAGAAAGACACGTATCCTGTCAGGGACAAAGTCACGGAACATCATGACACGTGTCGGAATATTTGGCCCTGCCATATCAATATCTTACTTTACATTCTACATTCATACCTGCGCGAAGACGCTTCAAGTCTTCTTCTTTATTCTCTGAAGTAAATTCTATTCTCACAGGAATGCGCTGTTCCACTTTCACGAAGTTACCTGCCGAGTTGTCCTGAGGCATGAGCGACATTGAAGCTCCTGTAGCATCCGAAATGGATGATACCACTCCACGGAACTTCACCCCCGGCACGGCGTCAACCTCTATGTCAACTTCCTGGCCATTCTCCATTACCGATGTCTGAGTCTCTTTGTAGTTTGCAATAACCCACTTTTCAGTATTGTCTATAAGAGTCACCATTGTCTGTCCTGGCTGCACCAACTGCCCTTCGTGGATATTCTTTCTGCCTGTCATACCGTCAGTTGTTGCCACAATAACCGTATATGAAAGATTAAGTTTGGCCAGATTCAATTCCGCCTCAGCCACTTTGATAGCGGCTTCGTTCTGCTGCAGTCTTTGTGTCTGCTCCTGCTTGACAAGCGAAGTTGACTGTTTCTGACGTGTAACCTGCTCATATCTTGCCTTTGCAGCTTCGTATTCTGTTTTCACTCTGTCAAACTGTTGTGCTGTCACAGCATTTTTCTTTATCATCTCGGAATATCTCTTATAGTCAGCCTCGGCATTTTTCAGTCTTACCTGAGCTTCCTTGATACCCGCATCAGTAACAAGAATATTATTCTGCGTAGTATTGATAGTGGTGTGCATTGCATCCTTACCCACCAAAGCATTCTGATAATTGGCCTCAGCCTGAGCAAGACGCAACAGATATTCAGAATCTTCTATAACCAGAAGAGTATCCCCCTTATGCACTTCCTGATATTCTTCAAAATAGATTTTCTTTATAAATCCCGGAACACGTGTGTTTATCGGAGTTATATGCTGCTTTACCTGTGCGTTGTCAGTGTATTCCACATTACCCAAATGTACGAAATGGCTGCACACCCAAACAATCCCCAAAACAATCACTACTGTAAGAACGATATTAGATATTAGTCTGTTTCTTTTTATATTAGCCATAGTTCTTTCTATATTATTATGATTTCTGTATTTTTATTGTTTTTATCCGAATGCCATATTAATTTATAATGTACCGACTGTTTTCTTCAGCAGAAAATACTGGTATAATATGCCTACCTGCGCATTGGCAAGTTCCAGCTCGCTGCTCAACTGAATATTGCTTGCATCGAGCATGTCAGTCACGAGCGACAGTCCGTTGATGTATCTGCTATGCACCACATCATAATTTTCATGCGCCAGCTGTACGCTTTTCTCTTTCGAGTCAAGTCTGGTATAAGCCTCATCCAGATTAATATAAGCGGCATTTACACCGTTCGAAAGCTTTTCGTCCACAAGGAGTTGGTTTTCACGGGCTTTTAGAGTCGCAAGCTTGGCTTGCTTCAGCTTCTTGTTGTTCTTGAACAGCGAATCAAACTTATACGTCACGTTTACTCCAACAAACCAATAATTGAAGTTCTTGTTTATTGGCGGAACCTCGATGAGAATAGGACCATCGAAATTGTTCGAAGCCATGAGTCCTATTGTCGGTCTTCTTTCGGCACGAACCATATCCTGCTGCCTTTCGCTAAGCTCGACGCCAAGGTTGGCCAGCTTCAGCACCGGAGTATTCATGCGTTCTTCCTGCCAGTGAAGCTCGCTCTTTTTATCAAGTCCCATTGCAAACAGTGTAGTATCAGGTATTATTTCCACATTTGTATCAAGACCTATCGTAGTAACCAGTTCGCGGTTGAGAATCTTTATCCGGTTCAAAACATTCGTAAGTCCCAGTTCGAGATTTTTCAATTGCAGTTCATATCTTGTGATATCACTTTTCAATGCTGTTCCATGCTCGAAAGCCGACTCAATTTCCTCGATAAGCAGTTTGGTCTGCTCGATATTCTTCTGATACACCTTTCTCTGATTGTTCAGCTGATACAAGTCCAGATAATGGCCTACAAGCATAAAACGAATGTTCTGTTTGTCATTATCAAGCTCGGCGTCGGCAACCTGCTTCTGAAGTTCGCTCATCTCTATCCCTGTAGAAATGGCTCCTCCTGTATAGACAGCCTGAGTGACCTTAAAGGCAAAATTATTCCCAAAATGAGGCATCTCGGCCTTCATTCCATTAGAAAAATCTCTGTCGCTCATCCATCCGTCGCCGATATAACTGAAGGACAGGCTCGCTTCGATGGAAGGCAATCTGTCATTTTTTGAAACCTTTACTGCCTGGACGGCTTCTGCCACAGCCAGATTGTGCACCTTAATGCTCTTACTGTTCGCGTCAGCAAGCTCAAACAGTTCGTCTATTCCGATTACCTTCGGCTGTGCAGCCGCAGACATACATCCCAAACAGTTTAATATTCCTGCGAATAGAAAACCATTAATACAATTCCGATTACTTTTAATCATATAAACACTGTTATCTTTATTAGATATTTACCTACTCATAATTATCGGTGCAAAGATCGGGCTTTTTACGTTTTCGGCTGATGTCTGAATCATGAAGCTATTTGTCTTATTTGAAACAAAACCGGAAAAACCATCCGTAAAAGTTCAATTATAATTATCTTTGCAACGATGAATATATAAGCATATTATGAAACATTATCAGATAGTTAACATACAGGAGATACTGCGTCTAAAGAAAGGTATTGCATATAAAGGTGAAATAGGTGTCTTTGTTTCTAACAATCCTAAGGAATTCTACATTTCGGGAAATCTTCCTGTCTATGTGAATGCCTTCTCTTATGCACTGGTAATAGAGGGACATGCCAAAGTGTCTGTCGATGAGAACGTTTTCAGCCTTTCGCCCAATAAGCTGTGCATATTGTCGCCACTACATCTCACTTATTTTCATGACCTCTCTGCCGACTTCAAGTGTATATTCCTGTGCATGCACAAAGATTTCATCGACAAAATAGGAATGTTCAATTTAAGGCAACGCATAGCCATCAGTATAAACACTTACAGCAATCCCATTTTCGAGCTGTCACCTCAAGAATCGGACATATTAGTCGGATGTATAGAGAACATCAGTACCCAGATGGCAAGAAACGGCCATCGCTATCATCTGGAAATTATACAGAACTCGCTTGTCAGATTTTATCTTGAACTTGACAACATACTTGAAACCAAAAACCTAAAATCGGAAAAAGATGAAAGCTGTGTTGCATCAATACCAAGAAACAGAATGAAACTTCAGGGCTTCATCACTCTGCTTATGAACAATTTCAAGGAAGAACACAACGTCTCTTTCTACGCAAAATCAATGAACATAACTCCGCAATATCTGACAAGAATAGTAAAAGCCCAAACAGGGAAAACCGTAAATGCATTTATCTTTGAATTGATTTACAGTGAAGCCAGAAACCTGCTTAGCTCAACGGATTTAAGTATCCAGCAAATCACTTATAAACTTAACTTTGCCGACCAGGCATCGTTCAGCAAATTCTTCAAGCGTCATTCAGGAATTTCACCACAAAATTTCAGAGAGTCTCACTTTACCCATTAGTAAAAACAATATGTCAGGTTTCTGTAAATAAAATATATTATTACAGTAGAAAAAGATATCAACGCCCTCACAATATCTATAAATACAACTTATATTTACATAAATACAACTTATACTTTTATAAATACAATCTATTTTTATAAATAAAGAAATTATATTTATAGAAATAGACTTTTCTTTTACAAGAACTTTTCAGCACAGAATACTCTTTTCATACAGACAATACTATAATTCAGAAATTTCGTACCTTTGCATAAAGTCTTAACGATAATAGGATATATAGGATATAAATGGCAGGAATATACATACACATACCGTTCTGCAAAAGAAGATGCATATACTGCGACTTCTTCTCAACTACTGCATCTGAAAAGAAAAACGACTATATTCAGGCACTATGCAAGGAGATTGCCGAAAGGAAAAATTATCTCGGTAGTGAAATCATAGACACCATATACCTCGGTGGAGGGACACCGTCCCAACTGGAAAAAGATGATTTCATAAGTATTTTCAATACTATATATCATAATTATAATGTAAATCCGGAAGCGGAAATCACCATAGAGGCTAATCCCGATGACCTTTCCGATGAATATGTGAGTATGCTTTCCACTCTCCCGTTTAACCGTCTGAGCATGGGAATACAGACCTTCAACGATGATATTCTATCTCTTCTGAAAAGACGGCACAACGCTCAGCAGGCAATAAATGCTTTTCGCAGATGCCGAAATGCAGGATTCCGGAATATCAGCATAGATCTGATGTACGGACTGCCGGGCGAAAGTATGGAAACATGGAAGAGAGATCTTGATACAGCCATATCGCTGACACCGGAACATATCTCAGCCTACCATCTTATATATGAAGAAGGCACACAGTTATACCGTCTGAAAGAAGAAAACAAAGTGAGCGAAGCTGATGAAGACCTTAGCAATACTCTGTTTGAAACACTTATCACACGCCTGAAAGAAAGCGGATATGCGCATTACGAGATTTCAAATTTCTGCCGTCCAGGAATGCACTCACGTCATAACTCAAGTTATTGGACCGGAATAAAATACCTTGGATGCGGACCGTCAGCCCATTCATACGACGGACATTCAAGGCAATGGAACATATCATCGCTGGAAAAATACATAGACGGAATAAACAACGGATTGAATATATCCGAAATAGAAGAACTGGATTTATACACCCGTTACAATGATTTCGTGATTACCACAATCCGTACAGTATGGGGAATGCCTTTGGAAAGGCTTAAAACTGAATTCGGAGACGAGCTGTACGACTATTGTCTGAAAATGGCAAAACCACACATCAGTCAGGGAACACTTGAAATAAAGGACAACATCCTGAAACTGACTCAAAACGGGATTTTCATATCAGACGGCATAATGAGCGATATGCTTTGGGTGGATTGAAAAAAAGCTCCATCGGCTGATGCAAACCGATGGAGCTTTTATATATACAGTAATTGATATTACTTAGCCAAGCTATATACTATATCCATAATCTGTTTACCGAGTTCGTCGGCAGCCTCCATAGTAGAAGCCTCAGAATAAACACGGATGATAGGTTCAGTGTTACTCTTGCGCAAATGAACCCACTTATCAGGGAAATCAATCTTCACACCGTCGATGTCGTTGATTTCTTCATTCTTGTACATTTCCTTAACCTTAAGCAGGATAGCATCAACATCTGTTTCAGGAGTAAGGTCGATGCGGTTCTTTGCTATAAAGTATTCAGGATAAGTGGCACGAAGTTCTGTAACTTTCTTGCCTTCGTGAGCCAGATGGCTCAGGAACAATGCTATACCGACAAGTGCGTCGCGTCCGTAGTGTGATTCTGGATAAATAACTCCACCATTACCCTCACCACCTATCACAGCGTTTGTATCCTTCATCTTGGTTACTACATTCACCTCACCTACAGCAGCAGCATTGTATTCCATACCATATTTGCGAGTAACGTCACGTAAAGCACGAGTAGAGCTAAGGTTTGAAACTGTATTTCCTGGAGTATGTTTCAACACATAGTCGGCCACAGTTACCAGTGTATATTCCTCACCGTACATTGAACCGTCTTCGCTGATGATTGCCAGACGGTCAACGTCAGGGTCAACCACGAAAGCTACATCGTTTCCACCTTTCTTCATTAGACCCATGATGTCACCCAAGTTCTTTTCAAGAGGTTCCGGGTTGTGCTGGAAGTCACCTGTAGGCTCGCAGTATAGTTTTTCTACATGCTGAACGCCCAACTGTTCGAGCAACTGAGGAAGGATGATACCACCTACAGAGTTCACGCAATCTATAGCCACACGGAAGTTAGCCTTACGGATAGCCTCAACGTCAACAAGTTTCAAAGCCAAAACGCTGTCAATGTGACGCTGGTTATATGTATTGTTTTCTGTATATTTACCAAGATTGTCTATGTCGGCAAAAGTAAATTCTTCGGCAGCTGCAATGCGCAACACTTCGTTACCTTCGGCAGCATTCAAGAATTCTCCGTGCTCGTTCAGAAGTTTAAGAGCGTTCCACTGTCTTGGGTTATGGCTTGCAGTTAGGATGATACCACCGCAAGCACCCTCCATAGTAACGGCAAGCTCAGTAGTAGGAGTAGAGGCGAGACCGATGTTCACGACATCAAATCCCATCCCCATAAGAGTGCCGCAAACTACGTTTTTCACCATTTCGCCGGAGATACGTGCGTCTCGTCCTACGACGATTTTATTACTTTTTACTGTTGTAGTTTTACGAATCAGCGTAGCGTATGCTGAAGTAAACTTCACAATATCCAACGGATTAAGTCCTTCACCGGCCTGGCCACCGATAGTACCACGGATACCGGAAATTGATTTTATTAGTGTCATAGCTCTATTAGTTCAAATCGTAAGTTATTTCATAATAACAAGGATATACATATCTTTGTGCATAATATGTACCTTCACTATGCGGTACAATTAATTTTACGCGTGCAATTTTTTCTGAAGGTGGAGCTGATATGTATGATTTCAGCTTCAAGTAAGCAAGAGGAACAAGCCAACCAGACGGAACAGCAGATGTTTCATACCTAAGATACATCTCACTTTGCGCAACATCGGTAAAAGATGCTGAATAAGATCCTGATGACCCCACAGTTACAAGGAAATTTTCAGAATACGGTGAGTTTGTATTATACAACAATGTATCACCAGCACTTATACTAAAATCAGCAACATCCATAATACTGATTTCCATAAACCGAGATGAAATATTATACCTTCCTTCCTTGAGAATCTCACCATCGCCACGATACTGTATGTTCATGTAAACACCGCTCTTGTCGAACAATACAAACTCGTTTTCGGCAGTCATAGTATCATTCTCTATGAATTCTTTTTCAGAGATAACCTTTATATCATTCTCCAGAATAAACTTGTTGATGGCATCGGCCTCTTCTTCCTTCATTTCGGCATACGTCTTTCCGTTATTACAGCTCTGAAAACTGAAAGACAATGCATATACCAATACTGATAAATAGAATAGTTTCTTCATTATTAAAAAAATTTACGGGGCAAAAGTAATAAAACTATCTTTACCCCTATACTTAATTAGTCGATGTAATAGTTAATTTTGTAGAAAAAGATACTCAAAATCAGTTCTTAAGCAACAAATCCTCATATTTTACAAGTGCCTGCTTGAACAATCCTATCGCCTCGTCCATGGTTCCGTAAAACTCTCCTCCCGAAGCATTCAGATGTCCACCACCGTTAAAGAACTCTGCAGCCACCTTATTGCACGGGAAATTACCAACAGAACGTAATGACACCTTTATCATATTCTTCTCAGTATCCTCGCGCAGGAATACAGAGAAACAAACGCCTTTCATCTGAAGAGGGATATTGACGAAACCTTCTGTATCGCCCTTTACATACTGAAACTTTTTCTGTTCATCCTTAGTAAGCCATATCAGCGCTGAACGGAACTGGGGAAAGACTTCCATTTTTTCGTACAATACATAGCCCATCAGACGAAGACGGCCCTCAGAATATGTATTGAACACTTTGCGATAGATATCATCCTTGTCAATTCCCTTGGAAAGAAGTTCGCTGATGATGAAATAAATCTCACGGTCATTCGAATTGTAAGTAAATCCACCGGTATCAGTCATCATTCCGGTATAGATACACTGGGCTCCTTCGTATGTTATGTCGTCAAAACATCCCAGACGGCATATCAGACGGAACACAAGTTCTGAAGTAGAAGATATATTAGGATGAGAAATTGTAATCTTACAGAACGGTTCAGGATTAAGATGATGGTCTATCATCACTTTTCGTCCCTGCGATTCGGCCACTGGTTTAGCCACAGCATCTATTCTCGACAAAGCATTGAAATCAAGACAACAGATAACGTCGGCATCCGCAATAAGCTGATCTGCAAATTCAGAATACTTATCATATCGTATAATGTCTTTGGCTCCAGGCATCCACCTCAAGAACTCAGGAAAAGCATTGGGAACTATTACGTGAACATTCTTCTCCATACCCAGAAGAAAATGATAAAGCCCTAATGAAGAGCCCAACGCATCACCATCGGGCGACACATGGGTTACTATCACTATTTTATCAGCCTTCTCGAAGTAAGTTTCTACTTTGTCAATGTTCGCTTGTAAGATTATCTTTGACAGCATATTCGATTGTTTGTGTTAAATTATTGGCAAATGTACTCTTTTTTTTCTATTTACAGAAGTATTCTATAAGAAGCTTGAGCGGAATTTTCAATACATCTGATGTTCAACCTCACACACTCTTCCTTCAGAAACTCACGATAACGTTCGCTCACAGCACCGTCAATTACAACATTTTTTATATCGAACAGGGTTAACAAATGTGTGATATTCCCACTGAAACCTCTACATATATACACATAATCCAGTGATGCAAGTTTCGTTTCACCGGTCAGACAGATATTCTTCCAGTAAGCCGACTTCATAACTCCTACTTTCACTCCGTTTATTTCATGAAGTCCATAATCGGACGAAACAGACTCAAGCTCTTTCCCATTCCTGATGTACAGATCGGATCGGGCAAAAAACAATGACGGACCTTCTTGAGTACGCATTTTATAGACTTCTACCATAGCCAACAGACATACAATGGAAAATACTTTTATCAACCATGCGGCACACCGTTTTCTGAAAAACATATATAATGACGCAAGAAACATGAAAGCGAGCAAAACCTGTAATTCATTGAAATAGACAGAGGTTATTTGTGCTCCACGGATACTCTGGACAAACTGCATGGAAGAGTTAAGAAACATTGTAAACATTTCCAACAACGAAATGCAAATTTCTCCTACTACCGGTATAAACGACAATAAGAGCGACGCCAGTGTAAGCGAAAGGATTATTATAGCCAAAGGAGCGACCAAAAGATTTGCCATGAGAAAATAAGTCGGGAATGTTCCGAAATAATATAATATGAGAGGCAATGTTCCCAACTGCGCCGCTATGGAAACAGATATCACATTCCAAACATATCCTATTATCCTGTTTCCGCTCTTTACCCATACAGATATTACCGGGAAAAATAAAATTATCGACAGCACTGCTATGAATGAAAGCTGGAAGCTTATATCAAAAAGATACAAAGGATTGTACAACAGCATTATGAATGCTGTAAGAGATAAAGAGAAAAATCCGCAGAAACCATTCTCAACAAGAACGGATGCCACAAGATAAAGCGTACACATGGTTACTGCCCTTACAACCGAAGGACTCAAACCTGATATAAACGCAAAAATCCATAAAGCAGCAGCCACGACAAACGACTGTATAATCCTGCCCCGCTTGACCTTTCTGAGAGGCCACAACAACAGATAAAGAATTCCTGACAATATTCCTACGTGTAGTCCAGATAGTGCAAGAACATGACTTGTTCCGGCAGCACTATATACCGCCTTTAACTCCTGTGTTAGTTCACTCTTGTCGCCTATAGTCAATGCGGAAACTACAGCCAGTACATCATCATCCATTTCCCAACTTCTGAATATACCCGACACAGCCTCCCTGCATCTCAATGCAGTATGCCTTATGGAACTGGGGTGTTCAACATCGACCGCCTTCCAGTTACCGGAAAAAGCAAAAGCTGTTCCGGAAATTCCTTTTGTAAAAAGATATCTGGAATAATCGAAACCCATGAACTCCGAGTCGGATACCGGTTTAGAAATTGAGGAATAAAAAACGATATTGTCTCCACACCGCGGTATGTATGCCGAAGAATCAGGAATGAAATATAAGAGAATATTGCGGTCTATAACTTCAGAGACATCACCTTTAGGGGATATTCCAGCCTCAACTTTTACTTCGGAACACAATGTTTTGCCTTTCACCTCAGGAGAGGTCTCCACTACCCCGTAATAGCAAGATTTACTGTTGTCCCATTCATATTCAATATTGTTTCTTTCCAAAATAACCAATATACCTCCAATCAGGAAAAAACATGCAGATATAACAAATCCAATGGAATAGTTAAGAAAGTTCTTCCTGAATTTCAATATAGAAGACAAAAGCAATATAAAAAGAGAAACGAATAGGACACAAAGTAATGGCCATACCGACATGTCCGGCAGAAAGCTGTCGAAGAAAAAAATTCCGGCAGCCATAAAAACAGCCAACCGGAATAACGTATAGTCAACTAAATGGGATTTATTCTCCAATCCTTTCTTTTATAAGTTTTTCATTTTATGAATCATATCAATCATATCAGGCGCCTTAAATACGGCACTACCTGCAACCAATACATCAGCACCTGCCTCAACAAGCTGTTTGCCTGTTTCCAGATTAACGCCTCCGTCAATCTCTATCAACGCACCGGAACCTGATTCTTCTATCATTTGACGTAGCTGGCGCACTTTTTTCAAAGTATTTGGAATGAATTTCTGGCCACCGAATCCAGGATTTACACTCATCAGAAGCACCATATCGAGGTCTGCGATGACATCAGACAGTACAGACACCGGAGTAGCCGGATTAAGAGTAACCCCCGCATTCATTCCATTATCCTTTATTTGCTGGATTACACGATGCAGATGTGGACACGTTTCATAATGAACATTCATCATCATAGAACCTAAAGCCTTTACTTCATTAATAAATTTTTCAGGCTGTACAATCATAAGATGAACATCAAGCGGTTTGTTGCAAAGTTTAGCAACATATTCAAGAACAGGAAATCCAAATGAGATATTAGGAACAAACACTCCATCCATAATATCTATATGCAACCAGTCAGCTTCACTGCGGTTTATCTTGTCCAAATCGTCTTTCAGACAACCGAAGTTTGCCGAAAGCAGAGATGGAGAAATCAATACTTTATTCATTTCAGGACTATTATAGATTAGTACAAGAACAAAGATATGAATTCTTTTCCTAAATAAAAGATAAAGAGTAGCGAATATTTTTATGAAAGACGTTTAAACAGTATTTAAATGGTATTTAAGCAGTATTTAAACACTGTTTAAACAACGGGGACAGTATGAACTGAATTATTTGCCAAGATTAAATCTCAGTCCCAACTGCATATTGAAATTAAAAGGTTTGTCTTTCCTTATAGTCAGAAGTTCTGTGTTATCATCGAAATAATAAGCCATACCGGGTTCAAAATAGATGCTTAGCCATTTATTGAAATTCGCCTGTATTCCCACAGATGCCAAAGCCGAGAATTGCAGCGGCTTTTCATCTATTTTTTCATTTTCCGAACTTTTCACGTTACCTTCTTCAGCATAAACCGTTTCTACAGTTCCGGATACACATTTTTCAATCATTCCACCTAAAGAAGCATAAAAATTGAATGTACTATTATCCCATATCGTACGATGAACCTTTAGCGGAATACCTACATAATGCAGTTTTTGTCTGTCTTCAATATACGACTGGGCGCCAGATTTCAATTCCGAATAAAGATAAGTATAGTTCAAGCCGGTCTCAACAGCCCATTTGTCATTCAAATTCCATTTCAAGGACGCTCCAACCGTAACAGGAATATGATGCTTGACGTCTGTATAGGTTTCCTTACCAATGTTATTGAACAACACCTGAGTATAAGACGCTGTAGCATCTGATATTTCTCCGGCTACAGCATTATTGGGATTTGAATTTACTTTCTTTAAGGTTGATAGCCTTGACATACCACTAAAACTGTTGGAAGATGAATACGGAATATTCCCTGTCATGACTCCAAACTGTATTTTACTGTCCTTATTATCTTTCTCGACAGACATTGCCAAATAGGCAGCATTACGCTTTGCTGTCTCCCTGTCTGCTTTCATCATATTTATCCTTTTCTCCTTCGAACGGTCATCATCTACTTCAGTCACCGCATAATTGTTCTCCGACACTTCCTCTTCCGCAACTGTATTCATTAAAATGACATCATTAACAGGAGCAAAATCAATAGTCCTACTATCTGTAGTTACCTCAGTTGCATTATATGCAAGCCGGTTTCCACTGTCGGATATTTCATTCTCAATATTATCGGACATTAATGGTTGAGCGTCAATTACAGTAGCAGGCTTCACAGCATTCAATATCTCAGCATTATTGGCCTGATTGACATATTTATCAGAGCTCCAATACCATAACGACAAAGTCGATACTCCGACAACAGCGACTGCCGCAGCAGCTACCGACTGCCATCTTCGCCACAAAGGTATTACTTTTGCCGAAGGAATATCTGCCTCAATCTTCTCCCAAAGACCTACAGGGAGAGGTTCCGAATAGTCTTCTATACGGTTACGAATATCGTCAATCCATTTTTCTCTATTATCTTTCATAAGCTCTTCCTGTATTCATTTATTTTTTTCATTAACAACGTCTTGGCCCTAAAGTACTGTGATGAGGATGTGTGTTCGGATATACCTAATAGTGAAGCTATCTCCTTATGACTTTTTTCCTCAAAAACAAACAGATTGAAAACTGTTCTGTACCCATCAGGCAATTCACTTATCATTCTCATCAATTCTTTTTTAGGGATGGTATTTACATCTCCGTCATCATCAATCTGCGTATCAGGTAATTGTTCTACCAACGTTTCCTGCTGCATCTGCAAGTTCTTTTTCCTCAGAAAACCTAAAGCCTCGTTAACCATTACCCTCGACAGCCATGCCTTGAGCGAACCGTCCCCCAAAAACTTGAACTGACCTATTGACTGGAATATTTTAATAATGCCGTCATGAAATACATCCTGGGCGGTATCCCGGTCTCCGATATACCGAAGACATATAGCCAACAACTGCCCTCCGTAAATCTCGTATAGTCTCTTACGGGCATAAGGGTCAGCCTCTGTACATTTTAAAGCTATTTCTTCTTCGGTCATACTGGAATTGTTATTCAATAGTTAAATGGATTCGGAACAAAAATACTGCATTATGTAACATAATTTTTTTCTATTCTTATTTTTTAACACGTCACTATGCAGTAATGTACTGCACCCGACATTTATAAATCAAAGATTTACAATTTGATGCAATATGAAAATCAGAAAAACAATCACACGCATAATATCATTATGCTTCATCGGAACATGTATGTCTGCCTGTCTGGATAATGAACAATATCCGGAACTTCACTCTACTATGGGAACTGTATGCGAACTGGACGGAATTGCAATAAATTCTGACGTATATGGCAAACTGATTCCTAATAACCCTGAAATAATAACACGTAACGATGCTGACAGCGTAGGACAAAGGGTTCTGCTGAATGTCAATTTCCCGGACACAGAAAACAAAAATTCAAAGGAAAATTCAGGAAAGGAAGTTACCATATATTATTTATATAAGGTACTTACAAAAAAAGCAGACGACATGCGGGTATCTGCCTCAGGAAATATTGATAAATTCGGCAATGACCCGATTCAGGTTACCAATGCCTATATAAGTGATGAACACTTAAATTTGGAGTTTAATATAACCGGCTATAACGAAACAACCCCTCATCGCATAAGCCTGCTTCTTACAGAAAACACGGGCATAGACAATGAGGGATTTATTAATGTGGAATTAAGACACAACAGTAATTCCGATTATGGTGACAGACTTTATTGGGGAGTGGTATCGTTCACTCTGTCAAGTATTCCTGAATACGACAACGAAAACGTAAAAGGATTCAAAATTTCATATCAGAGTGCCACCAATACAAAATCCGAAATTAAAGTCAGCAAACAGACATCAAACCAGGACAGTAACGTCAGAAGCATGAAATCCACGCAGGAAATCGGCTACGGGCATTCTCTTCTTTCCGGCCAACTGCAATGACAATACATTGACATATCCGTCTGTTGAAGCGACATGCAGATAGGTCTTATTGTCTGTAACTATGGTTCCGGGCTTACAATCATGGTCACAGAATATCTTTTCTGTTTCATATATCTTCAGCATGACTGGAGCTGAATCGCCCTGATGTAGTTCAGTCCATGCTGCAGGATATGGAGACAGACCTCTCACGAAATCATAAACCTTCTTCACTCCGGCATTCCAGTCTATACGACAGGTTTCCTTGAATATCTTCGGTGCAGGGCGCAATTCTTCCACCTTTACAAGGTCTTCTTGTGGAGTAGTCTTTACATTACCTTCGAGAATCGCATCTACAGTCTTGAGCACCAAATCTCCTCCAAGCATCATCAGCTTGTCATATACCACTTCCACATTGTCTGTATCAGCGATAGGCACTCTTACCTGGTCTATAATCTCACCTGTGTCTATCTCATGTTTCAGGAAGAATGTTGTTATTCCTGTTTCTGTATCACCGTTTATCACAGCCCAATTTATAGGAGCCGCACCTCTATATTGGGGCAACAACGATGCGTGCAGATTGAATGTACCCATAGGAGGCATGTTCCATACTACTTCAGGCAACATTCTGAAGGCTACTACAATCTGCAAGTCTGCCTTCAAGTCACGAAGTTCGGAAACAAAAGCCTCATCCTTGAGCTTTTCAGGCTGCAATACTTTCAATCCCTGCGATACGGCATATTGCTTTACAGGACTGGGTTGAAGCACACTGCCGTGACGCCCCATAGGTTTGTCAGGCATAGTTATTACAGCTACTACATTATATCCGCCTTCCACAAGTCTGCGCAAGCTTTCCACCGCAAACTCAGGCGTTCCCATATATACTATACGTAAATCTTTCTTATCCATAATTATAACTTATTCGGCCGAAAAGTCAACAAGTACCTGACGGTATGTGTTCAGCATCTTCGACTTTGAGACAAATCCTTTATATTTATTATCTTCATCCACAACCGGAAGATTCCATGCATTTGTGGTATCAAATTTTTCCATCACCTCTTCCATTGAGTCAGTAGTGACAAGTTTCGCCTTTGGAACTGTCATGAAACTTTCCACTGTATATCTGTGATAAAGTTCCTGCCTGAACATTATATTCCTTATATCATCAAGATTGACAATGCCGATAAGCTCGTCATTGACATCTACCACAGGAAACATATTCCTACTTGACTTTGAAATCACCTTAACCATCTGGCCGAGGTCCATTTCAGGTTTGACAGTAAGGAAATCAGTCTCCATAATGCTCTCTATATTCATCATCGTAAGCACTGCCTTATCCTTGTGATGTGTGATAAGTTCACCTTTTTTAGCCAGACGCATTGAATATATGCTATGTGGCTCAAATACTTTTATAGTAAGGTAAGCAAAAACCGATACTATCATAAGCGGAAGGAACAATCCGTACCCTCCGGTAAGTTCGGCAATAAGGAATACCCCTGTAAGCGGAGCATGCATCACTCCGGACATAAGTCCTGCCATACCCATCAGTGCGAAATTCTTTTCAGGTATATATGTATCTCCTATGCTAAACTCATTGCACACATGAGAAAATACAAATCCGGCAATACATCCCAAGAAAAGACTTGGAGCAAATATACCGCCGCATCCTCCACCTCCGTTAGTAGCGCTCGAAGCAAAAACCTTGAATAATATTATCAGAAAAAGATACAGCACCAACAGACCACTGTGTCCGTAAAACAAAGAATTGTTCATCACCGTATCCCATTCGGCACTGGATGTTCCGTTAAGCAAAAGCGAGATAGTGTCATAACCTTCACCGTAGAGAGGCGGAAAGAGGAATATCAGAACACTCAGCATTATACCTCCAAGCACAAACTTTGAATAAGGACTGGCAAAACGCCTGAATATATTCTCTATCCAGTTCATTGAACGTGTGAAATACCACGCAATCAAACCGCAGAATATTCCCAAAACAATGGCGTAAGGAATACGTTCGAGAGCGAATGGATAATCCAGGTGAAACTGGAACATTGCTTCAGTACCTGTAAGAAGATATGACATGCAGGCTGCTGTAACACTTGAAATAAGCAATGGCAACAGTGAAGCCATTGTCAGGTCGAACATCAGTACTTCAAGAGTAAACACAAGTCCGGCAATTGGAGCCTTAAAAATACCTGATACAGCTCCTGCAGCACCACATCCAAGCAAAAGCATAAGTGTTTTATGATCCATACGGAACATACTTCCAAGATTTGAGCCTATGGCAGACCCTGTGAGGACAATAGGCGCCTCAGCTCCTACTGATCCACCGAAACCGATGGTTATTGCAGACGCACAAACGGACGACCATACATTATGTCCCTTAATCCTGCTCTGACGACGCGATATGGCATAAAGAATCTTTGTCACACCATGACTGATGTCGTCACGTACTATATATCGGATAAACAATCCGGTAATAAATATTCCGACAACAGGATAAACAAGGTAGAGCCAGTTGGCTCCTGTGGTATCGAAGTTTTCAGTAAGGAATTCCTTTATGTATTCCACAAGGAACTTAAGGACAAAAGCAGCCAGAGCAGTAAAGATACCTACCAGGAAACTAAGTATGAGTATGAACTGCTTATCGGTGATATGCTTTTCTCTCCACTTTAGAAAACTCTGCAAAAAAGAAAATTTTTCCTTAGTCTTCATCTCCAGCAAATTTTAATATACTACTCTCGGATAACCTTCACAACGCCTCCCTTACCAAGCTTGATTATGCTTGATGGTTTGGCTGGTCCAGTCTCATCTCTTCTATAGTCAACAATATAGTCAACAGCATTCTTGATTTCATCGCTTATCTCGCTGAACACAGCTGGAGCAGGTTGTCCGCTGATATTGGCAGATGTTGACACAATAGCCTTCTTGAATCTGAAACAAAGCTGTTTTGAGAATTCTTCTGAAGTAACTCTTATGCCTATGCTACCGTCTTCGGCAATAAGATTTGGAGCAAGATTTCTGGCTCCGTCATAAATTATTGTAAGCGGCTTGGTTGTCATGTCAATAAGATCCCATGCCACACTTGGCACATCGCTTACGTATGATTCCACCTTTACAGGACTGTCCACCAACACCAGCATAGCCTTGCTGTCCGCCCTGCGTTTTATCTCAAACACCTTCTTTACCGCTTCTTCATTTGTCGCGTCGCAACCTATACCCCACACTGTATCTGTAGGATATAGGATTACTCCACCTTTATACATGACTTCGCATGCCTTTTTAATTTCATCATTCATCATAAGACCAATTTATTATTTGTGTGTCTGAACTATCTGTGTAGGAGCCATCTCGGCGTTACGTTTCTCTGTCTGTTCCACCACGTTTCTGGCAAGTTCTATAAATGCCTGACCTGTTATAGAATCCTCATTAAGAGCAACAGGGGTACCATTGTCTCCTCCTTCACATATACTCTGTACGATAGGAATCTGACCCAACAAAGGAACATTAAGCTCTTCAGCAAGTCTCTTTGTTCCTTCCTTGCCGAAAAGATAATATTTGTTTTCCGGAAGTTCGGCAGGAGTAAACCATGCCATGTTCTCAACCAATCCAAGAATAGGTACATTAACCTTATCATTCTGGTACATGTTAATACCTTTACGGGCATCAGCTAATGCTACTTCCTGGGGTGTGCTTACTATCACGGCACCAGTTATAGCCAGGTTCTGCAACAAAGTAAGGTGGATATCGCTTGTTCCAGGAGGAGTGTCAAGCACAAAATAATCAAGTTCTCCCCATTTTGCATCACCAACGAGCTGCTTCAAGGCATTGCTTGCCATAGCACCGCGCCACAACGTAGCCTGTTCAGGACTTACAAAGAATCCTATTGACAACAGTTCTATGCCATATTTTTCCACCGGTACAATCAAATCACGTCCTCCCACCTCTTCAGCGTATGGACGCGCATCTTCAACCTGGAACATCTTAGGAACCGACGGACCGAAAATATCAGCATCAAGCAATCCTACTTTATATCCCAACTTAGAAAGTGCTACAGCCAGGTTTGCTGCTACAGTTGACTTACCTACACCACCCTTGCCTGATGATACAGCTATCACATTCTTAACCTGAGGGAGTAATTTCCCAGGTTCAGGACGAGCCGCCTGCCTGCTCTCAGTTGTTATCGTAACTTCAACATCTTTTGATACGTATGTATGGATAGCAGTTTCAGCCG
Organism: Bacteroides caecigallinarum; assembly: GCF_016902295.1. GTDB lineage: Bacteria > Bacteroidota > Bacteroidia > Bacteroidales > Bacteroidaceae > Phocaeicola > Phocaeicola caecigallinarum_A. The sequence goes on along the minus strand of NZ_JACJLQ010000027.1, from coordinate 1,863 downwards.
ATTTCACCACAGACTTCATGAACGGATCTGTCGGTTTTTCGAATATAATGGAAAAGCTGACTTTCATTCCGTCAATACGAAGATTGTCGGCAACCATTTCTGCCTCAACAATATTTTTTCCGTTTCCCGGATAACGCACTGTTGAAAGCGCGTCAAGAATTAATTTTGGATATAGTGTCATATATTTATTTTTTATTCGTAAGTATATTTTTGAAGTTAAAGAAGTTATGAAGTTAATGCCAAGCAAATCAGGTCTGATTTATTTACTGGTCTTCAATCCACTTCTTTTACTGCGGTTATAACTTCTGTAATCGTCAAGTTCAATTTCTACATCAGGCTCCTTCAATTCACCTTCCTGAGGTAATCTGAATTTTATGTATTTGATGTTTAGTCCTCTGTCCAGCCACTGTTGCTCGTAATATGTCCGAATACTTAGAATGTCATCATCCATTCCGGAATGATAAAGATCATCTGTAATAAACTCCACAGGGAGATTATTTGCCTCTATCATGTATTTGGTATATGTAAACATGAAATTACTGTCAGTCTTCAGATGTACTATTCCGCCTGGAACAAGGAATTTCCTGTATCTTTCCATAAAATAAGTAGATGTAAGACGCTTCGTAGCTTTCTTCATCTGTGGGTCGGAAAAAGTAAGCCATATTTCACTTACCTCACCAGGAGCGAAGAAACGGTCTATTATCTCAATATTAGTACGTAGAAAAGCCGCATTTTTAAGTCCTTCGTTAAGAGCTTCCGTAGCTCCTGTCCACATGCGCGCGCCTTTTATGTCAACTCCTATAAAATTCTTGTCGGAATATCTTCTTGCAAGTCCTACAGTATATTCACCTCTCCCGCAACCTAACTCCAAAACGATAGGATTATCATTTTTAAAGAAATCACGGTTCCAGTTTCCCTTCATTTCGAAGTTCACTTCATCCACCACTGAGTACGGATATTCAAACACATGCGGATATTCCGCCATATCAGCAAATTTAGCCAGTTTACCTTTTCCCATGTTGTATATATCTTTTACATTGCAAATGTAATTCTTTTATACGGATTTGCCAACAAAATCAAATGAACTTGATTCTTAGGGCGTAAAGACATTGTTTGCAATACTATTGCAAAACCTTTGCAAAACGGGTTATCAACAATGAGACCATAGTCAGAGAAATACCGACTATCACAACTCCAGTCCACTGCAGATAATGCCAGAAAAATCCTGCAAGGAAAGTTCCCAAGGCGCCACCAATAAAATATGTAGTCATGAAAATCGTATTAACCCTGTTCGAAGCATTTGGAACTGAAGTCAGGACATACGTCTGATTGCTCAACTGTACACACTGCATACCTACATCCATGAGCATTATACCAACAATAAAACCGGTATAGGTATTCTGGAAGAAAAACATTATTGCCCAAGAAACAATTATTACGCTGCAGCCTATGTAATTCAGTCTCTTAACTCCCAATATACGTACATAGCGTCCTACTATTGAAGCCGTCAATGCACCTGCGACACCACACAATCCCATAAGACCAATTATATTATTTCCAGCATAAAAAGGCGCTCCGCTCAACTTGAAAGCCAGACAAGCCCACAGACAAAGAAAACTGCCAAAACACAAACCGGCACGCAATGACGATAATCTGATATCAGGTCTTTGTCTGAAAATGCCCAACAACGATTGCATCAATTCTTTATATGTTCCTTTATAATTGATTGTCATATCAGGAATGACCTTTATTACTACAAACTTACATAAAAATCTTCGTTTTTTATGCCGGTGCAATAAAAAATCAAGCCCTACGTACTTGATTGATCGTCTATTGCCGTGCTCGAAGCACAAAATGTTGTAT
>NZ_JACJLQ010000260.1 GCF_016902295.1 Bacteroides caecigallinarum | reverse complement strand
CACCCAAGCGCCTTAGTATATTCAACCCGACTACGTGTGTCCGTTTGCGGTACGGGTACCTACAACGTTATGTTTAGCGGATTTTCTCGGCAGTCTGCTTACCCACACTGTCACCGCTACCCGAAGGTGTTGGTGTACTCTCAAGTTCGACTCTTCCCGTGGATTTGCCTGCGGGAATCGACGTCTACACTCTTTAACCGGCTATTC
>NZ_JACJLQ010000259.1 GCF_016902295.1 Bacteroides caecigallinarum | reverse complement strand
GGGTTCAGAACGTCGTGAGACAGTTCGGTCTCTATCTATCGTGGGCGTATGAAATTTGCGTGGCTCTGACACTAGTACGAGAGGACCGTGTTGGACAGACCTCTGGTTTGCCGGTTGTGCCGCCAGGTGCATCGCCGGGTATCTAAGTCTGGATCGGATAAGTGCTGAAAGCATCTAAGTACGAAGCCGGCCACAAGATAAGATTTCT
>NZ_JACJLQ010000258.1 GCF_016902295.1 Bacteroides caecigallinarum | reverse complement strand
AGAAATCTTATCTTGTGGCCGGCTTCGTACTTAGATGCTTTCAGCACTTATCCGATCCAGACTTAGATACCCGGCGATGCACCTGGCGGCACAACCGGTAAACCAGAGGTCTGTCCAACACGGTCCTCTCGTACTAGTGTCAGAGCCACGCAAATTTCATACGCCCACGATAGATAGAGACCGAACTGTCTCACGACGTTCTGAACCC
>NZ_JACJLQ010000257.1 GCF_016902295.1 Bacteroides caecigallinarum | reverse complement strand
GATGTTATATACGTTCGGTTCTTGAAAAACGAAAGAGTTTTGGTTGAAAGGAAATGTTCTTTCTTCAGTTTGTTATTCTCATGTGAAGATGAAAAAAGAAGAATAGAAAAGAAATTAAGGTGACTATAGCACGAAGGTTCCACCTCTTCCCATTCCGAACAGAGAAGTTAAGCTTCGTCACGCCGATGGTACTGCGTACAAGTGGGAGAG
>NZ_JACJLQ010000256.1 GCF_016902295.1 Bacteroides caecigallinarum | reverse complement strand
ATATATACATGTATTTTAAACTTTGGTTACAGACCTGAACAGGTTTATAAAAAGACTGACGAACAATTCATTGCGAATAGAAATATCATATAAGAAAGAAAATGGGAACTACATTTTCTCCTTACTGAAGCACCGACAGACAATGCACAACCATGTAAATATTCTCATAAAGTAGTTAACAGCTCGGATAAAAGAATTTGATAATATAAA
>NZ_JACJLQ010000255.1 GCF_016902295.1 Bacteroides caecigallinarum | reverse complement strand
ACTCAAAGGAATTGACGGGGGCCCGCACAAGCGGAGGAACATGTGGTTTAATTCGATGATACGCGAGGAACCTTACCCGGGCTTAAATTATGCATGAATCATCTGGAGACAGATGAGCCGCAAGGCATGCATGAAGGTGCTGCATGGTTGTCGTCAGCTCGTGCCGTGAGGTGTCGGCTTAAGTGCCATAACGAGCGCAACCCTTTCTGCCA
>NZ_JACJLQ010000254.1 GCF_016902295.1 Bacteroides caecigallinarum | reverse complement strand
AGCCCTTGAAGTCCACATCGGCAGCCTTGCAGCACCCCATGAATGAATAGATAACAGCAGCATCTTCAGCTGCGTCATGATTACCACAGAATAAAAAATTCTTCCTGCCGACCGCTATGGGGCGCGCTGAATTTTCTATCAGATTATTGTCTATACAATATTTACCGTCCATTGTATAATGTGCCAGCTGGCGCACATGATTAAGGAAGTAG
>NZ_JACJLQ010000253.1 GCF_016902295.1 Bacteroides caecigallinarum | reverse complement strand
TTTATGACTTTCCAAATAATATTTATGTTGTGAACATATATCATAATGCTCTATTATACAATATATTAGATATTTTGCCAACATAAATATTTTGCCAACATAAGGCAGGAAGAATTTTTTATTCTGTGGTAATCATGACGCAGCTGAAGATGCTGCTGTTATCTATTCATTCATGGGGTGCTGCAAGGCTGCCGATGTGGACTTCAAGGGCT
>NZ_JACJLQ010000252.1 GCF_016902295.1 Bacteroides caecigallinarum | reverse complement strand
ATAGGGAAGATTAGCGCACTTACAATCCTACAATACATCAACTATAAAAACAACAAACCCATTGGCAAAGTTAAATATGCGCTAATTTAATTCCGCCAACGGGTTATTTACCGTCCATTGTATAATGTGCCAGCTGGCGCACATGATTAAGGAAGTAGTGCATGGCTTGTCCTATCGGACTTTTAGGAAGAACCTTACCATACTCCGCAAGAC
>NZ_JACJLQ010000251.1 GCF_016902295.1 Bacteroides caecigallinarum | reverse complement strand
GCCGGGACCATCCGGCAAGGCTAAATACTCCCGAGAGACCGATAGTGAACCAGTACTGTGAAGGAAAGGTGAAAAGCACTTCGAACAGAAGAGTGAAATAGTACCTGAAACCGTGCGCCTACAAGCGGTCGGAGCTCTGCAAAGAGTGACGGCGTGCCTTTTGCATAATGAACCTACGAGTTACCGTGTCCGGCAAGGTTAAGGGACAGGAGT
>NZ_JACJLQ010000026.1 GCF_016902295.1 Bacteroides caecigallinarum | reverse complement strand
CTCCTGATAGTTTACTTTTTCTTTCGCCATAATCATTGATGTTATTGGGTTATGGCGCAAAGGTATGTTTAAGGAAAATGCGTGTCAAGGCGGAGAATAGAATGGTTACTTTGCACAACATATCTATTTACATATAAAAAACAAAAATTCTATCGGAATACTTAATTCTCTCCAATATAATTATTCGCTTCAATTTCCATAATTAATAATAATTACAACCAACTTAATGAAGTTGCACCTTTCACAACATGGTCATACGTTTCAAGCATCATATCATAACTTATAAAATTAAATAATTCTTTAGATTTATAGTATATCTCCAGATCTATAGTCTGTTCAAATTTTTTCCTATGTTTCTCCGGAGCTACGATAAAAAAACGAGTCCTAAAATTTTGCATTTGCATACAACGTTTAAATGCTCCATCTAAAGTACCGATACTATCTACAACCTCAAATGCATATTGAGGGAATGAAAGTTCTCGGTCACTCATCCAAAGAACATCTACCAACTTCGCTTCTTTTACAATCTCAGGATAAGAGAATTCAGGCAATTGTTTCAATGTTGCTATGTCACATAAATGAGTATTATCCCTGTAAAGCATTGACGGATCAGCAGTATAAGTTTTAAATTTCTGTACGTTGCCAAGTTCAAGACATATTCCCTCCATAAAAGAGTGTACCCTAACTTTATCTGTCATTTTAGGAACTTTTTCCTCTTGATAACCATTTACAGCATAGATACTTAATCCGATTTTCTTAAAACGTGAACCTTGCCTTAATTCTCTATATAAAACACCCCTTATACCTGCATCCCAAGTAGCGGATTGTTTTGCCGTCGGATAAAATTTCTCTATCTGGTCATATATCTGGCTAAGACTTGCAGAGCCACCATTTGCAAGCATAACCTGTTCTATTGCGTCAACTTTTGTCATATCTTAATAAATAACTACATCATAAATAGGATTTCTGTCTTCAATCTCTCCACAACTATTATACGTATAGGTATATGAGCAATTAAGAGGCTTAAAAATATTAATTGCGATATTTTCATAAGAATGTTCCAAATATCCTTCTTCACGGTTATAATCAAATTCTGAAAGAGGAAGATCTATCGTCCTACCATTTTCTTGAATAAAATGAACTGTTTTAGCCTTTGTCATGATAAAAAGATCCATTTCTTCTTTTTCCTGTAGAATATTATTACAATGCAAACAAAGAGGTTCTCTTTCCATTTCATCCAAATACATTTGTAGCACAAAACGATTTGAACGATTACAAAAAGAAATCATCAACTGATTTTTATTCTTCAAACTAAAATCCATGCCATTAGTTTTTCTCCAATCAAAACTTTCAATCATAATTATAATAGGTAATTTAGCAAAAATAGTATTATTTGCTACAAAAATAATAACTCATTATCGTTTTTTACTTCCATTAACCATTTCAGCGTTTTAAATATACGCTTCACCCCTCTCTGTCAATACATACCCTCCAGTCTTGCGAGAGCCTTGATACTCTATAAGATTAAATTCTTCAGATATTAGTTGCTTAAGTATTCTATCAATGGTAGACATTGATACTTTTATTGCATCATACAAGTCTTTTCTCTTAGCTATTCCAAGTTCTGAAATCTTTAACAAAACGCATTTTATCCTATCATTTATCTTATCATTTAATGACTCATCTTAAAAACCCCTCTCTACAAGGAATCTCAATCAGGAAGTAACTTCTTTCATCGTTTGTCTCAATCACAGCAGCTCCGGAGCCATTTCTTCTTAACTCATCCTGTATGGTCGGGATGCCGGTTCCTCTACCTTCGGACAACTGAAGTTCTTTAAGGTAATCACCTAAACGACGGTTACGGTAGCGACGTGACTTAAGTCGTTCTGCCTTCTGAATGGCATCAATGCTGATGGAACGGTCCGGACCGGCATAGCTGAGGATAGAAATCTTATCAGGCTCGATAGTAATCTCAACCGGCTCGCGCTCCTGATAATCTCTATGATACAGGGCTTATGTAAACCTTTACATAAAAGATGATAAAAAAGGCTTCAAATATGCAAATGCTTAGTTGCAAAGGTAATAAAAATCTTTAATAAATTATATGCAATAATTAAGTTATGGAGAGAACAGAGAATTCATCTTTTACATAAATAAAAATCGAGTTGCCCGGTAATTCCGAACTACTCGTCCTTTAATTTTGAACTATCCGGAAAATCCGGATAGTTCAAAGTTGTTATTTTATCAAGAACTTCCACAGATACACCTGCAAGCACCCGACCTTATAAACTTACGTCTAAATGTAAATATATATTATTATACACTTAAAAACAGTAAAATTATTCATTATTATCTCCAGCCGGAGAAAACCCTTTTCCGCCCACCCAAAATAGCAAACTCAAAACTTGGATTTTTTCATCGTAACAAAAATACGCCTCTTTATTATTTGTCATTTTTTGTTCTCATGCTATCAGACAAGCCGTTTAATATAGATTTATTTATACGAAAACACGGGCACATCCGTAAGTGCTAATTTTCACTTACTATTGCTAATATAAATTACATGAGTCTGACTGGTTTTATGAAATTTTCTTAGCGCTACGAATAAAAAAACGCATAATTCACTTAAGATTTTACGGTCATTACGGTCACTACGGTCATATGATCCTATTTTTTTCGTCATATAGAACCATAACTCATTATATATAAACAGATTATACAAATAATACTTATTTCAAGCCATATAATCGGTGATATTCAGGATTAACTTATCACTTATAAAAAACATAGGCTTATTTTATAAATACACACTGTATTTACAATATAAAGAGTATGCTCAATTTTGGAATATTTTAACATTTATTAATTTCATAAACATACTGTTTTGAGATATAAAATTACCATTCTTCAAGTTGGCATAGGGTTAAAGAAATTTTCAATATCGGAACTTATTAGGAAATACGACATAAGCTAATTCGTAAAAAAATGGGTTCATATGACCGTAGTGACCGTAATGACCCCCAATTAAGCTATTTTTTATACTATAAGCACATTAATAACAGACGAAAATCATATATTAGGCTGCATTAAAATTTAACATAAAGTAACACACAAGCCAAATCCAATTCAGTACATTTCACCCGCTTTTAAATCCATAAAAAAACACGGGCATGTTTAAGACAAAACGTGCCCGTGTTTAAGACAAAACGCGGGCACGTTTAAAATCGAATAAGAACAGGTACAAAAATGCTGTTCTACATCGCTGTTTATTTCTTCTTATAATCTTTCACTATAGCCTCTGTTATCCAGTTTGCCAAGGCCTGGCGGTTATTTGGAATCACCAGACGCTTCTGGTCAAGGGCGTTCTGCATATTGCCCAGCTCCATAAACACAGCTACGGGAGTGGTATTCCTCAACACATAAAGATTACGCTCGCTTACTGTTCCGCTGAAGCCCCTACCCGGCTGATGTTTTCTGTATTTGCCTTTGAAAGTCTTTTGAATTTCTGTTGCAAGACGCTCTCCGTATTTGCTTTTAGGAGCGTGATAGAAATAGACGTCTGTCTGTTTGCTTCTTGAACGGCTGTCAACGTGGATAAATATAGCACGCTTATAGCTGCTCTTATCCTTACGGTAAAGATCATTTATAGCCACACACCTCTGCTTCAGACGCTCAATCTGATTAAGAGGAATCGGCTTTCCCATACAGGTTTCACGCTTACTGTTCTTCAGAATATACGAATCGCGGATACCGTCTTTCGCATCCTGAATTATAAAATATACTTTTGCACCTCTTTCCAGTAGTTCCTTGCCCAAGCGCAATATTATATCGTAAGCGTATTCATCCTCATGCAGTTCCTTACCCTGATACTTGCCTATACAGCCGGGGTCGGGTCCTCCATGTCCACTCACGAGATAGAACACGGCTCCCTTAAGTGATGAAGATGATACGGTATAAGATGAATGCGACTTGCCGAACAGAGGTTCTTTCTTAGTTTGAGCCGATAATGAAAAAGATATTACACACAGGAATGACAATAAAAACCAAATGCGCTTCATATAATTTTACCGTCAGTCTTTTAACAGTTCGTCAATTTTATTACACAACGCCTTGAATTCATCCTCATTATAAAGCCTTGTCATCATAACGATTCTACCATCACGGCCAACAAGGACATTCCTTGTTATCCCGGCATTTCTTTCAGCATAAAGAGCAAATATATCTGCCCCAGGATCGAGCCCGAGCGGATAAGTAATCTTTGTCTGTTTAGCAAAGGCTTTTACACGTTCAAGCGGTTCATCACGGTCTATGCCGTAGAGGGCAAACTGCTTGTTATCTTTATGTTTCTGCCATATATCGCTCTCGATGTAAGGCATTTCCTTACGGCATACTCCGCACCAGCTGGCTGTAAACTGAAGCATTACCACCTTGCCGCGCAATGACGAGAGCTTTACTTTAGTCCCGTCAGTGAGAGTCATTTCGAAATCAGGAGCCATATCTCCCACCTTAACTATATATCCAGCCTTATCGGCTACCGGGGTTTGCGACATCAAATTTGTTACACCAAAAAGGCAGATAAACATGGCTGCCAACATGATAAGTCTTTTCATAAGCTTCTGAATTTATAATTTATCCGGGGTAAAGTTACGAAAAAACATCGGTACCGTGAAGGATGTGAAAGATTTGTAAACATAAAAAAGATGAACAGCAACATGACAAGACAATTTTTTTCAGTCTTAAAATGTTACTGTTCATCTGCTGTTATTATTTGCCTATCTTATTACAAAGGCATGTTTCCATGTTTCTTAGGAGGATTGCTCTGACTCTTGTTCTGAGTCATTTCCAATGCCTGGATAAGTTTGTATCGTGTATCTCTCGGGAGAATGATTTCATCGATATATCCCTGCTCTGCAGCACGGTATGGATTAGAGAATTTCTCCTTGTATTCTTCTACTGCCTTAGCCTTTTCTTCAGGAGTAGCCTTGCGATAAAGGATATTTACAGCTCCATCAGCACCCATAACGGCAATCTCGGCTGTAGGATATGAGAAGTTTATATCTGCACCTATAGGTTTACTGTTCATCACGATGTATGCGCCACCGTATGCCTTACGTGTGATAACAGTAATCTTAGGCACTGTAGCCTCAGCGTATGCATAAACAATCTTGGCACCGTGACGGATAATACCATTGTGTTCCTGATCGCAGCCTGGCAAGAATCCAGGTACGTCAACAAACGAAATGATAGGAATATTGAAGCAGTCGCAGAAACGGATGAAACGAGCTGCCTTGTCCGAAGCATCGATATCAAGCACACCGGCAAGATATGCAGGCTGGTTTGCTACGATACCTACAGAACGTCCTCCCATACGGGCAAATCCCACTACCATGTTCTTTGCAAAGTGTGGCATTACTTCGTAGAAGTACTGATTATCGACTACCGGCTCTATGATATTCTTGATGTCGTAAGGCATGTTAGGGTCGTCTGGAATTACAGACATCAGCGATTCGTCTGCACGGCGGATATCATCAGAACATGGCTGAACAGGAGCATCTTCCATATTGTTTGACGGAAGGAAGCTCAACAGCTCGCGGATACCCATAAGTGTTTCTTCTTCTGTATCGCAAAGGAAGTGAGTAACACCACTCTTGCTGCTGTGTGTGTATGCACCGCCAAGTTCTTCCTTATCAACTTCTTCGTGAGTTACAGTCTTAACCACATCAGGACCAGTGATGAACATGTGGCTCTTTTCCTTCACCATGAAGATAAAGTCGGTAAGTGCAGGAGAATAGCAGGCACCACCGGCACAAGGGCCAAGGATAGCGGAGATCTGAGGGATAACACCTGAAGCGATAGTGTTCTGATAGAAGATAGAAGCATAACCTGAGATACTTCCCACACCTTCCTGGATACGTGCGCCACCTGAGTCGTTCAATGCAATTACTGGAGCACCGTTCTTGAGTGCCAACTGCTGTACCTTTACAATCTTCTGTGCGCCTGTCACACTAAGTGTACCGCCATATACAGTGAAATCGTAAGCATATACATAAACCAGACGTCCGTCAACCTTACCATAACCACACACGATACCGTCGCCCGGAATATGGTTCTTTTCCATACCGAAGTCTGTGCAGTGATGTATCACGAACTTGTCTATTTCGTTGAATGTTCCTTTGTCAAGCAACATGTCTATACGTTCGCGGGCTGTCATATGTCCGTTGGCATGCTGTTTTTCCACACGCTCTACTCCACCGCCCTGAGAAGCCTTCTTGTCAAGCTCCTGAAAATATTTGTATTGTTCTTCTGTTGTCATAATTAGTCTTCTTTAATAATATCCAAAGTCATAACCACCTGATTGGCATTTACAGAGTCACCTTCTTTTACAAGGATCTCCTTAACTACGCAAGGAGCGCTTACCTTGTAGTTACTCTGCATCTTCATCGCTTCAATTACAACTACTATATCACCACTCTCAAGTTTGTCACCTACAGAAACCGGTATGCTCACAATCTTACCAGGCATAGGAGAAACAATCTTATCCTGCTGTTTTTCATCAGCTCCCTTACGCATACGAAGATACTTGGCCTGTGAATCTATGATATCAATGTTATATGACTGATAGTGAGCATTTACAGTATAACTCTTACCACCTTCCTTACGGATAAGTTCTGTGTTATACGATTTACCATCATGTATAATAGAGCAACTACCGTTTTCAGCCATTACGATATCCACGTCGTATGGAACGCCATCAATAGTCAGTTGCACCTTATTACCTTCCTTGCTGACCAATGTAACGTCGGCAACTCTGTTTCCTATATGTATTTCCATTGTTTCGAGTTTTTGAGTTTATTAGTTTATAAGTTTATAGTTTATAAGATTATCTGTTTGTAAGCCTAAACCAACTTACAAACTTAAAAACTTACAAACTTATATTCTAAGTACACCTTTCTGCAATCCAAATTCTTTCCATCTGCTGATAGGACGGTTATCCGAAGATGTTCCCTTGTTTTCTTCCAGATTCATCAGATAGTCGATGTATGCAGCCATCATGGCTATGTTTTCAGTCTCTTCCTCTTTCTTGCCTGCCCATTCTTTAAGCATTTCCTGATGCTTAGGAATAAACAATGTATTATAGTGACCTTCTACAAAGTCAGGAACATTCATTATATGACGCAAGTAACTGATGTTAGTCTTAAGTCCGGTAATCTTGTATTCATACAGAACTCGGCGCATACGCTCGATGGCGAACTGACGGGTAGTAGCCCATACAATCAGCTTACCTATCATCGGGTCGTAATAGATAGGAATTTCATAACTTTCATATACATAGCTGTCTATACGTACACCGATACCGTTAGGTTCCATCAGTTGCTTGATAATACCCGGCGAAGGCATGAAGTTATTGTCTGTATCTTCTGCACAGATACGGCATTCAATGGCATGTCCTCTCTGTTTCAGTTCTTCCTGCTTAAGATGTAAAGGCTCATTATTAGCGATACGTAACTGTTCTTTAACCAAGTCAACACCAACAACCTCTTCTGTTATAGGATGCTCAACCTGAAGACGTGTATTCATCTCAAGGAAATAGAAATTACGGTTCTTGTCAACAAGGAATTCAATTGTACCCGCACCTTTATAATTTACAGCCTTTGCGGCAGCTACAGCGGCCTTACCCATTTTCTCACGCAACTCAGGAGTTACGAATGGAGAAGGAGTTTCTTCTACCACTTTCTGATTTCTGCGCTGTATAGAACATTCTCTTTCAAACAAATGGATGGCATTGCCATAATTGTCACCCAAAATCTGGAACTCAATGTGATGAGGTTCTTCAACAAATTTTTCCAAATATACAGTGTCGTCACCAAATGAAGACATTGATTCCGAACGGGCTGTATTGTATGCTTCTTCCACTTCATCCTCATTATGAATAAGACGCATACCTTTACCACCGCCACCCATTGAGGCCTTAAGCATTACAGGATAACCTATTTCATTACATATTTTCTTTGCCTCTTCTACATTCTGTAAAGGTTTTTCGGTTCCGGGTACGACAGGTACTCCGGCAGCAATCATGTGTTTTCTCGCTGAAATCTTGTCTCCCATAGCATCCATAGTTTCAGGATCAGGACCTATGAAGATGATTCCCTCCTGCTTACATCTGCGGGCAAATTCAGAATTTTCGGAAAGGAAACCATATCCCGGATGAATAGCATCTGCACCATGACGCTTGGCTGCTTCAATAATTTTGTCAATATTCAAATAACTCTCACGAGATGCAGCAGGACCTATGAAACAAGCTTCATCTGCATATAATACGTGGCGAGCCGCTCTATCGGCCTCAGAGAATACAGCTACAGTTCTGATTCCCATCTCTCGACAAGAACGCATAACACGCACAGCAATCTCTCCACGATTAGCTATCAATACTTTCTGTATCATGCTCTATGTTTTTAGTTTATATACTTTGTTAGGCGTATGCCGAGTGCGGCACACAAAATCATATTCTGTGCAAAAATATTAAAAGAATTACAAACGCATGCTTAATAACATCTTTTTAAGTCAGAGCCACGCCTGTATTTCATTTTTTTTAACAGCTATAATATATTTAATAGGCAAATGCAATATGGGTATAGCAAAATAACAACAAAATCCGAACTACAACAGCATAGTGTATTTACAACGAATAAATACGATACACTATTGTAGTCCGGATTCTACTATATGTTTGGATTATTACTTCTTCCTAGTAACAGTATAAATCACTTTTCCTTCCTTATTTATCATGTGTAAATTCAGTTCCTTTTTGTCGGCACAAATCAGCGAAAAGCCTGTATCGCCGCTGCAGAATCTGGTTCCATCTATTGGTTTCACCTTACGGCTGAGCGAACCTGACGTATTCACTACATAATCTATATTACTGTCAACTTTGCGGATATGCTGGAAATTATGTATATGACCGCACAGATACATATCTACATTAGTATGCTTGCGAAGTATGGAATCAAGCCTTTTCTGCAAGTCAAGCCTTTCAGAATCATCCTTACCTGTTTCAGCAAAGATTGGATGATGGCCAACAACCAATACCCAGTCTTCTTTGGATGTTGTCAATAACGAATCAATCCAGCTCAACTGTTTGTCCATATCCTGCTTGCATGCATCAGAATATTCGTCATCTTCACGATATTTATCTATGAGCGGAGCAGTATCAACCATAACGAAACGCACTGTTATACCATCATTCTCCATGACAAAAGTGTAATAACGATCCGGCATATTCCACCTTGCGCTTATTTTACTATAGTCAATGACCGCCTGAGTATTTCCACGATATTCATGGTTTCCAAGTATGGCATACCACGGAATCATCAGTTCCGGATGACTGTATATAAGCTCGTAGTTAGTCATCCACAACGGGTCATTAACGCTGCGTACGCCTTCAAAATGATGTACGTCGCCGGCAGCAACCACACATTCTATATCTACTGTCTCTGCCATATTTCCCATCAGTTCGGCAATAGGTTTCTGGTCATAATATCCGTTACGGCCAAGGTCATTGGCAAGATAGAAATTCAATGGCTTTTCCAGAGCTTTCCAGCTTTCAGGTGTTTGTGCAAATGAAACAGCAACTACCGCCAAAGCCATAAATAGAGTAATGATGTTTTTTCTTAATGAGATCATAATTATTATAATTTAATTTATTGATTTAATTTACTTGTGCAAAGTAATGGCACAAAGCTGAAAAGATTCTGAATTATCTTTATATAACAGACAAATCAGAATCTTTTTCAAATATATTTATACTAACACCTATTTATCAGAAACTGATTTTCACACCTGCATTAGCTCTGACTCCATAAAACTCAGCCTGCATAGTACGTTCTTTTGTACCCTGATAATAGCGTAACGGCTGGTTAAGAAGGTTTGTAGCTTCTGCATAAACAGTACATTTCACGTTCTTGCCGAATGTATAACTTGCGTTCACATCCATATAGTTTACAGAATCATAATATCTGTCAAGGTCTGCATGTTCGCCCATTTCATCGATGAAATCCGAAGCATAGTTATAAGACAATCTTACGTTAAATCCTTTCTTTTCGAAATAAAGAGAAGCATTTGCGGTATGCTCAGGAGATCCCGGAAGTCTCAAATCCTTTTCATTCTCACGTCCTTCGAAATTGAAGTTCTTCACATTGGTATATGTATATGTATAGTTACCATAGAAACCGATGCACTTCAATGCCGGAGCTATGAAACCAAAGTCACGCTGGAAACCGACTTCTACACCGAGAAGGTCCGCATCACCGGCATTTACCGATTTCTTTATCTCCTTGAAATCAACTCCCGGATATCCGGCAAACTCACCGCTTGTACGCTGGTCAACTATAAAATCGTCTATTCTCTTATAGAAAATACCTCCGGAAACAAGTCCTATGCTTTTGAAATAATAGTCGGCACTCAAATCGAAGTTGTAAGATAGAGTTGGAGTCAAATCAGGATTACCTATATAGATTTCTGTTTCTGCAAGATTTATATTCGTACTTGGTACAAGTGCTGAATACTTAGGTCTTGCAAGAGTTTCAGTAAACGAAGCACGTACTTTGAAATCATCGTTTACATTAAACTTATAAAGGACGCTTGGAAGTATATTTATATAATTGTTCTTACGTTCTCCAGTCGGATCCAAAGTTTCGTTCTCATCCGCATCTACGTTCCAGTTGAAACCACTATAAGTAAGATTTGTTGCTTCCAGACGTGCACCAAGCACCAACTGATGACGTTTTCCGAAATTCTGGTCAAAACGCAAGTAGCCTGAAGTCACTCTTTCTGTCGCGTCGAAGTTTCCTGACGATTCTTCCAGAACACGTTCTCCCTCCATATCAGAGAAATTCATGTTTCCAAGATATTCTTTTGTAACGAAATCTGTTGACTGATACTGTGATCCCGGCATATATCCATCACGCACCTGCGAGCTAAGATGACTCATATATTCGGTTCCGAATTTTTCTTCGTATGCGTCACAGTAGTCGTAAACTACAATATCCTTATGTTTGTTCTTGCTGACATGCTTTGCACCGAATTTCAGTCTGTTGCTATAATAGCCTAAAGCCAAAGGCAATTCAAAATTCAATTTGAACTTAGCGTCTGTTTCATATATTTCCTGATTTGAATTTGTCAGTTCGTCCAATCCCCAGTCTCCTGTATTAGGATTAACCTTAGTTGAGATATAAGGGAAGCGCTGACCTGCATCAACAACATCAAGAGCTATATCTTTCTGTTTAAGAGTGAAATATCTTTCTTCAGGACGGTCTTCGCTTGCACGAGAGTAAGACGCACCCCAGTCCATTTTCAATTTACCGAACAGGTGTTCACCTCCCAAAGCCAAGTCCATTGTCTGCTGCAGTTCAAGACGGGCATTTCTGTTGTCAGAAGAACCTCCTTTGGTCTGAATTTCCACTTTGGCTTCACCGTCTGCCGCAGCATCAAGATCTTTATATGAGATACGGTAACGGTTTTCCCAGTCGTGACGACGGTTATAGATACCCTTGAATGTAAGCTTGTGATTAGGATTTATATCATAATCCAAAGACAACGAATAACTCTGACGCTGGCGTGTCACATAATACTGACGGGTTTCTGCGTCTGTAATGAAAACTTCTCCCGTATCTTCATCCCTGTCATATTCAAACTCCACATCGTCCGAACCTATAGGAGCATTCTGATATGAAAGAGCAACCATCATACCGAGCTTGTCGTTGAAGAAACGGTCACCGTAAGTAAAGCCGGCATTGACCTGTGCTTTCTGGCTCACTACATTATAACCGCTACCAAGAGTTGCATTGATAACACGCTTGAACGGAGTACTCTTTGTGACAAGATTGATAGAGCCACCGATGGCATCTCCATCCATGTCTGCAGTAACCACCTTGTTTACTTCAATAGTCTGGACCATATCCGAAGGAATAAGGTCGAGCTGTACGTTACGGATATCACCCTCTGCCGAAGGAATCCTGTTACCATTGATAGTTACAGAACTTAAATCAGCCGAAGTACCGCGCACCTGTCCGAAGCGAGCTTCACCCTGGTCATACTGAACATTGATACCACTGATACGCTTCAAAGCGTCACCGATGTTTGAGTCAGGGAACTTACCGACCTGGTCGGCAGAAACCACATTCACAATACCCATTTCGTTTTTCTGTGAGTTTAATGCACGACGCTGTCCCTGAAAAGCACCACCAACGATTACTTCCTGCAATTCAACACCTTCATTAAGTACAATATTTTTCTCAACAGTTTTACCGCCTGAGATTTTGATTTTCATTTCAAAAGGACTATAACCTACGTATGTCACTTTAACCTTATATTCACCCGGTTTAAGATTAGGGAGAATATAGAAGCCGTCTATATCACTGACTACACCGGTGTGTAAATCTTCTATAAATATAGAAGCTCCCGGCAGTGTGTGATTCTCAGTATCTACCACACGTCCTCTTACAATACCCATTTCTGCAAGCTCTGTGTCGTCTGCAGCGAAAACATTTGCACTAAGTGCTGTTGCAGCCAAGACGCATGCAACACTTTTAAAAACCTTTTTCATACCTTTATTAAAAAAAACTTTTTCTGGTGCAAAGGTCTCAATAAGCGGTTACATATTCATTTCGCAGATTTTAAGAATTCAAAACAAAAATATTGCAAAAACATTACAGTAAAAACTATTTATAACTTATAGTTTTCACTTCTCCCCATGTTATAGAAGTAAGGCCATCCTTATTCCACAAACATTCTCTCACAGTAATAATCTTATTATCAGTATCAATACATACAACCTGATAAGACAACAGGTTTTCATTCCTGGAAGAATACTCCCCTTTCATCGGCGAATCCACTCTGAATACAGGAAGAGAAACAGTACCATTGACACCCTTCCATTCATAGAATTCATTATAATTGCAGTCACCGTGAAAATATGCCTTTATCTGTGGATGTGACTTTACGAAACGTTCAAAACGACTCCAATTACCCTCAGGCAATTTGTTAATATTATCAACAGAACAGGTATCACTCAACAGATTTTCAAACTTGTCAACCGCATTTATATTATAAGGATAGTTAGGATTGGTATAATGTTTTGCATCAGCCTCAACAGGATCATGAGTGAATATTATAACTGGCGAAACAGGATCTTCTGTCATGACACTGTCCATCCACATACGCATATTGCCGTCGGGCCACATACCGATGAACATAAATCTGAGACTATCTCTGACAAAGGAATATCGTACTGAGTTTTCCGGATAATTAAAATCTTCAATCTCACTATGTCCGTACATCGGCATATTATGATTGAATATACCTACCGCACTCGCATCATCACGCTCAGGTGAAAGTCTCTTCGGGTATCCTATAGCATTTGATATGTCATGATTTCCGGGAACAACATAAACAGGATAATCCAAAGCATCTATCCAGTCCTTTTTAAATTGATTCCACGATTCAGATGCTGTCCATGCTCCTTTCTGCATTCTGTTTGAAATATCCCCCGTACAAATAAGGAAATCCGGCTCCCCGAATACAGTTCCTGCTCCGGCTCCTCCGTCCGACGGCAGTGGTGAAGAATAAAGCAACGTAAACGATTTCAGCATCTCGTCCACCACCTTATATGTCTCACACTCCTTTCCTCTAAAATTTCTCTTTATTCCATAATGAAGGTCTGAACAATATATAAACCGTATCTCTTCAGCGTCTAAAGTTAATACATTGATAAAATTGAATATCAGAAAAAGAAAAAGCGAAATAAAACGAATAGTTCTCATTTGTTACAGCTACATTTTAATGTTTATAACTTATCAATATTTATCCGCAAAAATAAAGTAATTGACAAATTATAAATACCATAAGGTAATAATAAACTTAACCGGAAACAAATGATGTCATACGTTTGTAACCAAAATGAAAAGAAAACTAAAAGCCAAGTTTAAGAACTATTTAAATACTATTTAAATACCGTTTAAACAGTATTTAAACAGCTCTTAATTCAATCATTTCCGCATTCCATCTTACGCAAACACTTGTTAAACTTATCTATAAAACAATCCACCTCCGATTTTGAGATACACAATGGCGGCAATATCCTCAGAACATTTTTTCCTGAATATCCGGTAAATATATGATAATCATAAAGCAAAGAATTGCGGATATCAGATACTGAAACTGTAAACTCAACACCTATCATAAGCCCGCGTCCTCTAACCTCCTTAATTAACGGAGAATTCAAGGGACGCAATTTACTGATAAAATAAGAACCTACTTCATTGGCATTCTCTATAAGATGCTCATCTTTCATTACCTGAATAACCGACAATGCCGCCGCACACCCCAGATGGTTTCCGCCAAATGTGGTTCCAAGCATTCCCTTGCGCGGATTGAAAGCATCACTTATCAATACTCCTGAGAACGGGAAACCATTGGCTATGCCTTTTGCCACAGTAATGATGTCGGGCTTTATGCCGCTCCACTGATGGGCAAAGAACTTTCCTGTACGTCCGTAGCCGGATTGTATCTCATCCAGAATAAGTACAGCATTATATTTTTGAGTCAAAGCTCGTAAAGTCTTGAGAAATTCATCATCAGGCACCTTTATTCCTCCCACTCCCGATATACCTTCTATTATTACAGCACATACATCACCTTTACGCAGCACGTCCTCCACCTCGGCAATATCCATATCTGCAAAATAGACATTGTCATTGGAATTAATAGGTGCGGTTATCAGCGGATTGTCTGTCACTTCCACTGCAGCAGACGTACGGCCATGGAAAGAACTCTTGAAAGCTATAACCTTTTTCTTTCCGGTATGAAACGATGCCAGTTTAAGGGCATTCTCATTGGCTTCTGCTCCAGAATTGACAAAGAACGCACTGTAATCCGGATAACCGGATATTTTCCCTAATTCATACGCAAGTTTTTCCTGGAGTTTATTAATCACAGAGTTAGAATAGAACATCAGATTCTGCATCTGCTCATACATACATTTTATCAGATACGGATGTGAATGTCCGATTGATATTACAGCATGTCCGCCATAAAAATCAAGATACGAATTTCCGCAATCATCATATACATAACAACCTTTGCCCCTTATTATATTAATAGGGAACACAGAATATACATCAAACAATTTCATAGTAAATCCCTCCGTCATTCCATTCTGCCATACTTCATTTCATCTCCATTCTTATCATACTGCTTGCGCTTGCCCGTAGGAGGAGCCGACAAGGTTATCCTGACTACCGCCGTACGGTGAATGCTTCTCCGGATAGCCTCATCGAAAGCATCCATGTGTTTTGGCAGGAAACGTTCGCTTATCAGTCTAAGCGCCAGTATCTTTTCATCCGTATCTGTCACCAGTTCCGCCTTGCCGAATGCTATGGCCGAACGATACTGCAGTGTGAAGGTTCCATCCTTCGGACCTACAGTAGGCTGGCATTTGGTTACAGCAGAAAGGCATACTTCCGGATTTACGGCTATGGCATCAAGCTTGTCACCCTCCTGTGCACAGTGAAAATACCATACATTATCATCTTTACTTGCCAGCGAAAGCGGCACGCCGTATGCAGTACCGTCTGCCCTAGTAAAACTGACAGTTATATAAGGAGCCTTGCGCATTATCTCAAGGGCCCATTTGCTGTCCATCTCACGACTTGTTTTTCTCATATTCTATCTGTTATAAATTTCTGTATTAGGTTTGACAAAAATACAATCATAATATCACTTGCCGTGTAAGATATATGACGTACACGCATAATTATCAGAAAATAAAATCATTAATACCAGAATAAATTTGATGATTAAAGATTAAACTGATACTTTTGCATTTAAAACAGTAAAGCTATGATGAAGACTATTACTTTCGATAATTATTATAAGGAAAAGCTATTATCCATACCTTTGTTCGACAATCTGCCTGTCAATATAAAAAACGAGATTCCAAAGAGACTGGACATCAAGCTTTACGAGATTAATGAAAATACTGTTGTACTTGAACAGGGAAACGTATGCTGTAATTTATACATATTGCTGGAGGGCAAACTGGAGGTAAATATCATAGATGCCAATGCAAATGAAGTGCTTATAGAGTATATTGAAGCTCCAAGAGCTTTTGCCACCCCTCATCTTTTCAAAAAGGACAACCGTCTGCCTGCCACGTTCAAGACTCTTGAAAAATCAGTCTTGCTGACAGCTACAAAAGATTCTACGTTCGAACTGATAAGCAAATACCCTGATATCCTAAAGAATTTCCTCTGTGTTTCGGGGAACTGCAATGTATGTACCACTATGAGGCTGGATGTATTGTCAAGAAAAACAATCCGTGAAAGAATACTCGTTTATTTAATGAAAAGGCTTGATAAAGGGTCTTCTACGATAAGACTACCTCATACTATAACCCAGCTGGCAGAATACATCAATGTTTCTCGTCCTGCCCTTTCGACTGAATTCAACAAAATGGAGAAAGAAGGTATTATTACCAGAAAAGACAGCAATTATATTGAATTGAACTTGAAAGCTATAAAGAACATAACTTTATAAAATACAAAAGACCATTCATTAGAAGAATGGCCTTTTTGTATTATGTATAAATTATTTTATAAATATTCTTGGATTAATATTCAGGGATACCCATCCCCAGTCTTGCCAGCTTTTGTGGTTTCCACCTTTCACCGCATCCATTGTTGATGTTCCGAACATAACGGAATAACCTACCGTCATACTGACATCTTTCATTATCTTCCAGTTAAGTTGATAATCAACTTCAGAACCAAGTGTACGTTTCAGGTTGTCCAGCTTGACTGCTGTAGCAAAATAATGATAGTTCAGCCCCATAGATACAGCATTTGATACCTTGAAGTCAACTCCCACATGAGTATCCGAAAGGCCCGGATTATAACCAGCCGCAAAATCTGTGGCATAGAAATAATCCATTCCTCCGTAAAACTTATGATGTGTGCCATATAGAGGATTGAACGCCTTATATTTTCCGTCTGCATCGTTGCTTCCGCTCAAATAGTCTGTACCTATACCCACAGACCATAATCTGTTTATACTATATGAGAGGTCTATATTTCCCATATATGCGGAAACTGTGCGTGAAGCCGCATTTTTACCGGTCTGATAATAGAACGATCCTGAGATGTTCCATGAGTCCGGCATATATTTGATATAAGTACCGAAAGTCTGCATGTATTTGGTATCAGCCTTCCTTGTCGCGGCATCTCCACCTTCCTGACCAATGTTCATCGCAAGCAATGAAACCTGCAGAGGTGTTGATACGCAATCATAATGATACCACAACGTCTGCATATTCTTGTAGAGTTTGGTTTTACTGCTGTCATAGAATGTTCCTCCTATTACGTTCTCGTCATTCTGATTGAAAGCAAATATTCCATGAAGCTGATGGCCATTGTTCTTATATCCTATCTTCAACGCGTCATGATAACGTCCGGCAACATTCCAGTCAAGGCTTCCGAGAATTCGTTCATCATCGTACACCAACGCCTGCCTACCCAGCTGCACAAACCAATAGTCATTCATATTGAAAGATGCCCATGCCTCATTCAATATGAAACGCCCGTTTTTATCAATAAGGGCATCCTGTCCCCATACACCTAGATGCTGTGCAGAAAACCTTAAAGCCAGTTTCTGACGTTCATAACCGAATGTAAGTCTGGCACGCTCGTTTACGAATCCGGCCGGAGACTCTCCTTTATCCCGGGGATACAATGCACCATTACGGTATTCTCCCCTTGTACGAATCTGGGCTGACACCCAGAAACTGTCATCCGCTTTTTTGTCATCTTGAGCATAAGACAATGATGCATTCCCCATAAGAAGGAATGGAATCAAAAAATGTAAACTTATTTTTCCCATAAATTTCAAGGTTTTAATCAGTTCATATTATAAGTATGGATACTGCTTCCTTGTGCCGAAGGCAAATAGTTAATACCCCACCAGCACATCTGTAGAAATATAAACGACAAAAGCAATATATACAAGGATGACTTTTCTCTGCCTTGTATTCCTAACCTCATGTGAATATAGGTAAGATATGAAAACCATGTTACGGCAGCCCATGTTTCTTTAGGGTCCCACGACCAGTAGTGTCCCCATGCCTCTTTAGCCCACAAGGCACCGGTCAGCATTCCCAAAGTCATGAATGACAGACCTACATACACCATGTTATCACATAAAGCCATCTCCTTAACATCGCACCCGGTCTTCTTTATCCACAGAAGATAAATTCCCATTATGGCAGAGGCTCCCAGCATAGCGTATGCGAACATATAGATAATGACATGAGGAGCAAACCACGGACTCTGCAATGCCGGCATTAACGCCTTATTGTGAATCTCAGGCTTAAGCAGGTTGACGCAAATGAATACCACCGACAGTATGGTACTGAAACACAGAATCCATTTGTATTTCCATCTGACATAGGTTATCAGTCCGGCCAATGGCAAAAAGAAAGAGTACCAGAGGCGAGTCTCTCCCATAGTGCGCAGTGGAGGACGTTCCAATGATGCCCACAACAGACCTATGAAGGTACCGAACACAAGGAGTCCGGCAATAGTGAAAACACATGCCTTCGACTGTGACCCTTTAAAGGCATTCCAAGAACCTGCAGTCCACAATACCACAGACAAAACGGCAAAATATATAAACCAATCCCAATTCATCATAATCGTTTGTTTGCTAATTGTTATTCTTTTGTGCCGTAACGAACATACATACAGCTCCCAGCATTATCATTATAATTCCGACATATACAGCAGGCAACCACGGGTCTGAAACCAGTTCAAAAACACTTATATCGCTCCAGCGTCCTTTACTTTCGTCATAGCTAAGCTGATATATCTTCCAACCTTCTATCTCGGCAGGTCTGTTCACCTCTATGGTCTCTTCCTGCGTTTTGCCGCTCTCAGTATAAATCACTACGTCGGATGAATAACGGCGAGGCTCCCTGTCGGGCATGACAAGGCTGCAATCATTGTCAAGACGCAATGCCTGATAAGGGAAAAAGAAACTTCCGCAACTTACCCATCCGCTGACAGACTGTTTGCCGTCAGGCGATACAGCTCTAACATTTACGGCATAAGTTGCTCCGGTGCTAGGCCATTCCACATACTTCACAGTGTCATTCCCCGATACAGAAGCCGCCATCTCTATTCTGTCCGATATCTCAATATTCCATCCTGACAACATTCCTGATTTTACCCCTTCCTCCAACAAGATATGTTCCGGCGTACCATAGGGCAGAGCCTTGCCTGTAGCATTATCTATCAGCATAAGCTTGGGAGGATATTCATCAATACTGAAGTCTTTCAGTTCTACGGCAAGCGGCAGTTCGTACACATTTCCATCAGCATCAGTGGCACGCCATTCCGCCTGACCTATACGGGTGTTCATCGTAAGTCTCTTCATATCGGCACTTCCCAAAGTAGCAGAAACCAAGGCTATGAACAGGCCAAGATGATTCAGCAGAAACGGTATTCTTCTGATGCGAAAATGAAACAGACTCCTTATAGAAACCAGTCCTACGATAGTAGTCATCCAAAGATAGACAAGAATAAAAGGCCAGAATGAAAGCATGCGGTTCAAGATGAATACATCTTCCGACTGTACCGAAGACGGCACCTGCCTTATCATTCCCATAAGGAAGGTCAGGAACACTACGGCTACCAACGATGGGACTGCCGCTTTGTAGGACATTGCCCAACGCACGAAATACACCTTTTTCCTTAGAATATACAATACGATTATCGCAACGACGTATATTGCCAAGACACAGATATTTAGAGGCCAGGCAAAACTGTCCCAGTTTATTCCTCCCGTAAACAAATGAAGGATAAGACCTATGACGATAAGTCCGCCACAGGTCATTATCCCTTCTTTAACTCCCCAAGTATTTTTCCACATGGTATCAAATGATACGTCCGTTAGCCTTAGCCTCTTTCAGCCAGCCCGGAACTGTAGTGTTCATAAATCGTTCTTTAGCCGCTTTTTCGGCAGGAATATCCAGTCCTATATATTTCTGAGCCTTATCCTTGGTAGAGATATCCGGCATAGGAACATCATCAGTATATCCATGCTTTGCAAGGACCTTAGATATAGAGAGTCGTGCCTGCAAAGCTCTGTCAAGTCCATGCGAAAGGATTCTCTGGATTTCCTGAGGCGCATGGAATGCGGCTCCGTGTGAAGCCACTCCAAAGTCCCATCTCCACTGCGCTTCGCGAAGAAGCTTCAATACAGGTTTCATCTCAGTTTCAGTAGCGCCCTTATCCCATGCGAACTTGGCCTCGATATGTGCCGATGCAAGTTCTTTTTCCAGACGGTTTCTTATTTCGTTAGCCTTACGCTGACGTTCGTAAACATTGTTTCGCAAAGTCTCTTCGCTTTCACGATGGCAGACCTGACATGTACGGTCTATCATGGCAAGCGGACTCTGGATATGGTGATCGCTGAACTTCATACCGCCTTCACTCTTATATGGCATGTGGCAGTCGGCACACGATACTCCACGCTGACCGTGAATACCCAATTGCGAGATTTCATAATCAGGATGCTGCGCCTTGATAATCGGAGCACGGCTCAATGCGTGAGTATAATCAGAGAAATTGTTTTCATCGTAATACTGCTCCATAGCCTCAACAGTCATACCTTTATCCCACGGGAAAGTCAGATATTTTCCGTCACCCTTAAAGTAGTATTCCACATGACACTGCGCACATACCAGCGAACGCATGTCCTGAGGTGTAGCCTTAGTTATGTCTTTTCCCTGACGTGCGAAAGCCTCAATCAGCGCCGGACGACTTATATGGAGGTCCATTGTCTCGGAATCATGACAATCCGAACATCCTATAGGGTTTACAATCTCAGAACCGAAAGCTGCCCACTTGTTGTTATAGAATGAATCAACTCCTATTTCCTGCATCATACGTGGAACGTCCGGACTCTTACAAGTCCAACAGGTCGAAGGTTGTGGTCCGTCGTTTGCAGTCTGAGGGGCTCCTGTACGTAAAGTTGCACGGATATCCTCTATGGCATGCATGTGTCCTCGTGGTGTAGCATAATCTTTTGAGAAAGCATAGCCGGCCCATAGAATTACCATTTCGGGACGCTGCTCGAGTACATCAACCTGGATGTTTCCGTTGAACTCGCTCTGGAAATCTGTGTAGGCGGTTTCAGTCCACGTCTGATACTCACGAGGGAAATCACTCTGGAACTTCTCATTCTGAGGAACAATTCCTTTCATCGGATTCTTCCTGTTGTTGAATATGCTTACCACTTCAGCTCTACGTTCAGACAAGGCCGACACAGCCAGTCCCAAACAAAATACTACGGCCATTGATACAACAAACAACAACCATCCATGCCAAGATTTAAAATTATTCATCATATACTCTATATTTAATTATTTTACCTTTTCATTTTCCTAAGCCATTCCGGCAATGGAGAATCCGGTAATGGAACCACCGCGTCAGGAGTGGACGAAAGGCTGTTCTTTCCTCCATGCGGAACATCCCTGTGACAATCCCAGCAGGCTTTCCCCTTCCCTACCTCGGACATCATATAGTCTATACGCCCGGTCTTGACAAACTCGGTATTCAATTGCTCATGACACCGGATGCAGTTATTCATAATGACCTGAGAACTGGCAGATTGCGCCTGTATGACCTGAGGTTCGGAACTTGTCAGAAAAGCCGCAACATGTTTCATTCCGTCCATACCCTTGAAAGTCCATTTCCTGACGAAATTCTCATGCGGTACATGACAGTCATTACATGTGGCATCCCTTGAATGGGAGCTGTGCATCCATGTGGCATAATAAGGCGACATGATATGGCAGTTCACACAAGCAGAAGGCTCATCCGTGAGATATGTATGTGCCCTCAGCAAGTAGAGAAAAAACAATCCTCCTCCTACAATTATTCCTGATACAACAGATATAAAAATCTTTTGTCGTTTAGATAGTGTCATAAATTATACTTTTTTGCAAATAAAACATTTTTTATGGAAAAATGGTGTAATAATTATGACACAGACGATATATTTTTCTGGTTATAATAATTTACGTAATAGAAAAATCGGGAAAAAGCAAGCTAAATATCAATCTTGACAAAACATCAGAAAAAAAACGTGGGCAAATTTTAAGTCAAACTTGCCCACGTTTTACCTAAAATTTGCCCACGTTTTTTTTAAGTATTTTTAAGCCTTACTTGGCCGAATCAATTTCTTTCAGCAATTCCTCTACAGCAGCCTTCAGCTGAGTATCCTCACCTTTAACAATAGTTTCAGGAGAGTTCAGAATATAGATATCCGGTTCAAGCTGTGTATTTTCCAGATAGCTTCCGTCAGGCAAACGATAACCTACCACAGGAATACCGAATACCAGTGTAGGGTCCTGAAGACGCTCCCAATTGACACTTGTCATAGTTCCGGGAACAGGAGCACCCACCAGTTTGCCAATACCTCTATGCTTGTATACCCAAGGAGTTCCATGAGCATTAGAGTAATTGGCTTCACACTGAAGCATAATAGAAGGCTTGTTCCATCTGCGGCTTGGCATATCACAGGCTTCACGTCCTCTTATCACCTGTGTGAAGTATTTCTTGCCACTAAACAGCACCTCGATATCCTCATGCAGGCGGCCTCCACCATTGAAGCGTGTATCGATGACAATTCCTTCACAATTATTGTACTTACCTAAGATATCGGAATATACTGTACGGAAACTTCCGTCGTCCATAGACTGGATATGAACATATCCCAAACGTCCACCGGAAAGTTTCTCTACCTCGTCGGCGCGCTGCTTAACCCAACGTTTATACAGAAGTGAACTCATGGCAGCACTTGTAACCGGCTTAACCACTTCATCCCATCTTTTACCGGATTCTGGATTATAAACAGATACAAGCACCTTCTTTCCAGCCTTTCCGTTAAGCAGAGTAGTATAGTCTGTATCCTTATCTATAACACTGCCGTCAATCTTTTCGATTATATTTCCGGCCTCAACTTTGGAATTCTTTCTGTCGAACGGACCTTTGGCCACAACTTCAGAAATACGAAGTCCCTTACCGGAGTATTCCCAGTCGTACAGTAATCCTAGATTTGCTGTAGCCTCAGTCTTTGAAGACGGACGGTAGCTTGCACCGGTATGCGAAACATTAAGCTCGCCAAGCCACTCACTGAGCATCTCGGCAAAGTCATAATTATTTGAGATATGAGGCAAGAAACGGCGATAAGCCTCGGTAAGTCCTTCCCAGTCCACTCCATGCATATTAACCTCATAGAAACGTTTCTTCTCCTGTTTATATACATGATTGAACATATACTCACGTTCTGCGGCAAGATCCATTTTCATTTCAGCCTTATATGTTATAGGCTTCAGAGACTCGGACGAAGCATCCATTTTCTGCATATTGCTTCCGCCAAGAATAAACACAGCCTTACCTTCCTTATCGGTCTGCATATCTCCCCATCCGGCATCCATCTTATGAAGGAGCTTAGTCTCTTTTTTTCTCAGGTCCAACTTCCACATATCATATCCACCCTCGAATGAAGACAGATAGTAAAGCTTCTCTCCATCCTCTGAAATAATAGCGGAAGCTATGCTTGATGAGTTAGGAGTAAGACGGACAATGCGGTCTTCTATGCCTTCTATTTCAACTTCAACAGGTTTTACTGATTCTTCGTCCTTCTTGTCGGCATCATCACCCTTCTTTGATTTTTTATCGTCTTTCTTTGAACTCTTGTCGCCCTTAGAGTTATTTTCCTTCTTGGAAGCCTTCTCCTGTTCTTCCTTCAGAGCCTTCTCTATTTCATAATCCTCCTTGCTAAGACAGAATTTATCGTATGAGTCCTGATTCATGAAAACTATCATCACATCATCCAGCGAGCCCCATGAAGCATGATTGCGCATACCGTATCTTTCGGTAGTGAAAAGAAGAGCATTACCATCCATAACCCAGCGAGGAGAACCGCTTGTGTAACCGCTTCCAGTAATATTCACAATATCTCCTTTTCCGTCGGCCTTAACAATACCTATATCAGTGTAAGGATCGTGTTTGTGACCTATAAATTCAAGAGTGAACCACTTTCCGTCAGGACTCCATGAATACTCAAATCCTCCGTAAGTATTATACCATGTAGAACCATCGGTAATCTGTCTTACTTTCTTCGATTCGAGGTTCACCACCATAAGTTTGTTCCTGTCTTCAATGAAAGCCACTTCCTTACCGTCTGGAGAGAACTTAGGATATCCACGTTCCACAGATGTTGAAGGCAGCAAAGCTTCTTCCTCTATAAGTGTAGCGTTAGGGAAATTAGGGTCATCTTTACGGGCTATCTTAGCCAGATATAGTCCCCAGTTGCCACCTCTTTCGCTTGCATAAACCAAGGTACGGTTGTCTGCTCCGAAAGAAACACCTTTCTCCGCTTCCGGAGTATTAGTTATCTGCTTGGTGGTATTGTATTCTACAGAAGTCACAAAAACCTCGCCACGCACAATAAATGCCACCTGTTTACCGTCTGGAGATACTACCGCCTCACTTGCACCACGTGTGAAGCTCATATTTTCAGGCATATCCTCATCATCCCTCACAAGAGTAACATTCAGTTTTTTAGGCTTTTCTCCAAGGTTCTGAGTATAAATCTCACCATTATAAGAGTAGCACAATTTATTTCCGTCACCAACCGAAAGGAATCTAACGGGATGAACCTTAAAATCGGAAATCTGACTAACATTCTTTGGGGCCGACAGTGGGAAAGAATAGACATTAAAAGTTCCTCCGTTTCTTTCACTGAGGAAAAATACGGTCTTCTCATCATCCGAGAATACAGGATTTCTGTCTTCACCTGCACGCTCTGTAAGATTGGTATGCTTTCCGCTTTTTGTATCATATAACCAGACATCACGTGTTACGGAAGAAGTATGATGCTTTCTCCACTCATCTTCATACCCCTTACAGTCCTGATAAAGGAACAAATCGCCTTCATTATTAAACTCAACCATTTCGGCAGGAGTGGCAAGAACCTGTAAAGTTTTTCCTCCTTCTGCTGGAACTTTATAAAGTTCTGTCATAGCCAAAGTAGGGAAAAGAGCACTCTGTGCAGGGTCCTGAATAGAGGCAGAAAAATAAACGAACTTGCCATCGGGACTGAAAGCTGTAGGTATCTCTGACGCAGAATTAAGGGTAAGTCTGCGTGCCGGACCACCATCAGCCGACATAATGAACACATCCTGATTACCATAACGGTCGCTTGCAAAAGCTATTTGCTTACCGTCGGGCGACCATACCGGGTCTGATTCATACGACTCCTGGGTGGTAAGCTGAACAGCCTGTCCACCATCGGAACTAACCTTATACATATCTCCCTTATAGCAGAAAACCACTGACTTACCATCGGGTGATATGCGTACATCACGCATCCATAGAGGATTAATACTTGCAGCCTGAGCTGTCAAAGCTCCCGCACCAAGTATCAGCATTAGAATATTCTTTCTCATTATTCAAATATTATATTTCAGTTCTATATTATTTAGTTTCAACAAAGATTTTCAATCCTTATAAATTTCCATTGTCTAATTATCTTATCCGGCCTGTATGCTCGTTATCTCCTGCAATTCCCTTACAGCCGACTGAACATCTTTTATATCCTTGATAATCATGCTGCGTTTTCCGTTCTGTTCCCTGAGATTACATTGACGCGGATAGCGCGACATATAGCCTATCATCTTGCCGAAAGCCTCACTCTGATAATACGGACTGTCAGGATTGCTTACAAAGAAGAGTGTCATACGTCCTGATTTCAGGAATATCTTCTCTATACCAAGACGCTTGGCAATGCGCCTCAACGGAACTATCCGTATCAGCTCTTCCCCTTCAGGCGGAATTGCTCCGAAACGGTCTATCAGACGCGCTTTGAAATCTTCTACATCCTTGTCGAGTTCCAGCTTGTCAAGCTCACGGTAGAGCAACATCCTTTCGCTGCTGCTTGGGATATATTCATTAGGGAACAACAGTTCAAGGTCGCTTTCTACTGTACATTCATCAACAAATCCTTCACCGCTCAAAACTTCCTCACCTGCTTTCACCTCATCGGCATAAAGTTCGGAGAACTCATCGTTTTTAAGTTCGGTAACAGCTTCTGCCAAAATCTTCTGATAAGTCTCATAACCAAGGTCTGCAATAAATCCGCTCTGTTCGGCTCCAAGCATATTTCCTGCACCACGGATATCAAGATCCTGCATGGCTATATGGATACCACTACCCAAATCGCTGAAATTCTCAATAGCCTGCAAACGACGGCGCGCCTCAGGCGTGAGCGAACTCAATGGAGGTGCAAGCAGATAGCAGAAGGCTTTCTTGTTTCCTCGTCCAACACGTCCGCGCATCTGATGCAGGTCGCTCAAACCAAAATTCTGCGCCTGGTTTATTATTATGGTATTGGCATTCGGAATGTCTATACCACTTTCGATTATGGTTGTTGCCAGAAGTACATCGTAATCATAATTTACAAAATCGAAGATAATCTTTTCAAGTTCCTCCGGCTGCATCTGCCCGTGACCTATACATACACGGCAATCCGGTATGTTTCTTTCTATCAGAGCCTTCAGCTCAACAAGGTTCTGTATGCGATTGTTCACAAAGAACACCTGACCGTTACGGCTCATCTCGAAATTTATAGCCTCAGTTATTATCTCCTCGTTGAAAGTATGTACCTCGGTCTGTATAGGATATCTGTTTGGCGGCGGTGTCTGTATAACGGAAAGGTCTCTTGCGCCCATAAGCGAGAACTGAAGTGTTCGCGGAATAGGTGTGGCCGTCATAGTAAGTGTATCAACATTCACCTTTATCTGACGGAGTTTTTCTTTCACACTTACCCCGAACTTCTGTTCCTCGTCTATGATAAGCAAGCCCAAATCCTTGAACTTGACACTCTTGCCTATTATCTTGTGAGTTCCTATAAGGATATTTATCTGACCGTCGGCAAGCTCTTTCAAAATTCTACTGGTATCCTTGGCCGTACGTGCACGACTAAGATATTCCACCTTGCAAGGCAATCCCTCAAGTCGTTTTTTGAAAGTCTGGAAATGCTGGTATGCAAGAACTGTTGTTGGGACAAGTACTGCCACCTGCTTATTGTCGGCCACAGCCTTGAATGCAGCTCTTACGGCAACTTCAGTTTTACCGAAACCCACGTCACCACAAACCAAGCGGTCCATAGGACGGTCGCTCTCCATGTCGGCCTTCACCTCCTGAGTGGCTTTCGACTGGTCCGGAGTATCTTCATAAAGGAACGATGCCTCAAGTTCATGCTGGAGAAAACTGTCAGGACTATATTTGAAACCTTTCTCCTGTTTGCGCTGCGAATAAAGCTTTATAAGGTCGCGCGCTATATCCTTTATCTTGGTCTTGGTGCGCTCCTTTATTTTCTCCCACGCGCCTGTTCCCAATTTGCTGATTCTTGGCGGTTCGCCTTCCTTGCCCTTATATTTGGAAATCTTATGAAGCGAATGGATTGACACGAACACCACATCGTCATTCTGATAAATCAGTTTGATTACTTCCTGAGTGGTATTCCCGTTAGGTATGCGTACCAGTCCGGCAAAACGACCTATACCATGGTCTATATGAACTACATAGTCTCCAGGTTCAAACTGATTAAGTTCCTTAAGCGAAAGCGCAACTTTTCCGCTGCGTGCCTTGTCGCTGCGGAGATTGTATTTGTGGAAACGGTCAAATATCTGATGGTCGGTAAATATACAAAGATGCATTGTATGGTCGATAAAACCTTCATGCAAAGTACGGTCAACAGGTTCAAACTTTATATCGTCTTCCCTTTCGGCGAAAATATCCTTCAGTCGGTCAGTCTGTTTAGAACTGTCGGAACATATAAAAATCTTATATCCTCTTTGTATGAAATCTTTGAGTGACGACGATACCAAATCAAAATTCTTATGAAAAATAGGCTGCACAGAAGTCTCGAAATTAAGCTTCGACTGAGGTGTTCCGATTGGTTTTGAGCCAAAATCAATTCTTCTGAAATTTAAAGCCTTATCTGTAAAATCAGTACCGGTAATTATTGTTTTCTGAATATCAGGAAGTACATTTTCTTCCCCCTCTATGGCAGTAACAGCCTGAGGTGAGAGCACCTCGTCATGGATGCTCTGTATCCGTTCCCTTACCCACAGCAGGTCTTTCACACACAAAAGTGCGTCCGAAGGAAGGAAATCGAGGAATGTAACAGAACCGGCTGTCACTCCCGTGAGTTCGGGAACTATATTCAAAGCTGTCTTTTTCTCCTTCGACAATTGCGTTTCAACTTCGAATGTTCGCATACTGTCTATTTCGTCACCGAAAAAGTCTATACGGAAAGGATATTCCGACGCAAACGAAAACACATCGAGAATACTTCCACGAATGGCAAACTGCCCCGGTTCGTAAACATAGTCCACATGGTCGAAACCAAGCGAAACCAATTGTGCGGCTATTGCGTCAGTCTCAATATTCTGTCCCACTTTCAGTGATATAGTCTTGTCCGAAAGTATGTTTTTCGACACCACCTTTTCCGCCAAAGCTTCAGGATATGTCACCACAGCCACATTATCCTTCTTTTCAAGTCTGCTGAGTACCTCTGTACGCAGAATTTCGTTTGCCGCATCCTTCTGTCCGTACTTGATGGCACGTCTGTACGAGGAAGGGAAAAACAGAATATCCGTATCACCATTGGCCTGAACCATATCGTGATAGAAATATCCTGCCTCCTCACTGTCGTTAAGTACAAACAAATATACAGATGGAGTTTTCTTTATGAATGCCGAAAAGAAAAACGATACACACGAAGCATGTACACCGCCTAAATAAATAGTCTTTATGCCGCTATCTTTAAGAATCAATTCCAAACATCTTGTATTGGGATGAGCAGCATACACGTTTTGCAATTCTGAAATAGTCATTTTAAGTTTATAAGTTTTTGAGTTCATGAGTTTTTAAGCTAACATCAACTAACTAAAAACTAAATAACTCATATAAAATAGTTCGTGCAAAATTACAAAAAAGTTATTATTTTTGCAGCAATAGTATTAAGATTGAAATAATATGTATAAAGAGATAAAAGAATTGCTTCATACACACAAATTAAAAGAAGCTCTGGAAAAACTTTCCGAATATGCTTCTCCCACAGACAACTGGCAAATGAAATCGGATATTGAAAGTCTGAAAACCACATACGGTTTCATGATGCAATATGCGACTCAAGGTATGAACGATCCTGAAAGAAACGAAATGTACAACAACTTACTAAAAAAAGCGTTCGTTCTTAACGAAAAGATTAAAATACAGCTGTTGTTGGAAAATGGTAACTCATACGTTTCGCAAACATATAGAAACACAAGAAACAGCCAGCAGTCGGGATACTATGAGATATGTACAAAAATTGAAGAGTTACATAAAGAACTCAATATTTCCGACATGTATGACGAGCCACACAGGACAGAATTGATTGAGAGTCAGAACAAAAGACTCCAATTTATTCTTGAGGAGTTGTTCAACAAGACATGGACACCTGTTATATGGAACGAGGAAGACTATACCGGAGCATTATCAATAATAGAATCGGATAAAATATCCGACAATGAAAAGGCTTTGTTTACATCAGCATTGTGTTTGAGCCTCATACACATACTCGACGTCTATAAATTCCGTTTGCTTTTACACACATATCTGAAAGGCAAAAGCTGCGTTGTTACACAACGTGCTTTGGTCGGAATCCTGATAGCTATATACTTACAGGACGAAATGATTAAATTCGCATATCCGAACCTTACAGATGAGATTAATCTGTTGAAAGAAAATCCTTATTTTCTGGATGATTTATATACAGTAATTATACAAGTGATTTTATCGCTTGAAACTGAAAATATCGACAAGAAAATGAGAGACGAGATAATACCTTCGATAATGCAATCGACAGAGTTAACATCGCCTATTAATGAAATGTCTGATATAAATATCGAAGAACTAATAGAAGGAAATCCGGAATGGAGGGAAAGCATAGAAAAAATCAAGGATCAGATTAAAGAACTTGACATGCTACGACAGGAAGGAGCAGACACAAACATGTGTACTTTTTCAAATCTGAAAAACTATCCGTTCTTCTATGAGCCGTCGCACTGGTTCTATATATTCAGTTCTGAGGTACCTGACATATACGAAATGATGACAGACAAAAAGAATAACTATGCGCCTTTCATTGAAACTCTGCAGAAAGCAACCGACATGTGCAATTCCGACAGATTCTCTCTATGTCTGACATTCAAATCCATGCCTAATCTACCATTAGATGCCATGAATTCAGGGCTGACAGCTCAAAACAAAATGAACGAAGAATCAGAAGGAACAAACAGTGAAAAGAAAAAACGGCAGACCGAAAGCAGACATTTCATACAGGACTTATACCGTTTCTGTAAGTTATGGAGAAACAATTATTATGACAAAATAGATATATTCAGTCAAGGAATAGCTTTGTGGCAAAGTACAATCATACGAAATATGATACAGGACAGCGGAAAACTGAAACAATTGGCTGACTATCTTTTCGCTAAAGGACACGTCAATGACGCAATGTTCTCATATATGGATATCATTGATGATAACCCTGACGACTACGAGGCTTTCCAGAAAATTGGATATGTACATGTTCTGAACAAAGATTACGACAAAGCTCTGGATTCACTAAAAAAAGCAGACATTCTATCTCCTGGCGACACATGGACTCTGAAAAATATAGCGCTCTGTTATAAAAAGAAAAACCGCTATGACCTTGCTTATGAATATCTGAAAGAAGCCGAACAAATCAATCCGGAT
Organism: Bacteroides caecigallinarum; assembly: GCF_016902295.1. Lineage (GTDB taxonomy): Bacteria > Bacteroidota > Bacteroidia > Bacteroidales > Bacteroidaceae > Phocaeicola > Phocaeicola caecigallinarum_A. The sequence continues at coordinate 21,086 of NZ_JACJLQ010000026.1, read as the reverse complement.
GACTTGAACATTTGCACACAAATTGGGCAAGCCCTCATAACAGAAGGTATATACGATGAAGCCCTGAGATATATGTTCAAGGTGGAATACATGACAAAAGGAAAGACATCGGCACAAAGGGCAATCGCATGGTGTTATTTCATGATGGACAGATATGATAAAGCAATTGAGATGTACAACAAAATATTAGATAAGAATGACGCAATTGCAGAAGACTGGATGAATACAGGGCATGTATATCTGGTGAACAACGATATAAAAAGCGCTATTTCATTCTATAAAAAAGCAATTGAGCTGCAAGACAAGAAAACTTCTTTCTACGAGATATTCTCGTCTGATATAAAAACTCTAAAGAATAAGGGGGTAGATGAAGTTCTGCTCAATATGATTCCGGATATGACAATATCATAAATACAAATTTAGCGCCTGTTTAAACAGTATTTAAATACCATTTAAACAGGCGCCAAACATTTTCCATATTTCAAAATCTAATTACTATCCCAACACATTTCCCAGATACAGGAACAGCATACTTATCAATACCAGAAGCAAATCTACGGCTTTACTCTTCAAATTCTTTTCGCGGAACACCATTGCGCCAAACAGGAACGAAACTACAACGCTGCTTCGTCTAACCATAGAAACAATGGAAATCATGGAATCTTCCATAGACAATGCGTAGAAATATACGAAATCGGCTGCAGAAAGGAATATTGAAATCAGAATTATGCACCAGTCCCATCGGAAGGGAGTACCATGCTTTCGCCTTGGCCACCAAAGGAAAAGTATTACACCTCCCATGAGGAATAACTGGTAGATATTATACCATGCCTGTACAACCATATTGTTGAACTGGCCCATGAGATACTTGTCATACAAACCACTTATTGCTCCAAGAACAGCCGCAAGCACAACAAACCATACCCAACGGTCATGCTTGAAATCTATACCTTCCTTTTTCCCTGAACGGCTAAGCAAGAAAAATGAAATTATAGCAAGAAGAACTCCAATCCACTGATAAACATTCAGTCGTTCGCCAAATATAAGAAGTGCTCCTACAAGTGTCATCACCGGACGTGTGGCATTGATTGGTCCCACTATGGTAAGAGGCAAATGCTTCATTCCAAAATAACCGAATACCCACGAGCCAAGCACGATAAACGACTTAAGTATGATGAACTTGTGAACTTCCCATCCCGCATCAGGAACATAAAACAGGGAACCGTCAAGTAAATCCGGTCCGAAATGCGAAATCAGTATAAACGGTATAAAAATAAGACTTGAAAACAATGTGTTCAGTCCAAGCACGGGAAGTACCGCATTGTTTGCCAACGATTTTTTCTTGAATACATCATAAAAGCCCAACAAAGCTGCCGAGCAAAATGCTAATAATAACCACATATATTAAGTTTTTAAGTTCTTGAGTTTTTGAGTTTAATCTTCTATAGAAACAAATCGTCCGGATAACCTATGTCTGTCAAAAACAAAGCATTGCCAGGAACAGATGTACCTGCACTGCAACGGTTCTTATCTTCAATAACTTTTCTGAAACCATCAACTGAAAGCTTGCCACGTCCCACTTCGACAAGTGTACCGACTACGGCACGCACCATGTTACGCAAAAATCTGTCTGCCTGAATGGTAAACACACATTCGTCTTCGCCACACCGTGTCCATTCCGCATGCATTATCTTGCAGTTGTTGGTCTTTACATCAGTATGAAGCTTGCTGAAACTTGTGAAGTCGGTATATTCAAAGAGTGTGGCAGCAGCCTCATTCATCTTATCAATATCCAATTTCTGGAATAATCTCCATGAATAATGTCGGGTAAACGGGTCTTTACGGGTTGTTATATAATATTTATATGTACGGTAGGTTGCATCAAAACGCGCATGAGCATCTTCTTTTACACGTTTCACGCAATATACCGATATATCCTGAGGAAGCAATCGGTTTAGTTTGTCCGTAACAGCATCACAATCCAGTTCGCGCTCAATATCGAAATGTGCCACCATGAGCCTGGCATGAACACCGGCATCAGTACGACCTGCCCCAACTACCTCAATAGACTCATTACGGAGAAAAGTACGCAAAGCTCTGTTCAGTGTCTCCTGAACACTGTCTCCATTAGGCTGAATCTGCCACCCGTGATAGTTTGTGCCATCGTATGCAAGGTATATAAAATATCTGTTCATCCGATTATTATCTTGCTGTTATATGGAAACATCCCTGTTTCAACTCATACTTCACGTAACATCTTTCTTCTTTCTTCAAATCGCGAAGCACCTCCGACAGAACCAGCTTAAGTGTATCAGCGCGTACATCCTGCATTGGTCGTCCGTCAGGATCTTCCACCTTGGTAAATCTCTTCCAGCTAATATCGAATGTTGTGCCGTAAAAGTGACATGAGTTCATTGAAGCGTTAACGTTTGTACGTCTAAGTCGTTTAACGTCTTCTTTAGTACGTGTAACAGAAGTTACGATAATCTTATTAGGATTAAGTCCCTTGCTTTCGAGCGAATCAAGAAAATTCTCGCCTATAGATTCAAGCAATGCACTGGCTGTAGGAACAAGATAAGGAATGGAATGTGTAAGCGAATCCATGTCATAATACTCGCATGGTTCTATTTTTACCAATTTTTTCTTCAGATGTTCAGCTTCTTCGCGCGATGCCACAGGCGTTATACCTATAGCCTTTGCTGTCTTGAGCTGTACGGCATTCAAATCGCCAAAAGAACGTTTGTAACTCACCACTCCTTTTATATTACGTGGATTATTCATCTTCATACTCTTGTCTCCGCACGATGAGAATGCCATTACAACTATAGCAAATGCGCAGAGAGCACCAAATAAATTCTTCATTCCGTTATATTTATATTTTCGGACGCAAAATTAACAATAATGCTTGACATAATAAAAGTACACCACTGTAATTATTCGGTATTTCGGTTATTACCAAAAGTTATAAGCTATAAAATAAGATGAAAAACAACATATTAACAAATGCGCTATCTTTGCAGCCGAAATAAAGAAACCATAAACAAAAACAAAAAGATATGTTTACAAAAGAAAACCGCGCCAATACCATTCATGGTATTTTGCTTATCGCATTATTCTCATTCGCAGCATTCTACATCGCAGAAATCCCGTTTGTAAAAAGTCTGTCATTCAGTCCATTGATTGTTGGTATAATCCTCGGTATGCTGTATGCTAACAGTCTCAGAAACAAGCTTCCTGAGACATGGGTACCTGGTATTAAATTCTGTACCAAACAGATTCTTCGCGCCGGTATCGTACTCTACGGTTTCCGTCTTACTTTGACACAGGTTGCTGCTGTAGGAATACCTGCAGTCGTTATAGATACAATTATCGTAGCCGGAACTATATTCCTGGGAGTTTGGTTAGGCAAACTGCTGAAAATGGATGCCGACACATCGCTTATGACAGCAACAGGTAGTGCTATTTGTGGTGCGGCAGCAGTTCTCGGTGCAGAACCAGTAGTGAAATGCGAAGGCCACAAAACCGCAATTGCAGTATCTACAGTGGTTATCTTCGGAACAATATCAATGTTCCTCTACCCTATCATGTATCGTTCAGGAATGCTTGACGCTCTTGGAGACACCGGAGTGGCTATATATACGGGCAGTACACTTCATGAAGTGGCACACGTGGCTGGAGCAGGTAATGCAATGGATCCTACAGACGCGCTTGGCATAGCCGGTACAGCTACTATCACAAAAATGATCCGTGTCATGATGCTTGCTCCGGTACTCGTAATAATGGGTATCGCACTTTCAGGCCGCAAGACCAAAGACGCTAACGGCAAATCACAAAAAAGCAAAATTACTATTCCTTGGTTCGCTTTCGGATTTATCGGAATAATCTGTCTAAACTCTCTTCTACAATACCTTTTGGGAGTTGATAGTGTTAAGGAAATACCTCTGAACGGCGCAATAGAGTACGTTGACACATTCATGCTTACTATGGCAATGACTGCTCTTGGTACTGACACAAGCATTGACAAGTTCAAACAGGCTGGTGCCAAACCATTCGTTCTCGCCGGACTTCTTTACATCTGGCTCGTAGGCGGAGGATACCTGATTACCAAATACCTGGTTCCAATGTTAGGATAAAAAACTCATGAATTCATAGAGCAACGCGAGACTAATAAATAAGATAATATCCCCGCTTTAAGGTTTTTACATCTTAGTAATCCCTTAAAGCGGGGCATTTTATTTATGACATACTTGCTAATTCATATACTGGCGATAATTGAGATAATGAAATTATGACATGTTCTTTACTTGATGAACATGACATAAATGTCAGCTATAACAATATTTTTTGATTTACATCAATAAAAGGCAAGAAAAATATAAAAACATGTCGTAAAACATATTTTGTAAGAAAAAAGGCCTTATCTTTGCAGTGTAATTAAAGACCAAAAGGTCCTAAACTTAACTAAACACATAAATAATTAGAAGGTTAATAGGTAAAATGATTAAGGTAAATTCGAAGGCCAACCGTGAGGCTCGCCAGAGAGAAAAAAGTTATTATTAACTTAAAAAAGAAAGGATAACAATTATGAAAAAGGTAAAAAGTCTTTTTAACAAGATTGCCAATGCAGACCCAATGATTTGGGGTTATGTAATGTTGAACGACAACAAGGCAAACAAAAACTAAAACAAACACGGGTCGGTAATGACCCCTATTAATTTGAAGTTTTATGGTCGAAAGACCAGAGTTATAAAAGAAAAGCGTCTGTATCGGTTACAGCCGCTTTTTTTCTTTTTAATTAATTTGTATATTCGCACTTCGAAAATGATTATCAAGAAACTTTTTTCGCTAAATGGCATTATCAGGCATAGATACAAGCAATAAAGAATTTCAGAATGCGCTGAAACTTATACAATATACACGCCAGTCAGTATTTCTTACAGGCAAGGCAGGTACAGGTAAATCAACATTCCTGAAATACATCTGCCAGAACACTAAAAAGAAGTATGTTGTTCTGGCTCCAACAGGTATCGCAGCTATTAACGCAGGAGGAAGCACGTTGCACAGTTTCTTCAAACTTCCTTTTCATCCACTATTGCCAGACGACCCCAAATTTTGCGGAAACAGACTTCATGAATCATTGAAATATACTTCAAACCATAGGAAACTTCTCAAACATCTCGAACTGATTATTATTGATGAGATTTCTATGGTAAGGGCCGATATAATCGATTTCATAGATAAAGTACTAAGAGTATATTCAGGTAATATGCGTGAACCTTTCGGAGGGAAACAACTGTTACTTGTAGGAGATGTTTTCCAGCTTGAACCTGTTGTAAAAAGTGACGAAAGGGAAATATTAGGTAAATTCTATCCTAATCCATATTTTTTCTCCGCAAAAGTCTTCAGACAAATAGAACTGGTATCTATAGAACTGACTAAAGTTTACAGACAGACCGACAAGGCTTTCGTAGGGGTTCTTGACCATATCAGGACAAACTCAGTAAAAGCCGCAGATTTGCAACTACTCAACACACGTTTCAATGCGCCTGTCGCAAAAAATGAAAATGACATGTACATCACATTAGCGACAAGAAGAGACAGTGTGGACTACATCAACGAAATGAAACTGAACGAGCTGGATACGGAACCTGTAATTCTTCGTGGAGAAATAAGGGGTGAGTTTCCGGAAAGCAGCCTTCCCACGAATATGGAACTGACAGTGAAAAAAGGAGCCCAGATAATTTTCATAAAAAACGACATGGAAAAACGTTGGGTAAATGGTACTATAGGAACTATAACAGGATTTGCTGCAGACGGAAGCATAAGCATAACTACAGACGAAGGAAGAGAATTCTACGTGGAACAGGAAAGCTGGAGCAACATACGATATCACTATAACGAACAGGAAAAGAAAATAGAGGAAGAAGAACTGGGAACCTTCAAACAATATCCCATAAAACTGGCATGGGCAATAACTGTTCACAAAAGTCAGGGACTGACATTCAGTAGGGTTATCATAGACTTCACTGGAGGAGTCTTTGCCGGTGGACAGACATACGTAGCGCTTAGCCGTTGCACATCTCTCGAAGGAATCCAGTTGAAAAGAGAAATTACAAGGGCAGATATTTTCGTCAAACCGGAGATAACAGACTTTTCTCAAAAATTCAATGATGACACATCCATCGACAGAGCAATGAAAAAAGCTCAGGCCGACATTGAATACGAGAATGCCGTGAAAGAATTCGATAAAGGAAACTTTGCGGCGTTCATGGACAGTTTCTTCAAAGCCATACACAGCCGATACGACATAGAAAAGCCTATTATACAGAGATTTATCAGAAGGAAGTTAGGTATCATAAACATATTGAAGGAAGAGAACAAAGCCCTTAAAGAAGAACTTAGAAAACAAAAGGAAAGCCTTAAAAAATATGCTCACGAGTACTATCTTATGGGGAACGAGTGTATAACCAAAGCCAAAGATACAAGAGCCGCACATGCCAATTTCGACAAAGCCATTGAGCTGTATCCTGAATTTGCTGATGCATGGGTTCGCAAAGGTGTAACTTTCTTCGACGAAGACAATCCTGAGGATGCTGAAATATGTCTTAACAAGGCACTGAGCATACAACCTAATAACTTCAAAGCTATTTACAACCGCGGAAAACTGAGACTATTCACCGGAAGGACTGAAGAGGCAATATCAGATCTTGACAGAGCAACAAGCCTGAAACCAGACAATGCCGGCGCACATCAGTTTTTTGGTGAAGCTCTTGAAGCCGCAGGAATGGAATACGAAGCCGAAATCCAATATAGAATAGCTGAAGAGTTAAGAAAGAAAAAATGAACCATAAATCCAACTATCATATTATTGATATTTTTACTACATTTGTGAAATGTACATATAAAACAACCTAAAAATCATGATTATAAAACTATATAACAAAAACAACAGCATCGATACCCTGCAAACCATCACGGACACACTGAATGATGGAGGAATTATAATTTATCCTACCGATACCATGTACGCCATTGGGTGTCACGCACTGAAAGAACGCCCAATAGAGCGAATCTGCAAACTAAAAAAAATAGATCCACGTAAACATAATCTATCAATAATTTGTTATGACTTAAGCAACATCAGTGAATATGCAAAAGTAAGCAATACTACATTCAAACTGATGAAGCGCAACCTGCCAGGTCCTTTCACATTTATTTTGAAAGCAGACAGCCGTCTGCCAAAAATATTCAGAAACAGGAAAGAAGTAGGAATACGCGTACCCGATAATGACATAATCAGGGATATTTGCCGTATGGTAGATGCACCTATTCTATCTACTACACTACCTTTAGACGAAGGTGAAGACATGGAGTATTGCACCGACCCCGAACTTATCTACGAAAAATTCGGCAATGAAGTAGATATTATAATAGACGGAGGTATTGGAGGCATTGAACCATCTACGGTTGTAAATTGTTGTGAAGATGAACCCGAAATAATACGTCAGGGAAAAGGAATATTAGACGAATAAACTTTAAACAAATATAATTATGCTACTTACATTATTAAACGCAGCTTCGAGCGTGACATCGAAAATCAACATTGAAGCAATTATTGACAAACTTATCAGTTGGGGTATTGATACAGGAAAAGATCTTATAGGAGCTATACTGATATATGTCATTGGACGATTCATTATAAAACAAATCACCAAACTTGTCAATAAGATATTAATCAAACGAAAGCTGGAAGTAAGTGTTCAGACATTCCTTAGAAGTCTTTTGAGTATCACACTGAATCTGATTTTAGCATTTGCCATCATAGCGCGTTTAGGAGTAGAAACTACAAGCTTTGCAGCCATCCTTGCTTCTGCCGGTGTCGCTATTGGTATGGCTCTTTCAGGAAATCTTTCAAACTTTGCAGGCGGACTTATAATCCTTGTCTTCAAACCGTTCAAGGTAGGTGACTTCATAGATGGTCCAGGTGCAAGCGGTACAGTAAAGGAAATTCAGATTTTCCACACAATTCTTGCAACCGTTGACAACAAGATAATTTATGTTCCAAACGGCTCTATGAGCAGTAATGTTGTTGTAAATTACAGCAAACAGGACACAAGACGTGCCGAATGGGTAATCGGAGTTGAATACGGTGAAGATTTCGAAAAGGTAAAAGCAGTAATCGAACGTCTTATAAACGAAGACGAAAGAATACTTAAAGACCCTGCACCATTTATAGGCCTTGGAGCACTGTCTGCAAGCAGTGTTGACATAAAAGTACGTGCATGGGCATCAACAGCAAACTACTGGGATGTTTACTTCGACTTCAACAAAAAAGTTTATGAGACATTCAATAAAGAAGGCATAGGATTCCCATTCCCACAACTTACAGTACATCAGGCAAAAGACTAAAACTATATTTATTTTTCAACATGCCCAAGAATATGCCACAACACATATTCTTGGGTTATTTTTTTCTATGTTTTTATACTAACATAAGTTTAAATGGTGTTTAAGCACTGCTTAAACACCATTTAAACTGTATTCAAACAGTATTAAAAATCCATTTTATGGCCAAATATTCAAGACTTATTCTTATATTTGTACATATAACTACATAAAACATTAAAACTATGTACACAATTCAAGCAAACCCTTCAGGAACAAGAAGCCTGAACATTTCAGAAGAAAATCTTAAGACAATCGAAAAATATTCTTTATTCCAACAACTTATTGACAGCAACGGTATAGTGGATGAAAGTGTTCTCGAAAAACTGAAGCTAAACATCCGTTCCCTGATAGCCTCAACTGAAGAAGACTGTAAAGACTTGCTCGACCTGTGTCTGAATGTAATCTATCATGACAATATGAAAGCTTTTGGACTACACCAGCTTATCATGCTTTACATCAATTGGGAAAGAGAAAAAGGTAATATTGAAGAAACTGAATAATAAATCTTGAAAGAACATAATCTTACAGACTGGTTGCCTACAACCAAGAAAGAAGTAGAACTGAGAGGATGGGATGAACTTGACGTTATCCTGTTCAGTGGCGATGCATACGTTGACCATCCGTCATTTGGAGCTGCCGTCATAGGAAGAATGCTTGAGGCACAAGGACTTAAAGTAGCCATAGTTCCACAGCCAAACTGGCGCGACGACCTTCGTGACTTCAAGAAACTTGGTAAGCCAAGACTCTTCTTCGGAATATCAGCAGGATGTATGGACAGTATGGTAAACAAATATACAGCCAACAAGCGACTACGAAGCGAAGATGCATATACACCGGACGGACGTCATGACATGCGTCCGGAATATCCAACGATAGTATATTCGCAGATATTAAAAAGACTATACCCGGAAGTACCTGTAATTATAGGTGGTATAGAAGCTTCGCTGCGCAGACTGACACATTACGACTACTGGCAGGACCAAGTAAGACAATCAATACTGATAGATTCCGGAGCTGACCTGTTGATATACGGTATGGGTGAAAAGCCTATTACAGATTTGTGCAAGCACATGGCTTTAAGTACTGAAGTTCCGACTGACATTCCTCAAACCGCATACGTCTGCAACAAGGATAAGTTTAAAGCAGAGGAGAACGACCTACGACTATATTCGCACGAGGAATGTCTGAAAGACAAGAAGAAACAGGCAGAAAACTTTAAGCATATAGAAGAGGAATCCAACAAATATGCCGCACAAAGAATAATTCAAGAGACCGGAAAGAAAATAGTAGTTGTAAATCCGCCTTATCCGCCAATGACTCAGGGCGAGCTTGATATGTCGTTTGACCTTCCATACACACGCCTTCCGCATCCGAAATACAAGAATAAACGTATCCCGGCATACGATATGATAAAGTTCTCTGTAAACCTACACAGAGGGTGTTTCGGAGGATGCGCATTCTGCACCATATCGGCTCATCAGGGAAAATTCATTGTAAGCCGAAGCAAGGAAAGCATACTTAAGGAGGTAAAAGCTATAACTGAAATGCCTGATTTCAAGGGTTATCTGAGCGACCTTGGAGGCCCGTCTGCCAATATGTATGCCATGAGAGGAAAAGACGAGAATATGTGCCGCCGCTGCAAACGCCCTTCGTGCATCCACCCTAAAGTATGTCCTAACATGAATACAGACCACAGGCCACTGCTCGACATCTATCATGCCGTAGATGCACTTCCCGGTATCAAAAAAAGCTTTATAGGCAGCGGTGTAAGATACGATTTGTTACTTCACGAGAGTAAGGATCCGGAAGTGAACAAAAGCACAAAAGAATATACCCGCGAACTTATAATGAAACACGTGAGCGGACGACTGAAAGTAGCGCCTGAGCATACCAGTGATAGAGTACTTTACGTCATGCGCAAGCCTACATTCGAACAGTTCGAAAGATTCAAGAAAATATTCGACCGCATAAATACGGAGCATAACCTGCGCCAACAGATTATACCATACTTCATAAGCAGTCACCCCGGGTGTACGGCCGAAGACATGGCAGAACTGGCTGTTATAACCAAAAGGCTTGACTTCCATCTGGAACAGGTTCAGGACTTCACACCTACTCCTATGACCGTCGCTACCGAAGCCTGGTACACAGGTTACCATCCTTATACCCTTGAACCTATTTTCTCTGCAAAAACTCAGAAAGAGAAACTTGCGCAACGCATGTTCTTCTTCTGGTACAAGCCTGAGGAAAGAAAAAATATTATCAATGAACTGAGGCGTATGGGAAGGAATGACCTTATAGACAAACTTTACAAGAAGAGATAAAAAAACGAGTGAAACAAACGCTATATCTACGAATCAGTTTGTTTCACTCGTCTTTTATTATTCAGCTTTCAAATCCACGACTTCACGAACAAAATATGTTCCATCATATTCAGCGGCAAATCCATCGTCCCACTTTCCGTTATATTCAAGTCTTAATATAGCTTTTACCGGCTTTCCGTTCTTTTGTCCTTTCGTAACTTTATCATACTTCTCTAAAAGCTGACCGGTCTTGTCAACAATCCAGAATTCTCTGTCGCTGCCTGAAGGAGTAAACGCTCTCACTTCATGCCCTATTCTCAATTCGCCTTCCATGGTATAAAGCAAGTCCATCGAAACTGAATCAGTTTCTGTCTTACACAGTTCAATGCTGTTTTCATCAAACAACGGTGCATCCTGGCCTATTTCCACAAAGACAGCCTTGTCCGGAGCATCATCGTATATCTCAAAATATCTCATTCCGCTATTGCCTGTTCCCCAACCATTACACGTACTCGGAACAGGTTCCTGCTTCTTCATACTATCTATCATCTCCGCATAATCACCGTCAGGAAGCATAATATACCTGCGTACTCCACTGCGGCCGGATGCTGTTTCTTCAAACCTGCATGTCTGACTCTTATCCCAGTCTGCGGAGTTTGAGAGTATATCTATAACGTCGTCTATACGTTTATTCTTCAATTGGAATATCCTGATTAAAGCGTGAGGAGCATCATCACCGTTTCTTACCATAACTATTCCAGGAAGTAAAGGATCAACCAAAAGTCTTATGTTTTCACTCCTTTGAGCCATCAGTTTCATTCCGGCTCCGGAAATCTCAGTCCATTCAAATCCATCGTATGGATTTCTTGAAGGAATAACATTTACCGTATCATTACCTGAAGCTGTATTACTCCCTTTAGTATTATATCCGCATGAAATACAAGAACAAAACACTAACGGCAGCAACCAATTCAACAGTTTCATAATCAAAAAAAATTAAATTATTATTGAAATCATATCTGTTTACAAGTTTTTCCAAGTGTAATAAGCTTAGTTTTACCTGTTCTTCTTTTCAAGTTCCTGAAGACTTTCCATCTTCTTTGTCTCAAGGAACTCGTATATTCCGCACAGATGTTCTTTAACCTTCTTATTACCGAACTCATAAACTTTGGTAACAAGCCCATCGAGGAAGTCACGGTCGTGGGATACTACAATCAGAGTTCCGTCAAAATCCATGAGAGCCTGTTTCAGTATATCCTTGGTCTTCATATCAAGGTGGTTTGTAGGCTCATCGAGGATAAGCAGATTCACAGGTTCAAGCAGAAGTTTGATCATTGCCAGACGGGTACGCTCACCCCCGGACAATACCTTGACTTTCTTCATTGATTCTTCCGGACCTCCGAACATGAACGCTCCAAGCAAGTCTCTGATTTTGTTTCTAATTTCGCCTTTCGCCACATCGTCTATAGTCTGGAACACAGTAAGATTCTCGTCAAGAAGCGAAGCCTGGTTCTGTGCGAAATAACCTATCTGTACGTTATGGCCGAGAGTAAGGATTCCTTCGTGGTCTATCTCGTTCATGATACATTTCACGAGAGTTGACTTACCTTCACCGTTCTTACCTACGAAAGCCACTTTATCGCCACGTTCTATCGTAAGACTGGCATTACGGAACACCACATGATCACCGTATGTCTTTCCTACTCCATCCATTATCACTGGATAGCTTCCACTGCGTGGTGAAGGCGGGAATTTAAGCCTCAACGCCGAGGTATCTTCTTCGTCAACCTCAATCAGCTCTAGTTTCTCAAGCATCTTCACACGGCTTTGAACCTGAAGTGTCTTACTGTATGTACCTTTGAAACGCTCGATGAAATCCTTAGTTTCCTGAATCATCTTCTGCTGTTCCTCGTACTGTTTCATCTGCTGTTCGCGACGTTCCTTACGGAGAACAAGATACTGGGAATAGTTCACCTTATAATCGTATATTCGTCCCATAGTCACTTCTATGGTACGTGTAGTGATATTATCGACAAACTTACGGTCGTGGCTTATAACGATTACAGCCTTCGCACTGTTTATAAGGAACTCCTCAAGCCACTGGATAGATTCGATGTCAAGATGGTTTGTAGGCTCGTCAAGCAACAGTACATCAGGATTCTGAAGAAGAAGTTTTGCCAGCTCGATACGCATACGCCAACCACCGCTGAAGTCGCTTGTAGGACGGTCGAAATCTTCTCTCATAAAACCAAGACCGAGAAGCGCTTTCTCTACATCTTCCTCAAAATGTGTCATATCAATGGCATAAAACTTCTCGCTCATGGCTGCAACCTTCTCAATGAGAGCCATATACGAATCGCTTTCGTAATCAGTTCTTGTGGCAAGTTCTTCGTTCATAGCCTCTATCTCCTTCTCCATTTCCTGAAGATGAGAGAATGCCTGCGAAGCCTCCTCGAATACTGTACGGCCGTCTTCTGTCATAAGATGCTGCGGCAGATATGCTATAACGCAGTCTTTGGGTGCTGTAACCTTTCCACGTGTAGGCTGTCTTACCCCAGCCAGGATTTTCAATAATGTAGATTTTCCGGCACCGTTTTTACCCATAAGTGCTATACGGTCCTTCTCATTGATTTGGAAACTAATGTCGCTAAACAAGGTGGTACCGCCAAACTCGACGGTCAATCCATCTACTGAAATCATAAGTTTTTTAAGTTTTTGAGTATTATAGTTTTTGAGTTTACAAAGGTATGAATTATTGCGCTTTCAGAATCTAACTTTGACAAAAAAATTGGCAGGCAGAAAGGAATATCATCCTCATCTGCTTGCCAAAAGAAATCATTTCATATAAAAATATACATTTCTATGCCATCAGCAATATCAGCAACTGCGCCGTTAGAATACGCAAGAACATACTCAAAGGATAAACTGTAGAATAACCTACGGCAGGAGCGTCGTTACTTGATACCTGGTTTGCATAAGCCAATGCAGGTGGGTCTGTATTACTACCTGCAATAAGTCCCATCAATGTATAATAGTTCAGTTTGTGTCTCCATCTTGCCACAACACCCATTATTACCAATGGTATAAATGTAATAAGGAAACCGACACCCACATAAAGCAATCCGTCACCTTCGACCACAGTCTGCACGAAACTTCCGCCGGCCTTGATACCTACACTTGCAAGGAATAGGGCAAGTCCCACTTCACGAAGCATCAGATTGGCACTCATTGTAGTATATGTAACAAGTTTTACTTTATGACCGAATCGGCCTATAAGTATTGAAATAATAAGCGGACCACCGGCAAGACCTAATTTAATAGGTGTAGGAATTCCCGGAATAGCAATAGGCAGACTACCGAACAATATTCCACACAAGATTCCGACAAAGATTGTAATAATATTAGGATGATCGAGTCGTTTCAACTGGTTACCAAGCAAACCTGCCACACGATCAACAGCGTCCTGAGGACCAACCACCATCACACGGTCACCCACCTGGAGGGTCAACTGTCGAGATGCGAACAGGTCCATACCGGAACGGTTTACACGGGTTACGTTTACACCATACATACTGCTGAAATGCAATTCACCAAGTGTCTTACCGTTAATATTCGACTGAGTGACAAGAATACGTCGCGACACCATAGGCTTTTCAGTTTTTCCTGCGGTATCCCAGTTTACATCTTTCACTTCCGGACCGATGAATGTTATAATAGCCTCCGAATCATCTTCGGCACAAACTATAAACATTTTATCATTAATTTCGAGAACTGTATTTGCATTCGGAATATACACACAGCCATCGCTCTTCATAATACGCGAACAAACGAAATCGCGTGCCAGGAAGTTGCGTACCTGCAAAACCGTTTTACCCTGCAAAGCCTCATTATGAACCTCCAGATTAAGGAAGAAAGGCTTAAGATGCGGATTTGCTTCCTCACCGCGCTTGATTTCTTCCTCTTCCTTGTTCAAATCTATTCTGCAAATAAAACGGATAAGAATCATAGAAAGAATAATACCCATAACGCCCAACGGATAAGCACAGGCATAACCCATCGCTATCTGCGGACCATTATAGTTAATCTGAGTAAGCGCCTCGTTTGCGGCACCAAGACCAGGAGTATTGGTAACTGCACCACACAGGATACCAACCATCATAGGTATGTCAATCCTGCCTTGAAGAGCAAAATACACGATTAAAGCCACAGCTATGTTTAATGCTACAATTCCCGTGGCTACCATGTTCATGGCTATACCGCCTTTCTTAAAAGAAGAGAAGAAAGATGGTCCAACCTGAAGACCAATACAGAACACAAATAAAATTAACCCGAAGTCTTGCACGAAATTAAGAATGGAGGTATTTCCGGTAAATCCAAAATGTCCAACCAGAATACCTACGAACAAGACAAATGTGACCCCCAGCGAAATACCGAAGATCTTAATCTTTCCCAATAACACACCCACTGCTATAACAAAGGCATAAAGAGCAACTATGTGGGCTATTGAATCGGGATTGAATAACAAATCACTTAACCAATTCATAGTTTTTAAAATAACACATAAATAATTTGCAACAAAAGTAGTTAAAAAATAATAAGGTGTCAAATTATAAGCCTCAAAAGTAATTATTATGAAAGTTTTTTTTGCCACACAGACATTACAATACTATAAAAAATCATTCCGTTTTATAAAATAAATGTTTATATGAAGTGTATTTCTTACCCGAAAATGCACGAGATAACAAGAAATTTGTATCTTTGCCTTAAAAGGTACTTGAACTATGAAGTACGAATCTTTAATATAACCTATTTATATAAACCTAATCGACTATGGCAGATAGTAAAGAAAAACTCTTTTCCGATTTCCCTTCCGTAAGCACACAGGAATGGTTGGACAAGATTACAGTTGACCTTAAAGGCGCTGATTTTGAAAAGAAGTTGGTATGGAAAACCAACGAAGGATTTAAAGTAAAACCTTTTTACCGCAAAGAAGATCTTGAAGGACTGAAAACCACTGAAGGACTCCCTGGAGAATTCCCATACGTAAGAGGAATAAAAAAAGACGACAATACTTGGTTCATACGTCAGGATATACAAGTTACAGATGCTGCTGAAGCAAACGCAAAAGCACTTGACCTATTAAATAAAGGTGTAGATTCCCTATGTTTTAAAGTAAACGCGACTGATATAAGCGCAGATTTCATAAAGACTTTACTTAAGGATATTTGCTGCGACTGCATCGAACTGAACTTTTCTACCTGTCAAGGACATACAGTGCAACTGGCGGAACTGCTTGTGGCATACTTCAAGGAAAAAGGATACGACCCTAAATCACTGCAAGGTTCTGTCAACTTCGACCCTATCAGCAAGATGTTAGGAAAAGGCAAAGACAGAAGCGGACTTATCACCAACGCAAAGAAACTCGTTGAGATTTTCGCAGAATACCCTAAGTTCCGTTGCATCACAGTAAATTCAGTTGACCTTAATAATTCCGGTGCATATATTTATCAGGAATTGGGATATGCACTCTCTTGGGGTAATGAATATCTCAATCAGATGGTAGAAGCAGGTGTTCCTGCCGCTCTCGCCGCAAAGAAAATAAAATTCAACTTCGGTATCAGCTCAAACTATTTCATGGAAATCGCAAAATTCCGTGCTGCTCGTATGCTTTGGGCTAACATCGTAAAAGAATATAATCCTCAGTGCCCTCGCACAGACTGTTCCAACACTGGTGCAGACGGTACTTGCTATTGCGCTTGCAAGATGGTTGCACATGCAGAAACATCCAAATACAATCTTACACTTTTCGATGCTCATGTAAATCTGCTCCGTACTCAGACTGAAGCCATGAGTGCCGCTCTGGCAGGTGTAAACTCTATCACAGTCACTCCATTCGACAGTGTTTACGAAACTCCTAACGAATTCTCTGAACGTCTGGCACGCAACCAGCAGTTATTGCTTAAGGAAGAATCACACTTCAACCGTATAGTTGACCCGGCAGCCGGCTCATATTATATCGAGAACCTTACTGCTTCTATAGCTCAGCAGGCATGGAACCTGTTCCTGGCTACTGAAGATGAAGGTGGTTTCCTTGCAGCTGTAAAAGCTAACAAGGTACAGGAAACTGTAAATGCCAGCAACAAGGCTCGTCATGAGGCTGTTTCAAAACGCAAGGAGATACTCCTCGGTACAAACCAGTATCCTAACTTCTCTGAAATGGCAGGCGAAAAGACTCCTGAAGAATGCAAGTGCAACTGCGGATGCAGCCACGGAACAGAAGAAGCCGCTCCTTACATGGCTCTTGACAAGTCACGTGCTGCAAGCGAATTCGAGGCTCTCCGTCTGCAGACAGAGCACTCAGGCAAGCGTCCTAAAGCATTCATGCTTACTATCGGAAATCTTGCTATGCGTCAGGCCCGCGCACAGTTCTCATGTAACTTCCTTGCATGTGCCGGATATGAGGTTATTGACAACCTCGGCTTTGCTACAGTAGAAGAAGGCGTGGAAGCTGCTATGAAGGCTAATGCAGACATCGTTGTGATGTGTTCAAGCGATGACGAATATGCAGAATATGCAATTCCTACATTCAAGGCACTCGACGGACGCGCTATGTATATCGTGGCAGGTGCTCCGGCATGCATGGACGATCTGAAAGCAGCAGGTATCGAGAACTTCATCCACGTTCGCTGCAACGTATTGGAAACTTTAAAAGAGTATAACGAAAAGTTAGGAATTAAATAACTATGAAACCGAATTTCAAAAACATCGATATATATGCCGGATTCCAGCCTAAAGACGGTATGGAATGGCAGAAAGCCAATGGCATTGAAGCCAATTGGAGAACACCGGAACAGATTCAGGTAAAACCGGTCTATACAAAAGAAGACCTTGAAGGAATGGAACACCTTGACTATGTGGCAGGTATCCCTCCTTATCTTCGTGGTCCTTACTCAATGATGTACACTTTCCGTCCTTGGACTATCCGCCAGTATGCAGGATTCTCTACAGCCGAAGAATCAAACGCATTCTATCGCCGTAACCTTGCATCAGGACAGAAAGGTCTTTCTGTGGCATTCGACCTTCCTACTCACCGCGGTTACGACCCAGATCATCCACGTGTAGTTGGCGATGTAGGTAAAGCCGGAGTATCTATCTGCTCGCTCGAAAACATGAAGGTTCTGTTCGACGGTATTCCATTGAACAAGATGTCTGTATCAATGACCATGAACGGTGCGGTACTTCCTGTAATGGCTTTCTATATCAATGCCGGACTTGAACAGGGTGCGAAACTTGAAGAAATGGCAGGTACAATCCAGAACGATATCCTTAAGGAGTTCATGGTGCGTAACACATACATCTACCCACCTGCATTCTCAATGAAGATTATCTCTGACATCTTCGAATATACATCACAGAAGATGCCTAAGTTCAACTCAATTTCTATCTCAGGTTACCACATGCAGGAAGCAGGTGCTACAGCAGACATCGAGTTGGCTTACACTCTTGCCGACGGTCTTGAATATCTCCGTGCCGGTGTAGCTGCAGGTATCGACATTGATGCCTTCGCTCCTCGCCTCTCGTTCTTCTGGGCTATCGGTATGAACCATTTCATGGAAATTGCGAAGATGCGTGCCGCACGTATGCTTTGGGCTAAGATTGTAAAACAGTTCAATCCAAAGAACCCTAAGTCACTGGCATTGCGTACTCACTCACAGACTTCAGGATGGTCGCTCACAGAACAGGACCCATTCAACAACGTAGGCCGTACTTGTATCGAAGCTATGGCTGCCGCTCTTGGTCACACTCAGTCACTACATACAAATGCGCTTGACGAAGCCATCGCACTTCCAACAGACTTCTCTGCACGTATCGCACGTAACACTCAGATTTATATCCAGGAAGAAACTCAGATATGCAAGAACGTTGACCCATGGGGCGGTTCTTACTATGTTGAGGCTCTTACAAACGAACTTGCTCACAAGGCTTGGGAACACATTCAGGAAATCGAACGTCTGGGCGGTATGGCTAAGGCTATCGAAACAGGTATTCCTAAGATGCGTATCGAAGAGGCTGCAGCCCGCACTCAGGCACGTATCGACTCTGGCGAACAGACTATCGTGGGTACAAACAAATACCGTCTTGAAAAAGAAGACCCAATTGATATCCTCGAAGTGGATAACACAGCAGTTCGTCAGGAACAGATTGAAAACCTCCGCCGCTTGAAGGAAGGCCGCAACCAGGCTGAAGTTGACAAGGCTCTTGCAGCAATCACAGAATGTGTGAAGACAGGTAAGGGCAACTTGCTTGAACTTGCAGTAGAGGCAGCACGGGTTCGCGCTACATTGGGAGAAATCTCAGATGCTTGCGAAGTGGTAGTAGGACGTTATAAAGCAATAATCAGAACAATATCAGGCGTGTATTCATCAGAAAGTAAGAAAGATGCAGATTTCGCAAGAGCTTGCGAACTGACAGAAGAATTTGCGAAGAAAGAAGGTCGCCGCCCACGTGTAATGATTGCCAAGATGGGTCAGGACGGACACGACCGTGGTGCAAAAGTTGTAGCGACAGGTTTCGCCGACTGCGGTTTCGACGTTGACATGGGACCATTGTTCCAGACTCCGGAAGAAGCAGCACGCGATGCAGTAGAAAACGACGTTCATGCAGTAGGTGTTTCTTCACTTGCGGCTGGTCACAAGACTCTTATCCCACAGATTATCGCCGAGCTGAAGAAACTTGGCCGTGAAGATATCCTTGTATTCGCAGGTGGTGTAATCCCTGCTCAGGACTATGACTTCCTCTATAAGGCAGGCGTTATGGCTATCTTCGGTCCTGGTACATCAGTAGCAAAATCTGCTTGCCAGGTTATGGAGCTGTTGATGGAAACTGAAGAGTAATATTCTACAAGTAAGACAATAAATTATCCGGTTTTTAAATGCTATTTAAATGGTTATTAAATACTATTTAAACAGTGTTTAAAAACCGGATTTTATTTACTTATTCAATTATATTGTATGCGGAAATAATCCAACAAGACCTTGTATTCATCCTGTGCAGCAAGACATGTATCTCTGAGATATTCCTTTATATGCGGCCATTGCTGCAAGCCACGATAATAGAACATCTTCAGTTCATCGGTTATAATGAAGGGTACTATACCATTTGCAAGACATTCCTTAAACATTATAAGTCGTCCTACTCTACCGTTCCCATCCTGAAAAGGATGTATTAACTCAAACCTCTGGTGAAAATCAAGAATATCATCAAAAGTCTTTTTCTTTATGGCATTATATTCTTTCAATAGCCTGAAAATCTCATGTTTTGTGTTCTCAGGGGCGACAGTTTCTATTCCGCCGACCTCATTGGGTATCTTCTTATAATCACCCACCGCAAACCATGATTTAAGACTATCAGAAGTTCCGGACTTTAGTATCCTGTGAAGTTCTTTTATGAATCCCTCTGTCAGGCGTTCTTCAGCCTTGTCTATAATCATGTCAATACAACGGAAATGGTTTGTGGTCTCAACAATATCATCGACTTTCACACTTTCCCCCTCAAAACCTATTGTATTGGTCTCAAATATGTATCTCGTCTGATCATGAGTAAGGCGACTTCCTTCTATATGATTGGAGTTGTATGTCAAATCAATCTGAGTCCGATGATATATCCCACCTTTCAGTTTCATTTCCTTTTGTTCCCGCAATATTTTAAGCAAAGGCATAGTCTCATGCTTTTGCCTTCCTCTCTTCGGAACTTCCGAATCGGCAGGAATATTCCATGTTTTACCTACCAGTATTACACCCTCAATCTTACCTGTCGCACAATAATTACGAACGGTGCGTTCAGATATGTCATGCTTGGCAGCGAATTCTGTAACTGAAATATATTTCATATCCTATAAAATCTATCGGCAAGTTTATATAATAGAACGTCATGGCAAAGATACATTTTTTGCCGATATCGGCAATATTTCAATCAAATAAAGTCAGGCTACTATCCACCTGTCTATAGTCCTTGTTTCAGAACTGAAATTCACTCCTACCTTGATAACCTTCCGTCCGTCGGCAACAAATGCGGAGGCATAGCCTTTTGAGTCTATCTGAGCCATGGCTTCCTCGGCTGTCCCATCAAGTTTGAATTCCATGACATAGATATAATCGGAGGTCTTCAGAACAAGGTCAACACGTCCACGCGATGTATGATATTCCACTTCCGAATGGAATCCCATTAGCTTGAACACTATGTAGAGAATGTTCTGATAGTGTACTTCACGGTCGCGTGGCGCAAGTTCGTATGGTATATCATCGAAGAAAGTCTGCAGGCGGCTCAGGAATGAAT
>NZ_JACJLQ010000250.1 GCF_016902295.1 Bacteroides caecigallinarum | reverse complement strand
ATATTTTACAATGAAGAGTTTGATCCTGGCTCAGGATGAACGCTAGCTACAGGCTTAACACATGCAAGTCGAGGGGCAGCATGAACTTAGCTTGCTAAGTTTGATGGCGACCGGCGCACGGGTGAGTAACGCGTATCCAACCTTCCGTTTACTCGGGGATAGCCTTTCGAAAGAAAGATTAATACCCGATGGTATGGTAAGATTGCATGGTAAT
>NZ_JACJLQ010000249.1 GCF_016902295.1 Bacteroides caecigallinarum | reverse complement strand
CTGCTGGACCGTAACTGACGTTGATGCTCGAAAGTGTGGGTATCAAACAGGATTAGATACCCTGGTAGTCCACACGGTAAACGATGGATACTCGCTGTTGGCGATACACAGTCAGCGGCCAAGCGAAAGCATTAAGTATCCCACCTGGGGAGTACGCCGGCAACGGTGAAACTCAAAGGAATTGACGGGGGCCCGCACAAGCGGAGGAACATGTGG
>NZ_JACJLQ010000248.1 GCF_016902295.1 Bacteroides caecigallinarum | reverse complement strand
CCACATGTTCCTCCGCTTGTGCGGGCCCCCGTCAATTCCTTTGAGTTTCACCGTTGCCGGCGTACTCCCCAGGTGGGATACTTAATGCTTTCGCTTGGCCGCTGACCGTGTATCGCCAACAGCGAGTATCCATCGTTTACCGTGTGGACTACCAGGGTATCTAATCCTGTTTGATACCCACACTTTCGAGCATCAACGTCAGTTACGGTCCAGCAG
>NZ_JACJLQ010000247.1 GCF_016902295.1 Bacteroides caecigallinarum | reverse complement strand
CTGCTGGACCGTAACTGACGTTGATGCTCGAAAGTGTGGGTATCAAACAGGATTAGATACCCTGGTAGTCCACACGGTAAACGATGGATACTCGCTGTTGGCGATATACAGTCAGCGGCCAAGCGAAAGCATTAAGTATCCCACCTGGGGAGTACGCCGGCAACGGTGAAACTCAAAGGAATTGACGGGGGCCCGCACAAGCGGAGGAACATGTGG
>NZ_JACJLQ010000246.1 GCF_016902295.1 Bacteroides caecigallinarum | reverse complement strand
GAACCGTTGACCCCCTGCGTGCAAAGCAGGTGCTCTAGCCAGCTGAGCTAATCCCCCATATAATATAAAACAAACTTGTCTGTAGTACAAGAAAGAAAAACCTTCTTGTTTTTACGGAATCTCTCCAGAAAGGAGGTGTTCCAGCCGCACCTTCCGGTACGGCTACCTTGTTACGACTTAGCCCCAATTACCAGTGTTACCCTAGGGCGCTCCTCGC
>NZ_JACJLQ010000245.1 GCF_016902295.1 Bacteroides caecigallinarum | reverse complement strand
TTTATATTATCAAATTCTTTTATCCGAGCTGTTAACTACTTTATGAGAATATTTACATGGTTGTGCATTGTCTGTCGGTGCTTCAGTAAGGAGAAAATGTAGTTCCCATACCCGTTGGCGGAATTAAATTAGCGCATATTTAACTTTGCCAATGGGTTTGTTGTTTTTATAGTTGATGTATTGTAGGATTGTAAGTGCGCTAATCTTCCCTATAATT
>NZ_JACJLQ010000244.1 GCF_016902295.1 Bacteroides caecigallinarum | reverse complement strand
AAAGAGTGACGGCGTGCCTTTTGCATAATGAACCTACGAGTTACCGTGTCCGGCAAGGTTAAGGGACAGGAGTCCCGGAACCGAAGCGAAAGCGAGTCTGAACAGGGCGTCAAGTCGGCTGCGGTAGACGCGAAACCAAGTGATCTACCCTTGGCCAGGATGAAGGTTAGGTAACACTAACTGGAGGTCCGCACCAATAAGCGTTGAAAAGCTTCTGG
>NZ_JACJLQ010000243.1 GCF_016902295.1 Bacteroides caecigallinarum | reverse complement strand
TATTCTTCTTTTTTCATCTTCACATGAGAATAACAAACTGAAGAAAGAACATTTCCTTTCAACCAAAACTCTTTCGTTTTTCAAGAACCGAACGTATATAACATCCTTCCGTGTCACGTGACAACAAAAGTCAACGGGCAATTAGTAATGCTCGGCTTTGCTGTCTCCAGCTTTACACCTGCATCCTATCAACGTCATAGTCTTTGACGACCCTAAGA
>NZ_JACJLQ010000242.1 GCF_016902295.1 Bacteroides caecigallinarum | reverse complement strand
TAGCTTTATTGTAAATTAATAGTTTGATCACTTCTAATTTACTAATAATCAGCGATAAGCACAACCTTTTATACATATTTATTTTATCAATTTAATTCCGCCAACGGGTGTTCCCATTTTCTTTCTTATATGATATTTCTATTCGCAATGAATTGTTCGTCAGTCTTTTTATAAACCTGTTCAGGTCTGTAACCAAAGTTTAAAATACATGTATATAT
>NZ_JACJLQ010000241.1 GCF_016902295.1 Bacteroides caecigallinarum | reverse complement strand
TAGTAACTGGCAGAAAGGGTTGCGCTCGTTATGGCACTTAAGCCGACACCTCACGGCACGAGCTGACGACAACCATGCAGCACCTTCATACATGCCTTGCGGCTCATCTATCTCCAGATGATTCATGCATAATTTAAGCCCGGGTAAGGTTCCTCGCGTATCATCGAATTAAACCACATGTTCCTCCGCTTGTGCGGGCCCCCGTCAATTCCTTTGAGT
>NZ_JACJLQ010000025.1 GCF_016902295.1 Bacteroides caecigallinarum | reverse complement strand
CGCAATCGAGAAACAACGATAGCATATAGGATTGATTCGCTAGCTCAGCAGGTAGAGCACAACACTTTTAATGTTGGGGTCTTGGGTTCGAGCCCCAAGCGGATCACTCAGAAAATCAAGCGATTATCTCAAAAAGATAGTCGCTTTTTTTCGTAAATGGGTCAGACTTTGTCCGTCCTGAATCTTTTCAAAACAGGTACGGTAAGCGGGAAGGCAAGGATAAATGAGCAGAAATCTGATACGGCCTGACACATTTCTACTCCTTGAAGGCCTAAGAAATATGGAAGTATTATTATCAGTGGAATGAAGAATAATCCTTGTCTCGCTGAAGACAATATAAGCGCTCTGGCTGGTATTCTTATAGTCTGGAGCATCATGTTGCATAGAATTACCCAGGCTCCCAAAGGCAATGTTATGAGCTGCCAGCGTAAAGCTCTTGCTCCGATTGCTATTACCTCGGCATCGTCTTTACGGAACCATGACACGATTTCAGGGGCAAATATATATCCTATTATAGCGCAGACGGTAAGGAAAATTACCCCGGTTTTTACACTATAATAAAATCCTTCACGTACTCTTCTGTAGAGTCCGGCTCCATAGTTGAATCCGCATACAGGCTGGAAACCCTGGCCGAAGCCTATGACGAATGAGTTTATGAACATACATATACGTGTAACTATTGACATTCCTGCGATAGCCGCGTCTCCGTATGCTCCTGCTGCTACGTTTAGCATTATAGTGGAAAGACTCACCAACCCTTGTCGGCTCAGCGAAGGAATGCCGCCGTATGTTATTTCCTTAAGATATGAGAATGTCGGTGTGAAATTCTTGAATTTGATTTTTATGTTTGTTCCTTTGCTGTCCATGTATATCAGCACGAGGAAGCTGCAGAACTGGCTGATGATGGTTGATAATGCCGCACCTGAAACACCCATGTCGAAAACAAATATCAGTAGGGGGTCGAGTCCTATATTTATTATGGCACCAATGATAATACCTATCATTGCATATACGGCATTCCCCTGGAAACGCATTTGGTTGTTAAGTACAAGCGAAGATGCCATAAAAGGGGCTCCAAGCAGTATTATTCCCAAATAATTTTCGGCGTAAGGCAGGATGGTTTCTGTCGAACCTAATAATATACAGATTGGTGTGAGAAACAGATTGCCTATTATGGCAATGATTATACCGAACGAAAAAGCATAGAAGAATCCTGTGGATGCCATTTTTTCGGCGTTGTCATAGTCCTTTGCTCCAAGTTTGCGTGAAATATAATTTCCGGAGCCATGACCGAAAAAGAATCCAAAGGCCTGTATTATAGCCATTATGGAGAATGAAATTCCTACGGCAGCCGTTGATTGCGTGTTGATTTGTCCTACGAAGTAAGTGTCAGCCATTACATAAAATGATGTTACAAGCATGCTTATTATTGTAGGTATCGCAAGTGATGTTATAAGTCCCGGGATAGGCTTTGTAGTCATCATCTTATATTTGTCTTGTGCTGTCTTAATCATAAAAAGTTCGTTTTCGTAGGGTGAAGTTTGATTTCCTCAATGTGAAATTTCTTACAAAAATAGATGTTTTTTTTGTTTTTGTCCCTATTAATGAGCTATTTCGTCCATATTCATAAGATAAATTAATACACTATTAGTTCATTATTCTTCATATTTGAGTATCTTTGTGCCCAATAGTAAATAAAACAATTAGAAAAATATAAAATAAGTTAGAAAAATGGCACAGGAAGACGTTTTCAAGAAATTAGTTTCTCACTGTAAAGAGTATGGTTTTGTATTTCCGTCAAGTGAAATATATGATGGACTGGGAGCTGTATATGATTATGGACAGATGGGTGTGGAACTGAAAAACAATATCAAGCAGTATTGGTGGCAGAGTATGGTGCTTTTGCATGAAAATATCGTAGGTATAGATTCTGCAATCTTTATGCATCCTACTATCTGGAAGGCATCGGGACATGTTGATGCTTTCAATGACCCATTGATAGATAACCGTGACTCAAAGAAACGTTACCGTGCTGACGTTTTGATAGAAGAACAGATTGCCAAATACGAAGATAAAATTAACAAGGAAGTAGCTAAAGCCGCAAAGAAGTTTGGTGATGCTTTTGATGAAGCACAGTTCCGCAGTACTAACGGACGTGTACTTGAACATCAGGCTAAGCTTGACGCTTTGCACGAACGTTATGCTAAGGCGATGAATGCAAACGACTTGAACGAATTGCGTCAGATTATCCTTGACGAGGAAATCGTTTGTCCTATATCAGGTACAAAGAACTGGACTGAAGTTCGTCAGTTCAATCTTATGTTTACTACAGAAATGGGTTCTACTGCCGACGGAGCCATGAAGGTATATCTTCGTCCTGAAACAGCTCAGGGTATCTTTGTGAACTATCTTAACGTACAGAAGACTGGTCGTATGAAAATACCTTTCGGTATTGCACAGATTGGTAAGGCATTCCGTAACGAAATCGTTGCGCGTCAGTTCATTTTCCGTATGCGTGAATTCGAACAGATGGAAATGCAGTTCTTCGTTAAACCTGGTACAGAACTTGAATGGTTCAAGAAATGGAAAGAAACTCGCCTGAAATGGCATAAGGCTCTTGGTTTCGGTGACGACCATTACCGCTACCATGATCATGAAAAGTTGGCTCATTATGCTAATGCCGCAACAGATATCGAGTTCCTGATGCCGTTCGGTTTCAAGGAAGTTGAAGGTATCCACAGCCGTACAAACTTCGACTTGAGCCAGCATGAGAAATATTCAGGCAAGAGCATCAAATACTTCGATCCTGAAATCAACGAAAGCTATACTCCGTTCGTTATCGAAACATCAATCGGTGTTGACCGTATGTTCCTTAGCATCATGAGTGCTTCGTATTGCGAAGAAAAACTTGAAAACGGCGAAACTCGTGTAGTATTGAAATTGCCTGCAGCTTTGGCTCCGGTTAAACTTGCTGTAATGCCGTTGGTTAAGAAAGACGGTCTGCCGGAAAAGGCGCGCGAAATCATGAATGACCTTAAGTTCCACTTCAACTGTCAGTACGACGAAAAAGACAGTATAGGTAAGCGTTACCGTCGTCAGGATGCTATCGGTACTCCATACTGTATTACAATCGACCACCAGACATTGGAAGACAATTGCGTTACATTGCGCAACCGTGATACAATGCAGCAGGAACGTGTCGCAATTTCAGAACTTAACAATATCATTGCTGATAAGGTTAGTATCACCAGCTTGTTGAAAACTCTACAATAATTTTTGCTTATGAATAATAGAATTTTTTTGCTCGTTGCTATTCTTTCTGCAATGACTATCGGATTTTCTTCTTGTGCCAAAGATACAGAAGTGGAAGACCCGTATGCCAATTGGAAAGAAAGAAATGAGTATTTTATTGATTCAATAGCAGATGTGGCTGATAATCCTCCTTCAGGAGAGATATGGCGTAAGTATGAGAACTACAAGATAAAGTTTGAGAATGAAATCAATAATCCGATACCATCCTATCAATATAAAGTGTCCGACTATGTGTACGTAAAATACGCAAACGCAGAGGATGTTTATGAAGGAACGGAACCGTTGATTAACTTTACGGATACAGTATCTGTCGCTTATCAGGGATTTCTTATTAATGATACTCGCTTTGATGGAAATTATTATGGAACCTTTAACAAGGAAGTCAATGATAACTTTACAGAATTCGATGTGTCAGACAATGGGTATATCGTAGGATGGACTACAGCTATGATTCATTTGAAACCTGAAACGTCTGATAAGGTAACTGTTTATATTCCATACCAGATGGGATATGGAGAAAGCGGTAGTGGTAGTACTATCAAGGGGTATTCAACCTTGATATATGAACTGTATATAGACGAGGTTATTCATCCTTACAATACCAATAATTCCGATAACTGAAATTATTGACCAGTGAATAACAAAAAAGCATCCTTAATGGTTATTACTGTTCGGGATGCTTTTTTGTTATAAACAAATTATTAGTTTGTTAGTTTTTAAGTTTATAAGTTAGTTGATGTGAACTTAAAACTCACAAACTTAAAAACTGATAAACTTAAAAACTTACATTTATGCCTTTAAATTTACCAGATAAACTTCCTGCTATTGACTTGCTGAAGGAAGAGAATATCTTCGTTATAGACAGCTCGAGAGCCACATCGCAGGATATTCGTCCGCTTAAGATTGTAATACTCAATCTTATGCCGTTGAAGATTACAACAGAGACTGACCTGATACGTCTCTTGTCGAACTCCCCGCTACAGATAGAAGTGAGCTTTATGAAGATAAAGAGTCATACATCCAAAAATACTCCGATAGAGCACATGAAAGCTTTCTATCGCGATTTTGAGGATATGCGTGACGAGAAATTTGACGGTATGATTATTACCGGAGCACCCGTAGAGCATCTTGAATTCGAGGAAGTGAACTACTGGGATGAAATTCAGGACATATTCAACTGGACTCGTACCCACGTCACTTCTACATTTTATATATGTTGGGCTGCCCAGGCAGGCTTGTATCATCATTATGGCATCCCTAAATATGCTCTCGACAAAAAAATGTTTGGAATATTCGAGCATCATATCTGTAAAGGATTCAGCCAGTTGCCTATATTCCGCGGCTTTGATGATGAGTTTTTTGTACCACACAGCCGTCATACAGAGGTGCGTCGTGAAGATATTGAGAAATGCCCGGAACTGGACATTATATCCGAGTCGGATGATTCCGGTGTACATATCGTGATGGCACGCGGAGGACGTGAATTCTATGTGACAGGACATTCCGAGTACTCACCGCTTACACTCGATGGAGAGTACCGTCGCGACCTGGGAAAAGGTTTGCCTATAGATATGCCTAAGAACTATTATCGCGACAACGACCCTGACAAGGGGCCTGTTGTGAGATGGCGCAGTACTGCGAATCTGCTTTTCTCAAACTGGCTCAACTATTATGTATATCAGGAAACTCCATACGATATTAATCAGATTAAATAATGATAAAACAACGTCCTATAGAACTTCTTGCCCCGGCAAAAAACCTGGAATGTGGGATAGAGGCAATCAATCATGGCGCTGATGCGGTTTATATCGGTGCCCCTCGTTTTGGCGCCCGTGCTGCCGCGGGGAATACGATTGAAGATATTAAGGCTTTGGTGGACTACGCCCATATTTATAATGTGCGTATTTACGTCACCGTAAATACCATATTGTATGATGAGGAATTGCCTGAGACAGAAAAAATGATATGGGAACTTTATCGTGCCGGTGTTGACGCGCTTATCATACAGGATATGGGTATCACGCGCCTGAACCTTCCACCTATAGCTCTGCATGGAAGTACACAGATGGATAACCGTACTCCGGAAAAGGTGAAATTCCTTTCGGATATAGGTTTCCGTCAGGTAGTGTTGGCACGTGAGCTTTCGCTTGAAGAAATTAAGAAGATACACGATACCTGTCCTGATACACTTCTTGAAGTGTTTGTTCATGGGGCTTTATGTGTGAGTTACAGCGGTCAGTGCTATGTAAGCCAAGCGTGTTACGGACGTAGCGCCAATCGTGGCGAATGTGCCCAGTTCTGCCGTCTTGCCTTCGATTTGGTGGATTCTAACGGGAGGATGATAGAGCAGAACAAACATCTTCTGTCTCTTAAAGATATGAATCAGAGTGACAATCTCGAATCTTTGCTCGATGCCGGAGCAACATCGCTGAAGATTGAAGGCCGTCTGAAGGACGTGTCGTATGTAAAGAACGTCACTGCATATTACCGTCAGAAGCTTGATGCCATATTCAAATATCGCAAAGAGTATGTCAGGGCATCGTCAGGTACGGTGAAGACTACATTCACTCCGCAGCTCGACAAGAGTTTCAGCCGCGGATTTACCGATTATTTCCTTCGCGGACGTAATCCGGGAATATTCTCGTTCAGCACTCCTAAATCGCTGGGTGAGGAGGTAGGTACGGTTAAGGAAATCAGAGGAAACTATTTCACTGTGGCAGGCGTGAAGTCGTTCAATAATGGCGACGGCCTTTGCTACATAGACGAGAACGGGCGTCTGCAGGGATTCAGGGTGAACCGTGTGGAAAACAACAAACTTTTCCCGCAGGATATGCCAAAGCTGAAACCAAAGATGCGTCTGTATCGTAACTTCGATCAGGAATTTGAAAAACAGATGCAGAAAAAATCGGCCGAGAGAAAAATTGCCGTTGATATATGTCTGGCTGAAAACAGCTTTGGATTTACATTGAGCCTTACTGACGAGGACGACAATAGTGTGTCTATCACGCTGCAGCGTGCGAAAGAACATGCACGTACTCCTCAGACAGACAATCTGAAGAACCAGTTGGGCAAGCTTGGTAATACTCCGTTTGAGGCAAAGAATATCAGTATAGATTTCTCTGATAACTGGTTTATCCCGTCTTCCGAATTGTCTGAACTCAGACGTAATGCTGTTGAGAAATTGCTTGAGGTGCGTAAGATAAACTATAACCGGGAGGTGTTCCGCATGAAGGAAAGCAAAGCTAAGTTCCCTGTCGGTACGCTTACATATTTAGGTAATGTGATGAACAGCTCTGCTGCCGAATTTTACAAGAACCACGGAGTACTGAAAGTAATGCCGGCATTCGAAAAGGAACCGCCTAAGGATGCTGTTCTGATGTTTTGCAAGCATTGTATCCGCTACAGTATGGGCTGGTGTCCGGTACATCACAAGGTACGTTCGCCTTTCCGCGAGCCTTATTATCTTGTAAGTTCCGATGGCAGACGTTTCCGATTGGAGTTTGACTGCAAGCAATGTCAGATGAAAGTTCTTTCAGATAATTCAGAACAAAAGTAATGATGCTAAATTGCGTAAAGAGTAATAACCTCGTGTTTTTTGGTGCCGACCATCGTCGGCAGCATTGCCCACTATAGTCAGCAGCTCTGCCCACTATAGTCGGCAGCATTGCCGACTGTAGTCAGCTCCAAGAAATGTATGTTTTTTTAGGAATTAAAGTAGTTAGAAGAAGTTATCGCCCGATATGCGGGCTTAGAAGTTAAAGGCCAAAAGACAGTTCTATCGGCGATTTCCTTTTTAATTTCTAACTAAGCGAGCAAAGTGATAACTTATATAACTTCTTAACTACCAGAGGAATATTAAATCCGGAACTTAAATTACTTCTCATCCAGCAGTCTGGAAGGAATATTCTTTTTCGGAGTAATACCAAGTTCCTTAAGCATTTCCGCCTGACGGATGAGATTCCCTTTTCCTTCCGAAAGCTGCGAGCGCGCATTGCCGTATGCCGTATTTGCAGTGTTTATCGCATCACCGATTTTTTCGAATGTCTCCGCAAATCCTGCCATCTTCTCATAGAGTGCAGTTCCGCGTTTCACTATCTCCTGGATATTCTTTTCCTGATACTCGCGTTTCCACAAGTCGAGAGCCAGTCTGAGAGCTGCAATCAGGTTTGTGGGACTCATCAGTACAACCTTTTTCTGATAAGCATAATTCCACAGATTGTTGTCCGCCTGAAGTGCCAGCACGTAAGCCGGTTCGTTGGGGATGAACATCATTACGAAGTCCAGCGCTGATACGTTGTATTTGGAATAGTCTTTCTTGCTCAGCTCGTCTATATGAGCCTTTACCGAGCGCAGATGCTCTTTCAGATACTGTTCTTTCTCTGTCTTGTCGTCTGTTACTATATATCCGGCGTATGCTGTGAGCGATACTTTGGAGTCGATTATTACGTGTCGGTTATCCGGATAGACTACTATCACATCCGGCTGAAGTCGCTGTCCCTGCTCGTTTTTCAGATACTCGCCGTTCTCGTCTTTCAGGAACTCCTGACGGAAATATTCCTCGCCTTCGTGCAGACCGGAGTTTTCAAGTATCGTTTCCAGTATCATTTCGCCCCAGTTGCCCTGCATCTTCGAGTCACCTTTCAGGGCCTTTGTCAGGTTGTTGGCGTCATCGCTTATCTGTTTGTTCAGCAGGACGAGTTCCTTTATTCTGTCCTCGAGTGAGAAACGTTGTTTCGATTCCTTTTCATATACCTCTGCCACCTGATGCTTGAACTCGTTCAGATTGTCGCCGAAAGGTTTTAGCAGACTGCTGAGGCTTTCGGCGCTCAGTTTGTTGAACGTCTCAGTCTTCTGTTGGAAAATCTTGTTGGCTATGTTCTCGAACTCAAGATTGAACTGCTTGTGCATAGCTGCAATCTCTTCCTTCTGATTTTCCAGCTTCTCTGCCATATTACGGTTCTCTGCTTTCAGAGATGCCGAAACCGTGTAAGCCTCGTTCAGCAGACGTGCGTTCTCGTCCAGCTTGTCCTGCAGTTTCTGTATGTTTTGTCTCAGATTTTCTGCTTGTTGGGCTGCTTTGGTCTGTTCGTTCCTTAACAACTCGGCTGAATGTTCCTGCTGCATTTTCAGTTGCGATTGCAGTACACCCGATTTTCTTGCAGAAATCAGGTGACCAATAATGATTCCCAAGATGCAGCCTACTATTGTTCCTATTATTATATATATTGTCATTTTTTAGAACCTATAGAATTTATTGAAGTTATAGAAGTTAAAGAATAAGGTAGTAAAATAATCTTAACTTCTTTAACTCCTTAACTTCTTTAACTCCTTTAACTCCAGTTATTATTACATTCCTCCTTGTCCTCCGGTAGAAGAGCCTTGAGAGCTGCTTCCGCCTGATTTCACATCATCATTGTTGATGGTACGACTCGTTTTCTTTACTTGAGTTTTCAGTTCGCCGAACCTCCAGCTTATGCTGAGGGCATAACCTAAGTTATAGTATTTGTTTTTGTTCCATGAGCGGAATGTATCAGTAAGTGTATTGCTTTCGTAAGTATTGTATTTATTGAAAATGTTGTTCGCGGACAGCGAAATGCTCAATCTCTTTTCTTTCAGGAACGAGCGTGTCAGTCCCAGACCGTAATAGTAATATGACGAGCCTTTTCCCTGCAGAGTTATGTATGGCGTACTTCCACCTCCGTAAACACTAAGGCGTAGGTCCCACGGAAGAGTCTGCTGTATGTTCCCGAATACGTTCCCGTTGAAACCGGAATTTTTGGTATCAAGAATATCGCTGCTGTAGTCCGAGTAAGAGCCGGATGCGTTTATTGATATTCTTGTCTTGTTTCCAGGATTCCAGTTCATCCACAACGACAGGCGGGTGATTTGTTTCTTTCCGGCATTCTCGTAGGTATTATTCAGGATACCGTCTTCCATGAAGGAATAGCTTTCTATACCGTTGTTAGTGAACGTATAGTTCAGGTTTGCGTTTACACTGAATTTGGCAGTGAATGAGCTGAAAGTCAATCCAATGATATGTGCCTTTTCTGTATCCAGATCCGGATTACCGTAGCTTACCGATGTCGGGTTACTTTCGTCGCGGAATGGGTTAAGATACCATATACCCGGACGGTTGATACGCATGTTGTAGTTCGCTTTCAGGGTGGATGTCGTGCCAAGCATATACGACATGTTCACTGTAGGAACAACGTCATCGAAACCGGCATTGAAGTTGCGTTCAGGCTGAAGGTCGTATTTCACATCCATAAACGTATGTTCGTATCTCACGCCTGCCTTGAAACCGAATTTCTTCAGTTTCAGCTGATAGTCGGCGTATGTTGCGACGATGCTTTGTCCCTGGTCGAATATGCTTGACATGTTATTGTCCTGAAGCATCGAGCCGTCACTTTGCTGGATGAAATATTTGCTGTCGCTCGCGTTCAGACGATAGATGTATTTCATACCGGCGTCAATATAGTGCTTGTCGTTTATCGGGTTTACGTAGTCTATCTGTCCTGTATGTTCCGCAGTGTGTGCGTCATTGTCGAAATACTGGTTCTCCAGAGAGAAAGGAACATTTTCCATATCCATATATTCTGTAGTAGATTCGCTGTTGTTTGGAGAATCATTGTACTTATACGATATGGTGAGATATTCGCCTTTGGTCTTGAATGAGTGCTGATAGTCGAAGTTAATGCCTACATTACCGAAACCGCTTGTCGATTTGTTCAGTGTATTGTATCGGTATGTCATCTCTTCCATATTGTTCAGCATACGGTTTTCTGAATTGCTGTTTGTCTTGAACTTGCCTCCGAACATATTGGCTGAGAATGTTATCAGGTTCAATGTGTCAATCTCATAACTTCCTTCCAGATTACCGAACTGGAAATTACCGTTGCTTTTCGAAGAACCTTCACTGTTTAGATATTTGTTTGTGTCCGATGTATAGTCTTCGCGTCCGGAACTGAAGTAACTGCGTGGCTGTGTGCTGTAGTTGTACGAATAGTTGCCTGATACGGTAAACTTTCCCACCTGTACAGTACCGTAGCCATAGCCGGAAAAGCCTTGATTGCTTGCCCTGCCACCGAGTGTGACATTATATCCCTGCATCTTGGTGTCAGTGGTAATGATATTCAGAATACCTCCGATACCTTCGGCATCGTATTTAGCTCCGGGTTCGGTTATAACCTCAATCGACTTGATGCTGTTTGCAGGCAGGCTTCTCAACACCTCTTTCGGATTATTGCTCATCAGAGTGTTGGGCTTTCCGTTTACGTGTACCTTGAAGCTGCTTGAACCGTTCACCTGTATGTTGTCCTCGCCGTCAACTGTCACGAGAGGTACTTTCTTGAGCATCTCCAGTGTGGTGTTTGTCTTTGAGTCCGGGTCGTCCTCCATGCTGTAGGTTATCTTGTCTATTTCAGCTTTCACGAGAGGTTTCTGTGCCACCACTTCCACTCCCTTGAGCATTTCCGTTGCCTCGGAAGTGAAAATCGTTCCGAGGTCAACAGATTTCTTGCTTGTACTTAATGTAAAGTTTCTTTTTACGGTATTCTTTCCTACCGATGAGAGAGTTATTACGTAGTCCCCCGGCTCGGACAGTTTCTCGTTGAAACGTCCTTTTTCGTCGGTGACTGAAAGTTTTACTTTTTCTTCAGGATTTGCCGCACTTGAGATTCTCACTGTGGCGTATGGCTCGCTTTCGTTAAGAAGTGAGTCAACTAAGGTTCCTTTTACAGAATATATTCCACTTTGCTTTTGTGCGAATGCAGTAGCTGTGGTAAGGCATATGAGGATACATATAAATCCTCTAAAGACATTTGATGACATTTTATTTTGATTTTATTTTCTTGATACTTTAGAAGCTCCACTTGTTGACACGTCAGATTTGGCTGTGCCGCCGAATGAAAGTTTAGATGCTCCCGACACATTTCCTGTAATATTCTTGTTGCATATTATTTCAGCCTTGCTGGCGCCGCTTATGTCGATATCCGCATAATCGGTATTCAGATTTTCCGATGATAATTTCGATGCTCCGCTTACACTTATCTCAGCATTCATGGCTTCACCTCCTATACTGGCAGATGATGCCCCGCTGACGCTGGCTTTAAGCGACTGGCAGTTTATATTTGCATTGAATTTCGATGCCCCCGACACTTCAATGTCAAGTTTTTCCGCCTCAATCTCTTTGTCGGAGCTGAATGATGAAGCCCCTTCTATTTCAATGTTTTCCAGTTCCTTGCTTGCCGGAACCAATGCGGTAACATTGAAAGGACTTTTAAAGCTTGAAGCGTAAATTTCAATATCGTCTTCATCGTAATTTACTTTTATTTTGGAAAGGATAGAAGAGTCGGCAATAATCTGAAGTTTGTCAATATCATGTCTGTACTCCACTTTTATAGCGCTTCTTACGCTTAATGATTTGTATGATGTATTCACATCGTATATTGAAGTAGCTTCATTTTTGCTTGTTGCGGTGCTAATCATGCAAGACGTGGCTGTAAGAGAAGTTACAGCACTGATAATTAGTATTGAAAGTTTGCTGTTTAGTTTCATGGTTTCCTTTGTTTTATATTATTGGTTTATAGTTCTTTTATTTGTTGTTATCTTTCAGGAATTGTTTGTAGAGAGCTGATATTTCCGGTCCGGATATACCAAGAATTCTCATCGTGCGGAACATTTCCGGCAGTTCCTCGTTCAGGAAGGTCTCTTTTCTGGACGAAAGAATTTTATCCTTTGCGCCTTCGCCTACGAAATACCCTATACCTCTTTTATTATATATTATTTCCATCCCCTGCAGATAGTCGTAAGTGCGCATCATTGTATTCGCGTTCACTTCCACCATTGCGGCATACTCCCTTACGGACGGTATTCGTTCTTCTTCCTTGTATGTGTCATGAAGAATTTCGTCCATAATTCTGTCTGCAATCTGCAAATATATTGATTTCGATTCCTTAAATTTCATCATGTGAACAGTTTTCTATCGGTGATTTGTGAATTTCTAAACAAATGATAACTCAGAGCCCAGTTAATAACTGCGAGAACAAGGAAGACGATGCTTATCGTAGTGAATAATGTCTGTGCTTTGATCCAGAATCTTTCATCTGTCAGGTCTATGGAAAAATACGACATTATGTTGATTAGATTTCCAAATATGTATGCGGCAATGACAAATAATGCCATCATTATTCCCCATGTTTTTACAAAAGGATGTTTTCTGAAATATGTACCTCCCAAAATATAGATTGAGTGGCTCCATAAACAGTTTGAAATGACAAACAGATAAGATATAATCTCGGCAGATTGTCTTTCTGTATATAATCCAGGGTTAATGCGTATTGTGTCGTCTAATGAAACTGACATTATATCAAACAGACAAAAGCGAGAAAACTCTTCCGGCGCATCGAACAGGGGGAGTAGAATGAGTCTGGTTAGTTCGGCAAGAAACAGTCCCACAAAAAATATTATCATAGAAGTAATACATACATATATCACCCTGCTTATGAACTTCTCTCCGATTGTTGCCGGGAGCATCATATACGAGATACGTTTGTTCTTCGTATTCATCACTTCCATTATTCTTGAGGCACATATCATAAGATAAAAGAATATTACGAATATCAGTATAGAATGAAAGGTATCGCAGAAACCTGCATATTGTGCTTCTCCTGTTTCACCTCTGTTACTTGATAATATGCCGTTCATTCCGAACAGGAAAGCCATAGCCGCACCTGTATAAACTCCTATAAGCCTGTACATGTTGGTTTTCCAATTCTCAATCATGTCGCGTTTCATTACCGCCATGAGTCTTGTAAAACTGAAATTTATATTTGTTGTCATAATTGTCCCTCCTTACTTATTTATTGAAAACTTCCTGTATCTTGCTTCTTTCGGTCAGCATGGCATTGAAAAGTACTTCCAGATTCATAGGGCTTTCCTCACCGAATCTGTTTTCCATAATGATGCTGTTGCCTTGTACAGATGGTTGAATGAACAGTGCCCCGTCGGTAGGCTCGTTCATGCTTTGTTCGCAGAAGTATAACTTGTCTGTAATTTCCTTTACCGATTTGTTCAGCAGTACATCAGTATCGTCTATTATTGTTATGTGATCCAGCAACCTGTCTATATCCCTTACCTGATGGGTAGAGATTATGATAGTCTTTTCGTCTGTCATTCCCGACGCTATAACCTTTCTGAACTGGCTTTTCGACGGAATGTCCAGTCCGTTTGTAGGTTCGTCCATGAGCAGGAGAGAAGTGTTTGTGGCAAGAGCGAAGCACATATACGCTTTCTTCTTCTGTCCCATGGAGAGTTCGCCGAGGTTGATATCCATTCCGAGGTCAAAATCGTTGAGGCAAGTGCTTAGAGTTTCGTTGCTGAAATTAGGATAGAAACCGCTGTTCAGCTTTACGAACTGTTTAATAGACAAGTTAGGCAGGTCGAATTCCTCAGGAACCAGATAAATGTCCGACAGAGTCTGCGGAAGACGTCTTCTGATGTCTATACCTTTTATGGTTACATTCCCGTGAGAAGGCTTGAGCAATCCGCAGATGATATACAGCAGAGTAGATTTACCTGTTCCGTTCTTTCCGAGCAGGCCTACTATTTTCCCTTTTTCTATTTCGAGGTTGAAATCATTGAACACCTGTTTGTTTTTCCCGTATCCAAAGGTGAGATGTTCGGCTTTAATCATTGATGTGTCCATAATTATATTGTTTTAGTGTATTAGTTGATTAGTACACTGCAAATGTATGCTTTAAATTTTATAAAACAAGACTACCAATATCATGTTTAGATATTATTAACAAACTGAGCGAAATATTGTTATTTAAAATGACCTGTTGTTTAAATTTGAATGACAGTACATTTGAAATCAAATACGGCCGTAATTTTTTTATTTATCAGAGTTATAGAACTTTTCGTTTGGAACTGTATTTTTTATTGTTTTTATGTTGTGTATTGTACACTTATTCGTATATTTGCCACCATTGAAAGTTAACTGTATAAATAATTGAAAGACATGAGTAAATTGTATCTTTTAGGATTAATGCTAATGGCTTCTGTAAGTGCAGAAGCGAGTTTGCCTCAAAAAGTAAAAACATTCCCTGTCGATGAAGTGAGACTGACATCCGGCGTATTTAAGCATGCCGAAGATTTGGATATTAGTTATCTGATGGGGTTGAATCCAGACAGACTCCTTGCTCCTTATATGAAGGAAGCAGGTTTGAAGCCTAATGCTGAGAATTATCCAAACTGGGAAAATACTGGACTCGACGGTCATATTGGCGGTCATTATCTTTCTGCGTTGTCATACATGTATGCGGCTACGGGTGATGAAGAAATAGGTAGAAGACTTGATTATTTCCTTTCTGAATTAAAACGCTGTCAGGATGCCTCCGGCAACGGTTACTTATGTGGAGTTCCTGCAGGAAAAGCTATATGGAAGGAAATTAAGGAAGGAAAGATTGACGCTAATCCTTTCGGATTGAACAATAGGTGGGTTCCGCTTTATAATATTCATAAGACTTATGCCGGTTTGAGAGATGCTTATCTGGTAGGCGGTAAGGAAGAAGCGAAAGACATGTTGATAGGTCTTACAGACTGGATGATGAATGTCGTTTCCGGACTTACTGATGAACAGATACAAGATATGTTGAGAAGTGAGCACGGAGGTCTGAATGAAATTTTTGCCGATGTATATGCTATTACAGGCGATGAAAAGTATCTTGACCTGGCAAAACGTTTTTCTCATAGGTTTGTGCTTAATCCGCTTGTCGAAAAGAAAGATGTGCTTACCGGAATGCATGCAAATACACAGATACCTAAAGTGATAGGTTTCAAAAGAATTGCAGATCTGGAAGGCAATCAGGACTGGAGTGATGCTTCGGAGTTCTTCTGGAATACAGTAGTGAACAACAGAAGTGTGTCAATAGGTGGAAACAGTGTAAGGGAACATTTTCATAAGTCGGAAGATTTTTCAAGTATGATGACAAGCGAGCAGGGCCCTGAGACATGTAATACATATAATATGCTACGACTGACAAAAATGCTTTACCAGACATCTGGAAACGCTGATTATATGGATTATTATGAACGTGCCTTGTATAATCATATATTGTCAACTCAGAACCCTGTCCAGGGAGGATTGGTCTATTTTACTCCAATGCGTTCCGGACATTACAGAGTATATTCTCAACCTCAGAACAGTTTCTGGTGTTGTGTGGGTTCTGGTATGGAAAACCATGCGAGATATGGTGAGATGATATATGCGTCGCATGATAATGAGCTTATTGTAAATATGTTTATACCTTCAGTACTTGACTGGAAGGAAGAAGGAATCAAGTTTGTACAGGAAACGGCTTTTCCTGAGAAGGAAAATACTAAAATCAGAATTGAAACTGGAAAGGCAAAGAAGATGAAAATCAGTTTCCGTTGTCCGGAGTGGGTTAATAAGGAAAAGGTATATTTCCTGATTAACGGCGAAAAAGCTGAGGCTTCACTTAATGATGATTATTATACAATAGAAAGAAAATGGAAGAATGGTGATACTGTTGAGATGGCTTTGCCCATGGAGTTGCGTGCTGTTCAGCTTCCTGATCATTCTGCATATTATTCGTTTATGTACGGACCTGTTGTTCTTGCAGCCGATTTGGGTAAGGAGAGACTTGACGGACAGTTTGCTGATGAAAGCAGGGGTGGACATATCGCTTCAGGTCCACAGTTCCCGTTGCAGAATATGCCTGTCATAGTTGGTGAAGAAAAAGACCTTCTTGCAAATTTGAAAAAAGTAAGTGCTGACAAGCTTGAGTTCAGTTTGTCCGGTACATATCCTTCAAGTTATGATGGAATGATATTGAAACCATTCTATAAAACTCATGAATGCAGATATATGATTTATTGGGAACTTGTTTCTAAAGACGAGTTGAAACAAAGACAGGACGAACTTGCACGACTTGAAGCAGAGCGTGTAAGACTACAGAATATCACAGCCGATATAGTTGCATGTGGAGAGCAACAGCCTGAGAGTGATCATTTTATACAAATGGAGAACTCTGTGATAGGTAGTGAGCAGGGTACACCGTGGCGTGAAACCAAAGGATGGTTCTCTTATAAGATGAAGTCTAACGGTAAACCGGTTAATGCGGTGATGATTAATTCTTTTGCAGACGGTTCAAGAGATGCTGAACTGTACGTGAACGGTCTTAAGGTAGGCGATATAAATGGAGGCAGCGCTTTGCAGACGTTGAAGTTGCCAAAAGAATTGCTTAAGGCTTCCGAATGGGAGGTGAAGATTGTTCGAGGAAAATCGGATGTGACTCCAAGATTCTGTTCAATAAGGATGATATTTGAATAATATAAAAAAACGGACTAATGTTATTTAGTCCGTTTTTTTTATATCTTTATATTCTGTTATCTGCTCCCCACATCATTTTTTCTCTTAGTGTATTGAAAAATGTGTGGTTACAGCGTTTTACTATCTTTATATAGTGATAGGCTCTTTTTATTATCAGTCGCGCTTCTTCATGACAACTTTCACTCCTGCCGTCAACCGCTATCAGAAAATTATGGCTGCGGCTTTCTACTTCAAGCGCTATTTCCCAATCGTCGCGTAATACTATCGGTCTTACATTAAGGCTGTGAGGCGCTACGGCTGTAATGCTTATCGTACCGCTTTGTGGTACCATTATCGGGCCACCTACGCTTAATGAGTATCCTGTGGAACCTGTAGGCGTTGCCACAATCAAACCGTCGGCCTGATAAATGTTAAGCAGTTCGTTGTTTACGTAAGCTTTGATAGTTATCATAGACGAGCTGTCTCTTTTTAGAACAGCTATTTCGTTCAGAGCGTAAGGATTTCCTTTCAGTATATTGTTTTCGCATGTCAGCTTCAATACCCGTCTTGGCTCGGCAATAAATTTGCCTTGATATATCTCATCGAAAGTCTCTTCCATTTCATCAGGTGAAATGGCTGCAAGAAATCCGAGACGTCCGGTGTTTATTCCTAAAATTGGTATTTCTTTTTCACCTACACGGCTTGCTGCTTTCAGGAAAGTTCCGTCACCTCCTATACTTAATGCCATATCGGCCGTGAAATTGTTTCTGTCGAAAATCTCCAGGTCGCTCAGGTCGGTTTGAGTATGTATCCTTAGGAATTCATAGAATTCATGGCTTATACATATATCAGCGTTTTTTTTACGCAGAATTTTAAGTAAGTGAGTGATATGTGCCGATTTGTGCTCCTGATATGTATTCCCGAAAATTGCAAATTTCATGTCCTTTTGTATAAAGTGTAGCTTGTTATCAATCTTTTTTAACCTGCATGTTGGTTGGTTTATAATAAAACCTGCTAACTTTGCATTCTGTTATGCAAAGATATAAAAATCATCAATTATGACCAAACTAAGTGTAAATATAAACAAAATAGCTACTTTGCGTAATGCCCGTGGAGGCAATAACCCCGACGTTGAAAAGGTTGCACTTGACTGCGAGGCGTTTGGAGCCGAAGGCATTACAGTTCATCCACGACCGGACGAGAGACATATAAAATATCGTGATGTGTATGCTCTTCGTCCTCTCTTAAGAACGGAATTTAATATTGAGGGATATCCTTCAGCTGATTTTATAGATATGGTGATGAAGGTCAAGCCACATCAGGTTACATTAGTACCTGACGCACCTGACCAGATAACATCAAATTCAGGATGGGACACGAAAGCCAACCTTGATTTCCTTACTGAACTTATGGACAAGTTTGGAGGCGCCGGTATCAGAACTTCCATATTTGTAGGTACTGATACAGAGATGATAGAATATGCTGCGCGTGCCGGGGCTGACAGAGTTGAGCTTTATACAGAACCATACGCAAGTGGTTACAGAAAGAATCCGGAAGAGGCTGTCGCGCCATTCGTTGAGGCTGCCCGTGTGGTCAGAAAATTGGGAATGGGACTGAATGCCGGACATGATCTGAGTCTGGAAAACTTAGCCTTTTTCCATCGTAATATTCCATGGCTTGATGAAGTTTCTATTGGGCATGCGCTTATTTGTGATGCTTTGTATTTGGGATTGAAAAAAACTATTGAAGAATATAAGAAATGTCTGTTGTAAATAACAACTGATATTTAAGAATTAACATCTAACAATTAATAAACACATGTTTACATCAACTTTACTGGCAGCTGCACAGATTGCTGCCGACACAATGTCCGGAGCTAATCCGGTTCTTACTCCGGTGGTTCAGGGCGAGCCTGAAATGAATCTTTGGGATATGGCATGCAAGGGCGGATGGATTATGATTGTATTGGCTGTCATGTCTGTCATCGCTTTCTATATTTTCTTTGAACGTGCTTTCACTATCCGTCGTGCAGCTAAGGAAGACCCTCTGTTTATGGACAGGATACGCGATTATATACGTACGGGGGAGGTGAAATCGGCCATCAATTATTGCCGTATTGCGAATACTCCTTCTGCAAGAATGATTGAGAAGGGAATTTCGCGTATGGGACATCCTGTAGCCGATGTCCAGGCCGCAATAGAAAATACCGGAAATATTGAGGTGGCAAAGCTTGAGAACGGGTTGTCTATAATGGCTACAATATCGAGCGGTGCGCCTATGATAGGGTTTCTTGGTACTGTTACCGGTATGGTGCAAGCCTTCTGGAATATGGCGAATGCCGGCAATAATATTGATATCGCTTTGTTGTCCGGGGGGATATATGAAGCCATGATTACTACCGTAGGAGGCCTTGTGGTAGGTATCATCACTATGTTCGCCTATAATCATTTAGTCTATAGAATAGATAAGGTGGTCAGTCAGATGGAGGCACGAACTATGGCTTTTATGGATTTGTTGAACGAACCAAAGGAGAATTGATTTTATGGCGCTTAAAAGGAGACAAAGAGTATCGCCGGGATTCAGTATGTCGTCAATGACTGACCTGATATTCCTGTTGCTGATATTTTTTATGATTACTTCTACCATGGTTTCGCCCAATGCCATCAAGGTATTGCTTCCCCAGGGATCGCAACAGACTTCGGCAAAGCCAATGGTTAGGATTATTATAGACAAGAATTTGAATTATTACGGGGCTTTCGGCAATGAGGACGAGATGCTGCTGTTTATTGACGAGGTTGCGGGATTTCTACAGCAATGTGCTGAGAAAGAGCCCGAAATGTATGTGGCGCTTTATGCCGACGAGTCTGTGCCTTACAGAGAAATTGTAGGTGTACTGAACATTGCCAATGAGAATCATTTTAAAATGGTGCTTGCCACAAGAAGACCTGACAGGAAATGAAAAGAAGTAAAACGATAGGAATAGTAGGTACTATAGCTGTGCATGTGCTGGTGGTGGTTATGCTTCTGCTGCTTGATATGGCTATGCCTGAAAAGCAGGAAGAGGGTGGTGTGCCTGTCATGATGGGTGACACGGATATGGCGCAGGGCAATGGTGGACAATATACCATGACTGAAGTTGATGTCATGCCGAAGCCAGAACAGACTGTTACCAGCGAAAGTGTACCTGCTGCCGATGTACGACAACCTATGATAACCCAGCAGGATGAACCTTCGCTGGAGGTGAAGGAGGAAAAACCGCAGGAAAAGAAGAAGACCGAAACTGCTGTGAAAGTTACTCCTGACAAGGTCAATGAACAGAAAAAAGAATTGCCTAAGGAGAAAACAGAAGCCGAAAAACGTGCTGAAGCAGAAAAAGCGGCTGCCGAAGCGGCGGCAAACAAGATTGCCGGAGCTTTTGGAAAAGGAGCCCAGATGGGGAGCAAAGGTACGGCAGCAACAGGCGATGGTAATGAAGGTCGTCCGGACGGTAACAGTCAGACAGGCGGTATGGCCGGTATGGGCGGTTATGGAACTTTCGATCTGAACGGACGAAGCCTGGGACAAGGTGGATTGCCAGTGCCGGTATATAACGTTCAGGAAGAAGGACGTGTAGTGGTGACAATAGTGGTGAATCCTTCCGGTCAGGTAATAAGTACAAGTATCAACAAGCGTACAAATACCGTAAATCCTGTTCTTAGAAAGGCTGCCGAAGACGCTGCACGCAAAGCGCGCTTTAATGCTGTGGATGGTGTTGACAATCAGAGCGGTACTATTACATATTATTTCAGACTAAGATGATGAAATTCTTAATTATATAATTGAATATCATGAAACCAGTAATTTTTCTTGCAGAAGGATTTGAGGAATCCGAAGCATTGTTGCCATTGGATATTTTGCGCCGTGGCGGTATAGATGCCATAACTGTATCGGTGTCATCAGAAA
This sequence comes from Bacteroides caecigallinarum, assembly GCF_016902295.1. Classification (GTDB taxonomy): domain Bacteria; phylum Bacteroidota; class Bacteroidia; order Bacteroidales; family Bacteroidaceae; genus Phocaeicola; species Phocaeicola caecigallinarum_A. The sequence goes on along the minus strand of NZ_JACJLQ010000025.1, from coordinate 33,512 downwards.
GAATAGTTAAAAGCTCGCATGGCGTTTCTGTTGTGGCCGATGCTGTCATTGATGAGATTTCTGCCGGTGATGTGCAGATGATAATCCTGCCGGGAGGACTGCCTGGAGCTACTAATCTCGACGCTTGTGAAGCTTTGGATAAGTTGATAATGACATTTGCGGCAGAGGCAAAACCTCTTGCGGCCATATGCGCGGCTCCGATGGTATATGGAAAACGTGGCTTGCTGAAAGGCAGGAAGGCTACCTGTTATCCGGGATTTGACAAATATCTTGAAGGAGCCGAATATACAGGCAATATGGTAGAAACGGTTGATAACTTCATTCTTGGCAAGGGGCCTGCGGCTGCCGCTGAATTTGGTTTTGCCATCCTTGAAAAACTTGCCGGAGCCGTGAAAGCTGCCGAAGTAAGAAAAGGTATGCTGTACGCATGATGAAGCGATACGTTATCATTGTGGCTGGTGGAAAAGGATTGCGGATGGGCGGTAGTCTGCCTAAGCAATTCATTCCTCTTGCCGGCAAGCCTGTGTTGATGCACACTCTGGAGAAGTTTTATTCTTTCTCTAATGATATAAACATAATATTGGTGCTTCCGCATGATCATCAGGAATTCTGGAAGAAATTGTGCGATGAGCATTCTTTCAGTGTTCCTCATTGTATTGCCGATGGCGGTGAGACCCGTTTCCATTCTGTGAGGAACGGACTTTCTCTTGTTGATACAGACGATTCTGTGGTTGCTGTGCATGATGGGGTACGTCCGTTCGTCTCCTATGATGTGATAGGCCGTTGTTTTGATATGGCGGCCGGCGGTAAGGCTGTTGTGCCTGTAGTCGATGTGGTGGAGACATTGAGAAAAGTAGGGCAAGACGGACTCAGTGTTACTGTGCCACGAAGTTCTTATCGTCTTGTACAGACTCCCCAGGTTTTTCCTGCCTCTATGCTGAGGAAGGCATATTCGTGCGAATACCGTACGGATTTTACTGACGACGCGTCTGTAGTTGAAGCTATGGGGCGCAAAATTGATTTGGCCGAAGGCAATAGGGAAAATATTAAGATTACTACTCCTTTTGATATGATTGTTGCTAAGGCTATGCTTTGAATATGTTGTCTCTGTCCTCACGCGATGTCAAGTTCCTCCCCGGTGTAGGGCCGCACAGGGCGGAAATTCTGGAGAAGGAATTGGGTATCCGTTCCTTCAGGGACATGCTGTATCATTTCCCGTATAAATATGTGGACAGAAGCCGTATATACCGTGTGGGGGAAATTGACGGTTCTATGCCGTACATACAGCTGAAAGGTCAGATTTTGAGCTTCGAGACCTTTGGTGAGGGACGCCAACGCAGGCTGGTGGCACATTTCTCGGATGGTACCGGAGTGGCGGACCTTGTATGGTTTCAGGGAATAAAGTTCATTGCCGGGAAATATAAGTGTCATGAGGAATATATCGTATTCGGCAGGCCTACAGTGTTCGGCGGACGCATAAACATCGCTCATCCGGATATTGATCCGGCCGACAGAATGTCTCTCTCGTCAATGGGGCTGAGACCGTACTATAACACCACAGAGAAGATGAAACGCATGAATTTCTCATCGAGCGCGGTGGAGAAACTCATGGAGAATCTTTTTCATGTCATTGATGGTGAGACTCTGGAAGAAACGCTTAGTCCCGCTATCCTTGCTTCTCATGGGCTTATGTCGCTGTCCGAAGCGTTGCTGAATGTGCATTTCCCGAAAAATCCTGAGCTTCTCAGAAAAGCCCGATACAGGCTGAAGTTTGAGGAATTGTTCTATATACAGCTTAATATCCTGAGATATTCGCGCGAGAGAAGAAACCGCTTCGGTGGTATTGTCTTTGGTAAGATAGGCGACAAATTCAACACTTTCTATTCCGAATATCTTCCTTTCAGCCTTACCGGGGCACAAAAGAGGGTGATACGCGAGATGCGTCGCGATATGGGTAGCGGACGTCAGATGAACCGTCTGCTGCAGGGCGACGTGGGAAGCGGAAAGACTCTTGTGGCTCTGATGGCTATGCTTATAGCTCTTGATAACGGTTATCAGGCATGCATGATGGCTCCTACTGAAATTCTTGCCTCGCAGCATTATGAGACATTGTGCCGTTTCCTTGGTGGGATGGATGTCAGGGTGGAATTGCTTACCGGCTCTGTGAGAGGCAGGAAAAGGGAGGAGATACTCGAAGGGTTGGTAGCGGGAGAGGTGCATATCCTTGTGGGTACTCATGCGGTGATTGAGGATAATGTTGTCTTTGCCTCTTTAGGCTTGGCTGTAATTGACGAGCAGCATCGTTTTGGCGTGGAGCAGAGGGCGAGGTTGTGGGCAAAGAACAGGATTTTGCCTCATGTCTTGGTGATGACTGCCACTCCGATTCCGCGTACATTAGCCATGACATTGTACGGCGACCTTGATGTGTCGGTCATAGACGAATTGCCGCCTGGAAGGAAGCCTGTAACTACGGTTCACAGGTTTGACAGTATGCGCGCGTCAATGTATGAGTTCGTGCGCGGCCAGATACGGATGGGACGTCAGGCATATATAGTTTATCCTCTCATAGAGGAAAGCGAGAAAATGGATATCAAAAACCTTGAGGACGGTTATAAGATTGTTTGCGAAGTATTTCCTGAATATAAGATAAGTAAGGTACACGGCAAGATGAAACCGTCGGAAAAGGATGCGGAGATGCGACGTTTTGCCCAATGTGACACTCAGATTATGGTAGCCACAACTGTAATCGAGGTCGGTGTGAACGTGCCTAACGCTTCTGTGATGGTTATCGAGAATGCCGAACGTTTCGGGTTGTCTCAGCTTCATCAGTTACGGGGCAGGGTTGGGCGTGGCGCGGACCAGTCATACTGTATTTTGATGACCGGATACAAACTGTCGGAGGAAACAAGAAAGAGAATACAGATAATGGTTGATACTAATGATGGCTTCGAAATCGCCGAGGCTGATATGAAGTTGCGCGGTCCTGGGGATATTGAGGGAACGCAGCAGAGCGGAGTGGCTTTTGATCTGAAAATTGCCGATCTGGCACGCGACGGACAGTTGCTGCAGTACGTGCGTGAGGTGGCCGGGAAACTGATTGACGATGATCCGCAGGCGGTCAGACCGGAGAATGCCGTGGTGTGGCGTCAACTGGCGGAAATAAGGAAACGTAATGTGGACTGGTCGGCTATATCTTGACTTTTTAGCGCTATATATTATAATGTAACATATAGTAAACTTTTTGTTACATAATTTCAGCCTATGTAACCTCTCATAAACCTTTGGTATCATTTGGTTAAATATTTCCCCTCCCTTTTTCCTACCTTTGCCATAGACCAATAAACAGAACAACTACATGAATACACAACATTTGCTGCTCAGGCTTGTGCTGACGGTAGCTTTGGCCGTAGGGGCTATGGTCTCGGAAGCCGGAGTAAGGCTGTCTCCTCTTTTTTCGGACGGAATGGTTCTTCAGAGGGACAGGACTATACGAGTGACGGGATATGCCGCGCCGGGCGAGAAAATAAACATCAGTATAGCGAATAGAAAAGGAAACGCCGTTGCGGGACCCGACGGGCGATGGACGGTGGAGATGCGCCCCATGAAAGCCGGAGGGCCGTACGCTATGAGGGTGAACGAACTGACGCTTAAGGACGTAATGGTGGGCGACGTGTTCCTTTGTTCCGGACAGTCGAACATGGAGCTTACGGTGGCGAGGGTGATGGACAAGTATGCCGATATGGTGGAGGGGTACGAAAACACTCGTGTGCGCTATCTGAAGGTGCCATATTCGTACGAGTTTGGCGCCCCTTCTGAAAACATGAAACCTGAACCCTGGAAAGCCATGACGGCGGACAATGTGAAGGGATTTTCGGCTCTGTGTTATTTCTTCGGACGAATCCTGCAGGAGAAAACCTCCGTACCGGTGGGGATAGTGAATGCCAGCTGGGGAGGTACGCCCGTAGAGGCATGGATAAGCGAAGAAGGTCTGGCGGATTTTCCGGAATACGTGAATCTGAAATCGGTTTATGAGGACACGGACATGGCGGCGCAGACGGCCCGCGCGGAGCGAAGGTTGCAGCAGGCGTGGAGCGGACGGCTGTACGAGGCCGATCCGGGAGTGAACGGCGATATGCCGTGGTATGACGAGAGCTTGGACGACAGCTCGTGGGAAACGGTGGACATGTTTGACAGGGAGTGGGCCACAAGACGCGGGCGTCCGGCTAACGGCACTCACTGGTTCCGTCAGGATGTGGAGTTGCCATCTTCGTGGGCCGGCAAGGAAGCGGTGTTGCGTCTGGGATGTATGGTGGATGCTGACTCCGTGTATGTGAACGGACGTTTCGTCGGTACCACCTCATATCAGTATCCTCCGCGTGTGTACAATATTCCGGCCGGACTCCTGCGTGAGGGAACTAATCGCATAACGGTGCGCCTGTTCAGCTACGGAGGTCGTCCGTCGTTCGTCAGGGAGAAACCCTATAAGCTTGTATGCGGCGACAGCGAAATCTCACTCGGCTCCAAGTGGAGATACCGCGTGGGTGCTCAGATGCCTCCGTCACCGTCATCGACCACATTTCAGAACATTCCTGTGGGGCTGTACAACGGCATGATATATCCGATAAGGAACTATACGTTCAAAGGTGTGGCCTGGTATCAGGGAGAATCGAACGTGGGACGTTGGGGCGAATATGCCGAACTGCTGGGGATAATGATGAAGGACTGGCGGCGTACTTTCGGCAGCGACCTTCCTTTTTACGTGATAGAGCTTGCCGATTTCCTCGCCCCCGACGATCCGGGACGTGCGGCATGGGCGGAGCTGAGAAAGCAGCAGGCGGCAGCTGTTAAGGCTGACGGAAACGCCACTCTGATAAAGAACAGCGACACGGGCGAATGGAACGACATCCATCCGCTGGACAAGAAAACACCCGCAGAGAGACTTGTCAAGGCCGTAACTGATAACTCACAAACTTAAAAACTGAAAAACTCATAAACTCATACCATGAATATAACAAATCAAAAAGTTTCCATGGCCGAGAAGATAGGCTATGGATTGGGAGACTGTTCGGCGAACCTCGTCTTCCAGATGATGATGATCTATCAGACAAAGTTTTATACCGACGTATTCGGTCTCGAGGGAGCCATAGCCGGTACAGTGATGCTCGTGGCCCGCATTGTGGACGCCTTTGTCGATCCTACTGTAGGAATCCTTTCCGACAGAACCAATTCGCGATGGGGGAAATATCGCCCCTGGGTTCTTTGGACGGCCCTTCCGTTTATGGTGTTCTATGTGCTGGCCTTCTACAATCCCGGAATCGAGGACAAAGGCCTTGTGGCTCTTTATGCCACTATCTCATATACACTGCTCATGACGATGTATTCGTTCAATAACACTCCTTATTCGTCGTTGGGCGGAGTGATGTCGGCTGATATCAAGGAACGCACAAGTATCACTTCCGTACGTTTCGTGTTCTCCACCATAGCGCAGTTCGTGGTGCAGGGACTCACCCTGCCTCTCGTGGGCAAATTCTCCGAGGGAGCCGACAAGGCGCACGGATGGCTCTGTACCATCTCGCTGTTTGCGGCCGTTGGCTTCGTGTTCCTGCTTGTGGTGTTCTTCTCGTCAAAGGAGCGCATAACTCCTCCGGCCGGACAGAAAAACGATACACGCCAGGATATTAAGGATGTGTTCAGCAGCGTTCCGTGGCGCTCTATGTTCGTGCTTACGCTATTCGTGTTCATCACTCTTGCCATGTGGGGTAGCGCCATGAACTATTATTTCGAGAATTATGTGGACTCGGCAGCTCTCTACGCTTTCCTTGACAATATAGGTCTCGCCTATGCCGAACCGGTCGATTCTGTGGGCTACAGCATTCTTAACGCCTTCGGCCTTATAGTCAATTCGCCCGACAAGGCTTACGAGGTGGGCTTCGGAGTATTCAATATGGTGGGCGCCATAGTGCAGTTCTTTGGAGTGATATTCCTCTCGGAATTTCTTGCGGCTAAGTACGGAAAGAAACGTACTTTCATTGTCTGTCTCGCCCTTACGGCCGTATTTACAGCCATGTTCTACTTCCCGGCGAAGGATAATATAGGATTGATGTTTGCCCTTAACTTCCTCAAGAGTTTGGCATACGCACCTACAGTGCCATTGTTGTGGGCCATGATTGCCGATGTGGCCGACCATTCTGAGTACATTCACTACCGCCGCGCCACGGGCTTCGTGTTTGCGGGTGTGGTGTTCGCACTTAAGGCCGGTCTGGGTGTGGGCGGCGCTATCCTCGGCTTCCTGCTTTCAGGCTTCGGATATGTGTCCGGAGTGGGCTCAGCGCAGACGGAAACGGCTGTTCACGGCATAGTGCTTTCTTCAAGCCTTATTCCGGCGGCATGTTTCTTCGTGGGAGTGATTGCTCTGCTGTTCTATCCTATCAGTAAGGAATATAACGAGAAGATGCAGGCCGAACTCAAGGTGCGCAGAAGCAGAAATGATTATTGATAATTATCAACTAACAACTAAAATACCATGAAACTAAGAGACATTTTGGCCGCCTCGGTGTGCGGCGCGGTGATGGCCGCTTGTGCGGGAAACACAACGGCTGTGGTTAATGAAAAAGGATTGAAGGACGCGGTGGGAGATAAGTTCCTTATCGGAACGGCGCTTAACGTTTGGCAGTCGGGCGGAATTGACACTTCGGCCATTAAAATCGTAAAAAAACATTTCAACGCTATCGTGGCGGAGAACTGTATGAAGATGGAGGAAGTGCATCCGGAAGAAGGTGTGTACGACTTTAAGGATGCCGACAAGTTCGTAAATTTTGGTGTCGATAACGGATTGACGGTTACCGGTCACTGCCTGATATGGCATTCGCAGTGTCCTGCATGGTTCTTCCTCGACGATAAAGGCAAAACCGTTACTCCAGAGGTGCTGAAACAAAGAATGAAAGAGCATATCACTACGGTAGTAACGCGATATAAAGGAAAGATCAAAGGCTGGGACGTCGTGAATGAGGCTATCGTGGAAGACGGCTCGTATCGAAAGAGCAAGTTCTATGAGATTCTTGGCGAGGAGTTCATACCATTGGCCTTCCAGTACGCTCACGAAGCGGACCCCGACGTGGAGCTTTATTACAATGATTACGGAATGAACGTACAGGGCAGACGTGACGCTGTGGTGAAAATGGTGAAATCGCTTAAGGAACGCGGATTGCGTATCGACGCCGTGGGTATGCAGGGACACATGGGTATGGACTATCCTGAAATCGATGAATTCGAGGAAAGCATGCTGGCGTTCGCTTCTACAGGCGTTAAGGTCATGATTACCGAATGGGAGATGAGTGCCCTGCCTACAGTTCGCCGTAGCGCCAATATCTCTGATACCGTGGCGTTCAGGAAATCATTGAATCCTTATCCGGAAGCGTTGCCGGATTCTGTCAGCAAGGTGTGGAACGAGAGAATGGCACAGTTCTTCTCTCTCTTCGAGAAACATGCCGACATCGTTACCCGCGTGACAGCATGGGGCGTGAGCGACGGCGATTCATGGAAAAACAATTTTCCTGTTCCGGGACGCAAGGATTATGCTTTGCTGTTCGACCGCGACTATCAGCCGAAAGATTTTGTGAAAGAGATTATCAACAAATAACAGGACATCAGGGCTTCAGTTACAAGATGACAAGGTCTCCATCGGATGGAAAGCCTTGTCAACTCGTCACCTGAAAAACTTCAACAATTAAAAAAATAAGATTATGAAAAAAGAAGAAAGATACCTTTTCCCTGCCGATTATATGGCAGACCCGTCTGTTCATGTGTTCAACGGACGTCTGTATATTTACCCGTCTCACGACCGTGAATCAGGAATCCCTGAAAACGACAATGGCGACCATTTCGATATGAACGACTATCACGTCTTATCAACAGACGATGTGATGCACGGCGAGATTACAGACCACGGCGTAGCGCTGCGTGTGGCCGATATTCCTTGGGCGGGACGTCAGCTTTGGGACTGCGATATAGCGTGCAAGGACGGAAAGTATTACCTCTATTTCCCTCTGAAAGACCGTAACGACATTTTCCGTATGGGTGTTGCTATAGGCGACAGACCGGAAGGTCCTTTCATCCCTCAGCCGGACCCTGTTCGTGGCAGCTACAGCATCGACATGGCAGTGTTCCGCGATGACGACGGAAGTCATTACATCTATTTCGGCGGTATATGGGGCGGACAGTTGCAGCGTTACCGTGACAACAAGGCCATAGAAAACCCTCATCTCCCGGCCGATGACGAACCTGCTCTTCCGAGCCGCGTTGTTAAACTTGCGGACAACATGCTCGAATTCGCCGAGGAACCGCGTCCTGTGATTATTCTTGGTGAGGACGGCAAACCTCTTACCGCAGGCGACCCGCACCGTTTCTTCGAGGCTTCGTGGATGCATAAATACAACGGTAAATACTATCTCTCATATTCCACTGGCGACACTCATCTGTTGTGTTATGCCGTTGCCGACAATCCTTACGGACCTTTCACATATCAGGGCGTGATTCTGACTCCTGTTGTAGGATGGACCACTCATCACTCTATCGCGGAGTATAAAGGCAAGTGGTATCTGTTCCATCACGACTGTGTCCCTTCAGGAGGAAAAACTTGGTTGCGCAGCCTTAAGGTAGTAGAGCTCGAGTATGACGAGAATGGAAAGATTATCACTATCGAAGGCAGTGATGATATAAGTAAATTTGGTCAGAGATATTGATTTTTCTTTAAGGTGAAGTTAGAGAAGTTATAGAAGTTATGGAGAAGTTACAGAAGTTAGCATTGTCTTTAACTTTCATAACTTCCCTAACTTCCTTTAACTTCTCAAAAAAACATCCATGTTGAAATCTGTACTATTAGCTTTGTTGATATGTGGTGCCGCCGTCACATCCCGTGCCGAGGATGGCAGCCGTCTGTGGTTGCGCTATGACACTGTCTCTTCCTCCGCGAAGATAGAAACCAGGATTGATTCGCCTACCGTGCGTTTGGCTGTAGGGGAGTTGTCCTCGTTCTGGAAAGGCGGAAAGGTGGAATTGCAGCTTATGGCGGACAGCAGACATTACAGCTTGGGTAACGAAGGCTACACAATCAGCACACGTAACGGCGTGACGACTCTAAGCTCCGTCTCTGAAAAGGGGTTGCTCTATGCTACTTATCATTTGCTCAGACTGCAGTCTTGCGGAGCCGATTGCTCGAATCTTGACATCAGCGAGAAACCGGCGTTCGATATACGTGTACTCAATCATTGGGACAATCCTGACGGAACCATCGAGCGCGGATATGCCGGACAGTCTCTCTGGAAATGGGAGGAACTGCCAGCTGTGGTCTCTCCCCGATACGCGGAATATGCGCGTGCTAATGCCTCGATAGGAATAAACGGTACAGTTCTGAATAATGTAAACGCTTCGCCTGATGTCCTTTCTTCAGATAATCTGATAAAGGTGAAAGCCCTTGCCGACGTATTCCGTCCGTACGGAATAAAGGTATATCTTTCTGTCAATTTTGCGTCTCCAATCAAGCTTGGCGGACTTGCTACCGCCGATCCTCTTGATGGTAAAGTCGCCGAATGGTGGAAAGTAAAGGCTGATGAGATATATACTCTTATACCTGATTTCGGAGGCTTCCTTGTGAAAGCCAATTCCGAAGGACAGCCCGGTCCGTGCGATTATCACCGTACGCATGCCGAAGGTGCCAATATGCTTGCCGCAGCACTGAAACCTCACGGCGGAATTGTCATGTGGAGAGCTTTCGTTTACAGCCCGTCCGACGACGACCGCGCGAAGCAGGCTTATCTTGAGTTCCGTCCTCTTGACGGACAGTTCATGGACAATGTCATTGTGCAGGTGAAGAATGGACCTATTGATTTCCAGCCACGCGAACCGTACAGCCCTCTTTTTGGCACCATGCCACACACGCAGCTCATGGTGGAATTCCAGGTAACACAGGAGTATCTGGGACATTCCAATCATCTGGCATATCTTGCTCCGATGTGGAAAGAGTTCTATTCATACTTTGCGCCGGCTGATTTGAAAGCCGTAGCCGGAGTTGCCAACATAGGGGATAATGTCAATTGGTGCGGCCATGACCTTGCGCAGTCCAACTGGTACGCTTTCGGACGTTTGGCCTGGAATCCTGAACTCGCTTCACGTGATATAGCCGAGGAATGGCTTGAGCAGACTTTTACTGCCGACAAGGAATTTGTCTCTCCAATGACTGAAGTGATGATGGAAAGCCGTGAAGCTGTAGTCGATTATATGATGCCTCTCGGCCTTCACCATATATTTGCCTGGGGACACCATTATGGTCCTGAGCCGTGGTGCGAGATAGACGGTGCCCGTCCTGACTGGCTCCCTAAATACTATCATCAGGCAGATGCTGACGGACTGGGATTTGACCGTACCGAGAATGGCAGTGACGCTGTGTCGCAATATCCTGACTCGATCGCGGCGGTATTCAATTCGTTGGAAAAATGTCCTGAAGAATTTATCCTTTGGTTCCATCACGTGCCGTGGAAACACAAGATGGCTTCCGGCCGCACATTGTGGGACGAGTTATGTTTCCGTTACCAGCGGGGCGTAGATAGCGCCAAGCATTTCGCTGAAGTGTGGGAAGAAATGTCACCGTATGTTGATTCGGAGCGTTATTCGGCCGTCTCTCATCGTTTTGACATACAGGCATCGGACGCTGTATGGTGGAAGGACGCCTGCTTAGAGTATTTCCGTACATTCTCGCGCATGAAATATCCGTCCGGTGTGGACAAGCCTGTGTTCAGCCTTAAGCAGTTGAAAAAGGTGAAACTACCGATAGACAATTATACCTGCCCGTCGGCGGATATGCTTCCTTCGGCAAATGATTGAATACTTTGTATGAGAAATGATTATTGCTCCTAAAAATAAATGGAGCATTGTTTAGGTTAGATTATAATTTCAGGGACTGTCGCAGACAAACCGTTGCGGCAGTCCTTTTTTTGTATAATGAGTGTAATATATTCTGTGTAACGCCGATGGTATGATGATGTTATACTTATTGATGGAATGTAACGTAATGAAAAGAATACGTAACATATTTGGAATGTGATAACAGACATAATACTTAATTTTGTGATGAAGAGGAAAACAATTAATTAACCTGATTATTTTTTATTATGAAACACTTTCTTTGTATGTGCGCCTTGTTTGCCATGTCAGGTATGGCATCAGCGCAAAATCCTATTATCAATCATTGTTTCACCGCTGACCCTACGGCCCGCGTGTTCGACGGGAAACTTTATATGTATCCGTCGCATGACATTCCAAGCCCTGTGGAGCGTCTGAAGGAATGGTTTTGTATGGAAGACTATCATGTATATTCTTCGGAAAATCTTGTCGATTGGACTGACCATGGAGTCATTCTCACGCAGGACCGTGTGCCCTGGGTTGAGCCTAAATCATACTCCATGTGGGCTCCGGACTGTGTGACAAAGGACGGAAAATATTATTTCTACTTCCCTTCACAGCCAAAAGGCCAGAAAGGATTCTCGGTAGGAGTGGCTGTGGCAGACAGTCCTGTTGGACCGTTCTTTCCCGATTGGAAACCGATAGAGGGTATTCACGGAATAGACCCTTGTGTGCTGATGGATACGGACGGACAGTCATATATATACTGGTCGGGAATGGGAATACATGTGGCGCGCCTGAAGGACAATATGCGCGAACTCGCTACAAAGCCGATTCCGGTCGAGGGTCTGCCGGAGGGCTTCAAGGAAGGACCTTTCGCCTTTGAACGTAACGGGAAGTATTATCTGACATTCCCGTGGGTCAAGAAGAAAACCGAGACACTGGCATACGCCATGTCGGATAGCCCGACAGGTCCGTTCGAATTCAAGGGAATAATCATGGACGAGTCGCCCACGGGATGCTGGACTAATCATCACTCTATAGTGGAATATAAGGGACAGTGGTACCTGTTTTACCATCATAACGACTATTCGCCGCAGTTCGATAAGAACCGTTCCGCGCGCATAGATTCGCTGTTCTTCAATCCGGACGGAACGATACAGAAGGTTATTCCGACATTGCGTGGGGTGGGGATTACAGACGCGAAAATGAAAATACAGATAGACCGGTACAGCAGGACAAGTAAACGAGGGGTGACTGTATCTCCTCTCAATCCGGACAATCCGTTTGACGGATGGAAATGCGGCCTGACATCGAAAGGCTCATGGGTAGAATATAGCGATGTGGATTTTGGTGATGCCGGTTTTGACGAGGTTAAGCTCCGTGTCAAGTCTGCGCGTGGCGGCGTGCTGCGCGTCAGTGCCGGAGGAAGAAACCTTGCCGAAGTAGAGATTCCTGCGGGCGGTGACTGGAAGATAATGACGGCACGCGCAACCGATGTTCCCGAAGGAGTGCAAAGCCTTCGTGTCTCGCTTGCCTCCGGTAAGGACGTTGATATCGACTGGTTAGGTTTTGGCGCTGTTCCCTGGAGCGAGGGAGCTTTCAGTAGCGGCAAGTATAGAAACTTTTTTGTTGAGATGGGATATTCACCCGAAGAGACAGACAAAAAGCTGAACCAAATATTTAACGACGTGTTCTACGGTCCGAACAAAGTATATTTCGAAGTCGGCGATAGCATGGCTTATATCAGCGATGTAAAGAATAAAGATGTCCGCACAGAAGGAATGTCATACGGGATGATGATAGCTGTACAGTTTGACAGGAAAGACATTTTCGACCGTTTGTGGCGATGGTGCAGCAGATACATGCAGCATCATGACGGCAAGTTCAAGGGATATTTCGCATGGAGCTGTACCACTGACGGCAAACGCAATTCTCAGGGCCCCGCGTCCGACGGCGAGCTGTATTATGTGACATCGCTCATCTTCGCCTCTAACAGATGGGGCAATGATACAGGCATCGACTATTTGGGCGAGGCGCGAAACATCCTTGACTGCTCTATGCAGAAAACCGGCATGAGCGAGGTGACTCCGCTGATAGACCTTGAAACCAGGCTGATAACATTCACACCGTCATGGTACGGCGCGCGGTTTACGGACCCGTCGTATCACGTGCCGGCGTTCTATGAGGTGTGGGCACGCTGGGCCGACGACGGCAGAAGCGCCTTCTGGCAGGAGTGCGCCAGAAGGAGCCGCGAATATCTCCACCGCTGCGTCCATCCCCAGACCGGACTTACGCCTGACTATTCCAACTACGACGGCTCGCTGATGCGCACCGGCGCCCTGCTTGGCGACGCGTTCAGATTCGACTCATGGCGTGTGCCGATGAACATCGCGCTTGACTATTCATGGTCGTGTGCCGATAGAGACTGGCAGCAGGAATACGCCGACAGGATTCAGTCGTTCCTCTACTCGAAAGGAATTGACACTTTTGTTGATCAGTACAATGTTGACGGTAGCGGAGTAGAAAGAATACTCGATGCGGGAGGATACACAAAGTTGCGTCATTCGCTGGGTCTTGTGGCCACATCGGCGGCTGTGTCACTCGCCTCGACCGATGAGCGTTGCTACGAGTTCGTCCGCCGCCTGTGGGACTCAAAGCATGAGCCGTACGACGACGGATACTTCGACGCGTATTACGACGGTCTTCTCCGTCTGTTTGCTTTCATGCACCTTAGCGGAAACTACAGGATTATATCAAAACAACATTCATAAACTTTAAAAAAATCCACATGAAAAAACTTACAGAAACACTGTTCGTCATGTTTATGGCAATCTTCGCCTTCTCCTGTACAGGAACCAAGCAGACAGGCGAGAAGCAATTCACCTTTGCAGGTAACCCATTGATAAGGGATAAGTTCACTGCCGACCCAGCCCCGATGGTCCACGACGGTCGTCTCTACCTCTATGTAGGTCACGACGAGTTCTACGAGGGCCAGGACACAGCGTCAGGCGGCAAGGAGTTCAACATTACGGAATGGCTCTGCTATTCCACTACTGACATGAAGACATGGACAGACCACGGCTCCGTACTGAAACCCACAGACTTCACGTGGGCTGTAGGCGAGGCATGGGCTTCGCAGGTGGTGGAGCGCAACGGCAAGTTCTATTACTACACCACAGTACAGGCTGGCGAGCCGTTCACCGGCAAGGCGGTAGGAGTGGCTGTAGCCGATTCGCCTACGGGACCTTTCACCGACGCCATAGGACGCCCTCTCGTGAGTGACGACATGACTTCCAACGGAGCACGCGGCTGGTGGAACGACATTGACCCTACGGTACTTATCGACGACGATGGTACAGCCTGGCTCTGCTGGGGAAACGGAACATGCTTTCTTGCCCGCCTGAAGGACAACATGACGGAGATTGACGGCGAAATCATGGTTGTGGACCTTCCACGATATGTAGAGGGACCGTGGCTCCACAAACACGGTGATATGTATTACCTGACATACGCTTCGATGGGCGAAGGACGCGAAAACATATCCTACGCCACAGCCGACAAGATGGGCCAGGAATGGGAATATCGCGGAGAGCTTACCGGCATGGCCGAAAACAGCTTTACAATCCATCCGGGAATAATAGAATTCAACGGTCAGTGGTATCTGTTCTATCATAACGCCGTACTGACTATTGATGGTCATAAGGGGGCTATAGGCCGCCGCTCGGTATGTTTCGACAAGCTGTATTATAATCCTGACGGAACAATGAAACCGGTGGAGCAGAGTGAAAGTGTATTAGAGTAAAGTATTAAAGCAGTAAAGTATAAAAGGAGGTAAAGCCCGGATGTGTGGCTTTACCTCCTTTCTCTTCCTTATTACTTTTACTACTTTATTACTTAATCTCCTTTATTCCTGCCATTTCAAGCAGTTTGTCCACGGCTGCGCTCAGTCCGTCAGCGTTCTTTCCTCCGGCAGTCGCGAAGTGAGGCTGTCCTCCTCCGCCTCCCTGAATCAGTTTCGCGGCCTCGCGCACCATCGCTCCGGCGTTCAGTCCCGCCTTGACGAGGTCCTCGCCAAGCATTACCGTGAGCATAGGTTTGCCTTCGTAGGCACTGCCTATTGCTACCAGCAGATTGCCGCCCATCTCGCCTTTAAGCTGGAATGCCAGGTTCTTTACCGTATCGGCAGGCAATGGCAGAACGGCACTTACCACCTTTATGCCGTCCGCTTCTTTTGCGTTGGCTATCAGTTTCGCCTTCACTTCGGCTTCCTTCTCCTTCATATACTCTTCCACCTGTTTCTTCAGGCCTGAGTTCTCTTCTATATATTTGTTTATTGCAATCTTAAGGTCCGGAGCGTTGTTGAACAGAGCCTTCAGGTCTGCCAGAGTATCCTGGATAGTGTCAAGCATCTCCTCCACACGGGCACCCGTCACTGCCTCTATACGGCGCACGCCCGCAGCGACAGAACTTTCTGAGATTATTTTCACCATACCGATTTTACCCGTAGCCGAAACGTGTGTACCGCCGCAGAATTCTATTGACGATCCGAACTGCACCACGCGGACCTCGTCGCCGTATTTTTCGCCAAACAAAGCGATGGCGCCTAATTCCTTAGCTTTTTCTATAGGCAGATTGCGGTACTCTGTCAGAGGCACATTCTCGCGAATCTTGGCGTTCACCAGATGTTCCACCTCGCGAATCTGTTCAGGAGTGACCTTCTGGAAGTGAGAGAAGTCGAAACGCAATGATTCCGGAGTAACCAATGAACCTTTCTGCTCCACATGAGTACCAAGTACGCTGCGCAATGCCTCGTCCAGCAGGTGCGTACAAGAGTGGTTGGCCGCGCACGCGTCACGCTTGTCAGTGTCCACACACGCCATCATCGGAGCCTCAGGATGTTCCGGCAGTCTCTTTGCAATATGAATAGGCAGATTGTTTTCCTTCTTCGTGTCTATAATGTCGATAGTCTCGAACTCGCTAACCAATACACCGGTATCGCCCACCTGACCGCCACTCTCGGCATAGAAAGGAGTGTCGCTCAGCACTATCTGATACAGAGTCTGGTTCTTCTGCTTTATCTGACGGTAGCGGAGTATGGAAGTCTCATATTCCGTATAGTCGTATCCCACGAAGCGAGTCTCACCTTCTTTCAAGGTAATCCAGTCGCCTGTTTCTACAGCCGCAGCGTTACGGGCACGTGCTTTCTGTTTTTCCATTTCTGCCTCGAAACCCTTTACATCGGCAGTAAGACCATTCTCGCGAAGAATAAGTTCTGTAAGGTCGAACGGGAACCCGAAAGTGTCGTACAGCGTGAACGCGTCCACACCGCTGATTTCTGTTTTGCCGGCTGCTTTAGTTTCATTCATTGTCTTGTCAAGAAGGCGGATACCGGTTTCGAGAGTACGCAGGAATGATTCTTCTTCTTCCTTGATGACTTTTTCTATCAAAGCCTGCTGAGCCTTCAGTTCAGGATAAGCCCCGCCCATGTTTTCCACCAATACAGGAACCAGACGATACATGAAAGCCTGCTTCTGTCCGAGGAATGTGTATGCATATCTCACCGCGCGGCGCAGGATACGGCGTATTACGTATCCCGCCTTAGCGTTCGACGGCAGCTGTCCGTCGGTTATCGAGAATGAAATAGTACGTATGTGGTCCGCTATAACTCGCATTGCCACATCCGTCTTTTCGTCAGTTCCGTATGCCACTCCTGCCATGTCGCCTATAACCTTTATGATAGGCTGGAACACGTCGGTGTCATAGTTGGAAGTCTTTCCCTGCATTGTACGTACCAGACGTTCAAATCCCATACCCGTGTCAATAACCTTTGCAGGAAGAGATTCCAGACTGCCGTCGGCTTTACGGTTATACTGCATAAATACCAGGTTCCAGATCTCAATTACTTGCGGGTGGTCTTTATTAACCAGTTCACGTCCCGGAATTTTAGCTTTCTCTTCTTCCGAACGAGAGTCAATATGGATTTCCGAACAAGGACCGCATGGACCTGTGTCGCCCATTTCCCAAAAATTATCGTGCTTGTTTCCGTTTATTATATGGTCTTCCGGCATATATTGAGCCCAATATCCTGCAGCTTCATTATCACGTTCCAGTCCTTCTTCAGGGCTTCCCTCGAACACCGTGGCATAAAGGTCTTTAGGGTTTATTTTCAATACGTCCACCAGGAATTCCCATGCCCACGCTATGGCTTCTTTCTTGAAATAGTCGCCGAACGACCAGTTGCCGAGCATTTCGAACATGGTGTGATGGTAGGTATCGTGACCCACTTCTTCAAGGTCGTTATGCTTTCCGCTCACACGAAGGCATTTTTGTGAGTCAGTCACACGTTTATATTTTGCCGGGTGATTACCTAAAATAATGTCCTTAAACTGATTCATACCTGCATTGGTAAACATCAGCGTAGGGTCGTCCTTAATCACCATTGGTGCCGATGGCACAATCTGATGTCCTTTTGACTCGAAGAACTTTACGAACGAGTCGCGGATTTCATTTGCTGTCAACATATTTATATTCTATGATGGTTAATATTCTGAAAATTGATTTGCAAAGATAACTTGTTTTATTATTTTTGTCGTTAAATTTGGTGCAAAATATTGATATATTGTATCTTATTTTTTCATAAAACGATTAAGGATGCGTAAAGTTTACTATATATATAACCCTAAAACACGGACGTACGATCGTATTTATCCCACTTTGCGTCAGAGAATAATGAGTTATTTGAGGCGTTTGTTTGTAGGAATGGGATTAGGAGCCGGCAGTTTCCTTGTTTTTTTCTTTATTTTTGGCTCTCCGTCCGAAAAGAGTTTGCGTACAGAGAATTCCAAGCTTCAGGCTCAGTATCATATATTGTCCACAAGACTTGACGAAGCTCTTAATGTAATGAAGCAGATTCAACAGAGAGATGATAATCTGTATAGGGTTATAATGCAGGCCGACCCTGTGAATGATGGTCTGCGGCTGGCAAGTTATGGCAATACCAACAGATACGGTGAGCTGATGGATATGGCGAATTCAAGGTTGGTTGTCAATACTTCCAAGAAGATGGATCTTCTGGCAAGACAGCTTTATATTCAGTCGGAATCGTTCGATGAGGTTGTGGAACTGTGTAAGAATCATGATGAAATGCTCGAATGTATTCCTGCGATACAGCCTGTTTCTAATAAAGATTTAAAAAGGACAGCATCGGGATACGGTTCCCGAATTGACCCGATATATAAAACTGTGAAATTTCATGAAGGTATGGACTTTTCTGCCAATGTTGGTACTCCGGTATATGTTACAGGCAACGGAAGGGTTGTAAAGGCAGGATGGGAAGGGCTTTATGGAAACTGTATTACAGTGGATCATGGATTCGGATACGTTACGAAATATGCCCATTTAAGTAAAATCAGGGTTAGAAACGGTCAGAATGTGGTTAGAGGAGAGATAATAGGAGATGTAGGGAGTACAGGAAAAAGCACAGGTCCGCATTTACATTATGAAGTACACGTAAAAGGAAAAGTGGTTAATCCTGTAAATTATTATTTCATGGACCTTAATGCTGAAGATTATGACAAGATGGTTGAGATAGCATCCAACCATGGTAAAGTTTATGATTGATATTATTAAATTATTCTTATGGCTTTACGTGCAGATAAAGAACTGAAAATATATTATTCAATAAGTGAGGTGGCACAGATGTTTGGTGTCAACGAGTCATCGCTTAGATATTGGGAGAAGGAATTTCCTTTTATAGCTCCTAAGAAAGCTAATGGAAATATCCGACAATATAGAAAAGAGGATATTGACAACGTCAGGCTTGTATATCATCTGGTAAAGGAAAAGGGCATGACTTTGGCGGGTGCAAAGCAGAGACTCAAGCAGGAAAAAGAGCTTGAGGTCAGAAATGTTGATATCATAGAGCGTCTTAAAGATATAAAAGAAGAGCTCCTTAGTATTCGTAAGGAGCTCGATTATCTGACTTAGTCTGTTGTATCGTCATCAAAATTCTCAATTCTTGTAACTCGTTTTATGTTCTCTATTTTCTTGAGATTGTTACAGATTGTATTAACGTCATCCACATCGTGTACGTATAGTTGTATTCGACCTTCGAATATACCGTCGTTCGATTCTATATGCAGCTTGTGAATGTTTACGTTAAGTTGCTGTGATATTATTTCTGTCACTTTATTCAGGATTCCTATTCCGTCTATACCTTTCACATATACATTAACCGGGAAGTAAAGGGCCTTTCCTGTTTCCCACTGAACAGCCAACAGGCGGTTACCGAAACTTGATTTCAGTTGTGCTGCTATAGGGCAGTGCAGTTTGTGTATAATAATTCTGTTATTGTCGTCAATATATCCAAGTACATCATCTCCCGGAATAGGTTTGCAGCAGTCTGCGATGATATAATTTTTCTGTATAGTATCCGGAGTAAGTTTGAGAATCTTTTTCTTGTCAATATTTATTGCGGCAGGAGTTTCCTTTTGGGCGTTCTTGCTCTTATTGTTACCGCCAAATGGGAAAGGAATGAACTTCTTCCATCCGTTGGTTACAGTTTTTTCTTTTAATGCGTCGATGTCGCTATCTCCAAGTTTTATTACTTTCTGACCAATTTGCAGCATTAAGTCATCAGGAGATTTTACATTATGCAAGTTACACAATTTGTTCAGGTTATCATCGTTAAACTCAATCTTGGCATTCTTGAGGAAATCGTTGAGCGTATCCTCTCCAAGTTGTTGTGTCTCTTTACGCTCGCGTCTTAGAATAGCCTGAATTTTTGCTTTTGCTTTTGCTGTTGTGGCAAAGTTTACCCAGTCCGGTTGTATTTTTTGTGACTTTGAGGTAAGTATTTCTACTTGGTCGCCGCTTTGCAGTTTGTGGCTTAACGGAACCAGCTTATGGTTTACCTTGGCACCTATACAGTGGCTTCCAAGGAATGTATGTATGGAGAATGCGAAGTCCAATGCTGTACAGTTTTGTGGCATTGTCCTAATTTCACCTTTAGGAGTAAATACGAAAATTTCTGATGCAAAGAGGTTAAGTTTTATGGTGTCGAGGAAGTCGAGCGCATCAGGTTGCGGGTCGTCAAGTATTTCTTTGATTGTATGCAGCCATTTGCCTAATTCGCCTTCATCTTCACTAATGCCTCCTTCTTTGTATTTCCAGTGTGCGGCAAAACCTTGTTCTGCAATCTCATTCATCCTTTCGCTTCTTATCTGCACTTCAATCCATCGTCCCTTGTTACTCATAAGAGTTACATGAAGAGCCTGATATCCGTTGGCTTTCGGATGGCTTACCCAGTCTCTGAGTCTGTCAGGATGAGGCTTATAGATGCTTGAGATGGAAACGTATATATTAAAGCAGTCTATTGCTTCTTTGTCAGGACTTTCCGGTTCGAAAATAATTCTTACGGCAAGAATGTCGTATATTTCTTCGAAGGTGATATGTTTGGTCTGCATCTTGTTCCATATAGAATATGGCGATTTCACACGTGCCTGTATCCTATATTTCAGTCCCATGTTGTTAAGCTGTTCCTTGATTGGAGCAGTAAACTCTTCGAAAAGGCTGTCTCGCTCTTCTTGTGTGGCTTCCAGCTTTTTCTGTATCTGATTATATGCTTCAGGATGTTCGTATTTGAAACTCAAGTCTTCAAGTTCAGTCTTGATTTTGTTAAGACCGAGTCTGTTGGCCAACGGAGCATATATATACAATGTCTCTCCTGCAATTTTGTATTGTTTGCTTGGCAGCATTGAGCCGAGGGTACGCATATTGTGCAGACGGTCTGATATCTTTATAAGTATAACCCTGATATCATCGTTCATTGTAAGAAGAAGCTTCTTGAAGTTTTCAGCCTGTGCTGAAGCTCTGTCTCCAAATATACCACCCGATATTTTTGTCAGTCCGTCAACAATCAGTGCTATTTTCTCCCCAAATAGATTTTGAATGTCTTCTACCGTATAGTCTGTATCTTCAACCACGTCATGCAGTAATGCGGCACATATAGATGTTGACCCAAGCCCTATTTCGCAGCAGGCAATTCTTGCCACTGCTATGGGATGCAATATATAAGGTTCGCCTGAGCGTCGGCGTACACCTTTGTGCGCCTGCTTGGCGAAATTGAATGCTTTAGTAATGATTTCAACTTTTTTCCTGTGTCGGCTTTCCAGATATCTCGCCAATAGCTCTTCGAAGGCTTCGTTTATCACCTTCTCATCGGCCTGTTCCTGAGTTAACTTTTCATCAGTCATATACGTATTCCTCCAAAAATAACATAGATGCAAAAATATGAAATAATCAAAAAAAAGCAAGTATTTCTGTGGTAATTAATTGAAATACTTGCTTTTTTTATTATGATTATTTTATTCTGATGGTTTTTCCGGCACGGATATTGCTACCTTTTATGCCGTTAAGCCTTCTTAGTTGTGCGACACTTACGCCATATTTTGCGGCTATACCTCCTAATGTTTCCCCGTTTCTTATCTTATGATATACTTCGGCTGTCTTAGGTGTGGTAACTTTTACAGTAGCTCTTCTGTTGTTATAAACTTGAGGCTTATAGTTGTATATACTGTCCTCATGCTCCAGAAAGCAACTTACCATATTGTTTGGAAGCCTGAGCGCGTAAGGCTTTTCATTTCCTGGAATAATATCTTTTCTGAATTCAGGATTTAGTGCGCGTAGCTGTTCAATGTTTATCTTGCATACATCAGCTATCTGGTTCAGATTGACAACCCTGTTTATATGTATGGTGTCTGTTCCTTCAGGCATTTGCATAGCCATAGGTCTTATGTTGTGTTCGCAATAATACGTCATTATATAATTCGCAGCGATGAATGCCGGAACGTATCCTCTGGTTTCCTTTGGCAGGAAATTGTATATTGACCAGAAGTCAGTTTCTCCTCCTGCACGGCGTATAGCTTTGTTTATTGTACCGGGGCCACAATTGTATGCAGCCAGAACCAGGTTCCAGTCATGGTAAATCTCATACAAATCTTTTAAATATCTTGCAGCCGCATACGTTGACTTTACAGGGTCTCTTCTTTCGTCTATCAGTGTATTGACTTCCAGTCCGTATATCTTTCCTGTTCTAAGCATGAATTGCCACAGTCCTGTAGCTCCCTGTCTTGATACGGCATAAGGATTTAGAGCCGATTCTATTACTGGCAGATATTTTAGCTCGAGCGGCAGATTGTATATTTCAAGCGCTTCTTCGAAAATAGGCATGTACAGATTGTTGGCGCTCAGCATGAATGAAACGCTCTCGCGTAGTCTTGTAGTATATTGGTCAATGAATTTCTTTATTATATCATTGTAAGGCATTTCTATAATAGCCGGTATTCGCTGGAGTCTGTCTATATATACCGAGTCGCTTATATTAGGATTCGAATTGCCCGACTCACAAGTTATGGGAGTAATATAGTTCTTTGAAATCCAATCAAGGTATAGGCTGTCAGTGGCAGACAACATACCCTGTGGAAGTTCTATTTCTTCGTTTTCTCCCAAGTCATTCTTTACGGTAATTGTTTCTACCTTTTCCTGTGCGTATATCGTTGAAAATCCTAATGATAAAAGGCAAATTAAAAATTTTTTCATAATTTAAAATTTAATATTGCATTGCAATCCTATGCCTTGCGGACGATTGCGTAATACATCATTGAATATTGTAGGTTCTAACTTTAAGCTTAAATCCTTTGAAATGTCGAAGTCTGAAAGTTCTGCATCTACGTATGCGTCTATTACAGACAGCAGATAAACGCCTATGAATGCAAATATACTAAGGTCTCTCTGACGACGGTATATGTCTTTGGCATTTTTGAAAGTGTTCTGGTAATATTCCTTGTTGCTTTCAATATCTACATAAGACGGAATAAAGTCTTTGTAGCTGTCGTTGTTGGGATTGTCGCTCATAATGTCCTGGTATGCCTGAGAATAGTCGTTATACATTTTTGAGTTCCATGTCAGGGCGTATGCACAACCTACAAAGCCTCCGTAAATTATAGGCAGTTTCCAGTATTTTCTATTATATATTTGTCCTGCTCCAGGCAGTACCATTGCCATCCACAGTGATTTGTTAGAATCCGGAATCCAGCGTTTTGCCGGTTGTTGTCCGGCGTTTAGTACAGAGTCGCTTTTTAATGAAATCATAGCAGTATCGACAGGCGCTTCAAGAGCCTTTGCTTTTTCGCTGATTTCATCGTCGAAATCCATCGAAATTATGCTGTCCTGAACATTTGTGATTATGCTGTCGTTTAAGATTTCTGTACTGTCGTTAACCGCTATATGCTCATACACACACGTTGCCTGTATCTCATTCATTCCAAATGTCATGATTGAGATACAGAATAAAATCATTGCGTGATATATGTTGACTTTATGTTTCAAAGCTATAATTGTTTTTTCAGTTTTGTTTTAACGAATCCAGTATTTCCATTATTCTTTCTAGGTCGGCTTCGTCCTTGAAAGGGAT
This sequence comes from Bacteroides caecigallinarum, assembly GCF_016902295.1. Classification (GTDB taxonomy): domain Bacteria; phylum Bacteroidota; class Bacteroidia; order Bacteroidales; family Bacteroidaceae; genus Phocaeicola; species Phocaeicola caecigallinarum_A. The sequence continues at coordinate 10,141 of NZ_JACJLQ010000025.1, read as the reverse complement.
GCTTATTTTCCCTTTACCATTGTTGCTGCACGAAAGTTGAACTTTTGTTCCGAAAAAGCTTGAAAGGTGGTTCTGCAGTACTCCGAAAGATTCAGGCATTTTACTGTTGCCGGCTGCTTTCTTTTCCTGTTTTTCGGCGTTTAATGATTTCACAAGCTCTTCAACTTTTCTTACAGAATATCCGTTGGCAATTATCTCGTTGAATATTTTCAATTGAATCTGTGGATTGTCAATGGACAGCAACGCACGCGCATGCCCCATGTCTATCTCCTTGTTCTTCAGTGCCATCTGTATAGTGGCAGGCAGTTTCAACAGTCTCAGATAGTTCGCTACCGTGGTTCTGTTTTTACCTACACGTTCGCTGAGTTTTTCTTGTGTAAGTTCGTATTGTTCTATAAGGTGTTGATATGCAAGCGCTATTTCCAGCGAGTTCAGGTCCTCTCTTTGGATATTCTCTATCAACGCCATTTCCATCACATTCTCGTCGTCGGCAGTCTTGATATATGCCGGAATTGTTTTAAGTCCGGCCAAAGCAGACGCTTTATATCTTCTTTCGCCGGCGATAATCTGATATGAGTCGTCGTTTATTTTTCTTAATGTAATAGGTTGTATAATACCTACTTCGGATATAGAATCGGCAAGTTCCTGTAATGCTATTGGGTCAAATTCACGTCGTGGCTGGTTAGGGTTGGCAAAAATCTTGCTCAACTCTATCTCGCCGATATTCGAAGAGCCGGAAGTCTGTACTTCCTCGTTCGAAATCAGTGCGTCCAGTCCTCTGCCTAATGCAAATTTTTTCTGTACTGCCATATCTTATTACATATTTCTCGTTATTATTTCGTTGGCAAGTGCCAAGTGGTTTTTTGCTCCTGTCGATTCAGCATCGTACAGTATAGCCGGTATTCCGTGGCTTGGAGCCTCGCTAAGTTTAACGTTACGCTGGATGATGGTCTTGAACACCAGTTCCTGAAAGTGTCTTTTCACATCATCGTATATCTGGTTGGCAAGACGTAATCTTGAATCGTACATTGTCAGAAGGAAACCTTCTATTTCCAATGCCGGATTAAGCTTTGTCTTTATTATCTTTATTGTATTGAGTAGTTTGCTTATTCCTTCAAGGGCGAAATACTCACATTGCACCGGTATTATAACAGAGTTGGCTGCTGTCAGGGCATTGATTGTAATCAGTCCGAGCGATGGCGAACAGTCTATAAGTATATAGTCGTATTCATCTTTCATCGGTTCCAGAGCTTTTTTCATTATTTTTTCTCTGTTTTCCAGATTAAGCATTTCTATTTCAGCACCTACGAGGTCTATATGAGATGGTATTATGTCTAATCTGTCAATATCGGTTGTATAAATGGCTTCTCTTATATCAGTTTGATTGATAAGGCATTCATAGATTGAGCAATCGATTTCGTTTACGTTTACTCCAAGACCTGAAGAAGCATTAGCTTGTGGGTCGGCATCTATTACCAATACCTTTTTTTCCAGAGTAGCCAGTGATGCAGCCAAGTTTATTGTTGTAGTAGTTTTTCCTACACCGCCTTTTTGATTGGCTAAAGCAATTATTTTTCCCATATTAATCAGTTTATTCTTGTGCGAAATAACTAATAATATGTGACACGGCGTATTAAAAAACTGTTACTTTTGCGGAAAGTGTTGATAACTTACCGCTTTTGTTAATAACTAAACGGTGGCAAAGATAGTGCAAACCGAGTGAAATACAAAGTGAAAACATAGTTTTTGACTTTTAATTCCGGGGTGCGGCCTATCTTATCCAAATATACTGAAAACCATATAAAAAAACGAATACGGTTTGTGAAGATTAAGATTTGAAAACGTATTGTCACATAGTTTTTTTGTGGTATAATCTGAAAGATTGTAACTTTACGTCGTTTTAAGTTGAATCTGAATAAACAAAGTTAAAATATGGCAAACAGCAAACCTCTTATTCTGCTGTCGAACGATGACGGCTATCAGGCAAAAGGTATCAATGAGTTGATTAAGGCGCTACGCGATGAGGCCGAACTGGTGGTTGTGGCTCCTGATGGACCACGCTCCGGAGCTTCGTGCTCAATAACTTCCGCTGTCCCTGTGCATTATGAGAAGGTCAGGGAGGAAGAAGGACTTCTGGTATATAAGTGTAGCGGTACGCCGGTGGACTGTACAAAGTTAGCCCTGCACGCCATTCTTCAGCGAACTCCGGACATGATTATAGGAGGAATAAACCACGGTGACAACTCGTCCGTTAATGTGCATTATTCAGGTACGATGGGAATAGTTGTCGAAGGGTGTCTGAAAGGCATTCCGTCGATAGGCCTCTCATTATGCAACCATGCAGCCGACGCTGATTTCTCATTTACTCTGCCATATGTAAAGAGCATAGTGAAGACAACATTGAAGAATGGAATACCTAAAGGTACGTGTCTGAATGTTAATTTCCCAGATACTAAGGATATAAAAGGCATCCGTGTATGCCGTCAGACCGATGGAGACTGGATAAACGAATTCGCTGAGTGCAATCATCCGCGCAATACCGGGTATTTCTGGCTTACCGGTTCGTACAAAAACAATGAGCCGTCAGCGGAAGAAACAGACCACTGGGCTTTGGACAATGGCTATGTGGCGATTACCCCTACGCAGGTGGATGTTACAGCCTACGGACTCAAGGAGGTGATGAAATCGTGGAACTGGGAATAAACAGTTTACAAGGCTTCCTTTCAGTTACGAGGCTTCGGTTACAAGTTGTTAGAAGGTTTTGGTTTCACCGACCGTTGGTTCCATCCGGAGCGTAACCTTGTTTACTCGTTTACTTGTCAACTTGTTACCTGAAAAAACCTCGTCACCTTGTCAACTCGTCAACTTGTAACTAAAGAACTTAAAAACTGATAAACTTACATGAAATATTATTTGATAGCAGGAGAGGCTTCGGGCGATTTGCATGCTTCTAACCTTATGCGCTCGCTGAAGAAGCAAGATACAGATGCCGAATTCCGTTTCTTTGGCGGTGATCTGATGCAGTCTGTAGGAGGGACATTGGTAAAGCATTACAGGGACATGGCTTACATGGGATTTATCCCGGTACTGCTGCATCTGCGTACTATATTCAGAAATATGGACTTATGCAAATCGGATATATTGGAGTGGAAGCCTGATGTCCTGATTCTCATCGACTATCCCGGTTTTAATTTAAAGATTGCGGAGTACGTAAAAAAGCATACAGACATACCTGTGTATTATTATATCTCTCCGAAAATATGGGCATGGAAGGAATATCGTATCAAGAATATTAAGCGCGATATTGACAAGATGCTTTCCATACTTCCTTTCGAGATAGAATTCTACAGGAAACACGATTATCCCATATCATACGTGGGAAATCCGAGTGTGGATTCCGTTACTGAATATCTTGTTAATCATCCTGCCGACAGGAATGCTTTCCTGAAAGATAATGGACTGACGGACAAACCTATAGTGGCGATACTGGCCGGAAGCCGCAAGCAGGAGATAAGGGATAATCTGACGCGAATGATGGAAGTTACACGTTCATTCCCCGACTATCAGTTTGTTGTTGCCGGCGCCCCCGGCATATCGCATGACTATTATAAACAGTATATTACACCGGAGACAAATATAGTATTCTCGCAGACCTACAGGTTGCTTCAACATTCTGTCGCTGCAATGGTTACATCCGGTACCGCGACACTTGAGACGGCATTGTTTGGAGTTCCGCAGGTAGTATGTTATTATATGTCTGCCGGAAAATTAGTGTCTTTCCTTAGAAAATTCCTTTTGAAAGTTAAGTATATTTCTCTGGTAAACCTTATTACCGGTGAGGAAACAGTGAAAGAACTTGTTGCCGATGGAATGACAGCCTCTAATCTGAAGCATGAGTTTGCTGCAATCCTGCCCGAGGGAACCAAGCGTGAAAGAATGCTGAAAGGGTATTCCGACCTGAAACGTATATTGGGAAATCCCGGAGCATCCGAAAAGGCGGCTGAGATTATAGTCAGGTCTTTAAAGGGCGAATAATTAGTATATGTCATTAGTGTATCCAACCGGTTTTTAAATAGTATTTAAATAGCGTTTAAATGGTATTTAAATATCGGTTGGTCTTTTTTTATAGAATCTCAGAATTCGGATACCGTAACACGAACGTGCAACGCTCGTAACACGAACGTGTGACGCGTGAATCACGAATGTGTTACGCCCGTGACACGAATGTGTTCCGCTCTCTATGTGCGTTTTTTTTAATATATCACATACCATGTTTTGTCATTAATAATTGACCGACTGGAAATAAAATCATAAATTTGGGGGAAAATATAATTCTTATGATTGATACGTTATTTAATGCTCTGATGTATATTATGCCTGTGCTGGCTGTAATAGTGTTCATCGCTCTTTTCTTTGTAAAAGCAGGTTATGGTATATTCCACACCAAAAGTTGGGGTTTGAGCCTTCCCAATAAAGTCGGGTGGGTGATAATGGAATGTCCCGCATTTATCCTTATGGCGGCAATGTGGCTCACAGGTCAGTATTCGCTGATGTCCGTCCCTGCCGTTTTCTTCATCCTTTTCGAGATACATTATTTCCAGAGGGCATTTGTGTTCCCGTTTCTGATGAAAGGAAAAAGCAAGATGCCCGTCAGTATAATGCTTATGGGAGTGGTGTTTAATCTTATCAACGGCTTTCTGATAGGATATTCATTATTCCATATTGATCATTCTGACAAATATACCGCAGAATGGCTTTATTCGCCTTGTTTTATAATAGGAGTACTGATATTCATTGCCGGGATGGTGATAAATCTTCATTCGGACAATGTGATAAGACATCTTCGTCCGAAAGGCGATACAAGGCATTATTTTCCGCAGAAAGGAATGTACCGCTATGTCACTTCTGCCAATTATTTCGGGGAATTGCTTGAATGGACAGGATTCGCCATACTGACATGCGATGCTGCGGCATGGGTATTCGTGGTATGGACTTTTGCCAATCTCGCTCCACGTGCATACGCCATAAGGAAACGTTATGTTGAGGAATTCGGAACGGAAGTGCTAGGAAAAAGGAAATGTTTGATACCTTATATATATTAGGAATATGGAAACATCAAAACTGTTTACAGAATATAAGATTGGTCCTTTGACGCTGAGAAACAGGACCATACGTTCGGCTGCGTTCGAAAGTATGTGTCCCGGCAACAGGCCGTCGAAGGCTTTGTATGACTATCATGTGTCGGTTGCTCATGGTGGAGTAGGTATGACTACTGTGGCATACGCTGCGGTGACCCGTAGCGGACTTTCGTTCGACAGCCAGCTATGGATGCGTCCGGAAATTGTTCCCGACCTTAAGAAACTGACCGATGCCATTCATCGTGAGGGTGCGGCTGCCAGCATACAGTTGGGACACTGCGGAAACATGTCGCACAAGAAAACATGTGGCGAAACGCCAGTCGGTGCATGTACCGGATTTAATCTTTATTCGCCTACATTCGTTCGCGGACTCCGTAAGGACGAACTTCCTGTCCTGGCAAAGGCATACGGCGATGCTGTCCGTCTTGCCCGTGAGGCAGGTTTTGATGCCGTAGAGATACATGCCGGACACGGATATCTGATAAGCCAGTTCCTGTCGCCATATACCAATCACAGAAAAGACGAGTACGGAGGTTCGTTGGAAAACAGAATGCGTTTCATGGACGAGGTAATGGCAGAAGTGATGAAAGCTGCGGGCGATGACATTGCCGTGCTTGTCAAAATGAACATGCGTGACGGTTTCAAGGGAGGAATGGATATTGAAGAAAGCCTTAAGGTGGCGCAGCGGTTAAAAGATGATGGAGCGCAGGCACTTGTGCTTAGTGGAGGCTTTGTGAGCAAGGCACCTATGTACGTCATGCGTGGAGCTATGCCGATTAGGACTCTTACTCACTATATGGACTGCTGGTGGCTTAAGTACAGTGTCAGACTGTTCGGACGTTTCATGATTCCTACAGTACCTTTCAAGGAAGCATACTTCCTTGAAGATGCGTTGAAATTCAGAGATTTGATAAAGGACATTCCATTGGTTTATGTAGGTGGACTTGTGTCAAGAGAAAAGATAGATGAAGTGTTGAACAAAGGTTTCGATTTTGTCCAGATGGGACGTGCGCTGCTTAATGAACCTGGTTTCGTCAATCGTATGAAGACTGAAGAATGCGCAAGATGTAATTGCGGACATAGCAATTACTGTATCGGACGAATGTATAGTGTGGATATGGCTTGCCATCAGCACCTTAATGAAGAACTTCCGCCTTGTCTGCAAAAAGAAATCAAAAAACTGGAGAACAAATGATGAAGAAAACAGCAGTAATAACGGGAGCCGACGGTGGCATGGGTTCTGAGATAACGAAGGCCGTGGCACAGGCAGGCTATCATGTGATAATGGTGTGTTATACCAGTTTCAAGGGTGAAGAGAGGAAAAGCAGAATTATTCTTGACACAGAGAATGAAGATATAGAAGTTGTTCAGTCCGACCTTTCGTCTATGGAATCGGTTGTTGAGGCTGTACGCAAGATTAAATCGAAAACACAGTCTGTTGATTTGCTAATGAACAATGCCGGAACGATGTGTACTCACTATATACGCACCGAGGATGGCTTTGAACATACTGTGGCTGTAAACTATCTTGCACCGTTCCTGCTTACCAATGGCCTGTTGCCTCTGATGCATGAAGGGAGCCGGGTTGTGAATATGGTATCGTGTACATATGCCATAGGCAAGATAGGTCCGAACTTTTTCACCAAAGGCCGTGAAGGAACTTTTATCCGTATTCCTATATATAGCAATACCAAACTGGCATTGTGGCTGTTCACCCGCGAACTGTCCGAACGTGTCAAGGATAGGGGAATAACTGTGAATGCGGCCGATCCGGGTATCGTATCCACCAATATAATAAGGATGGATATGTGGTTCGACCCATTGACGGACGTATTGTTCCGTCCTTTCATACGTACTCCGCGTCAGGGAGCGGATACGGCCATACATCTTTTGCTTGATGAAAAGTGTGATGGAGTTACCGGCGCAATGTTTGCTTCATGCAAGCAGAGAAAGTTGAAAGATAAGTATTTGAATCATCCGCAGATGAAAGAACTATGGGAACAGACGGAGAAGAAGCTGGAGAGATTTTTTAGTTTCTGAAAATTTGTAAGGTAATAATCAAATAAATAATTTTGCGATAAATTGCATTTAGTTTGTTAGTTGGTTGATGATAACCAACTCATAAACTCATAAACTCAAAAACTTAAAAACTTAAAAACTCAAAAAATATGGCTAAATTCAAAAGAATCCTCCTTAAGCTGAGCGGTGAAAGCCTGATGGGAGAAAAGAAATACGGTATAGACGAAAAGCGCCTTGGCGAGTATGCACAGCAGATTAAGGAAATCCACGATATGGGTGTGCAGATTGGTATCGTGATAGGTGGTGGTAACATCTTCCGCGGACTGAGCGGTGCAGGCAAGGGATTCGATCGTGTGAAAGGCGACCAGATGGGTATGCTTGCTACAGTTATCAACAGCCTTGGACTTAGCTCCGCTCTTGTGGCAGCAGGTGTGAAGGCCCGTGTACTCACTGCAATCCGCATGGAACCGATAGGTGAGTTCTATACAAAATGGAAAGCCATCGAGGCAATGGAAAACGGCGAAGTGGTAATCATGTCGGCCGGTACAGGGAATCCGTTCTTCACTACAGATACAGGTTCTTCGCTGAGAGGTATCGAGATTGAAGCCGACGTAATGTTGAAGGGAACACGCGTGGACGGTATCTATACAGCTGACCCTGAGAAAGATCCTACTGCAACCAAGTTCGACGAAATAACATACGACGAAGTACTTGCACGCGGACTTAAGGTTATGGACCTGACAGCTACATGTATGTGTAAGGAAAACAATTTGCCTATTATCGTATTCGATATGGATACTGTCGGTAATCTTAAGAAAGTGATGTCAGGCGAAAACATTGGAACTTTGGTTCATCCTTGATTTCCGGTTGATATAAATACATAAAAAAGGAAGTTATTAACAGCTTTGTATATACCTGTTAATAACTTCCTTTTTTGTTAATAACTCTCTTTCCTGTTTATAAAGTGAACTTCCTTATTTCGGCATTCTTCATGTGCTGAATGTTATACAACTCGTTTATATCTACTCCCAATATATGAGCCTGAATGGAACGGTTGATAAGTCCGTGTGCCACTACCAGTACATTTTTTCCGGAGTATTTCTCCTTTATATATTCCACTATGCGCTTCCCACGTTCGTATAGCATTTCTTTTGTTTCTGCGTCTTCCGGTGGATTCTGTTTATCGACGGAATCAATTTTTAGCCCTGTCCATTTCCCCCAGTCAATCTCTCTAAGTAGTCTTGATTTCTCCCAGGGCAGATTTCTGTCTTTCATGGCATAGTTCACAGTGTCAGTAACCCGTTTCAGGTCGCTGCTCAGGATACAGTCAATATGTGTGTCTTTAAGTTCCTTGCCAAGATTGATAGCCTGTTCAATACCCTCTGTTGTCAGTGTTCCCGGCAGATGTCCCTGGAAAATCTTCATCAGGTTTTCTTCCGTCTGCCCGTGTCGTGCAAGATATATTGTTGTCATGGTGTTTATAGCTTATAAAATATACTTTTGCGGCTCAAAAGTATGAATTTTCCTATATACCACAATGATATTTTATGTTTTCGAGCAAAAAATATTACAAAAGTTTTGCAAATCTCGATTTTATGAATACCTTTGCATCCGCAAACGAAAAATTCTCACTCGGAATGTAGCGCAGTTGGTAGCGCACTACGTTCGGGACGTAGGGGTCGGGCGTTCGAGTCGCCTCATTCCGACAGAGGATAAAAGACAATAAGCCCAGATGGCGGAATCGGTAGACGCGCTGGTCTCAAACACCAGTGGAGTAACATCCATCCCGGTTCGACCCCGGGTCTGGGTACTAATAAGCCTTGATAATCGACTGATTATCAAGGCTTTCTCTTTCTATAAGGCGTACTAAATGTGTACTGAGCGACAAAAACGGGTCAACGTAACAATCTGAGGGATTTTGTATTTAAGCATATAATTTAGCAAGTCTATATAAGAAAAAAGCTCTATCTCTTACTCCTCTGAACTGTGCTCTAAATGCTTTGATTTTAGCATTGAATGACTCTGCTGCGGCATTGGTTGCCCTCCTTTCAAAGAAATTGATTATATTCAGATAATGTGTTTGTATAGAACGTGCGACCCTTCCAAAGGTGAGGAACCCCGATTTATCTACTTCATCATACCACCTTGCCAGCCTTGTCAAAGCAATATCCTTAAACTTACACTGATGATAGATTAAGCCTAACCGCATAGACAGATAATATCCTTTCTTTATATCGAGATATTCCTTGAAAAGAATTTCAGCCCGTATTCTTTGAGACTGAGTCCATAAGGATTCCTTCTTGTAAAGCAGATAAATACTTCTCGCTAACAACTGCTTTCTTGTATCTCCATTAGCGAAAACAGGTGCATGATACATCTTTCCACAGGCCTTTGCATAAGCAATCTGAGTGGACTCTTCATCCAAAGCCTCCCAGCGAGCTTTTACACGCATCTCCTGCACAGCTTCATAAGCTAACTTCTGTACGTGAAAGCGATCGGTAACACGTTTGGCCGCAGGAAAGCAGATGCGTGCAATCTGCTCCATGTTAGGAGCCATATCCAAGGTTATCTCGCGCACTTGGTAACGGCGGCGACGGGAGAGCTTAAGCAGGACAGAAGTGACCGTATGAACGTCCGTACCTTTAATGATGGCAATCATACTACCTTTACCACCGTGAGCTTCTTTATTGGTCAGTACAGTATAGAGTTCCCCACGCGAGAGGGCTACCTCATCAATACAGATATAAGCACCGATATTCTTTTCGAATAGTAGCCAATCCTCTGCATGAACAAGTTGGTCCCAATGGAGATAACTACTTAGATGGTTACGGTATTGACGCTCCAATAAATCCCCGTCAACTCCATATAAAACACCTTGTCATAATACAGTTTATTGCCTTGTTGCAATCATTTTTGTGGAAGAACGTATTGAGTTCTGAAATAATATGTGTATTTTTGTTCATAGCTTTTAGTATGAGTTCTTT
>NZ_JACJLQ010000240.1 GCF_016902295.1 Bacteroides caecigallinarum | reverse complement strand
GCATTTAGGTGCAGCCTCGAGGATTACTGATGTGAGGTAGAGCGACTGATTGGATGCGAGGGCTTCACCGCCTATCAAGTCCTGACAAACTCCGAATGCGCATCAGTTTTACCCCGGGAGTGAGGGCATGGGTGCTAAGGTCCGTGCCCGAGAGGAGAACAATCCGGACCATCGGCTAAGGCCCCGAAATGACAGCTAAGTTAAACTAACGAAGTCAGA
>NZ_JACJLQ010000239.1 GCF_016902295.1 Bacteroides caecigallinarum | reverse complement strand
TTATTTGCACCTCCCCGTGACTTTTCGCAGCTTATCACGTCCTTCATCGCCTCCGAGAGCCAAGGCATCCGCCATGCGCCCTTTCTTACTTTTGTTATCACGCACACACCCTGAACTGTATAATTCAGAGCGGATGATATATACTTTCAGCTCTTTTGGTTTTGACCAAAATTATTTACTCTTTTTCAGCTTGTTACATCATGTCAAAGATCTTCTTAA
>NZ_JACJLQ010000238.1 GCF_016902295.1 Bacteroides caecigallinarum | reverse complement strand
TTCAGGTACTATTTCACTCTTCTGTTCGAAGTGCTTTTCACCTTTCCTTCACAGTACTGGTTCACTATCGGTCTCTCGGGAGTATTTAGCCTTGCCGGATGGTCCCGGCAGATTCACGCAGGATTCCTCGTGTCCCGCGCTACTCAGGATTACACTATGCTTCGTCTCGCTTCGAATACGGGGCTGTCACCCGCTGTGGCCGGCCTTTCCAGACCGTTC
>NZ_JACJLQ010000237.1 GCF_016902295.1 Bacteroides caecigallinarum | reverse complement strand
ATATTCAACCCGACTACGTGTGTCCGTTTGCGGTACGGGTACCTACAACGTTATGTTTAGCGGATTTTCTCGGCAGTCTGCTTACCCACACTATCACCGCTACCCGAAGATGTTGGTGTACTCTCAAGTTCGACTCTTCCCGTGGATTTGCCTGCGGGAATCGACGTCTACACTCTTTAACCGGCTATTCCGTCAGCCGGCGGTGGTGTCACTGCTGCG
>NZ_JACJLQ010000236.1 GCF_016902295.1 Bacteroides caecigallinarum | reverse complement strand
GTAGATCACTTGGTTTCGCGTCTACCGCAGCCGACTTGAGCGCAATAAATTGCGCTTTCCCCTGAGGGGAAACTCGCCCTGTTCAGACTCGCTTTCGCTTCGGTTCCGGAACTCCTGTCCCTTAACCTTGCCGGACACGGTAACTCGTAGGTTCATTATGCAAAAGGCACGCCGTCACTCTTTGCAGAGCTCCGACCGCTTGTAGGCGCACGGTTTCAG
>NZ_JACJLQ010000235.1 GCF_016902295.1 Bacteroides caecigallinarum | reverse complement strand
GTAGTGGCGAGCGAACGGGGAATAGCCCAAACCAACAGTGTTACGGCATTGTTGGGGTTGTAGGACCACGACGTTGCAAGAAATCTTGTGAGAAGAACGGTCTGGAAAGACCGGCCACAGCGGGTGACAGCCCCGTATTCGAAGCGAGACGAAGCATAGTGTAATCCTGAGTAGCGCGGGACACGAGGAATCCTGCGTGAATCCGCCGGGACCATCCGG
>NZ_JACJLQ010000234.1 GCF_016902295.1 Bacteroides caecigallinarum | reverse complement strand
TTAACCGTGACTCACCCAAGCGCCTTAGTATATTCAACCCGACTACGTGTGTCCGTTTGCGGTACGGGTACCTACAACGTTATGTTTAGCGGATTTTCTCGGCAGTCTGATTACCCACACTGTCACCGCTACCCGAAGGTGTTGGTGTACTCTCAAGTTCGACTCTTCCCGTGGATTTGCCTGCGGGAATCGACGTCTACACTCTTTAACCGGCTATTC
>NZ_JACJLQ010000233.1 GCF_016902295.1 Bacteroides caecigallinarum | reverse complement strand
AAGCCGAGCATTACTAATTGCCCGTTGACTTTTGTTGTCACGTGTCACGTAAGGATGTTATATACGTTCGGTTCTTGAAAAACGAAAGAGTTTTGGTTGAAAGGAAATGCTCTTTCTTCAGTTTGTTATTCTCATGTGAAGATGAAAAAAGAAGAATAGAAATAGAAAAGAAATTAAGGTGACTATAGCACGAAGGTTCCACCTCTTCCCATTCCGAAC
>NZ_JACJLQ010000232.1 GCF_016902295.1 Bacteroides caecigallinarum | reverse complement strand
TTCAGGTACTATTTCACTCTTCTGTTCGAAGTGCTTTTCACCTTTCCTTCACAGTACTGGTTCACTATCGGTCTCTCGGGAGTATTTAGCCTTGCCGGATGGTCCCGGCCGATTCACGCAGGATTCCTCGTGTCCCGCGCTACTCAGGATTGCACTATGCTTCGTCTCGCTTCGAATACGGGGCTGTCACCCGCTGTGGCCGGCCTTTCCAGACCGTTC
>NZ_JACJLQ010000231.1 GCF_016902295.1 Bacteroides caecigallinarum | reverse complement strand
TGGTTTGACTGATAAAGGAACTTGCAGCCCCTTATGCGGTGTCTGCTGTGGAAAGTTTGTTTTACCATAGGATTATGGTTAGGTTTTCTTAGCCATATCAGACGATATCGGTAATACAAAAAGAGAGGCGTGTGACCGCCTCCCCAAGTAGCATTACTGCGTACCGTCAGGATGCTTATTGCTGGTAGGTTGCTCCTCAGCAGAGCCTACTTCCTCTTA
>NZ_JACJLQ010000024.1 GCF_016902295.1 Bacteroides caecigallinarum | reverse complement strand
ATTTCCTTAACCACGTACATGAATACGACAGTGATTACTCCAAGGACATTGCAGAATTACTGCCATCATCTTTAAAAGACAAGAAGATTATTTAAAGAATCTCCGAAAAGGTCACAGGTATGTATTAATGTCTTCGACTTTTTCGGAGAAAAATCCTAGCTTTTAATAGATCCTGATAGAAATCGTCGAATATCTTCAACATTTTCAGAGACAAGTCGAAATTTTTAATAGACAATCTATGCCGGCTTTACCAGTTCTAATCATACGGGGTTTACTGAATGCTTACTTTGTAATGAAATCAAGAACTCTTTCAAATTTGTACATCAGTGTTATCGTTCTTGTTGGTGAATATATGTGAGTTCATTTATTACTTCTCCTATATTTTTGATTACTGGCATTGGGGTGCTCTGGATTGGTCATTTCGAGATAGCCAGCCTCGATAAGTGACATGATGTATGTTTGGATATTTTTGCTATGGTATGTTACACCAGCCCTCTCAAGGATTTCTTTGCTGCTACGTGGCACACTACAGAAATTTACTATATCCCTCTGTTTGTTTGTTATTTTAGGACGTTTAGTGTCAGAGTCAGCATTGAAAGTGTCAGAGTCGGAATCTAAACCAGTGTCAGAGTGTCTAAGCTTAGTGTCAGAGTCAGCATTGAAAGTGTCAGAGTTGATGCCTAAGTCGGTATCAGAGTGTCCAAGTTTAGTATCTAAGTTACCATTGACTTGGCTACCCTTCGGTCTATTTATAGTAATTACAAACTCGTTAGTTCTGTCATTGTTGGTGAATGAAACTTTCATATCCTCAGATAAGGCACGAAGCATACCACTACCTGCTCCTGTGTAGGGGAGCAAATGGATGGCATTTGTGAAGAGGAACATATTGCGTGGCATGGATGTACCTACAACAATATCATCCACGCTAAGCCCATTAGGGAGAATTCCGGGGCTGTGTATCTCCACCCTGTCATCAAAGATGAATATACGGATAGGAGCAGTCGCATTCAGCGAGCGATGTACCAAAGCATTTACGGTGAACTCAACAAGGCTGATGTATGAAATTTCCAATACTCCTTGCGAGTTAAACTCTTTTCCAACTTGTATATGGCGCAAGTTCCGGGTGAAGAAATCCATAATAGTTTCAAACTGATGAAGCAGATTTCCTTCAATGTCGGCATCATTCACCTTATCGCGAAATTGTGTACCTCCAAGATTGTTGCCCGCAAAACAAATGCACTTTGCTGTCATTGCAGGAAGCCAACGCTGAGTGTACTTGCCAAACAGCAACATTGCAGCCACTGTGATTTTTCCATCGGGTCGGATGAAACGTAGGTTACGCAGCAGCTTCTCCCCATCGTGCCCACTAGCGATAGCAGAACAGACTGCATCTAAAGAGGTCTCGCGGAATGCATCACCCACCAAACCTTTTCTCACCAATACTTTTTCAAACTTGTTGTTTAAAAAGATTTTGATGGTATTCTCGTCCAAGTCCTTAATCGTAGCATCCCGAACCCCAGCTTCATCAGGCGAGAAACTGCCGCAGTCGGTCATCATTTCGGCAAGTTCGGCATTATCGAACACCTTGCGCTTGTCGGCACCGTTCTTCACCCACACAATACCCCGATTGTCGTGGTAAGGCTTATTCACCCCTTCTTTAATATGAACCACAACAAGGCTTCCGCCATCCACGGAAATAGTTTCTACATCAACAAGGATGGCAGGAACAACATTTTCTGATGCGATGTTGCTAAGTGTGTTCGTGGTTTCCTGTACTTCCAGATATGACAAAGGATTGAGACTGCCGGTTTTGTCCTTCACACCAACGACCAATGTTCCACCACGTGCATTGCTGAATGCCACCAATTCGCAGCCGATGTCGTAGCTGTCAAGGAGCCGTTCTTTGAACTGCATTTTACTGACCTCGCCAGACTTTATCTGTTGGATAATATCTATTTCATTCATTTTTTCAAATGTTTTTGGTTGAGTAGTCTACCTGCATCAATATTCAAAGCTTCTGTTATTCGCAGGAGGTTTCTGCGTCCGGCTGCATGGTATTCTATTCGTTACCCATTTGGAGACAGTAGCTCTGTGTTTTCCTAATTGCTCTGCCAGTCACTTACTGCTTTTTTGTTCTTCGGCAAGCACAATCTTTAGCCTGTTAATTATTTCTTTTTCCATAAAAGACATTCCTTTCGGTGTAAAGGTACAAATAAACCCACAGAATCAAGATGAAATATATCAAAAAAGAGCATTTATACAACAAATAATTGGTTATAACGTCAACAAGTAATCTACATTTACTAGTAACCTTATTTTGTCGCAAAACACAAATTACTTACGACAGCAATATGGCTTATAAAAAGCAAAAAGGGTACTTAGCATAACTCCGGATGGGAAACTGGCTGTTTCATACACTTGTTTCTGCGTAAACAAACGGTTTCAGTTATGGGTATTTAATGAGTTTTATAAGAAATAGTAAAATTCATAACTGCTTGATATTCAATTAATATTGATAAAATGAGCTATCGTAGAATATCATTTTATCGTTCTCATAATCTGGAGGTCCCAGGTTCAAGCCCTGGCTGGTCCACGAAGAAAAATCAGGCAGTTACGAAATTCGTAGCTGCTTTTTTTATGCTCTTGCGTAAACAAAACATACTTTTTTAAATGGATTTATAGAATATTTTCTATATTGTAATGGAATTATAAAAGATTTTATTATCTTTGCAATGTATAGAATATTTTTTTGATATTTAGATATATACTTGTTTAACCTTATGTATGAGCCGTTTGGATAACATGAATACCTTTGCGGCTTGTCTGAGTGGATTGTTTTATTTTTTTAATATTTTATTAATCAATATGCTAAACAAACAAATTGTAGCTTTGTGTATAGCTTATTGTTGTGCGTTTGTACCTGTCATGAGTCAGACACCAGAAAAATCACAGCAGGATGCTATGAAAGAAAAAAGAATGGAGTGGTTCTCAAATGCCAAGTTGGGTATTTTTATTCATTGGGGCATTTATTCTGTAAAGGGGGTTTCTGAAAGCTGGTCTTTCTTTAATAAATACCTTCCGTATGAGGAGTACATGAGTCAAAAAGATGGATTTACTGCCTCGAAGTATGACCCTAAGGCTTGGGTGGACTTGATTAAAGAGAGTGGAGCCCGCTATACAGTGATTACGACAAAGCATCATGATGGAATGGCTTTGTGGGACACAAAGGCGGGTGAGTTGAGCACGGTTAAATGTACGCCGGCTAAAAGGGATTTAATCAGTCCTTTTGTAAAAGAAGTCCGTAAGCAAGGATTGAAATTGGGATTCTATTATTCCTTGTTGGACTGGTCGCATCCTGATTATCCTAATATGACACGTACTGAGGTGCGTTATTCTAATGATCCACAACGCTGGAAACGTTTCGTTGATTTCAATATGGCACAACTGTCCGAGTTGAATAAGACTTGGAAGCCAGATTTGTATTGGTTCGACGGAGACTGGGAACAGACTGCAGAGGCATGGGATTCTAAAGGTATTGTGGATTTGTTGCGTTCTGATAATAAAAATGTAATTATCAACTCACGTATTCAGGGATATGGAGATTATGCCACACCGGAGCAGGGAGTTCCTATTGTTCGTCCTAAAGATAAATATTGGGAATTGTGTATGACCATGAATGATTCTTGGGGCTATCAGCATACGGATAGTAACTATAAGTCGCCTTATATCTTGTTGAGGACTTTTGTGGATTGCTTGAGCATGGGAGGAAATTTGTTGCTCGACATAGGTCCTAAAGAGGACGGTACAATTCCTGAAGAGCAGGTGGCTATTCTTAAAGAATTTGGACGTTGGACCAAAAAACACAAGGAGGCTGTTTATGATACTCGTGCGGGTATTCCTACTGAACACTTCCAGGGATATACAACTCTGAATAAAGGTGGTGATATATTGTATCTTTACTTGCCTTATAAACCTAACGGACCTGTTGAAGTGAAGGGGTTGATGAATAAAGTCAACCGAGTATGGGTGGTAGGTAATGGCGCCATGCTATCTTATAAGGTATATAATAAGAACTATTGGAGTGAAGTGCCTGGTAATCTTTATATTGATGTACCCGACCATGTACTTGATTCACAAATTACGGTAGTAGCCGTATTATTGGACGGACCTGTCAAATTGTACCGTGGAGCGGGACAGGTAATTGAAAGTAACTAATTGAAAAACACAGATTATGAAGAAAAGATTGATAGGCAGTTTGTTTGCTTTAGCAATGATTGGACAACTCTGGGGACAGGGATTGTATGAAAAGTATGAACGTATGCTTACGCTTCCCGATGGGTATGTGTGCTATCGTGTAGATGGAAAAATCAAGATAGATGGAAAGCTGAATGAAACGGCATGGGAAAAAACTCAACCGACTTCTACTTTTGTGGATATAAGCGGGGAAGGATTTGCCAAACCTTGCTATGATACCTCTACCAAGATGTTGTGGGATGACAATTACTTATATGTAGGGGCTGTTTTGCAGGAGGATGACATCAAGGCGAAACTCAGTCAGAGGGATACGATTATCTATTATGACAATGACTTTGAGGTATTCCTGGATCCTGATGGTGACGGACAGAATTACTTTGAGATAGAAACCAATGCGAAAGGGGTAATTTTTGACTTGATGCTGGACAAACCTTACCGTTCTGGCGGTAATTTTATGATTCAGTGGGATTGTCCGGGACTTCAGCTGGCTATTCATCGTGAAGGCACTTTGAACAAGTCGAAAGATAAGGACAAGCAATGGAGTGTGGAAATGGCTATTCCTCATAAGGCTCTGACTGTGAATTTTTCCAATCCTGCTCAAGCCGGAAACTATTGGCGTATAAATTTCTCGCGTGTGCAGTGGTTGAAGCCTGGACAGCGTGAAGAGAACTGGGTGTGGATGCCTACAGGACGGATTGATATGCACATGCCTGACAGATGGGGCTTCCTGTATCTGTCCGATAAGGTGGTGGGAACAGGAACCGACTCTTTTAAGTATCCTTACAATATGGCTGCCTATAAGTTGCTTTGGGCCATGTTCTACGCACAACTTGATAATTATGCCAAAGAGAAAAATTACCTTCGTGCCAAGGAGAATTTCTTCCTGACCGATGCTGAACTGAAGAACTTGCCTGAGGGTTCTGAAATATTGGTAGAAGCCACTCAACGTACATTCTGTATGTCGGTAAGTGTGCCTGAAGAAAAAGTGCGTTATGTGGTGGATCATAATGGTCGTTTTACCCGCGAGGCTATTACTCCTCGTCAGGTTAAGAACTGGGTATGGATGCGTATTAACAAGGAAAAGGGAGATGGATATTATAAGAAATACTTTGCTCTTATGAAGGAATGTGGCATCAGTGGAGTGATGTTTGAAGGTTATGATGAGGACACTTACAAGATGTGTAAGGAAGCAGGTTTGGAGGCGCATTATTGGAAGTGGACAATGAACAGAAGAGAGGTTCTTGAAACGCATCCTGACTGGTTTGCCGTGAACCGTAAAGGAGAATCAGGTTATGACAAGCCAGCATACGTGGATTATTATCGCTTCTTATGTCCTAATCATGAAGGGGTGGCCGAATATCTGGCTGCCGATTACCTGAAAGAGGCGAATCTGCCTTATGTGGATGGGGTTCATCTGGATTATGTACGTTTCCCTGATGTGGTGTTACCGGTAAGCTTGTGGAAGAATTACGGAATTGAGCAGACGTCTGAATTGCCGGAATATGATTATTGTTATTGCGATGTATGTCGGAAAATGTTCAAGGAACAGACAGGAAAAGACCCTTTGGAGTTGAAGTATCCTATGGAAGACCAGTCATGGATAAACTTCCGTCTTGATGCCATTACGCGTGTTGTAGATAAGATTACCCAGACCATCAAGGCAGACGGGAAACACATTTCAGCGGCTGTATTCCCAGGTCCTTCCATGGCTCGCAAGATGGTGCGTCAGGATTGGGGAGAGTGGTCGCTCGATGCTTATTTCCCGATGATTTACAATGGTTTCTATTATGAAGGGCCGGAGTGGATTGGACGTTCGGTGAAAGAAAGTGTACAGACTATCAATGGTAGGGCAAAAATTTATGCAGGTTTGATGTTCCCTGATATTAAAGATACCTTCGAGGAGGCATTGGATGAGGCTTTCAATAATGGAGCTTCAGGTGTCTCATTCTTTGATGGTCCTGATGAAGAATATCTGTATAAGTTTAAGGCTTACTTGGATAAAAGAGGTTTTGAAGTAGCAAAATAATAAATTAAGTGTATGAAGATAATTAGTATGTTTGTTTCCTTACTCGTGGCGTTGAATGTATGTGCGGCAGGACATAAGGAACTTCCGGCAAAAGGAAACTTAAATTTGACTGTGTTTGATAAGGAGAATATCCGTTTCGTGCCAGATACGTATGCGGGTTATTCTGAAGCCGGAGCCGATGGTGTGATCCATTTGGTGAACGGTCGTATTATATTGAAGAAAATTCAGATTCCCGATTACCAGCGTGATGTGACTGTCAGTTTGAAAGTGACTGTAGCTTCAAATGGAGACCGCTGGGATAAATCCGGCTCTTGTTTTGTACTTCCCAAAAAATCGGCTGTGAATCTGTTGAGTATCGCACAAGGGAAAAAGAAATTTCCTGAGATTGATAGCCTGAAGCTGGAAAATATGATAGGAATTGTTCCGGGAAAGGATTATTTGCCTACTATAGAGCTGATGCGTTTCATGACACCTTTCGGGGTAGGGCATTTCAGTGAGGATGATGATTCTTTATCCAGCAAACGTCGTCCGGTATATATTCCCAAATGGGAGAAATGTGTGCAATGGGAGCAGGATATTACAGATTTATATTCCGAACTTAAAGGTGAGGTGTATGTAGGAATCTTTATTGACACTTGGACAAAAGAAGGCTACGTGGCCAGTATGGAGCTGAAATTCAAGGAAACTCCGGTCGCATGCGAGAAGCTTGTCCGCCGTCATGTGGAACCGCTGATGAACACCGTATATTATATTGGTCAGTCTTATCCTGATATTTTTGCCCGTAAATCTGTCTCTACAGATTTTGTGCTTCCAAAGAATGCGAAAAATGTTCGTCTGAAATATATTGTTACAGGACATGGTGGTCATTCAGGAGGTGATGAATTTGTACAGAAACGCAATATACTTTCCGTGGATGGAAAAGAGGTTTACAGCTTTATACCTTGGAGAGACGATTGTGCTTCTTTCCGTCGTTTTAATCCTGCTACCGGTGTCTGGCTCATCAAACGTCTGGCGGCTTATATCAGCGAAGATGGATATAAGACAAAAGAGGTGGAAGAACCACTGGCATCTTCGGATTTGTCACGTTCCAACTGGTGTCCCGGGTCGGATGTGTTGCCTGAGGTGGTTGAACTTCCGAACATACAACCCGGAAAGCATACTTTTACCGTCAGCATACCTGAAGCGCAGCCTGTGAATAAAGATGAATTGAATCATTGGCTGGTGTCTGCTTATCTGGTATGGGATGAATAATTATAAATAGTTTGATAAAAAAAGTTCGTCGGATTCATTGAAAGAATTAGGCGAACTTTTTTTATTGATTAATTATTTTGATTGGGAATAGACTAAGCAAGCTTCGGTAAACACTTATTTTCTGACATTAAAAACAACGATATGTTACGGTAAAATATCGAATGAAACTTACAATGTTAATTTGAGATTTATCCTTAACCGTGAAATGAAGTGTCTATAACAAGTTTATCTTGTGGAATATGCTGTTTTGAAATCAGTTTTACGTAACTTTATGTATGTCTGTTTATGACAGAATTATTTATTATTGGAAACTTTATAGACCAAATATGTAAAAAACACTAACACTTTTCATTATAAAAGAATATAATGTTACTTTTGCAAGTAATTTTCAATCAGATAATTATTATCTGCATATATTTTTAAAATTAATTGTTTAAAGTATGAATAATAGTATTCCGCCGATAACGAAAAATCTTATTATCATAAATGTGCTGTGTTTCTTCGGGGCTATTGTAGCAGAAAGATATGGTATTGATGTTGATAAGATATTGAGTCTGCATTTCTTTATGGCTTCCGATTTCAATACCGGACAGTTGGTGACATATATGTTTATGCATGGAGGCTTTACCCATATATTCTTCAATATGTTTGCTTTGTGGATGTTTGGCCGTGTGCTTGAACAGGTATGGGGACCGAAGAGATTTCTTATATATTATATGGTTTGCGGAATAGGAGCCGGACTTATTCAGGAACTTGTACAGTTTGTTCAGTACGAGACTGTCTTGGTCAATTATGATAGCGTTCAGACAGGGTTCGGTATAATACCTATGGATGAATATCTCAACATGATGCGTACTGTGGGTGCTTCAGGAGCTATTTATGGTATATTGTTGGCTTTTGGAATGTTGTTCCCGAATAGCCAGATGTTTGTATTCCCGCTTCCGTTTCCTATCAAGGCAAAATATTTTGTGATATTCTATGCTTTGATAGAGTTGTTTATGGGAATGTCGGCCAATGATAATGTGGCCCATTTCGCACATCTTGGAGGTATGTTGTTCGGTTTGATTCTTATTTTATACTGGAGGAAGAAAAATGGCAATGGACAGATTTTTTACTGATATGAAATATAATTTTTTCGGAAAAGATATAGTCGGACGACTGATACTTATAAACTGTGCCGTCTTTGTGTTCGTAGAGCTTGTCGGGGTTTTCCTGATGCTTTTCAATGTTACATATAATCCGATAGCTTTATATCTGAGCCTGCCGGCATCGTTTGGCGCTTTGCTATACCAGCCCTGGTCGTTGATTACATACATGTTCATGCATGCCGGTATATTCCACTTGTTATTTAATATGCTGTGGCTATACTGGTTCGGGCGATTGTTCCTTAATTTTTATTCGTCCAAACATCTGCGAGGATTATATATTCTTGGTGGATTATGTGGCGGCTTGCTGTATATGATTTCATATAATGTGTTCCCCTATTTTGAGGGTAGTCTGGATATAGCTACTTTGGTGGGAGCATCAGCTTCTGTACTTGCCATAGTAGTGGCTACAGCGGTCAGAGAACCGGAATTTCCTGTGCAGTTTATGTTTATTGGAACTGTCAGACTGAAATATGTGGCTTTGTTTATGGTGCTTCTTGACTTGATGTTTATGACTTCAGGTAACGCCGGAGGGCATATAGCTCATCTTGGAGGTGCAGCGGCAGGTTTTTGGTTCTCACTGGGACTTGCTAAGGGTAATGACGCTACTAAATGGATTAATGCTGTTCTTGACTTCTTTTCCGGCGGTTTCAAGATGCCGAAGCGTAAACCTAAGATGAAGGTACATTATGGCGACCGCCAGCAGCAATATGATTATAACGCGCGCAAGAAGGCAAATGAGGATGAGATAAACCGTATTCTTGAAAAACTGAAGAAGTCGGGGTATGGAAGCCTTTCTGATGATGAAAAGAAGAAACTTTTTGATGCAAGCAGAAGATGAAAATCATAAGGAATACATTTAAGTTCTTTTTCCTGATTATCAATCTTATTGTAGGTGCAGGCTTTCTGATATGTGCCTATAGTCCTATGATTTCGCCTGTACAGCACCCCGTATGGGCCTGTGCAGGGCTTTTCATTCCTATATTCATAATTTTCAATCTGTGCTTCATTGTGTTTTGGGCATTTGCCAAATGGAAAATGGTTGTTGTCCCAATCGCTTTTTTTCTTTTGGGATGGAATTCGCTGATGTCGTACAGTCCGGTAAATTTTTCTTCAGATGGCTCTGATGGGGAAACTCTCGATGTGTTGACGTATAATGTGATGCAGATGCAGACACAGAAAGCTGCCGACGGGAGCAAGATAAATCCGATATTGGATTATATCAAGGAAAGTGGAGCGGATATTGTTTGTCTTCAGGAATATCCTTTGAATAATTCGGCAATTAAGAATTCTCTGTTGAAAGTTTATCCTTATATGAGGGTTTATACTGTAAATGGAAATTCCATCGCATGCTATTCAAAATATACTGTAAGACTCATAGAAGGTATAAATATAGTGAGTAAGAGTAACGGAAGTGCTATTTTCTCAGTCAAATACAAGGATTATGATATCCCCGTAATTGTCAATCATCTGGAATCCAATAAGCTGGATGCGCACGATAAAGAGGTATATACCGATATGCTGAAGTCGCCCGATGAGGATAAGGTGAAGAGCGGAAGTAAATATCTGTTGAAGAAACTGGCTGATGCTATGGCTATACGCGGACCGCAGGCTGATGTCATTTCAGAGTATATAGAAAAGGAGTATTCTCCGTATATGATAGTTTGCGGTGATTTTAATGATACTCCGGTTTCGTATGTACATAATAAAATCTGCGAAAGGCTACAGGATGCATATAAAGAGGCTGGCAACGGACCTGGAATAACATATAACAGAAACTTTTTGTATTTCAGAATTGACCATATCATGGTGGGGGATGCTTACAAGGTTCTGGAATGCAGTGTGGATGATTCGATAGATGCCTCGGATCATTATCCGCTGAGATGCAGACTGGAAATAAACTTTTAAGTTCTTAAGTTTATAGTTTTTAAGTTGGTTAATGCTTACATAAAACTTAAAAACTTAAGAACTCACAAACTTAATAACTCAAAAACTCAAAAATATATGAAACAAGTAATGATGGCTTTGGCTTTGGGCGGCATGGTATGTGCATGTGGCCAGCAAAAGGCGGATGATTTCAATCCGTTTATGACTGAGTTCCAGACTCCATACGGAACTCCTGATTTCAACAAAATTAAGTTGGAACATTATGAACCGGCTTTTATGAATGGTATCGATCAGCAGAATGCTGAAATTAAGGCTATTGTAGAGAACCCTGCGGCTCCTACATTCGAAAATACCATTGTAGCGCTCGACAACAGTGGTGAAATTCTGGCAAGAGTGGCCGGTGTATTTTACGCTTTGACTGAGGCGGATACTAACGATGGACTTATGGCTCTTGAGGAGAAAATGGCTCCTGTCCTTTCAGCTCACGATGATAATATCTATCTGAATATGGAGCTGTATAAGCGTGTGGCTGCTGTACACGAGCAGGAAGCTAATGGGGAAATACAGCTCACAACTGAACAACATTATCTTCTTGACAAATATTATAAGAGATTTGTATCGTCTGGAGCATCTCTTGATGCTGAAAGTCAGGAAAAACTTCGCGAGATAAACAGAAAACTTTCAACTCTATCAATTGAATTCGGTAACCATGTATTGGCTGAGAACAATGCATTCCAGTTGGTTATTGACAATGAAGCTGACCTGGCCGGACTTCCTGAATCTGTTGTGGCTGGCGCGGCTACTGAGGCTAAGGCAAACGGAATGGACGGAAAGTGGCTTTTCACTCTTCAGGCTTCAAGCAGAACTCCATTCCTGCAGTATGCTCAGAATCGTGAGTTGAGAAAGAAAATGTATCTTGCATATACCAATATGGGTAACAATGGTGATGCAAACGATAATAAGGAAGTATTGAAACAAATCCTGACTTTACGTCTTGAAAAGGCTAAACTGATGGGCTTTGAGAACTATGCTCAGTATGTTTTGCAGAACAATATGGCAAAGACTACGGATAATGTGATGAACTTCCTGAATGAACTTTGGAAATATTCAATTAAGAATGCCAAGGTCGAGGCTGCTGAATTGCAGAAGATTATGGATAAGGAAGGAAAAGGCGAGAAGCTTGAAGCATGGGACTGGTGGTATTACGCTGAAAAACTGCGTCAGGAGAAATATGATATGAACGAAGATGAAATCAAACCATATTTCAGCCAGGACGATGTGAGAAACGGATTATTCTATGTGGTTAACAAACTGTATGGAATAACTCTTACTAAAGTTGATTCTATCTCTGTATATAATAAAGATGTAGAAACTTATATAGTAAATGATGCCGACGGCTCATATCTCGGAGTATTCTATTCGGACTTTATGCCTCGCGCAAGTAAGAGAAGCGGTGCGTGGATGAGTAACTTCCGCGAGCAGAAAGAAGGTGTACGTCCTCTTATATATAATGTGGGAAGCTTTACAAAACCTGTAGGCGATGTTCCTTCTTTGTTGTCTATAGACGAAGCGCGTACGATGTTCCATGAATTCGGACATGCTCTCCACGGGATGCTTTCACAGTGTAAATATCTTGGCGTTTCGGGTACATCCGTAGCACGTGACTTCGTGGAATTGCCTTCGCAGATTATGGAACACTGGACTGTAGCGCCTGAAGTGATGAAAGTATATGCAAAACATTATCAGACAAGAGAAGCTATCTCGGACGAACTCATCGCCAAAATAGAAAACCAGGCACTGTTCAACAGTGGATTTATGACTACTGAACTTCTGGCTGCAGCTATTCTTGATATGGAATTCCACATGCTGACATCTACAGAAGGTCTTGACGTAATGGAATATGAAAAACAGGTAATGGATAAACTTGGCCTTATTTCACAGATTGCACCTCGCTATCGTGCTACATACTTTAATCATATCATCGGTGGTTATGCGGCAGGATATTATGCTTATCTGTGGGCGGAAAGACTTGATGCCGACGCTTTCAGCGCATTCGAGGAAAAAGGCCTGTTCGATCAGGCCACTGCAACCGCATTCCGTAAGAATATTCTTGAAAAGGGTGGTTCGGACGATCCGATGAAACTTTACGTAACGTTCCGCGGACAGGAACCAAGTATCGAACCTATGCTGAAAAACAGAGGTTTAAAGTAAATTCAAATTAATGACAGATTATAAAAAGGTCGTAAAATAACGTTTTTGCGACCTTTTTTGTTCATATTTATCAAAATATCAGTATTCTTTCAGTTATAAACAGAAAAAAAAGCTATATTTGCAACCTTGAAAAAACGTATCTAATTAAAAAGTAAAATAAAATAAATTAAACTATCATGCAAAACAAAGGATTTGTAAAGGTCTTTGCGTTATTATTGACTCTTGCATGTGCTTTTTACCTGTCGTTCTCGTTCGTGACTCGTCACCACATGAAACTTGCGGAACAGGATCCGAAAGGTGTTGCACATTACCTTGATTCTATGCAGAATGAGAAGGTTTGGTTGGGAGTTTATTCGCTGAAAGACTGCCGTGAGATGGAGATTGGTTTGGGTCTTGACCTGAAGGGTGGTATGAACGTCATTCTTGAAGTGTCTGTTCCTGATGTAGTGAGAACACTTGCCGACAATAAGCCTGACGAGGCTTTCAATGCTGCAGTGGCAGAAGCTGCAAAACAGCAGGTCACAAGCCAGGAAGATTTTATCACATTGTTCGTAAGAGAATATAAGAAACAGGCTCCTGAAGGTAAATTGGCTGAAATCTTTGCGACTCAGCAATTGAAAGACAAAGTTAATACTCGTAGTACTGACGCTGAAGTAGAAGCTGCTTTACGTGAAGAAGTGAAGGCTGCTGTAGAAAATTCATATAACGTATTGCGTACTCGTATCGACCGTTTCGGTGTTGTTCAGCCTAACATCCAGACTCTTGAAGGTAAAATGGGACGTATCATGGTTGAGCTACCTGGTATCAAGGAACCTGAACGTGTCAGAAAACTTCTTCAGGGTTCAGCAAATCTTGAGTTTTGGGAAACATACGAAGCTAAGGATATAGTTCCTGTATTGGCTTCTGCCGACAATCGTGCTCGCAACATCCTTTCAGTTTCAGAAACTACAGATTCTGTAGAAGTTAAGGAAGATGCTAAAGCTGAGGTCTCTGCAAAAGACAGCCTTACAGCAGCATTAAAGGGTGAGACTGCTGAAGCTAAGGTTGATATGGAACAGTTGAAGAAGGAACATCCTTTGTTGTCTGTTCTTCAGTTGAACCAGAGCGGTGTTGGCTGTATCGTAGGTTATGCCGACTATAATGATACTATCCAGATTAATAAGGTATTGAATATGAAGGAAGTGAAGGATATACTTCCTCGCGACCTGAAACTTATGTGGGGCGTTAAGGCTTCGGATATGGATAAGACTGGCCGTATATTCGAACTTTATGCTATCAAGTCAACTCAGCGTAACGGACGTGCTCCACTTGAAGGTGACGTTATCGTAAATGCGCGCGATGAGTTCGACCAGTTCAACAAGCCATGCGTAAGTATGTCAATGAACACTGAAGGTTCTCGTCGTTGGGCAGTCCTTACAAAACAGAATATCGGCCGTGAAATAGCTATCGTACTTGACGGATATGTTTACAGTGCTCCACGCGTAAACGGTGAAATCACCGGCGGTAACTCACAGATTACTGGAAACTTTACTCCTGAAGTTACAAAAGACTTGGCTAATGTATTGAAGTCTGGTAAGATGCCGGCTCCTGCACGTATCGTACAGGAAGACATCGTAGGTCCGTCTCTTGGTCAGGAATCTATCAACCAGGGTATCATGTCATTCATCGTTGCCTTGATTGTACTTATGGTTTACATGTGCGTAATGTACGGCTTCATACCTGGTATGATTGCCAATCTCGCATTGTTCGTAAACTTCTTCTTCACACTTGGTATCTTGACTTCATTCCATGCTGCACTTACTATGTCAGGAATTGCCGGTATGGTATTGTCACTCGGTATGGCTGTGGATGCCAACGTGCTTATCTATGAACGTACTAAAGAAGAGCTTCGCGCTGGTAAGGGTACTCGTCAGGCATTGTCTGAAGGTTACTCAAATGCGTTCTCGGCTATCTTCGACTCTAACTTGACTTCTATCATCACAGGTATCATCCTGTTCAACTTCGGTACAGGTCCTATCCGTGGTTTCGCCACTACATTGATTATCGGTATCCTCTGTTCGTTCTTCACTGCAGTGTTCCTGACTCGTGTTGTTTACGAACACTATATGAACAAGGACAAATGGTTGAACCTTACATTCACAACTGGTATTTCTAAGAACCTGATGCAGAATGTACACTACAACTTCATGGGTGCAACCAAGAAATCATTCACTGTTTGGGGTATCGTTATTGTAGTATGTATCATCTCATTCTTCGTTCGTGGTCTTGCACAGAGTATCGACTTCACAGGTGGACGTAACTTTGTAGTTCAGTTCGAACAGGTTGTTCAGCCTGAAACAGTACGTAACCTCCTTCAGCCAAAAGTTGGTGACGCTAACGTACAGGCTATCGCTCTTGGTACTGACGGTAAGACTATCCGTGTGACTACAAACTACCGTATCGAAGAAGACTCTCCAACTATCGACGCTGAAATCGAAGCATTCCTTTACGAATCTTTGAAAGAAGGCAACTTGCTTGGCGAAGGTACAACTCTTGAAATCTTCATCGACCGCGATAATCGTACAGGTGGTTCTATCATCAGTTCTCAGAAGGTAGGTCCTAGTGTGGCTGACGATATCAAGACTTCAGCTATCTGGTCAGTAGTATTCGCTCTTATAGCAATCGGTCTTTACATCCTTATCCGATTCAACAATATCGCATTCAGTATCGGTGCTACTGTGGCATTGACAATAGATACATTGTTCATTATCGGTGCTTACTCATTGTTCCATGGAATCCTGCCGTTCTCACTTGAAATTGACCAGACATTCATCGGAGCAATCCTGACAGCTATCGGTTACTCTATCAACGATAAGGTGGTTATCTTCGACCGTGTGCGTGAGTTCTTCGGACTCTATCCACAGCGTAACCGTATGCAGTTGTTCAATGACTCACTGAATACAACACTTAGCCGTACAATCAATACTTCACTCAGTACACTTATCGTATTGTTGAGTATCCTGATTCTTGGTGGTGACAGCATCCGCAGCTTCGCGTTCGCTATGATTCTCGGTGTTGTAATCGGTACACTTTCTTCGTTGTTCGTGGCTTCTCCTGTTGCTTACCTTACTATGGGTAACAAGATGCCTGAAGGCGAAAAGAAAGCTTAATCATAGATTGATATAACAAAAAAAATCCCGACCGTTCTTATGCGGCCGGGATTTTTTTTACTACTTCCCGAACTTCTCCTTCAACTTGGCAAGCATGTCGCGTGTCATGGAGTCGAGATCATATTCCGGTTTCCAGCCCCATTCTTCCCGAGCGCAAGTATCATCAAGCGAATTAGGCCATGATTCCGCAATAACCTGTCTTAGAGGATCTACTTTATATTCCATCTTGAAGTCCGGCTCATATTCTTTTATCTTGTTATATATTATTTCCGGATCAAAGCTCATTGAAGCAATATTGAATGAGTTACGGTGAATGAACTTGCTTGGGTCCGCTTCCATGATTTCTATGGCGGCACGTAGAGCGTCAGGCATATACATCATATCCATGAATGTGCCTTTGGCTATAGGGCATTCAAATTTTTCTCCTTTGGCTGCTGAATAGTAGATATCTACAGCATAGTCGGTAGTGCCGCCTCCCGGTGGAGTTACGTATGATATCAGTCCGGGAAATCTTACAGAACGGGTATCTACACCAAATCTGATATAATAATAATCGCTTAGCAATTCGCCTGAAACTTTTGTTACACCATACATGGTTCTTGGGCTGCGGATTGTGTCCTGAGGTGTTTTATCTTTTGGTGTATTGTCACCAAACACGCCGATAGAACTTGGAGTAAATACTGCGCAATTCATAGTTCTTGCTACTTCCAGGACGTTGAAAAGTCCACCTATGCCGATTTTCCATGCAAGCTGAGGCTTAGCTTCTGCGACAGCAGAGAGTAGTGCCGCGAGATTATAGATAGTATCAATCTTGTACTTTGAGACTGTTTCCGCTATTTGTTGTTCATTAGTGATGTCAACTATTGTGCATGGTCCGGATTCTTTGATTGTTTCATTTGGTTCAGCACCCGGTATGTAGCCAGCCACGATGTTGCCGTTGTACATTCCTCGAAGTTTCATGGTAAGTTCTGAGCCTATCTGGCCGGTAGAACCGATAATAAGGATATTTTTCATAATTGCATTTAGTTTGGGTTAATCTTTATATGTTACAAAGATATTTATTGTTCAAATAAATATGAAAAAAATATGCGTAATAAATACTGAAATTCAAAAAAAAAATCGGAACTTTGGCATGATACTTATTATGTTATACCTTAATGATATATTCTCATTTAAAGTATTATTTATTAACCTCATAAAAAAATATTATGTACGGAAAATTTCAGAAATTTCTGGCAGATGAACTTGTAAACATTGAAACTGCCGGTTTATACAAGAACGAAAGAATTATCACTACTCCACAACGTGCCGATATTAAAGTGAATGCAGGCGAAGATGTTCTCAACTTTTGTGCCAATAACTATTTGGGACTATCGGACAATAAGCGTTTGATTGAAGCTGCAAAATCGGCTATGGACAGCCATGGTTATGGTATGTCTTCAGTACGTTTTATTTGTGGAACGCAGGATTTGCATAAACAGCTCGAAGCGGCTATATCAGATTATTTCAAGACAGAAGATACAATTCTTTATGCGGCATGTTTCGACGCTAACGGTGGACTGTTCGAACCTCTTTTGACCGAAGAAGATGCCATTATTTCGGATTCATTAAACCATGCGTCAATTATAGACGGCGTACGTTTGTGTAAAGCTAAACGATACAGATATGCCAATGCGGATATGGCCGATTTGGAGCGTTGTCTGCAAGAAGCTCAGGCTCAAAGGTTCCGTATCATAGCTACAGATGGTGTATTCTCAATGGATGGTAATGTCGCTCCGATGGATAAGATCTGTGACTTGGCGGAGAAATATGATGCTTTGGTTATGGTTGACGAATCACATTCAGCAGGAGTGGTAGGTCCTACAGGTCACGGTGTTGCCGAACAGTTTGGTGTGTATGGTAGAGTAGATATCTTTACCGGTACTCTTGGAAAAGCGTTCGGTGGCGCTATGGGTGGTTTCACTACAGGTAGAAAAGAAATAATAGATATGCTCCGTCAGCGTTCCCGTCCTTATCTGTTCTCAAATTCTGTAGCTCCTGCTATTATTGGAGCCAGCCTTGAGATGTTCAAGATGTTGAAGGAAAGTAACAGCCTTCATGACAAACTTATGGAAAATGTGACGTACTTCCGCGAGAAGATGCTTGCTGCTGGATTCGACATCAAACCAACTCAGAGTGCTATATGTGCGGTTATGCTTTATGATGCCAAACTGTCTCAGGATTTTGCGGCACGCATGCAGGAAGAGGGTATTTATGTAACAGGTTTCTATTATCCGGTTGTTCCTAAAGGTCAGGCACGTATCCGTGTACAGTTGTCTGCAGGTCATGAACGCTCTCACTTGGATAAAGCTGTTGCAGCCTTTATCAAGGTAGGTAAAGAACTTGGAGTTATAAAATAATACCGCATAAAAAAAGAAGCACATAGTAATGCATTTCGCAATGTATTATTGTGCTTCTTTTTATATGCATTTATAGAATGCATTCATTTATTGGACTTTCTTTTGTACCCCCGAGGGGAATCGAACCCCTATCTAAAGTTTAGGAAACTTCTATTCTATCCGTTGAACTACAAGGGCGGTTTTAGCTCATGCGTTTTTTAACGCTTTGCAAAAATACATCTTTTTGCTGATTATGCAATAATTTACATGTAAAAAAACTCAATGCCTTGCTTCTTGTAAAAAAATAGACGTATATTATTGTTTTTTTGAAAGAAGTTTCTCATTTTTGCAAACATTAATATTTTTGAAAATTATAAATAGTAACATTATGGCAGAAGAAATGACAGTCAAGGAGATTGATGAAGTGGTTGTACGCTTCTCAGGAGACTCTGGCGACGGTATGCAGTTGGCCGGAAATATGTTTTCCAATATATCAGCAACTGAAGGAAATGATATCAGTACATTCCCTGATTATCCGGCAGATATTCGAGCTCCGCAAGGTTCGCTTACAGGTGTTTCAGGCTTTCAGGTTCATATAGGTTCAGGAAAAGTATATACTCCGGGCGATAAGTGTGATGTACTTGTTGCAATGAACCCTGCAGCTCTTAAGACACAATATAAGTTTTGTAAACCACAGGCTGTGATAATAATAGACACAGATTCGTTCACGAAGCGTGATTTTGAAAAGGCACAGTTTCAGTTGGAAAATCCTTTCTCTGAATTGGGAATAAAGAATGAGGTTGTTGAGGCTTCAATAACTACAATGTGTAAGGAATGTCTTAAGGACAGCGGACTGGACAATAAATCCATCTTGCGTACTAAGAACATGTTCGCTCTTGGGTTGGTATGTTGGCTTTTTCAGCGTGATGTAAAAGTAGGTGAGAAAATCTTGCGTGAGAAGTTTGCCAAGAAACCCGAAATAGCTGAGGCAAACGTACAGGTATTGTATGCCGGTTACCAGTTTGGCGCAAATACACATGCTTCCGTTTCCATGAGCTACAGAGTGCCTTCGAAGAATCAGAAAGCTCACGGCCGCTATATGGATATCAATGGAAATAAGGCTACTTCATACGGACTTATAGCTGCTGCAGAGAAAGCGGGACTTCAGCTTTATCTTGGTTCTTATCCTATTACTCCGGCTACAGATATTCTTCACGAACTTGCAAAACACAAGTCACTTGGAGTTAAGACCGTTCAGTGTGAAGACGAAATCGCTGGTTGTGCATCGGCTGTAGGAGCTGCCTTTGCGGGAGCATTGGCTGTCACAACTACATCAGGACCTGGTATCTGTCTTAAGAGTGAGGCTATGAACCTTGCTGTGATAACAGAGTTGCCATTGGTTATTGTAGATGTTCAGCGTGGAGGTCCTTCTACTGGTTTGCCAACCAAATCTGAACAGACAGACCTTTTGCAGGCATTGTTCGGAAGAAACGGTGAGAGCCCGATGCCTGTCATTGCCGCATCATCGCCTACAGACTGTTTTGATGCCGCTTATACAGCTTGTAAGGTAGCTTTGGAACACATGACTCCTGTGATACTTCTTACTGATGCATATATTGCAAATGGTTCTGCAGCCTGGAAATTGCCTGACCTGAACGAATATCCGGATATAAATCCTCCATACGTAACCCCTGATATGGTTTCATACTGGACTCCGTTCCTGCGTAATTATGAGACTGGTGTCCGTTATTGGGCTAAGCCTGGAACAGAAGGATTTATGCATCGTATCGGTGGCCTTGAAAAGAGTAGCGAGACCGGAGCAATATCTACTGAGCCTGAGAATCATCATCTTATGACTAAGTTGCGCGCCGAGAAGGTTGCTAAAATTGCCGACACTCTTCCTTTGTTGGAGGTAGAAGGCGCTGAAGATGCCGATTTGTTGATTGTAGGTTTCGGTGGAACATACGGACATCTTCATTCTGCCATGGATACACTTAATGCCAATGGAAAGAAAGCTGCCCTTGCACACTTCCGTTTCATCAACCCTCTTCCTAAGAATACAGAAGAAGTTCTTCGCAAGTACAAGAAGATTGTTGTTGCTGAACAGAACATGGGACAGTTCGCAGGCTATCTGCGCATGAAGATAGAAGGATTGCATTTACATCAGTTTAACCAGGTTAAAGGTCAGCCGTTCGTAGTACAGGAATTGGTTGACGCTTTCACAAAAATAATGGAGGAATAATCTATGAGCGAAACTAAATATACAGCAGCCGATTATAAAGCAGGACAGCCTCGCTGGTGTCCGGGATGCGGCGACCATGCTTTTTTGAACTCATTCCATAAAGCATTGGCGGAGATAGGAACTGCCCCTAAGGATATTGCAGTTATATCTGGTATCGGATGTTCTTCACGTCTGCCTTACTATATGAACACATACGGTATGCACACTATTCACGGACGTGCCGCGGCAATTGCTACAGGAGTGAAAGTCGCTAATCCGGCACTCACTGTATGGCAGATCTCCGGCGATGGTGATGGTCTTGCCATCGGTGGTAATCATTTCATTCATGCAATCCGCCGTAATGTTGACATCAACATCATTCTTCTGAACAACCGTATCTATGGGTTGACAAAGGGACAATATTCTCCAACGTCTGAAAGAGGATTTGTCAGCAAGTCATCACCATACGGAACAGTGGAGGATCCTTTCCATCCTGCAGAGTTGTGTTTTGGCGCCCGTGGACGTTTCTTCGCACGTTGTGCGGCTGTTGACGGAAATCCGTCTGTAGAGGTTCTTAAAGCTGCAGAAAAGCACAAAGGAACATCTGTAATAGAAGTATTACAGAACTGTGTGATTTTTAACGACGGAACTCATAATTCAATAGCAAAGAAGGAAGACCGTGACCGTAACGCTATCTATCTGGAGCATGGAAAACCTATGTTATTCGGTCCAAACAAGGAGTTCGGACTGATGCAGGAAGGTTTCGGGCTTAAAGTAGTAAAATTAGGCGAAAATGGAATAACAGAAAAGGATATCCTCGTGCATGACGCTCATTGCATGGATAATACATTGCAGTTGAAGTTGGCTTTGATGGAAGGTCCTGATTTCCCTATAGCTTTGGGCGTAATCCGTGATGTTGAGGCTCCTACATACGAAAAGGCTGTGGAAGACCAGATAAAAGAAGTTTCCGAAAAGAAGAAATACCATAATTTCGCAGAGCTCCTTGCTACTAACGATACTTGGGAAATTTAATATGATTTAATCAGCAGAAAACGCTTTGTCGTTTTAAAAAAAACTCTTTGTCATTTCAATTGAAACGACAAAGAGTTTTTTTAATGACTAATCATATTAAATATTGAATTTATATATGGCGAAAGTCATACCGTTAATTGTTGTACTTATAGTATTGTTGTTAATTTCAATAGTCTTCTCTTCAGGTACAATTTTATATGGATTATCTAATGTGTTCTCTGCATCCAAATCTTCTGAATGGAATGTTGTGCATTTACCTTCTTTTAGGTTTGCAGACTTCTTTAGTCCTTTTAATTCGATGTTAAGCGACTGTGGATTCTCAGAAGTGTTTACAACCTTTATGATATAACATTTAGCATCCTTGTCCCATACAGCACTTGCAAACAGTCCGTTTTGTCCCTCCTGACCGCTAACGGCCTTTTTATTCATTGTCAAAGGAATAACGTTAGTACCTCTGTTATGTCCGTAAAGGCTCTGAACATACCAGCTGCATGTACGTACCGAACGGAGATTGTCGAACCAAATCAGGTCAGGACGCCACTGCCATCCTTCAACGTGTGCCAATAGAGGAGCGTAAGTAGCCATGTGTACGATGTCGGCATTGCGCTCTACGCCTGTCAGGAAAGCAGCTTCGAGAAGTGATGCGTGGAAGTGATTCCATTTTTTGCCGTCGCCGTGGCATGCGTATTCGCCTGCAAATACTTTCGGACCTTTACGGTCGTAGTTGTCATATCTGCTTCCTGAGTTAAGGAACCAGTCTTCAGGACGGTAGAAATGTTCGTCCACCAGATCAACTTTCAGCTTTTTCATTTCCGGCCACAGATATTCGAAGTCCTTACCTTCTGAGTTAGGACCTGACGAACCGATAATCTTCATTTCAGGATATGCCTTGCGGATTGCTTCAACGAATAATTTCAGACGTTCAGGATATTCAGGACCCCACTGTTCGTTACCTATTCCTATGAATTTGAGGTTGAATGGTTCCGGATGTCCCATTTCGGCACGGAGACCACCCCATTTAGTATTTGTTGCTCCATTGGCAAACTCTATTAGGTCGAGAGCATCCTGTATGTATGGCTGAAGGTCGCAAACCTTTACGTGTGCATCTTCAGTATTATTTTGGAACTGGCATGAAAGTCCGCAGCTAAGTACAGGCAATGGTTCTGCACCCATATCTTCTGCCAGCAGGAAGAGTTCATAGAATCCCATTCCGTATGTCTGGAAATAATCAGGGAAGAAACGGTGGGTGAAAGTATAGTGCCAGCGGTTCTCGTTCAATGGACGGTTCTCTACCGGACCTACAGAGTTTTTCCAGTTATATCTTGTAGCAAGATCAGTACCTTCCACGATACATCCACCTGGGAAACGGAATATTCCGGGTTTTGTATCGGCTAGAGCCTGTACGAGGTCTTTGCGCAATCCGTTCTCACGGCCTTTCCATGTGTCTGTTGGGAATAATGATACATGTTCCAGGTCAACAGTTCCTGCAGATGCAAGGAAGATACGCAAGTGTGCTTTGGCAAATGTTTCTTTCGGAGTAAGCTTTATTTCATATTTCTTCCAGTCCTTAGAGTTGATGTCCAGTGTCTGTGATGTTATTACCTGGCTTTCTCCCATTGAAGCATTATTGATAAGTTCCACAATGATCTTCTGGTTTTCACCTCTTGCCCATACACTGAATCGATAACTTTCGTTTGCCTTGATACCTATTCCGAAGAATCCTTCGTTTTCAATACCTGTGCGTTTGTGTGCATGTCCCGGGTCTCCCAATCTTACATAGTGAGGGTTCTTGTCGAACGGACCGTCGTCCAGCAATGTTACATTACCGAATACATCCCATCCCATAAAGTTCTGTGGAAACTCGAACGAACGGTTCTTTATAAGTTCTGCGTATAATCCTCCGTCAGCACCGTAGTTGATGTCTTCGAAGAAATGTCCGTACATTGTAGGCTGTATTTCAGCACCAATCTTGTTCGCCTGAACAACCATGTTGTTTACCTGCTGTGCGCTCATGCCCATACATGTTGTGAGGGCTAAGGCGCTGAGTAAAGTGAAGTGTTTTTTCATGGATAAAGTATTAATTATGTTTTATGATACAAAAATAGTTTTTTTTATTTATAATGCATTATTCATTGGTGATACCTTCACTGGTCATTTGTATTCTTTTTATTGTACCGTCGGCATTATAGTATAAACGGTCAATGCAGATAGAACGTCGGAAACTACCGCCGTTGGTGTTGATACCACCATTGTGATAAATGAAATATGATTTACCATTGAAGTCTATTATTGACTGGTGGTTTGTATTTGAGTTACCTGCCAGTTCGTTCAGTATTCCTTTATACTCCCATGGTCCGTTGATGCTTTTGCTCATGGCATAGCAAATCTTTTCCGGAAATTCAGAAGCGAACGAAAGATAATACCATTCACCGTGTTTGTGAATCCATGGAGCTTCAGTGAAGCGTGGAAGTTTTATAGGAATGATGGAACCGTCAAGCTCTGTCATGTTTTCTTTCAGTTTTGCATAATAGCACTGAGTGTTACCCCAGAACAGATATGCCTGCCCGTCATCATCAATATATACAGTAGGATCAATATCATCCCATGCTATTGGTGTATATTGGGTTGTCATATTATTAGTAATCAATGCGCTGCCCCTTGCATCCTTAAAAGGACCTGTAGGAGATTCAGCCACTGCCACACCGATTGATTTTCCTGGTATAGTAGCATGCTCAACAGTTACATACCAGTAGAATTTGCCGTTTCTCTCTATTACCTGGCTTGCCCAGGCATCACCTTTTGCCCATTTGAAATCTTTCGCTTTAAGAGTGTATGCATGTTCGGTAAATGTTTTCATGTCCTTGGTAGAGAAAATACACCATTCGTTCATCAGATAATATTGGTGTGGCTCAGGACATTCGTCGTGTCCGGCATAGATATATACTGTACCGTTGTGTACCAAAGCAGCTGGATCTCCCAGATATTTATGGGTAATTACAGGATTGCCTTTAGCTACGAATGTAGTGTCGTTATTTGCAGCAAATGATGTATGGCATAATATAACTGCAAGAAATACAATAATCTGGAAACTGATTTTATTTTTCATGTTGATTAGAAATTAATTTTTTGCAAATATATCTTTTCTGATAGTATTGTCAGGTGGACAAACAAACATGTTAGGTGGATAAATCTGCAATAGCATGAAAAACATTATTTGATATAGTGCAAAATAGTGAAATAGATTTTAACTTTGTGAGTAATTAAAACCTAAGTTATGGGAATAAAGCACATTCTATCGTATTCATTGATTTTTATAGGAACACTGTTGCTGTCTGCAAAAAATGCAGATACTACAGATATGGCAAATTATATAAATAGATATACTTTGTCAGGAATTACCATGCAGGATGGTTTACCTCATGTATTTGTGGATGATGTAGTGAAAGATAGTCGTGGATATTTGTGGCTATCCACTATGGGAGGAGGTGTCTCCCGATACGATGGATATGAATTTGTCAGCTTTAGCACTAATACCGAAGAGTACAAACTTAAATCGAATTTTATCAGCCACTTATGTGAAGACAGATTTGACAGGCTATGGGTTGCAGGTGATGATGGAATAGATTTGATTTCAATAAACAGCTTAAATGTGGTTACTCCCGATATTTCATCTTCAGTTGTCCCGTTTATGGATTCTCCGATAGCAGGAATGATTCTTTCCAGTTCTGGCAATTTATGGGTATGTAGCAATAACATATTATATAAAATGGTTTTTACAGATGATGGCGAGGTAAGCGATGTCATAAAAGTATCTTATGTAAGCACAAATGAACGTGGAGTTGCAATGTGCGAAATAGGTGGATATATCTGGTTTCAGAAAGACAATATGTTATGTCGTGTATCTGATGACGTTACTGGGTGGCAGGAGCCTAGTCCGGTGTCAGCTTCATTGGCATCATTATTTAATCAGTCGGTTTTTTGTATGTATGTTCTTAATAATGAGGTGTGGATAGGAACAAGTTTTGGATTGCTCAGATACAGTATATTAACTGATACTGTACGTCATTATATGTATAATCGTGATAATCCGTATTCTTTGTCGCAGAATTACATAACAGATATTACGTCTGCCGGAGATGGTACTCTTATTATAGGAACATTGATGGGACTGAATATCTATAATCCTGTATATGATAGTTTTCAGCACATTATAAATGATGATGAAGGTGGTTTCGGAAGTGGCTCGCAACTAAACTCGAACTTTGTCAATGTGCTTTATTATGACAAAGGTAATGACATGGTATGGGTTGGTACAGAAACAGGTGGTCTCACTAAGCTTTATGCTTCACGACTTTATGTTACCAACTATTTGCATCAGCAGAATCAGGCAGCCAGTTTATCAAGAAACCTCGTTAATTCTATTGTTGAAGATAGTGATGGAACTTTGTGGGTAGGAGTTGTTGAGGGAGGACTTAATTGTAAACCTAAAGGTAAAAATGGTTTTATTCATTTTACAACAGATATTCCTGCCGGACTGAGTCATAATACTGTAAGTTCATTGGTTCTGGATAGTGAGGAAAGACTTTATATTGGTACATGGGGAGGTGGAGTAGGATGGATAAATCGTAAAATTGGTACCGCAAAACAGTTTAAAAGAATAGATGGGATAGATGATTTATTCATTTCCACACTATGTTATGATTCAATAAACAACTTATTGTGGATTGGTTCCCAGCATGGGGTGTATGTTTACAATCCTAGGAACAACAGAGTGGACAGACTGTTCAGAGATACGGAAAAGGAGGTAAATATCAATGCGTTAGGAGCCTGCATAACAAAAGCCGGCGATTTGTGGCTGTCGTCTGTTTACGGACTGTTAAGGATAGATCTGAAAGCATATTTGAAAGGTGAGTTAAAGTACAGGAAATACACTGACGGAGTACATATGCCTGAAAGTGAACGTATAACCTGTGTACTTGAAGCTGATAATGGCGATTTGTGGATAGGAAGTAATGGGGCAGGAATATACCGTGCTGTAAACAATAATGACGATTATACCTTTTCTTCTTACACTGTAAGTGATGGACTTATAAGTAATAATGTACGTGGAATACAGGAAGATTGGTATGGTAATATATGGATTACTACGGTTAACGGATTGTCCAGGTATTACCCTAAGGATGATATGTTTGTAGGATATACATCGAACGATGGATTGCCTTCAGATATTTTTTATTGGAATGCAACTGCTGTGTCTGGTAATGGAGAGAAGATATATCTAGGTAGTTTGGGAGGACTTTC
Organism: Bacteroides caecigallinarum; assembly: GCF_016902295.1. Lineage (GTDB taxonomy): Bacteria > Bacteroidota > Bacteroidia > Bacteroidales > Bacteroidaceae > Phocaeicola > Phocaeicola caecigallinarum_A. Next base: position 29,284 of record NZ_JACJLQ010000024.1, on the reverse strand, counting down.
TGAAATACATCCTTTAATGGAGAAAGAAAGCCGTATGAAATTTCCCTTGGTAATAAACAGAATAAATGTATTTGGCAAAACTTGTAATCCGGAAGATGGTGTACTTGAATTGCATGAAAGGGATAAGTCGTTAACTATCGAGTTTGCAGCTTTGGATTATAATCCTTCTTCCCTGGCTGCATACTCTTATCGTTTGGTTGGTTTTGACGATAATTGGATAGATGCGAGAAGAGATAGACGTACGGTGACTTATACAAATCTCAAACCTGGTAAATATAATTTCCAGTTGAGATATACCCCCGACGGTAAAAACTGGATAGATGCCGGTAATGGACTTATAATAGAAGTTACACCTTATTTCTATAAGACTTCATGGTTTATTATTTCTGTATTATTGTTCATTATCCTGATTGGTTATAGGATTGTGGTATGGAGGTTCAATGAAATGAAAAGGCAACAGATTATACTGCACGATAAAGTGGAGGAAAGAACCAGAGAGCTTAAGGAACAGCAGAAGTTGCTTTCTGTTCAGACGGAAGAACTGTCAAAACAGAATGAACTGCTGAAAGAACAAAACCTGAAAATAACCGAACAGAAAAATAAAATATTGGAAATGTCGCGTAAGGTAGAGGAACTTACGATAGATAAACTGACTTTCTTTACAAACATAACACATGAATTCAGAACCCCGCTGACACTGATAGTCGGCCCTATAGAAAGAGCTTTGAAATTGAGTTATAACCCTCAGGTTATAGAACAGCTAAATCTGGTGGAGAAAAACAGCAAGTATCTCCTTTCACTTATAAATCAGCTTCTCGATTTCAGAAAGGTGGAAGATGGAAGAATGAAAATTATATGCCATCATGGTAATATCAGTACATTTTTAGACGATTTGCTTTCGCCTTTCGTGGCTTTTGCTGCCGATAGAGGTATTACACTAAGAATTTACAGGCGCATTGATAACCCGTACATGATGTACGACGAGGATATTATGCGTAAGGTGATAACTAATCTTATAAGCAATGCGATAAAGTTCACAGAAAAAGGTGGGCTGGTATCAGTTTATGCTGCCATAGTGAAAGACAATTCTGAGGAGAAACTGTATATGTGTGTAAGGGATACAGGAAGAGGAATCCCGGAGGATGATATAGAAAGAATATTCAACCGCTTCTATCAGGCCGATAACCAAGGACACGAATCAGTTAGTGGACAGAGTGGTACGGGTATAGGATTGTATCTGTGCAAGAAACTGATAACGTTGTTGGGCGGTAACGTAACGGCGATGAATAATCCTGTGGTAGGATCTTCCTTCAGGATATTATTGCCGGTAGAAAGGGGAGAAAATACAGAAACAGTCGATGAAGTATACGATGATGAACATGAAGATGTATCACTGTCACAGGAGAAAAACGGCAAACTTAATATTCTAATAGTAGAAGATAATAAGGATATGAGAGATTATATAAGGTCTATTCTTGCCGAATACTATAATGTGATAGAGGCGTCAAACGGTGAAGAGGCATTACAGGTACTGAAATCGACGAATGTGGATTTCGTTATCAGCGATTTAATGATGCCTGTTATGGATGGAATGGAATTGTCACATAGAATAAGAAGTGATTTTTCTATTTCACATATACCTATTCTTATGCTTACTGCTAAGACTTCTGATGAAGCCAGACTCGAAGGGTATAAGACCGGTGTTGATTCTTATCTCCTGAAACCTTTTGACGAGAATTTGTTGTTGGCACGTATCTCAAGTATTCTGGAGAACAGAAAACGCTTTCAGCAGAAGTTCTATTTAACCATGGATGTAGATTCATTAGGAATAGAGGAGGAATCCGGTGACAAGAAGTTTTTGGACAAGGCCATTAAAGTGGTTAAAGAGAATTATATGAATCCTAATTTTGATGTCGCGGATTTTGTGGATGCAATGGGTGTAAGTAAAAGTCTCTTGAATAAAAAAATGCAAAGTCTGACAGGACAGTCCACAAATCAGTTTGTGCGAAACTACAGGCTGAATCTTGCGCGTGAATTATTGATAAAGAATAGGGCGACACACAATATGAATATATCCGAGATAGCTTACGAGGTAGGGTTTAATGATCCGAAGTATTTTACGCGATGTTTTACAAAACATTTCAACGTCACTCCGAGCAGTATAATGGATGACAAGCAGGAGGATTAATGTGGAAATGTAATGAATAGCCATTTGTCCTCTTTTAAACATCGTTTGTCCACTACAAAAAATATCCTTTACTCTATATTTGCGTTGTTGGCTAATGACAGAATGCCAGACAGAGTAAAGGAAATACTAAACCTAAAATAAGAAATGAAAACACATTTATCGAAACTGTTTGTAGCTTTTTCAGCGGTAGTAGTCCCTGCTATTATGTATGGACAGGATTCCTCCGTTCCAGTAAAGGATGTAATGACGCATGATCCGGTAATGATAGTAGAAGATGGTAAATACTATCTCTTTTCTACCGGCAATGGAATATCTGTAATGTCGTCCAGGGATATGCTTGATTGGCAGTTTGAAAAGCCGGTCTTTGATAATCCTCCACAATGGGCAGTCGATATGATTGATGGTTATAAAGGTCATACATGGGCTCCCGATATAATTTATCACAACGGCTTATATCATCTGTTTTATTCTTGTTCCGCGTTTGGGAAAAATACATCAGCTATAGGACATGCAACCAACAAGACTTTGAATCCGGATAGTCCTGATTTCAAATGGGTTGACCACGGCCCTGTGATACAGTCTGTTCCTAATCGTGATGCATGGAATGCCATCGACCCCAATCTGATAATTGATGATAGAGGTATTCCATGGATGGCTTTCGGCTCGTTCTGGGATGGTATAAAGATGGTGCGTTTGTCCGATGACATGAACACTGTCTGCGAGCCTCAGGAATGGTATTCGCTTTCTCGCCGCAAAAATCCTATGGAAGCCAGTGGAGAGGAGGCTGGTGATAATGCTGTCGAGGCGCCATTTATCATAAAACACAATGATTTCTATTACCTTTTTGTATCATTCGATTATTGCTGTCGCGGATTGGACAGTGATTATAAAGTAGTTGTAGGACGTTCAAAAGAGGTCTGTGGACCATATCTCGACCGTAATGGTAAGCCTATGGAACATGGTGGAGGAACGTTGGTGATAGAAGGTAATGATGAATATGCCGGTATCGGACATTGCGCCGCATATAAGTTCGGAGACAAGTATTATTTTGTTTCGCATGCTTATTCTATAAAAGAAAACGGTACTCCGAAGTTGTTTTTACGTGAAATGAAGTGGACTCCTGACGGTTGGCCTGAAATATAATTTATTCCACCCATAATGTTCGTTTGTCCACCTTGATGATTATATGTATATATATCTTTGAGGTGGTTTTGATATACTTTTTATTTCTATACATGAGACACTGAAAATATATTCTGCTTTTAGATTATTATAGACTAATTAATGTATAATAAAATTTAATACTTAAAAAATGAAAAAACAATTTATTTTTTCCGCAATGCTTGGCTTATGTGCATTTGGTGGTACAGCTATGTATCCTGGTTCAGCCATTGCTGCCGTTGCACAGTCACCGACTATCAAAGTTCGTGGTCAGGTAATTGATGATCAAGGTGAACCTTTATTGGGCGCTACTATCAGGATTAAAGATGGTCAAGGTGGAACTACCACCGATTTGGATGGAAATTTTGAACTGGAAGTCCCTGGTAATGCAGTCCTTGTTATAAGCTATGTTGGTTATAATGAACGCGAAGTCGCAGTCCGTAATCGTGCTGTTATTGAACCCATTCAATTGCAGATGAGTGATTTGGTTTTGGAACAAGTGGTTGTAGTCGGTTATGGTACACAGAAGAAGTCCGATTTGACCGGTTCTGTAGCTGTAGTCGATGCAGAAGCTCTGAAGCAGGTGTCGCATTCCAATATATCTTCCATGCTCGAAGGTAAGGTTCCGGGCGTACAGATTACTTCCGACGGACAGCCTGGTGCCGACCCTACAGTACGTATCCGTGGTATCGGATCATTTGGAAGTACTGCACCTCTTTATGTGATAGACGGTGTTCCTATGGGAACTTCTATCCGTGATTTCTCTTCAAATGATATTGAGACTATCCAGGTGTTGAAAGATGCTTCGGCTGCAGCCATATACGGATCACGTGCAGCTAATGGTGTGGTTATCATTACTACCAAGCGTGGTCAGAAAGATCAGCCGCTGAAAGTAGATTATAATGGATATTTTGGTGTTGATAATATATCAAAGGGCGTTTATGATGTGATGGATGCCGACCAATACAGCCAATACCTTGGTCAGGCTTGTCTGAACTCGAACACTCCTTTACCTGGAGGATATCATCTTGATAGCACTACGGGTAAATACCGTTTCCAGGATGATACAAATACAGACTGGTTTGATGAAGTCTTCAAAACCGGTATCCGTCAGAATCATAATGTAAACCTTTCAGGAGGTAGTTCACGCAGTACCTATAATGTTTCATTGGACTATTTTAGCCAGAAAGGTACACTTGAAGGAGCAGGTCCTAATTATGAACGTTTTACGGCGCGTGTGAATAATTCTATGGATACTAAATTCGTAAAGTTCCATACCAGTTTTGTTTATTCTCATTCTGATCAGGATAATATGGGTATGTCCAATGCTTCCGAATATGTTCAGGGATTGTATGGCGATGTTACAAACGTTTTGCGTGGAACTTTATTAATGCAGCCTACCATAAAAGCATACGACGAATCGACATGGGTGCTTGATGATGTTGTGGGAATAGCAAACGGATTCAATTACGATGCTTACGGCTATGGAGTTTATTATGATACAGTTCATGGAGATATATCAGCATCAAATCCTTTGTTGATTAATACTTTGTTAAAGCGTAACACTAGGGTTGACCGTTTTGTAGGTACAGGATCAGCAGATGTGGATTTGCTTAAGATGATTGGTGTTGAAAGTAAAAACCATAAATTGAATTATAAGATAAATTTGTCATACAGTAAGACTCATTGCAAAGATTTTACATGGATTCCTGCATGGGTACAGAGTAACCGTGTTTATCTTGCCAAGAGTAATGAACGTTTGACTAAAGGCTCACGCGATTACTCGGATGCTCTTATTGAAAACATCCTTACTTACGACGGAACAATAGGTAAACATCATATTAATATAGTGGCAGGTCAGACATATCAGGAGGAAAATACAGACTTGCTTACAGGATGGGGTATTAACTTTACTGAACCATATTTCCTGCAACTCCAGAATGCAGCAGATACCTATTCTGAAAGTTTTGAATATAAACATGCAATCTTGTCTTATATCGGTCGTGTCAATTACAACTATGACGACAGATATTTGTTCTCTGCCACAGTACGTAGAGATGCCAGCTCTCGTTTGTCAAAGAATATTCGTTGGGGGACATTCCCTTCCGTATCTTTGGGTTGGCGTTTTGATAAGGAAAACTTCTTCCCGTTCAGCGAAGATGTAGTAAACATGTTTAAGGTCCGTGGTAGCTACGGAGAGCTTGGTAACGAAAATATCGGCGAGTACATGTATCAGGCAGTAATGGCACGAAACAACATGACATACAACTTCAATAATTCTCCAATAACCGGTTCTGCAATTTCTACTTTTGTGGACAATAACTTGGCTTGGGAGAAGAAAAAAACTTATAACGTTGGTATAGACCTTGCATTCTTCCGCAACCGTCTGGAATTTACAGCTGAGTGGTATAAGAATACCAGTGAAGATTTGCTTTATGCAGTTCCTGTTCCTGAACAGGCAGGTGTTTCAAATACTACAGTAACAATGAATGCTGCATCAATGGAAAACTCCGGTTTCGAGTTCTCTGCTACTTATCGTAATCGTGATAATGCTTTCAAATACGAAGTTTCTGCCAATCTCAGTACACTGAAAAACCGCGTAACTTCATTAGGATTCGGAACAGATTCCTATATCACTGGTTCCTATATTACTAATGTAGGCGAGGAAATAGGTCAGTTCTATGGCTGGGTTTATGAAGGAATAGCACGTACGCAAGAAGATCTTGACAATCATGCGGTTCAGGAAGGAGCTCAGATAGGCGATTGTCTATATAAGGATATCAGTGGTCCGGACGGAACGCCTGACGGTAAAGTTGACTCATACGACCAGACAGTGCTTGGCAGTGGTTTGCCTAAAGTTAATTTCGGTCTTAGTGCCCGTTTTGAGTATAAAGGATTTGATTTGAGCATCGCTACTTTCGGCGCGCTTAATTATCATGTAAGTGATGATATTTACAATTCATTGAACTCTTGCTACGGATGGAGTAATAAGGATGTTGCCATGCTTGATGCCAATCGTTTCAGCGAAGACGGATTGACATATCTTTCAGATGTTCCTCGCACTTATGTGAACAATAGTGCCAGCCTGGCTTGGAATGATTTGTTCAGTTCACGTAAAATCCAGAATGCTGCTTATTGGAAGATAGCCAATGTTGAGCTGGGTTATAATTTCCCTGATAAGTGGTTCGGCAAGTATATATCTGATGTACGCTTGTATGTTTCAGGACAGAATCTTTACACATTCACAGGCTATAAAGGCTATAATGTGGATTATGCCGGCGGTACATTTACTCCAGGTTATAATTTCTGTTCTTTCCCTACTGCACGTACATTCATGTGTGGCGTTCATTTCACATTCTAATAGAAATAAAGTATCTAAATACTAAAAAAAACATATCGTATGAAACTATATAAATATTCACTTGCTCTCATTCTAGGATTAGGAACTCTGTCTTCTTGTATCGACAGATTGGATTTGGTAAATCCTAACCAACAGACATCAAGTACTTTCGGATTTAATGCCGATGATTTGGAGGAGAGTGTTATCGCTGCTTACAACCATATACGTATGGAAGGCTCTTATGCCCGTGTAGGTTATACTATAGATGTGTGCCGTGGAGATGAGGCCTGGAATTCATCTCAGGTTTGGTATCTGCCGTTTGACGACTTGAATGCTGAAGTTACTTCAGACATTACATGGTGGCCTTGGAGAGAATGGTATTATACTATTAATGTTTGCAATTTCGCCATTTCGCGTTGTGGTGATGATAACAGCCAGCTCTCGGAAAAGATGAAACGTATCAAGGGACAGGTACTTTTCATTCGTGGCTTGTCATATTATAATCTGGCAGGATATTACCAGAATCCACCTCTTATAACTGACTACGACAGTTATTCTTCATTGGATGGACTTTATGGAGCCAACAGTACTTATGATGAAGTCCTTGATCAGGTGGAAAAGGACTTCAAGGAGGCTATGGAGCTGTTGCCTTCGCGCGATGAAGGTGGCGAATGGGCTGGCGGACGTGCCACCTGTGGTGCTGCGGCAGGTTATTATGCACGTACTCTTATGGTACGTCACAAATTCAGTGAAGCGCTTACAGTACTTAAGGATATTATCGGCAAGAAGTACGGTACTTACAGACTGATGGACAATTATGGCGATAACTTCCGTGAAGGTTCAGCCTATGAAAATAATGATGAGAGTCTTTTCGAGGTTCAGTTCCTTGATTTTGGTTCGCAGGGTACAGATGATGAATGGACACCGGTAAATACCAGTCCTAACGCTACACAAGGTCATGCCATTGAAAGTAACTTTGGTCCTGGCATGTATGGTGGTTGGGCAGATATCTCGGCTTCACCATGGTTATACAACCTGTTTAAAAGCGAACGTACCAAAAACGGAACTCTTGATCCCCGCTTGTATTGGACAATAGGAACCTACGAGCCGGAGTGGGAAGGATTTGAATATGGAAATGTCGCTTATACGCATGTACTTACGCCAACAGATAATGTTGTTACAAACAATAACTATGGTGGTTTGCCCATTGCAAAAAATACTAATCTTCGTACCGGACTTTATAATTCAGTTGTGACAGGATTGAAATGTGGTATTAATTTGCGTTTGATGCGTTATTCTGACGTTTTACTGCGTGCGGCTGAATGTGAGAACGAAGTGAATGGACCTACACAACAAGCAATAGATTGGATAAATGAAGTACGCCAACGTGCGGATTTACCTGACTTGAAACTTTCGGATTTCAATACAGCCGACAAGCTGTTCGAACAGATAGCAAATGTAGAGCGTCCAAAAGAATTCGGTTGTGAGTTCGGCCGTGGGTTTGATTTGATTCGTTGGGGATTCTTCTATGACGAAGGTCGTCTGAACCAGCTTAAAGAACACGGCACATTCCGTCGTTCTACAGAGAATGTTAAAGATCCGGTCAGCTACAGTGATATTTCAAGCGATTCAGAGTTGAAGTGTTCATTCGATACCTATTTGCCGGGACACGAATTCTTGCCTATTGTACAGAGTCTTATGAATAAGAACCCTAACTTGGAAGGAAACTCTGCAAACTTAAGTTCAGATAACTCTGTTTATTTCCAGGAAAAAGGATGGACTGTACGTCCGGTAGTGGATTTAAGCAAGTAGTTTAAGAATAGGAAGGCTTTAGTTAATTACTTTTTTTATATAAAATAAAATGAGACATTTCAATAAAATATTATCCGTATGCGGTTCAATGGCTTTGGGCTTTCTTGCATTGACCGGTTGCGAAGGTGGTGAAATATACGAAGTTAACGCACCAGATTGGATTTCAGAGAAAGTCGATTCTATAGCAAATGCCAATAAGGGAACAGAAGAGGTTCTCGAAGGTATGGAAGAAGATGTTTATACAATTGGGAATGCTGATTTTTCCAGTGGATGGTGGGCAGCATTTTCAAAATACTATGTAGTTCCGGATGGTGAAAAATGGAATGCGGTATTCAATCTTCATATTAATCCTAGTGCTACTAACACATATAAGAATTTTGCTTTGATAATATGCTCCGATGCCGACCGTGGTGCTGAGGATTATAAGGAGTACGGGGCAATACGTTTCGATAATCAGCCTTCGGGCAATTCAGAGTGGGGCGATTATATTGACCGTTCATACGTAGAAAGTACACTTACTTTTGAGACAGATACTGATGCCGGTGTCGATAAATTAGGTGGAAAGGTTACATTGACAGTCGATAGAACCAATGCCGAGGCATTCACTGTTACGATGACAAACGGAGTGGTTACCAAGTCATATAAACAGCCTTATGCACTTGAAAACCTGAATGCCGATCCAAGTAATACCAACATACGCTGCTTCCTTGTACCCGAAGGTTCTTATATAGACTTCCTTCAGTCGAATATTGAGCCTATAGGAGGATATACTTCTGCAGAAGACAAGGAACCTGTATCAATGGAATTGCAGAACGTACCGGCAAGGGTTAATGTAGGAACAACTCTTGAAGATGCTATGGCAGATGTTACGGCAATAGTTTCTTTCGAAGAAGGTGTGACCAAGACTGTTACTGCTGCCGATTTGAGCTTTTCAGCCATTCCGGATATGGATACTCCAGGCGAGAAAATACTTGTAGCTGTTTACAACAAGACTTTTAAGGGAGAGAACTGTAATCAGCCGGTAATGGCAAATGCCACATTCGAAGTTGTAGAGAAAATAGTTTCTATAGAAGTTACAACACAGCCTACACGTAATACATATTACGTTTATACTTCTGCCGCTACAGAAGCACTGACAGACAGAACATTGGCTTTTGACCCGACAGGTATGGTTGTCACTGCTACTTATGTTAATGGAACATCAAAACCTGTTGATAATTCTATACTTAGTTTCTCTACTGTTCCTGCCATAGAAGGCACTCAAACTGTTACAATATCTGCCGAGGATGGAGTGACAGCTCAAGTAAATGTTACTGTTGCCGAATCAGCAGTGTCTGAAGTGAACAATAGCATAGCCATGGTTGGAGCTGAAGACAATTCAACTGCATTTTGGGGCGCTTTCTCCGATGAGTTCAATGTCCCTGTAGGTGAAACCAAGTCAATCTCATTTACAAACTATAGCAGCATGGCAGGCAACTGGAATAACTTTGTTGTCGTACTTCGCGGAGCGGCATTGAATGAATATGGAGTGGTTCGTGCCGATAACTACGGATGGGGCAATGGTTATGCGGCTTGCCGTGCAGCCGGTACTCAAGGTGATTGGGCTACTTGGCTTGCGGGAATGAATGGAGCTGTGGTAACAGTCTATGTGACTAACTGCGGTAATGGCACAGCTGATGTACAGGCTATTATGCAGGGAACAACAGGAACAACTTCCACTCAATATTATTTGGGTATAAATACAGTCAATCCTGATGATTTGAATTTTGCATTGACAGTTGATGGTTGCCATCTCGTTTTCGATGTAGATTAACTTTGATTTAATTCCAATCCATGTCTTCCCATTTTTTTAATTAATATGGCAAGGCATGGATTAAAAAAATAACTGAATGAAAAAAATATCATTTATTTGGACATTTATAGGGTTTCTATTCGTTCTGACCGCTTGTAGTGATAAAAATGACATTGAGTACGATAGCGGCAGTGATATTATAGTATCTAAGCCCGAAGTCCTGTCAGTTTCAGGAACATCATTCACTGTAGCGTCTTCCGTCTCCGGCAATTCGGATGCGGTTGTAAAGAGAGGATTTTGTTATAGTGCCAATAATCAGACTCCCAATATTAATGATAATGTAGTAGATGCCGATGACAGTTTCAGTGCTACTGTTTCCGGTCTGATGGGTAATACTACATATTATGTTTGTGCCTATATTTATGCTGATAGTCGTTACACATATTCTGATGTACTTGCGGTAACTACAGAGAAACAAAGTCTTGATGCACAGCTGGACAATTATATTGCACCATCTTATGAAGACAATTACGTCAGTATTGCCGATTGGTCCAAACGTGGGCAATGGAACTTAAGTAATGTACACGATCCTACTGTAGTCCTTGCTGAAGATGGATATTATTATATGTATCAGACAGATGCTTCTTATGGAAACGCTCATACTGCCGGCGGACATTTCCACGGACGTCGTTCTAAGAACTTGGTGGATTGGGAATATCTTGGCGGTACAATGCAGAATTTGCCAGACTGGGTAATTCCGAAGCTTAATGAAATACGGGCTGAAATGGGCTTAAATGATGTGTCGCCCAATGTCTCTGATTTTGGCTATTGGGCTCCGTGTGTCAGAAAAGTGAGGGATGGCCTGTATCGTATGTATTATTCCATAGTATGTCCCGGATATATTAATGGTAATGGCACTTGGAGTGAGCGTGCCTTTATAGGTTTGATGGAGAATGATAATCCTGCGAACAATGACGGTTGGATTGACAAAGGTTATGTCATCACGAACGCTTCTGATAAAGGGTTGAATTATAATGTCGCCGCAGATAATTGGGCTAATTGTTATTATAAGTGGAATGCTATTGATCCAAGTTATATTATTACCGGTGATGGAAAGCATTACCTGGTTTATGGCTCATGGCATAGTGGTATCGCATTGGTGGAACTTGATGGAGAGACAGGAAAGGTAAAAGCCGAGTTGCCGAAACCTTGGGGAACCAATGATGATATCGCGGCCTATGGAAAGCTTATTGCCACACGCCAGATGGGTAACCGCTGGCAGGCTTCAGAAGGTCCGGAGATAGTTTATCATGACGGATATTATTACTTATTCATGGCTTACGACGCATTGGATGTGCCGTATAACACTCGTGTAGCCAGAGCTGCTGATATTGAAGGTCCTTATTTGGGAATTGACGGTACAGATATAACTAATGTGGGTGGTGATATTCTTCCTGTTGTGACTCATCCTTATAAATTTAATAAGAGTGACGGCTGGGTTGGTATTTCCCACTGCTGTGTTTTCGACGACGGTAATGGCAACTGGTATTTTGCTTCTCAGGGCCGTTTCCCCGCAAATGTTGGAGGTAATGCATACAGCAATGCCATCATGATGGGACATGTGAGAAGCATCAGATGGACCGACGACGGTTGGCCCTTGGTTATGCCTGAACGATATGGAGCCGTACCGCAGGTTGCTATTAATGAGAGTGAGCTTGTAGGAAACTGGGAGCACATTGATTTGTCATACTCATACGCAAATCAAAGGACTTCTGTGACAATGACTCTCTCTGCCGATCATAAGGTAACTGCCGGAACTTGGGAAGGTGCCACATGGGAGTTCGACAGTAATAATTGTATCCTTAAGTTCGATAATGGCATAGAACTTTATTTACAACGTGAGACAGATTGGGAAGCATCGCCGCGAACACATACCATTGTTTATGCAGGATATGGTAATAATAAGACTTATTGGGGCAAGAAAGTTCAATAGGTATTTACAATATGTCGGTTATTACATAACGGGTTTATGTAAGTGTATCTAAAAAGAATGAGACTGAAGTTTTGGATTCAGTCTCATTTTTTATTCGTACTTTTGTAATTCAGTATCTAACTTTTATGTTTTTCGTCATATAGTTACTGTTGCTTCAAAAATTCCTTCCCTTTGTCGGTGAGACGGTATTTCTGCCGAGGATGCTTTGGATTTTCCGGATAAAGAGGTTCTACCAGATTCTGTCTTATTGCAGGATATAGGTAAAGTTCCAAGAAATTACTTTTGTCTTTCAAGCCCATTATACTCATAATCTCTTTCGTAGCAACAGTATTTTCGCCAATTGCCACTAACACCCTTTCCACTTGTGGGGTAGCTGTGGTGGAGTTGATGGGTAGCTGTCGGGTAGCTGTCGGGTGTTGCCCGACTGCTCTCCTATGAAAAACGACCCATACGCTATTCCCGTCCGTATGAAACTCTGGGTCGGATATTCCCACACGACGACATTCGCTAATCATAAGACTGATGCCGCGTCCCCAACTTTCCAACACCTCACTTTTATACAAAACGTTCGCGATAATTAGGTTTTGCGGCTCTGAATTATGTCCGCTTAGCAGTTTCTCCATTGTCATGTCCGGTGGAAAAGTTCCGCTGTTCTCTATCTCAATGCGATCATCGTAAATGGCTATCCCCACTGAACTGCCGGGACGGTGATATAGACGATGGCAAAAAGCATTTGTGCAGCACTCCCTCAAAGCCTTATAAGGTATCTCCAGTTCTTCTTCACGATACAGCCCTACAATCTTTCCGGAAAGAGACAGATGTTTGAAGAAAAATGACATTGCCGCATCCAACAGAGTGTATATATTGCCTGTGACACGCTGATTGTCTATAAATTCATCTTTGGTTGTGCCTTTGAAACGTGCCAGTCGGAGCAGGCATTGGGGATAGTAATAAAAATCACGTCCGAACAGAACTGCTGAAGCATTGTTCAGTTTGCCGTTATGCAACAGGTTGAATTTTTCAAGGATGGTCGGCAAGTCTTCCCGTATTGTGGCTTCAGGCAAACGTCCGCATCGTATGCCACCACGTACTGCACCCATTATGGCATGTTCATCAAGGTCGGATATTTTGAGGTCGGAATTTGGTATTGCCTCCCAAGCGTATTTTCCTCCACGCTGCATCAGAAGTTGGTTGTAAATCTCCTGTGGCATGGATGATGTCACGCTTTCAATGCGTTGGTAGGCACGTCCTTTATATGAGAATGGACGCATATAGCGTTGCTCTTCCGCTGACAAGGCTATGATGCTATTGTCGGTATCAGGAATGTCAATGCATGATATTTCAATGTTGGCAAACGGTTCTATACGCCGTATTGCTTCCGCAATATCACGTTTCGTCCTGTCACTCACTTTCTGTCCGATGATTTTCCCTTTGTCAGTCACACCAAACAAAACGATGCCTCCAGTACCATTCAGAAAAGCGCATAGTGTTTCCACTCCTCGCTCCAGTTGTCCGGTGGTTTCCTTGAATTCCACTGTATCGCTTTCCGCACCAGCTATCAGTTCTTTTACTATATCGAGATTGTCTATGCTCATACACAAGTCATTAACTTTCGCAAAGATAGAAACATTTTGATGAACTAAGATAAAACGGCTTTTTATATTGAATAATTTTACCCGTTTCTCCATGACTTTCCCCTAAAACGCCTATCTGTCGATAACTTTGCTACATTTTTCAGTTTATCAGTTTTTATTCGTACTTTTGTAATACCTGATCAATATTAAAATGTTCTTAATAAGAAAATCAATAATTGGGAAGGATATTATGACAGCCGTCCGTGGAAGGTCTTTGGAGAAGGACCGATTGCGGATTCTGATATAGCCCTGAATGCCCAGGGATTCAATGAAGGCGCTTATGGCGTTGCTACTTCCGAGGAAATCAGATTTACGCAAAAAGGGAATAACCTCTATGCCGTGGCTTTGGCATGGCCTGAAGATGGAATGATTGTAATAAAATCATTGTCGGAATCAAGCCGCCTGCTTAATGGTAAAATAAATGAAGTCGAGTTGCTTGGGTATGGTAAGGTCGATTTCATCCGGACAGAAAAAGGTCTTGAGGTTAATCTGCCGGAGGCGGGACTTAATGAAATAGCTCCGGTTTTGAAGATACGGCTATAGTCTTTTCAGGTAGTTAAAAAACCGATTTTGCGTTTTTGAAAAACACGGGCAATTCTTGGATAAAACGTGGGCAAGTTTTGGTTTAAATTTGCCCACGTTTTTTTTAGGTTTGCCCACGCTTTTTTTTTCATTGCTTCGGATGAAGATTTTGATGATAATTTAAAATATTTTCCAAGTACTTTTTGTATATTTGACCGGAGTATAAATATACGATTTTTATATGAGGTTACATTATATATTCTTTATACTATTATATATATCATTATCTGTAAATTCTAAGGAATCCACACTGCCGTCACTGATTCTGCGTGAAATTTCAGTTACCCCCGAGGAGCTTCTGGAGGAACTCGACAGCATGGAAGACACAGGCGGATACAAGGAACATAGGATAAACTATCTGCGCAGTTATGCTTATTACTCATTATGTAAATACAACAGGGCGTCCATATATGCCGATTCGGTACTTCATTCCGAGGAGGCGCGCAATGATTCCGCCATCATGTTCCGTACAATTGTAATAGCTGCCGAGTCGTATGCGTTGTCGTCACGCCTTATGGATGCTGCCAATATGGTGACGGCAGCATTGTCATATTCGCGTAGAACCGGTGATACCAGTCTCGAGGCCAATATGATGTATGTCCAGGGTATTATATGGAACAGGATGGGACTTTATGAGAAGTCGTACAAGATAATAGAAGATGCAATATCTATATTTAACGGTAAGACAGACATAGGCAGCAAGTTGCGTATATCTGCTATTCTTGACATGCTGGCCGATTTTTATATCGATTCCGGCCTTTACGAAAAGGCATGGCAAGTATGCGAACGTAGTGGTGATTTCCTGAAGCGTTTTGAAAACAGCGATGAGATAAATCCCATTCTTATTGACCGGATGTATGGAGTGTATTACAGTAAGATGGCATACCTGTCATTGAAGTTGAACAGGCATACACTAGCTAACGATTATTATCTTCGGTATAAAGCCACAAGAATGTCCGGCACATTGATGGGAGCGCTCGAGATTAATCCTTATCTGTTGCTGATAGGCCGGTATGAAGATGTCATAAGCAACAATAAGGCTTTTTTCCTGACTACTGATAATGCCGATACGGTTTCAGTAGTATACAGGCGTTCTCTTTTACAGGATGCCATATCATTAAAAAGACTTGGAAAGTATGAATATGCATACCGTTGCCTGGAGAAATATAATAATATAATCGAATCCTATCGTAGGAATATCGATGCCAACCGTCTGTTTGAGTTGTATAAGGCCGCTGACTATATCAGGTACGAGGCTGGTATAGAAGCTGCCAGGAACGAACTGAAATCTCGTCAGAATCTAATTGTCGCATTGTTTGTTCTGATAGGTTTCTTAATATTATTCCTGATATTTATACTCATGGAACGCATGATGTTGAGGAAAAAGAATCGTGATATCTCAAGATTGATTGTCGAGCTGAATAAGTCTATGGAATCGTCCGTCAACGAATTGGAGAAATCGGATGATGTCCGTTCGGCTGAGGTTGTGGAATCTGCCGGACCGAAGTCTCCTGAAGAAGCCTTCAGCAAGGCTGATTTGAACAAGATGTCAAATGAGGCTTTGTTCCGAAGATTTGATTCGATTGTGATGAATGAACGCCTTTATCTTGACTATAATCTCCAGCGCGACTATTATGCGTCTGTGATGGGCGTTGACCGCAACCGTTTTGCTACAGTTATCAAGGAAGCCACTGATGGCGGCAATCTTAGCACTTATCTCAATAACATGCGCCTTAACTATTCTGTCACTCTGTTCCGCGAACATCCTGAAATGTCAATCAGCGAGGTTGGCGATGCCAGTGCGATACCGAATATTTCCACCTTCTACCGCTTGTTTAAGGAGAAATACGGTCTGAGTCCAAAAATGTTCATCGAACAGTTAAATTCGGAAAGATAATTCCCAAATTGTCATAAAATCCGTGTGTCATATTATTTGAGAATTGTGTCAAATTGTAAAAAGTCTTGATTGACAGTGTTTTGCGGGCGTTTGTGTCAATTCGTAAAATGCCTATTCATGACATTATAATAATTATTATATTTGAATTTCTTTTTATGTAGTAGTAATTTTGCAATGTATTTAATTTTAGGCTTAATCTAAAAAAAGAGTGTTCAAAAAAATATAATGTTATGAAAACATTTGGTGAATATTTTTTTGTCTGCAGGAAGTGCGTCATTCTGTATTTGTTCCTTTTATTTTCTTCCGTGCTTTCTGCCCAGGTGGTGTCTGTCAAGACAAACGCCGCATATTGGGGTGTGCTTACTCCCAATGTAGCTCTGGAACTTCCCGTAGGGCAGAAGTTTACAACCGACTGGCATTTCCTTCTTAATCCCTGGACTTTTTCGGACAATAAGAAAATGAAGATTATGGCTGTCCAGCCCGAACTCCGTTACTGGTTCTGCGAGCGTTTCAACGGACATTTTCTTGGGGCTCATCTGGTGGGCGGTATATACAATATTGGCAATGTGGATGCCGGTTTCAAGCTTTTCGGCACAGACTTCGGTTCGTTGAAGGACTACCGATACGAAGGCTGGATGGCAGGAATCGGTGTGGGCTACGGCTATCAGTGGATATTGTCGCGCCATTGGAGTCTGGAGGCAGAGTTGGGACTGGGCTACATATATACCCGTGCTGACAAGTACAAATGTGCCAACTGCGGCAAGCAGATGGAGGACAATAAGCCCCACCATTACATAGGACCTACAAAGGCAGCTTTAAATATAATTTTTGCATTTTAATATCAATGGAGGCAAGCGTTATGAAAAGCAAGAAAACATTAGTTTCATTAATATGTGCGGCATCCATGACGGTATTTTCCGGTGTGAATGCCCAGCAGGTGCTGCAGAGCCGTACTGTGGTGGACAACGCGGGCATTTTGCGCCATCGCGACAGCGTAACGGTCAGCATGCGGATAGACATCTCTTCGGCAGAAATAAAATCCGGTTCGTCTGTGATATTGCATCCACGGTTCGCCTCATTGTCCGGCACCGGCAGTGCATATCTTCCTCCCGTGGAGATTATGGGGCGCAAGCGCAGCATATACGTCGAGCGTAATCCGGAGCAGAAATACCTTGACGCCGACATGTATGCCGTAATGGTGAAGCGCCGCAAAGACAGTAAAAACAATCAGGCAGACGAATCCCAGATACTCGATTATGCAGTAACGCTGCCTTACTCCGAATGGATGGACAGTTCCAGTCTGAGCATATCCGAGGACTTGTGCGGATGCGGAAAAGTCAATCCTGCCGGAACAGTCTCGCTGTGCAATGCCGACATAGCTTTCACTCCCCGTCTGGCGTACGTGGTGCCCGAGGCAGAGCCTGTGAAGACACGCGAACTGAGCGGCCGCTCATACCTCGACTTCCGTGTGAACCGTACGGAGATAGATCCTTCCTACAGAAAGAATCCGGTGGAGCTGCAGCGTATTATAGCTTCTATCGACACAGTGAAGAACGACAGAGATTTCACCATCACCTCCATCGAGATAAAAGGATACGCGTCGCCCGAGGGAAGCTATCCGTCGAACAGACGTCTGGCAGAAGGCCGTACGGAGTCGTTGAAAAAATATCTCATCGACAGATACGGATTCCCGTCAACCACAATAAGGTCGTCGTACGAGCCTGAGAACTGGGAAGGCCTGGTGGAATATCTCAAAGCAAGCACACTGGCAGACAAGGACGCCATACTCGCCCACATAGAGAACGGACCTGAGGACATCGACCGCAAGGAGAGGGAGATGAAGCAGAAGTTCCCCCAGTCGTATAAGGTAATACTGAACGACTGCTATCCCGGGCTTCGCCGCACGGACTACCGCATAGACTACGTGATACGCAGTTTCAAGCTCGAAGAGGCTAAGGAGCTTGTAAAGACTGCCCCTCAGCGTCTCAGCCTTGAAGAGATGTTTGCCGTCGCTCAGACATACCAGCCCGGTTCGGAGGATTTCAACCATGTGTTCGACGTGGCAGTAAGGATGTATCCCTGCGATGAGACAGCCAATCTCAACGCTGCTAATGCATTGCTTGAGCAGGGCAGGGCAGAGGAAGCGCTGAAATACCTTGAGAAGGTTAAATCGTCCGTTCCAGAAGCAGAGAATGCGCGCGGAGTGGCTTATCTGCTGCTCAAGGATTACGCTCGTGCGGAACAGCATATAGAAAAGGCACTGAAAGGCAATCTGGATGCGGCAAAACATAATATGGAGTTTTTGAAATAATATTATATGTTAAATGAATTAATTTATAGATGTATGGGAAATCTAAAGTATTTTAGTTTGCTTATGGTGGCAGGCATGTTTGCTGCTTGTAGCGATAACCTGGAGAATCCGGGTAACGAAAATGACGGTCCAAAGACCGGTGAGGGATATGTAAAGGTGGCTATCAATCTGCCAAGTGTAAGTAGCTCGAGGGCATTTGATGAAAATAATAATTTGGATGATGGAGATAAAAAAGAGTATGCAGTGAAAAATGGTATTATTGCTTTCTTTGAAGGTGTTAAAACTGATGGAGAAAATGCTGCGAAACTTGTAAAGGCATATTATATGGGAACGTTAACTGGTACTCCTGATAATGACAAACATGTGTCATCTACAGTAACAGTACAGACTCTTGATGCTCCAATGTTGTCCGATGATAAAAACCAGATGTATGCGTTGGTAATTTTGAATAATGGTTTGAACAATAGTATCGTTTCAGTTGAGAATGATGGTAAGCGTTTGTCTTTCAAGAGTGGCGATGCGCCTATCATTTTGGAAGCTGGTACATCAACCATTAATGATTTGTATGGAAAATGGTCCCTAAATGCAAGTGATATCACTTCTGATGCGAATGGTTTCTTAATGCTTAATTCTCCGTTATACAATGGAACTAAAGCTCAGACATTAGTGCCGGTGACAGTTAGTAAAACAAAAGATGGTGCTGAAACAGCTAATATCTATGTTGAGCGAGTAGTAGCTAAGGTGGATGTAAGTATTAATCCTACTTCTCCAGGTGATTATTTTACAGAAAACAATAGAAGTGGACTTAGTGTAAAGAAAGACGGTAGTATTTATACAGGCGATAAAGTAGTTTTTATTGATGAAAGTGCCGATGCTCCGAAATTAGGTTGGACTCTGAATGTTACCAATAAGAACACAAAACCTTTGAGAAATGTGTCTAGTATTGCTACTTGGTTAGGATATGGAACTATTAAATCTTATTTTATTGGAAATACAGCTGTATATGAAGAGGGTACTGAACCTAATAAAATATCTTGGAAGCGCATCTATTGGGCAATAGACAACAATTATGATGCTACAGCTACTGACTTTAATGTGTACAACGAAACTAACAAACCGGAAGATAAATCTTGGGGAGCTTACTCAACCAGCACAATAGTTCCTCAGTACTGTTTGGAAAATACAGCTTCTGCTGCAAATGTTAAAGATAACAATACAACTGCAGTATTGATTAAAGCTACATATTGGGTGGACGAAATTGCTGATTCTGAAGATAAGTCTTTCTTTATGATTGATGATAATGCTGCTACTGTAACTAAAGCGGATTTTCTGGAAAAAGTTAAAAATACCTTGGACCCTAATGGTACAGCTTCATTAACTTTAGGCATTAATGAAAAAGCTGACGGTGGTTATTACACTGGTGCTGAGGAATTAAAGACGTTAATTACTGGAATTTCTGGAAATACTTATGATACTGCCCTTGACGAATTAGGAACTATCCGTTATTACAAAGACGGTGGTTGCTACTATTATGCTGTTCCTATCAAGCATTTTAATGATATTACTAAGCCTTCAGGAACAATTGAAGATAGTAATTTCTTGGGTGCATACGGTGTGGTACGTAATAACTGGTATCAGATTACCATTAACAGCGTAAGTGGTCCGGGTGCGCCGGGAGTAACAGATCCAGGTGAAGGAGGTGTAGAAGACGAAGAAGGTTATATCAAGTGTTCTATAAACATCCTCTCATGGGCAAAACGTACTCAAGGCGTAGAACTATAATAAAATCATAAACTAAAAAACACCTGCTGCAAGCCCAACCCGCTTGCGGCAGGTTTTAAACACTGAATAAAACAACTTTTATATGAAACAACGGCTTAAACATACATTGAAGATTCTCATGTCCGTAATTGTGCT
The DNA here is from genome assembly GCF_016902295.1 of Bacteroides caecigallinarum. Taxonomy (GTDB): domain Bacteria; phylum Bacteroidota; class Bacteroidia; order Bacteroidales; family Bacteroidaceae; genus Phocaeicola; species Phocaeicola caecigallinarum_A. Next base: position 8,657 of record NZ_JACJLQ010000024.1, on the reverse strand, counting down.
GGGCATGTCCGTATCATCGTGTACCGACCTTATCTTCGACGACCGAAGCGGATGCGACATAGGTGTGTTCTTGAAATTCAAATACGACTACAACCTCCAGCATTCCGATATGTTTGCCGATCATGTAGGAGAAGTTACCGTATATGTATTCGACGAACAGGGACGATACGTAGCCGGCAAGGCAGAAGCCAACGAGGATGGTCTCTCACCACTTAAAGATGATGACTATGCAATGTTTTTCGACCTGCCCGTAGGAAAATACCAGTTTGTGGCATACGCAATGCAAAGAAAATATTCCGACCTCATTGAGGAAAATGGAGCTAAATTCGTAAGGAGTAGAGGATTTTACGACAGGAATTTAATGATGGAAGATCTCAATGTGGAGCTTTCGCACAAAGTATCCGATATAGACGGCAATCTATATATCGACCATCAGAATCTTCCGCTTGACACATTGTGGCATTCCAAATCGGACGAACCCGTGGAAGTGGTTCAGGGAAAGTATGTCTATCACACTCTCTCGTTAGTAAGGAATACCAAGGTTATAAGTGTGGTGCTTAGGGACATTGAAAACCCTGACGCCATGAACATTGATGACTATGATATGTACATTGACGGAGCGAACGTCATTCTCAATCACGACAACACGCCGGACAACAGCGTGAGGGCAAGATGTACGCCATACGTGTCGTGGAACACACAGGATCCCGATGTGAACAGCCGCTCGGGAGTGGGAAGCATGGGGCATGCCGACTTCATGACTTCCAGAATAATTCTCCATGACAGTACCGCAGACGACGAGGTGCTGGTGGTGAAAGACAAGAATACAGGCAAAAAAGTTATTGAGGTCAATCTGCCGGACTTGCTTACCAGACTAAGCAGCTATGACGAGACCAAGAGATACACCAAACAGGAGTTCCTTGACCGCGGCTATGATTACGACCTTACCTTCTTCCTCGCAGGCGATAGCTGGGCTTACGTCAATGTCTCAATCGGCGTATTGGGATGGAGCAAGAGGATTCAGAATGTGGAATTATGATTTGACATATTACTAAATACTAAGCTATTGTTTTACATTATAATTTATGCTACTTGTGTACCGACATATTATAAAGTACTGCTCGCTACTTATCATTGTATTTTCCATGATAGGTTGTGCCGCAGATAATTTCTCCGCAGAAGTGGAGGAAGAGGAAGTCGTGCCGGGAGATTTGGTAGTGTCGATTAATGTAAATTTAGATGGCAATGGCTCTTCAAGGTCGCGTGCAGAGGCGGATGAGGTTCTACCGGACACTGCTTATGAGAACAGGCTCTCGCACGGACATCTGTTCCTTCAGAATTTGAAGGATGATGGTAATCCGGTGGAGGGGCAGCCGATGTATTATGTAAAGGTAAGTTTAAATAAGGGAGAAAATACATTTAAACTTAAAAATATAGATTTCGGAAGGAAACGTGTATATATTGCGGCCAATTTGAGTGATGAACAGGCACGTCATTTCGCAACCACAGCAAATGCAGAATATGAGATTCCTCTGGCTATGCAAGGCAAGGGGTATGGTATGACTCAAGAATATGCACGTGCAACAGATATTGCCATGTTCTGCACTGAGGGTCAGATATTGGATTTCATAGAAAACAAATTGTATGTGTTTGATAATCCATTTACACTGAAACGGCTTGTGGCAAAAGTACATGTCACGGCAACAACAACTAAAACAAATGATATTGAATATTGTACATTGGCAGCTCCTATGGCCGGTATAGGATGGATTCGTCTGGAAAATGTGAAATACCTTATCAACGGATTGAATACCAAGAGCTACCTCATGCAAAAATATTTTACTTCTTCGGAAGACCCTAATTTTAGTATACCCGAAGACCCTAATTTCAACATAGAAAACAATATTCAAGTTAAAGATAACAATATAAATCCTGTCAATTATCAGGATTTTTATTTTAACAGCATAAAGAGTGTTTCGGATTTTGAAAGTTATTTTGCAAAGGCAGAGAAATATGACGCAAGCAGAATTCCTACATCGAATGATAACTCTGTTGATAATCCATATACAGAAGGATTGTATTGTCCGGAAAACACTTTTGCATTACCTGCTGGAGAAATACTTACAGCATTTAATGGTTATAAGTCGGACGCCTGGCCAATGGTAACACATTTGATAGTTTCGGCGAAATTCACTCCTAAAAAGATTGTAGTGGAAAGAAGTCTGGCAGATTGGGTTCAGAGCCCTGATAATATATCAATAAGTGAGGCTATAAGAATGGAAATAAAGAATGAAATAACAGCTGCAGATAATCTTAATGATAATTTTAAATCCTTATGTACTATTTTGTGTTCGTCCGAGGAGGTGGCGAAGGCCGTTCTCTTATCTTCATTGAAAAGGGAAAACTATTTGAAAGAGGATGACAATTCGCAGGGCTTGCCTGATGAAACATATTTTTGGAATGACTCAGAAAATCTTCCGATGGTATTTACTTATGGCGCGGCTAAAATATTTTCACGTGTCAGTACAAATGCAGAACAGTTTGATCAGTTCGCCACTGTTCCTGACGGTGTAGGTTATTACTATATATATCTGGACAATACCGACTCAAACTCTACCACAGGTGATGGTACTAGAAAGGACCCTGCGAATAGTATAGTGGAGCGCAATGCCTATTATCTGGTGAACATAAAATCCATCTCCGGTCCGGGTGACGCTACCATGAAGGGAGATAACATCTTGGTGAATACTGTTAAGACCGGTTGGAAAGTAGGTGGAAAAGCAGAGGTAGTTTTGGAATAAGAGAAATGTTTTTATGAATATAGACAAGTTGACATATAAAATGAGAATCCTGTTTACGTGCGTTGTTAGTATAGGAATGACGGCAGGATGTAATGATGCTTACGAACAACAGAGTACGGACAATGAAGCGTCTTCGTTTATAAGCGTCCATACCACTGTCGATTCCAAGGTCGGAGAAGACGATGCGGAAAGGGCACAGCTCCTGTTTTGGGATGAAGAGACTTTTCATGGTGCATGGATAGAAAATAATGATACACTGGCTTCTCCACGGTTTGTCTCTATTCTTGATAATGAAATAGACTATTACAGTAATAAGACTAGGATTGCATTCAACACAAAACAAGAATATCCTGCTGGTGATGCTACTATCCATGCTACGGGGTATTATCCTGCTGCTGCATTGTCGCCGGATACTATTGATGACGAGCCGGATTATTCCCAGCTTCTGGTAAAACCTGGTTATTCGACAGGTAAAATTGATTTCATGACGTGCGATGGTTGTGTAGAACATTCGGCGTCACGTGATTATCCTTTTACAAATTCGGATAAAGAGCTGAAATTCCGTCATCTTATGGCATGTATCATATTCCGTGGAGAAAGAGATGAGTCTATGGAAAATATTGTAGGGGTTAAAAATGTCAATATAACGGTTTATAATGAAACGGTTTATAATGAAACACAGAATGATAAATATAAACTATTTTATTTACCATCAAATTTTAAACTTTTTACTTATAATTCAGAAGATAATGATACTAAAAAGGATAAATCTACTTATATTATTGGTGGATATTCACCTGCCCCTGATACAATTACGATTGAATATCCAGGTATAATAAATATGGGTGAACAAAGAGAACTTGGTGCTTGCTATGTTGTATCGTGTGATTTGAATTATAATGATCCGTCGAAAGATTACTACGTAGATCCTTTTGGAGAGACAAAATATACGCCTGTTGATAATTCTTCCACTCCTGAATTGAAAATTAAGGTTACAGCAGATTTCTATTCCATCAGTGGAGGTCAGACAGCTTCCACCACTGAAACATGGAATCTGGTGATTAAGGGAGATATGTGGTACGATGATGATAACAACAAGAACACATGTACAACAGGCGATAAGTTCATTCCCGGATATATGTATGATATACTTTTGCATTTTAAACGTTCGGGAGTAACTGTAAAGGCTGAAGCTGTTCCATGGGAAGATGGAGGTATTCATGTACATCCGGTGCAACCTATTACTAATCCGTGAACAGTGTAATTGTACTAATTTATAATGATTGAAGTTATGGTAAAGAGAGTATATATAGCAGTTGTAAATCTGATTCTGATGTCCGTGCTTTTCTTTTCATGTGTAAAGGAAGATATGGAAGGATATGCCGATAATCCGGATGAAATAAAGATTGTGGGAACCAAGGGGGAGAATATCTCAAGAAGCGTTCCGCCAAATGCAAATTTTAAGGAAGGTATAAGATATCGTTTATGGGCTTATGATAATAAAACAGGTAATTATATTTTTAACGATACAATTACAAGACATGGTATTGTTGCTTATGAATCGTCTGGTCATTATATTGAGATGGATGATGCCAACAGAAGTCGTCTTGTGGATAATTTTACGATATACGGACTTGCTGATAATAAAACAACAGTAAGTGATGCTTTTATTCCAAAATCAGGTACAACAGGATATACTTTCTCAATAGGAGATAATGGCGAAGTTATTCCATCCGTTACAGGTTCTGTAAACAGGCAACTGACGGACTATTATAGAGGTGAGTTCGAATATGTTCGTGACAGTATGTCTATTGATAGTAAAGGCTTGATTGTGATGAATTTCAAACATATCATGTCGCAGTTAAAGATAAGCATATTGCAACAGCCGGATGAAAAAACTAATGAAATTTATAAAGATTTGGAGGTCACAAAAATAGAGCTGGAGGGTGATTACAGTTCTATGGATTATGACGTGAAGAGTGATACTTTTTCTATTCCCGAAGAATATAGTGGTGGAAGTATGAGAACTTTATGGGAATATAAAGAAGTTACAGATAACACAGATAACGATATAACTGAGAATGTAAAATATTTCGTTACTTCTACTGTCTTTCCTACATTGAATGAAGATACCGACCCATATTATTTATATCTTACTTTAGCAGGTAGTGATGCCAGCAAATTTTCACTTGATGCAGATAATAGGGTAAAAATAAAACTTACAGAGTCAGGATTGGGGGTAAAAAACCTTAATTTTGAGCAAAACTATTCGTATCATATCCAGGTGTTCTTTATGTCCGGTAATGTTCATGTGATAGCCATCAGACCAGAGGTATATCCGTGGCTTGATGGTGAGACTGATAAAGGAGTGCAGGGAGACATGTATGAGGAGGTAGCTTTAGGAAATACGTTGCTGTTCGATAACCTTGTGTGGTCGGACAGAAACTTAGGAGCTACGGAGTTTGATCCGATGGTTTCGTTTGACAACTGTACCGGCTTTTATTATCAGTTCCAAAGGAATATTCCGTATTTCCCTAACACTTTAGATGAAAGTGAATTGGTTTATTCTGTTACATCTAATGCGACGGCTAATGCACAAGTACCAATTAATAATAATAAGAAGAATTATATCCAATTGATAGAGGATATAAGTACTGTTTCTAATTCGAATTATGCAGGTTTTTATAGTGGGACGAGTATAATCGGTACCCAAATATGGGCAAATAGTATTTCAAACCAACCAGTTCCTCCCGGATGGCGTATTCCTTCTGCTGATGAGTTTTTAAGTATTATGCCTAGTTGTCCAGCTGCAGGGAATATTACGTTTTTAAGTAATGTAAGTGATAAAGGTGGTAATGAACCTAATACGTTGAGTGTAAATGTCGTTTCATTAAAAGTTCCGTATGACGATAGTTATGATTATGAGCCAAAAAATTTTTATAGTCAAAATAATGTTGGTGAGAAAGGAGATCCTTCTAATGGGGATTTTTCTGTTTATGTTATTAGCAAATCTGATGTTGAATTCGATAACGTAAGTAAGCCGTTGGAAAAGATAACTAAACAGTCTGGATTTGATGATCCTTATTGGGGAACGATTTATGCAATAAAAAAAATAGGTACTGATGAAGCTTATCGTATCAGATGGCATATTATTCGCCCTATTGATGGTGTTGATAATTATGTATTGGTAATTTCAAAATATACAGCATCAAAAGATGATAAGCTCCTTTTCCGAGATAGTGATAAAAACAATAAATATCATTATCGTAATTATAATTGGGATTATCCTTCGGCTGTTATGTATATACCTATAGTTGGAATGGTAGGAGCAGGTTCGTGGCAGCCAGGTAAGATTGGAAATTTTGGAACGGAAACGATTCTTTTGACGACAGATAGGATAGGTGTTTCCCAAGATTTTAAGACATTACGTATTAAGATTGCAGGTGATAACGCTACTAATCAATATATCTTTTCTTCTAAAGACTATGGAGGTAATGGAGGTCAGCTACGACTAGTAAGAGATATTACAAACTAAGTTATTAAACCTAACGAGTATGATTAGAACTCTGAATTTTTTATATACATTTCTGTTTTTTACATCTATAATACTGGTTTCATGCGATGACAGTTTGCATGAACAAGGCGCATTGGAAGAAATCCCGGAAGGATGCGTGCGTGTGAATTTCACTCTTTCCGGTTCGTACGGAGGACCGCTTTCAGACCTTTCGCGCAGTAATCCATTGGATAATTATTCACCGGTTAAAATACCGGATGGTACAACATTGTGGATTGCTGTTTATAAGAATAATTCTAATGAACTTCAAAAAGTAAAATCATTTGTGGTTAAAGGTAACACCTTGTATCCATGTAAAGTTGATGCTGATGGCAATGTTACTGACGAAAATGATGTCCCTTTATATCTTGAATCGGGAACATATACTTTCAGGGCCATTGGTCCGGCACGTGAACTTACTGATGATAAACATCTGTATATTGAGAACGGGCAATACGTGATAGCCAATGATGAAAGGGATAGGTTTAATACTGATCTTGCTGAAACTACAAAAGGTACTGCGGGCGTAACAAAAAAACTTGATAATGGGGTAAATCCTGTGGTTGAAGTACAACTTAACCCACTGATTAACCAGACAGCCAAACTGAAATTTACAATCAGGGCAGGGATCAATGTATATAAACTTGGTGTTCAGACTACGGGTGTGGAAATAGACGGATTGCAGAATAATTATTCTATTGACAAAAATAGTCCGTGGAACTGGACGTTGGGTACGGATACATTAATAGCATACAGAGGTAATAAGAATACCAAGTTGACGCTTACAGAGCCTGTGGAAATTACAAATGAGAAGGTGGTTTATGAAACATCCATTCTGCCTACTGATGCTTATTCCACACCGCTTATCATTTTGTTCTCAATGAGAGTGAACGGTGTGCCGAGCCAGTTCCAGATGATGCTGAGCAGGAAGTTTTTTCTGACCGGTTATTCTTATCATTATATGGGAACCATAAATCTTAAGGATGGAATTGCGGCTATGGAATGGATGAATGTGGGTTGGGAAACGAATGTACCTATTATGTAGATGATGTTTATTAGAATATTTAACAAGCAATATGATTATGAATTACATGAAATATATACTGTCTGTAGTTGCGGTTTCATTGGTAAGCGGCTTAATATTTACATCTTGCAGTGATAATATACCTGATGATGAAACAGGAAACGTTTCGGACGGTTCTCTTACAATAAGTGTGTCGGCAACTGATTTTGAATGGGGACAGGTGCCATACGGCTATTCGCGAGCATCTGACCCGATGATTCCGGAAATGGAGAACTCGTTAAAGACACTGGCTATACTTCAGTTCGACTCGGAGGGTAATCTGCGTAGAGAATTGGGCACTGCAGATAAACCTTTCAAATATATAAATCTGGTGAATGAGACAACTCCGAACGGGGTACTTACGTATAATATAACTCTTGCGTCTAATGAATTTTATCATGGCGAGAATTGTGCTATATGTATAATGGCTAATGTCCCGGAGGAAGAAGTTATGAAAGTGGTATTTACTGACCAAGAGAATAAAGTCAACACAAATTTAAAGACCTTCAGAACCGAGAAGATAACAATTCCGTATGTAACCAATCCAAATGCAGACGACAGTTACGGTCTGCAGATTGGGCATGTGAAACGTATTTATATGTTTGGGGAATATACGGGAGATGTGACTTCGGAAACACAACGGTTAAATATCGGACTGGGGCGTATGATCAGCCGTCTGGAATTTGAAATTAAATCGGATATGAATGTGAATGAGGGATATGGACTGTATCTTGGAATAAAGAATCTGGAAAAGGAAGTGTATTTCTATCACGGAGAAACTTCGCCAAATAACCTATTTACTGAAGCAACTCCCTTTAATATATTGGCTAAAGGTGTAAGTGGTGAGACGGTTGATTTGAGTAAGGGTGTCAAGATTTTCTTTTATGTAGCACCGAGAATTGCTAATAATCCAGAAGATGCAACTTCTTTAAACTTCTGGTACACAAATAGTACGCCAAACCCCGATGATAAACCTGATTATGTATTACCTCTTGGAAATCATATGCCGGAAAGTGAGGTAGGAGATTATTCTCTTAACAGGAATACTTATTATAAGTTTTTTGTGAATCTGACTAAGAAATAATAAGAATAAAATAATAAGTGTTGAATGTACATTTTATAATTAAAAGCATTATCTTTCCTCTAAAATGATTTACGGTAGAATGATTCCAAAGGCTTCCATTGGTATATTCATATGAATAAAGGCAATAAAATATTTACCGGCAGCATATTGTTGTCG
>NZ_JACJLQ010000230.1 GCF_016902295.1 Bacteroides caecigallinarum | reverse complement strand
AAGGTGCCATACAGACGGACGGGTATGCCGCTTATGGTACACTTGAAAAGATAAAAGGTATCATCGTCATATGCTGTTGGGCACATGCCAGACGCTACTTTGAGAGGGCTTTGAAGCATGACAAGGCCAGGGCGGAGTATGCCATGACCATTATAGGCATGCTCTATGACGTGGAACGTATAGCCGATGACGACAACATGAATGCACAGCAGCGTATGG
>NZ_JACJLQ010000229.1 GCF_016902295.1 Bacteroides caecigallinarum | reverse complement strand
TCTGACTTCGTTAGTTTAACTTAGCTGTCATTTCGGGGCCTTAGCCGATGGTCCGGATTGTTCTCCTCTCGGGCACGGACCTTAGCACCCATGCCCTCACTCCCGGGGTCGAACTGATGCGCATTCGGAGTTTGTCAGGACTTGATAGGCGGTGAAGCCCTCGCATCCAATCAGTCGCTCTACCTCACATCAGTAATCCTCGAGGCTGCACCTAAATGCA
>NZ_JACJLQ010000228.1 GCF_016902295.1 Bacteroides caecigallinarum | reverse complement strand
ATACCATCGGGTATTAATCTTTCTTTCGAAAGGCTATCCCCGAGTAAACGGAAGGTTGGATACGCGTTACTCACCCGTGCGCCGGTCGCCGGCAATTGAAGCAAGCTTCAATCCCGCTGCCCCTCGACTTGCATGTGTTAAGCCTGTAGCTAGCGTTCATCCTGAGCCAGGATCAAACTCTTCATTGTAAAATATTTTTATATATCCGTTAAGGATATGT
>NZ_JACJLQ010000227.1 GCF_016902295.1 Bacteroides caecigallinarum | reverse complement strand
AGGATGCAGGTGTAAAGCTGGAGACAGCAAAGCCGAGCATTACTAATTGCCCGTTGACTTTTGTTGTCACGTGTCACGTAAGGATGTTATATACGTTCGGTTCTTGAAACGGAAGAGTTTTGGTTGAAAGGAAATGTTCTTTCTTCAGTTTGTTATTCTCATGTGAAGATGAAAAAAGAAGAATAGAAATAGAAAAGAAATTAAGGTGACTATAGCACGAA
>NZ_JACJLQ010000226.1 GCF_016902295.1 Bacteroides caecigallinarum | reverse complement strand
GGCGACCGGCGCACGGGTGAGTAACGCGTATCCAACCTTCCGTTTACTCGGGGATAGCCTTTCGAAAGAAAGATTAATACCCGATGGTATGGTAAGATTGCATGGTAATACCATTAAAGATTTATCGGTAAACGATGGGGATGCGTTCCATTAGGTAGTAGGCGGGGTAACGGCCCACCTAGCCGACGATGGATAGGGGTTCTGAGAGGAAGGTCCCCCAC
>NZ_JACJLQ010000225.1 GCF_016902295.1 Bacteroides caecigallinarum | reverse complement strand
AAAGAAAATAACAATGATTCCCCCAGTAGTGGCGAGCGAACGGGGAATAGCCCAAACCAACAGTGTTACGGCATTGTTGGGGTTGTAGGACCACGACGTTGCAAGAAATTTCGTGAGAAGAACGGTCTGGAAAGGCCGGCCACAGCGGGTGACAGCCCCGTATTCGAAGCGAGACGAAGCATAGTGTAATCCTGAGTAGCGCGGGACACGAGGAATCCTGC
>NZ_JACJLQ010000224.1 GCF_016902295.1 Bacteroides caecigallinarum | reverse complement strand
AGATTTCTCAGGGTCGTCAAAGACTATGACGTTGATAGGATGCAGGTGTAAAGCTGGAGACAGCAAAGCCGAGCATTACTAATTGCCCGTTGACTTTTGTTGTCACGTGACACATGAAGGATGTTATATACGTTCGGTTCTTGAAAAACGAAAGAGTTTTGGTTGAAAGGAAATGTTCTTTCTTCAGTTTGTTATTCTCATGTGAAGATGAAAAAAGAAGAATA
>NZ_JACJLQ010000223.1 GCF_016902295.1 Bacteroides caecigallinarum | reverse complement strand
GCATTTAGGTGCAGCCTCGAGGATTACTGATGTGAGGTAGAGCGACTGATTGGATGCGAGGGCTTCACCGCCTATCAAGTCCTGACAAACTCCGAATGCGCATCAGTTTGACCTTGGGAGTGAGGGCATGGGTGCTAAGGTCCGTGCCCGAGAGGAGAACAATCCGGACCATCGGCTAAGGCCCCGAAATGACAGCTAAGTTAAACTAACGAAGTCAGATTGCT
>NZ_JACJLQ010000222.1 GCF_016902295.1 Bacteroides caecigallinarum | reverse complement strand
GAATTTGGGCACGCGATGTGTAGGATAGGTCGGAGGCTTTGAAGCAGGTACGCCAGTATTTGTGGAGCCGCTGTTGAAATACGACCCTTCGTTTGTTTGAGTTCTAACTTCTGATTGAAGGACATTGCTTGGTGGGTAGTTTGACTGGGGTGGTCGCCTCCAAAAGCGTAACGGAGGCTTCTAAAGGTACCCTCAGGCCGATCGGTAACCGGCCCAAGAGTGTAA
>NZ_JACJLQ010000221.1 GCF_016902295.1 Bacteroides caecigallinarum | reverse complement strand
ATAGGCTGTTAGGCTGACCGATATGAGTAACAGATGTGAACCGCTGCACCATCGTAATAAAGAAATAGCTTACGGATATTAACAAGCTATAGCCAAAAGGCATGCAGTCAGGATAGTTCTCTGGTTTTTAGGACTACACGGATACAGCACTGCCGGTGGAAGGGCGGACTCTAAGTCGGTCGTCAGTTACTTGTACGGAACTTGGTAAGCCCGTATTTCTCCTGC
>NZ_JACJLQ010000023.1 GCF_016902295.1 Bacteroides caecigallinarum | reverse complement strand
ATCGTATGCCGGCTGATTGAAGACCAACAATCTGTCCTGCCTGTCATAAATCAATCCACGTGGAGGATACTTAATTCTTTGAAGAAGAGCGTTGCTGTCAGCATTTCGCTTGTAGTCATCACTCATTATCTGGAGAGTGAACAAACGTACAATGAAAACCAACACTATAAGAACTACAACTCCACCGATAGTATATTTCCTCTTCTCGAGCTGATAATCACGTTTCACTATTTCTTCCTCCCTACAAATTCAATTACCATTATCAATATCACTGTAACAGCGGCATCAGATAAAGCGGCAATGGCTATATCAGCCATTCTGGATATAGAAAATGCATCAATAACATTAATAATAAAGGAATGCAACAAAACAGAAGGCAAAACATACCTGAAATATGGAGCTGTACGCATAGATTTTACTCCAGGGACAAACGACTCGGAGGCGTCACGCGACGTCTGCCATCTCAATAATGCAGGTCTTGCCATAGCAAGCCAAATAGAAGCCGTAGCATTAAGCCCGGGAGTATTCCCGAATATATCAACGCAAAGTCCTATAAGAAACGAATAAAACAAAAGATTTTTGCGTCCAATGTCTGAAGGCATTTTCAGAATAAACAATACGTATATCAACGGAACAGCATAACGAGAAACCTGCATCTGTCCAATAATCAAACCTTGAACCAATACAAGAATCACAAACCATTTTATTTTATCTACCCACGCCGCTGTCATATTCAGTACTTAATATCTTTTTCCAAATCAGTAAGTTCTTCACGCGATGGCAAAGTCATTACATAAACATCGTTCAGTCTTCCGAAATCTGTAAACAAACGCACTCCAAGTGTGAACGACATCTCGTCGTCACTTTCATCTCTTGATGACACGGTTCCCACAGGTATGCCTTCAATAAATACAGTACTATGTCCGCTTGTCACGACAGTATCACCTATTTCATATTCGGCATGTCTCGGAACATCCGTCATATATGCAGTCAGAGGGTCTCCACCCTCCCATTTCAGGAAACCGAAATAATCTGTACGGGCTATTTTACAGCTAATACTGCTACCAGAATTAATAACCGGCAGCACGAGAGAATAATTATCAGAAGTACGGCAAACGATACCAACCACTCCTACACCACTTATAACCCCCATACCGGTTTTCACCCCATCATGCTCGCCTTTGTCAATAGCGATGTAATTATCATGCCGTCTAACACTGATATTCACGACTCTTGCAGGACATACCACAAAAGACTTATCCATTTTTACTGGCGGGTTCTTAAGGACAACCACAGAAGAATCGGTCCTTACAATTTCCTGCATACCCTGAATAAGTATCATACTATCATCATTCTTAGCGGTATCACCAACCAAAGACTTATAATATTCAAGCTCCTGCATCAGTTGTACATTACGTTCCGTCAGGTCACGATTCATCTTTTCAAGGCCGAAATATCGCGTCACTTCCGATGCGACCTTCGTTACTGAAGCCGTCACTTCGGAAGCAGACGTAAACCATACACTTCCCTGAAAACTATTGAACCTGAACAGTAGAATCGCCGCAATCAACTGAAGCAACACAAACAGAGCCCAATGTGAATATTTTAGTATGAATTCAAGTATATTACGCACGAATGCTATTGATAAAAGTTGAGACTATGCAATAGAGTAATACTTTAACGCATCAGGAACGAGAAACGGTCAACGTTTTTCAATGCGATACCAGTACCCTTTGCCACACTCAGCAACGGATCTTCAGCTACGTGGAACTGAATATTAATCTTGTCAGTAAGACGTTTTGACAATCCTCTAAGCAATGCACCACCACCAGCCAAATAAATACCGTTGTTTACGATATCCGCATAAAGTTCAGGAGGAGTATTTTCGAGAGCGCTCAATATAGCTGTTTCAATCTTAGCAATACTCTTTTCCAGACAGTGAGCTATTTCCTGATAGCATACAGGAACCTCCATTGGAAGAGCTGTAATACGGTTAGGGCCACGGACTATATAATCTTCAGGAGCCTCATCTCCAAGATCTGTCAATGCCGCACCTACATGAATCTTAATACGTTCAGCCATACGTTCGCTGACTTTTACGTTATGCTGACGGCTCATGTATTCCTGAATATCAGCAGTAAGGTCATCACCCGCGATACGGATAGAGTTGTTAGAAACGATACCTCCAAGAGAAATGACAGCAATTTCCGTAGAACCACCACCTATATCCACAATCATGTTTCCTTCAGGAGCTTCCACGTCAAGGCCGATACCTATTGCTGCAGCCATAGGTTCAAACAACAGATATACGTCACGACCACCGGCATGTTCGGCACTGTCGCGTACAGCACGAAGTTCAACTTCTGTAGAACCAGAAGGCACACCAATAACCATTCTCAGAGAAGGGGTGAAAAGTCTTTTTCCAGGATTTACCTTCTTTATAAGTCCGCGCATCATTTGTTCGCACGCATTAAAGTCAGCAATCACACCATCACGCAAAGGACGTACAGTACGGATATTTGGATTTTCCTTTTCGTACATCAGCTTGGCGCGTTCACCCACAGCTATCATTTTCTCGGTACGTCTGTCGAGAGCCACCACAGAAGGTTCATCAACAACGATTTTGTTATTACTTATTATGATGGTATTGGCTGTGCCAAGGTCCATCGCAATTTCTTGTGTAAAAGAGAATAAACCCATCTTTTAGGTCTTTGTTTATTAATACGGCATAAGGATTAGCACGTCATAGACACGACATGCTAACCCTCGCACTATAAATTTATATGTAAAATTATTTAGTATTTTCAGCGAAATAAGCGTGTATAGCTGTATCATAATGAGATGAAACGCCGAAAGCTTCACGGGCAAGAGCCTTTCTTTCATCCAAAGTAGTAACAGCACCCTTCTCGTTAAGTATGTTCTGCAGTGTAGGATACTGCTCCTTGCTTGCCACAATCACAACATCGTTAAAGTTTTTGGCAGCTGCACGAATCAGCGAAATACCACCTATATCTATTTTTTCGATAATGTCCTGTTCTGAAGCGCCAGAAGCTACAGTAGCTTCGAATGGATAAAGATCTACGATAACAAGATCTATTTCAGGAATCTCATATTGTTCCACCTGCTTGCGGTCGTCTTCCAATCCTCTACGGCAAAGAATACCTCCAAAGATTTTCGGATGAAGAGTCTTTACTCTACCTCCCAATATTGAAGGATAAGTAGTAATGTCTTCTACTGCCATACATGGATAACCCAATGATTCTATGAAATGACGAGTTCCACCAGTACTCAAGAACTGTACACCTTCTTCATGAAGTTTGGCTATGATTGCGTCCAAACCATCTTTGTGATAAACCGAAATAAGAGCGGTCTTAATTTTCTTTGACTCTGACATTGCTTTTGTAATTTTAGAATTCGGCTACAAATTTACTAATTTAGAGTTATAATCATAGGATAATAAATACTAAATATTGATTTTTTAGCATATAAATTATTATTGCACTTATAATTAGTTCATAATAAATGTTATAAAATATATCTTTTTCATCATCTCCAATTTTGTAACACGTTTGTAACATTCTTGTAATACATATTTATAATCTAAATCCGACCTTTGCAATCGAAAAAATCAAAGCTAAAAATAATTTTATGGAAACTGTTTATTTAGGAATTGTAATATTCCTGTTCATGCTGGCAGTGTTCGACCTTATGGTTGGAGTCAGCAATGATGCCGTGAACTTTATGAACTCCGCCGTAGGAGCCAAAGTAGCAAAATTCAAGACTATAGTTATCGTAGCAGCAATAGGTGTATTTGCAGGAGCTGTATTAAGTAACGGCATGATGGATATAGCCCGTCACGGTATATTCCAGCCTAATAATTTCTCTTTCTACGAGATAATGTGTATCCTGCTGGCGGTAATGGTGACGGACGTAGTATTGCTGGATGTTTTCAATACCCTCGGGCTTCCTACATCAACTACAGTATCAATGGTATTCGAATTATTGGGAGGAACATTCATTCTTGCGATACTTAAACTTATCTCAGACGAAACAGGGCTTACATTAGGAGATTTGCTAAATACTGAAAAAGCTTTATCTGTCATATTGGGTATATTCCTTTCCGTAGCGATAGCTTTCATAGCAGGAACATTGGTACAATATATATCACGTCTTATATTTAGTTTCAACTATAAAAAGAATCTCTCCTGGACCATAGGTATATTCGGAGGTATAGCCGTTACAGCTCTTTCTTACTTTATACTTATAAAAGGACTTAAATCAGCACCGTTCATTACACCTGAGGTGATGGGATGGATAGACGCAAACACCACTATGCTGGTTGCAGGATGTTTTGTATTTTTCACTATACTGATGCAGATACTACACTGGTGCAAGGTTAACGTGCTAAAGATAATAGTGCTTCTTGGTACATTCTCACTGGCCTTGGCATTTGCCGGTAATGACCTTGTAAACTTTATAGGTGTACCTTTGGCAGGTTATTCGGCATATACTGACTTTGTAGCCAACTCAAACGGTGCGGGCGTTGACGGCTTCATGATGGAATCATTGATGTCGTCAGCCAAGACTCCTATCATATTCCTTATCGGATCGGGTATTATCATGGTCTATGCTTTGGCCACATCCAAAAAAGCACAGAACGTAATAAAGACTTCAGTTGACTTGGCACGCCAGGAAGAAGGAGACGAAATGTTCGGTTCGTCAGGCCTTGCCCGCACAATAGTGCGTAGAGCTACCAGCATAAACGAATTCTTGGTAAAGGTTATTCCGGCAAACGTGAGAAACTGGATTAACAGCCGCTTCAACAAGGATGAAGTGATTCTTGAAAACGGTGCCGCTTTCGACCTTATCCGTGCAGCCGTAAACTTAGTCCTTTCCGGTTTGCTTATCATCATAGGTACTACAATGAAACTACCTCTTTCGACTACATACGTTACATTTATTGTAGCCATGGGTACTTCGCTTTCAGACCGTGCATGGGGACGCGAAAGTGCTGTTTACCGTATCACGGGTATGCTTTCAGTCATAGGCGGATGGTTCATCACAGCTTTTGTAGCATTCACTGCTTGCGCCTTGGTAACGGTAATAATGTTCTACACCAACATTGTCGGTATGGTAGCATTCATAGCCTTGGCAATATTCTTGCTTATACGAAGCAATAAGATGTATAGTAAGAAAGAGACAGAGAAACAGGACGACCTGTTCAAGCGTATGATGGCAAGCAAAGACAAAAACGAAACACTATCATTACTTCGTGAACATGTGCAGGAAACTCTCACTCACTACATCGACTTCAGCAAGGATGCATACGTCAAGATGACTGATGGTTTCATAAACGAAGATTTGAGAAAGCTTAAAAAATCACTGAACGAAACAGACGAACAACGTAAACTGTTGAAGAAACGTCGCCGTAAGGAAATTCTCGGTTTGAGACGAGTTCCTATAACGATAGCTATAGAAAAAAATACATGGTTTCACCTTGGAACAAACAGCTGCGAAGAAATGCTGTACTGCTTGAAGCGTATCTGTGAACCATGTAAGGAACATGTTGACAACAACTTCAACCCAGTTCCTAAAGACGATGTAGAAGAATTCATTCCTATAAGAGAAGAATTATGCGGCCTGATGGACCGTACACGTAACGCTATCACAGCGAACGATTATACTGAAGCGGATGATATTCTGAAGAAAGGTGACGAACTCAAGAACAAGATTTCGGCACTGCGTAAGCACCAGATGAACCACATGCAGGAATCAGACAACAGAAGTCTGAAGGCATCAATGGTATATCTGAACATCCTACAGGAAACCCAGGAGTTGGTAAGTGTATGGAGACATCTGCTCCGTGCCAGCCGATTCTTCCAAGGTGACTATGTTCCTCAAGAAATACCTCAAATGGGTATAATGGACAGTAAAGCATAAGCTGATAAACACACACAATTATCGCAAACGGCTGCATCCGGAAGACTCCGGAACAGCCGTTTTTTTTATTTATTTTCCTCTTCTTTACGCTTAAGATAAAGCTGATATGAATTGAACACATTATGCCATACACTGTAGAAACCGGCAGCCACAGCCGTAACGGGAGTAAAGAACGTATATCCCATCCATATGGCAAGCACTGTATTTTTCTGCCCCAATGCCTGTCCGGCACTTATGGTATCGTCATATTTCCGTCCCACTTTCTTTCCTACATAAAACTGAAGGAAACAGGCTACACACGACACCAGGGCCAGTCCTACCTGATACCATACGGATACATCGCTGTGTACAATACTCTTCACGGTTACAGCTATTGCAAGCGTAAGTGCTATAGCCCAGAGATAAAACGACAACCCGTGGTACTTCCCTATAAATGAATGGAGTTTAGGAGATAGATAGCGCAGCAGAACTGCCAAAATGAACGGACACAGCAGAAGCGGAAATACCTTGCCAAGAATCATCAGAAACGAAGAAATAAAACCTACTCCTACTTGCGGATGTATGACAGGGACTACAAGCGGAACCAGAAAAGCAGTTACCAGATTTATAAGAATGGTATACGAAGTGAGGTGCGCAGCACTACCACCCAGCTTCCCTGTCACTACAGCAGCGGCAGTAGCCGTGGGACAGATAAGACACAACATTGCTCCCTCTACCAATATTCTGGAATGCATATCAGGGAATATATACAAAATTCCGGCCAGGAAAATGAACAAAAGGCTTTGTACAAGAAGCAACACTGCATGCCATCTGCAAGGCTTGAGCTCACTCACATCAACCTTACAGAATGTGAGAAAAAGCATCATGAAAATCAGCATTGGCTGGACAACAGCCACGGCATGTTCCACAAATGGTTTTGTAGGTTCCAGAAACGGGATATTCACATAAACAAAATATAGAATCACTCCAAGAGCCATAGCTATCGGAAGTGTCCAATTCTTAATAAATCGAATAAAACTCATGATTTTGTGTAAAAAACACGGATTACACCGGAAAAACATCCGGCATAACCCGTGTTATATTATTTATTGAAAATTTATTTTCTGCGGGCAGTTATCCCATTATTTGCAGTTTCCTGCGCAACGAGGCTTAATCTGCTTGAAGAAATCGTTTCCTTTGTTATCAACGAGGATAAATGCAGGGAAATCTTCAACTTCAATCTTCCAGATAGCTTCCATTCCAAGTTCAGGATATTCTACGCATTCGATGCTCTTGATATTGTTCTGGGCAAGGATAGCTGCAGGACCGCCTATAGAACCGAGATAGAAACCGCCGTGCTTCTTACAAGCGTCTGTAACAGCCTGGCTACGGTTACCTTTGGCAAGCATAATCATACTGCCGCCGTGGCTCTGGAACAAATCAACGTATGGGTCCATACGTCCGGCAGTTGTAGGTCCCATAGAACCACAAGCCATACCAGCCGGAGTCTTGGCTGGACCAGCGTAATAGATAGGATGATCCTTGATATACTGTGGAAGGTCTTCACCGCGGTCAAGACGTTCTTTCAGTTTAGCGTGAGCGATATCACGGCCTACGATGATAGTACCGTTCAAAGAAAGGCGTGTAGCTACAGGATACTTGTCGAGTTCGGCAAGGATTTCCGGCATAGGACGGTTCAAGTCAATCTTAACTGCATTGCCTTCGCCAGCCTGACGCAATTCTTCCGGAATCAGTTCGCCTGGGTTTGAATCAAGTTTTTCAATCCAGATACCATCCTTGTTGATTTTACAGCGGATGTTACGGTCAGCCGAGCAAGATACTCCAAGACCTACAGGGCAAGATGCTCCGTGGCGTGGCAGACGGATGATACGTACGTCGTGTGCATAGTATTTACCTCCGAACTGTGCGCCAAGACCGATACGGTGAGCTTCTTCCAATACCTGTTTTTCAAGTTCCACGTCGCGGAATGCGCGTCCGTATTCGTTACCTGTAGTAGGCAGATTATCGTAGAAACGAGTAGAAGCAAGTTTCACTGTCAGCAAATTCTTTTCAGCAGAAGTACCACCGATTACGAAAGCGATGTGATATGGAGGACAAGCGGCTGTACCCAAAGTCTTCATCTTTTCTACAAGGAAAGGAACAAGAGTAGCAGGGTTAAGGATAGCCTTAGTTTCCTGATAGAGGTAAGTCTTGTTTGCAGAGCCACCACCCTTAGTCACGCAGAGGAATTCATATTCCATACCCTGAGTAGCTTCGATATCGATCTGTGCAGGAAGGTTGCAGCGAGTATTCACTTCTTCGTACATTGTAAGAGGAGCATTCTGAGAGTAACGCAGGTTCTCTTCAGTATATGTCTTGTAAACACCAAGTGAGAGAGCTTCTTCGTCGCAGTATCCTGTCCATACTTGCTGTCCTTTTTCACCGTGGATAATTGCAGTACCTGTATCCTGGCAGAAAGGAAGAACACCCTTAGCAGCAACTTCAGCATTACGCAGGAAAGTCAAAGCTACATACTTGTCGTTGTCGCTGGCTTCAGGGTCAGTAAGAATCTTTGCAACCTGTTCGTTGTGCGAACGGCGAAGCATAAAAGACACATCGCGGAAAGCCGCATTAGCCATAGCAGTCAAACCTTCTTTTTCAATCTTAAGGATAGGTTTGCCTTCAAACTCGCTTACTGATACATAATCTTTAGTAAGCAGATAATACTCTGTATTGTCATGTCCGTGTTCGAACATTGGCTGATACTTAAATTCTGGTGTTGCCATATTCTTTTAAGTTTATGAGTTATTGAGTTTTTTAGTTATTAGTATGCTGTCTTATTCTTCAGCGTCGTACGTCTGATACAGGAAGTCGTTATAAGGATATTTCTGTACATGCAGCTCACGTACTTTCTTGTAGAGCATGTTCTTGAAATCCTCAAGATTCGACTTGTCCTTGGCAGAGATGAAGATGCAGTTGTCGTCCATCTTTGCCATCCATGTATTCATCAGTTCCTCCAGCGTAATGTTTTCCTTCGTCTTCGGAGTCAGGTCATCCTCTGCTTTTTCCACATAGCTGTAGGCATCAATCTTGTTGAATACTATCATACTCTGCTTACCTCCGGCACCTATATCTGATATGGTTTTCTCCACCACCTGTATCTGTTCTTCGAAATCCGGATGCGAGATGTCAACCACGTGTACCAGCAGGTCTGCTTCACGCACCTCGTCCAGTGTTGATTTGAAAGACTCCACAAGGTCGGTAGGCAACTTGCGTATGAAACCTACAGTATCGGAAAGCAGGAACGGAAGGTTCTCTATGATTACTTTTCTTACAGTGGTATCAAGTGTGGCAAACAATTTGTTTTCGGCAAATACCTCACTCTTTGCCAGCAGGTTCATTATGGTGGATTTACCTACATTGGTATATCCCACGAGAGCCACACGAATCATGCGTCCGCGGTTCTTTCTTTGTGTAGATTTCTGAGTATCTATTTCTGCAAGTCGCTGTTTAAGCAGAGCCATACGGTTCAGGATGATACGGCGGTCCATTTCCAGCTGTGTCTCACCCGGACCACGAAGTCCCACCGAACCTTTACCACCTCCGGCTCCGGAACCACCACCCTGACGTTCAAGGTGCGTCCACAGGCGTTGCAGTCTTGGCAACATATATTTATACTGTGCCAGCTCAACCTGGGTTTTCGCATTTGCCGTCTGTGCCCTCATGGCAAAAATGTCTAGAATAAGCGAAGTACGGTCAAGAATCTTCACCTTCAGTTCGTTCTCTATGTTTCTGAGCTGTTTGGCGGAAAGTTCATCATCGAATATCACCATACCAATCTCTGTTTCCTCATCTTCGTTCATCTGGAGAAGATAATCCTTAATTTCCTGAAGTTTACCTTTTCCAACGTATGTGACAGAGTTTGGAGTATCAAGTTTCTGGGTGAAGCGTGTCACCACCTCGGCTCCCGCCGTTTCTGCAAGGAAAGCCAATTCATCAAGATATTCGTTAGTCTTTCTTTCGTTCTGGTTTTGGGTAATCAAACCCACCAATACAGCCTTCTCAGTCTGTGCTTCGGATATTACAAATTCTTTCATCAACGATAAATGTATATTCTGGATGCAAACTTAACTAAAAATCTCCGTTTATTTTCATTATAAAGATAAAATAACGTATCATAATGCTGTTATTTTTTTCATCCTTGCTTTTTATTCTATATCTTTTTTCTTATCTTTATACCACATCAAACGTTTAAGCCTTAAATTATGAACAACATTTCAGACATTACAATCCTTGTGGCCGTTCTTGCTCTTGCATTATGGCCAGCAATAATAGTTTACCTTTCATGGCGAAGGGAAAAGAAAATTATAAGCTGTTTAAAAAACGAAACTCCTGCTACCGAGACACCAAAACTTTCTACAGAAGAACTAATCGTATCGACACTCAAGAAAATGGGATGTAACCCTGAAAAGAACGAAGAGGGCAACATAGGCTTCATGTATCAGGGTGACGATTTCTACCTATCGTTTCAGGAAGATGTTCCATTCGTAATGATATGGTATCCATGGTGGGGAACCATCAATGCCGACAATCCTGTGTTGCCATACCTGAAGGAGGTTATAAACGCTGTAAACATAAGTTCATTTATCACTACCGTATTCATGGCCGAAAATGAGGGCGACAAAGAGATTGGTATACACTCGCACTGCCATACATTCTTTACAGAAAGTGTTCTGGAGCCCGAAGAACATCTGAAACTGATACTCGACAGTTTCTTTGACACGAGAAACGCGATAAAAGAGAACATAGACAAACTAGGTTCAGCCATTTCCGAAGAAGACGAAGGTACGAAGAAGGAAAGGGTAATAGTGAAAGGATTCTCGGCTTACAAGGAAAATTCCAAGCCTATAGAGAATAAGCAAGTGGAAGAAGAGAAAAAGAAATAAAAACAAGTCCGCT
The DNA here is from genome assembly GCF_016902295.1 of Bacteroides caecigallinarum. Taxonomy (GTDB): domain Bacteria; phylum Bacteroidota; class Bacteroidia; order Bacteroidales; family Bacteroidaceae; genus Phocaeicola; species Phocaeicola caecigallinarum_A. The sequence continues at coordinate 47,567 of NZ_JACJLQ010000023.1, read as the reverse complement.
TAAATAGCGTTACACGTACGTGTTACACTCGTTGTACGTTCGTGTTACGAGAGTGACACGTTCGTGTTTCATGCGTAACACGTTCGTGTCACGCCAACTTCATCCCGATTTCAAGATTTATTATTCAGAATCCAAAGGTTTACGCATACTGAACTCACATCCGCAATATTGTTGATTATAAAAATTATATTCCTTTATAATCGCTATACGACGTTCGCTCAATCCTCCCTTGCGCCAGTTCTGCTCCCACCATACGACATCAGGGTACGGCTCGACCGCATAATGCCCTGCTTCGTTTATCTGGTCCAAGCTTTTCCAACGCGATGAAGCCAGCGTGGTAGTGATAACAGAAAACCCGTGTTCATGGGCATAACGTGCCGTATCGCGAAGGCGCATCTTGAAACAGCGAAGGCAGCGTCCTCCCCTCTCAGGTTCATTCTCCATTCCTTTAACGCATTCCAGCCACTGTGGATGGTCGTAATCGGCATCAACAATATCAAGTCCTAACGAACGGGCGTAGCGTGTACATTCGTCCTTACGGATATTGTATTCTTCAAGAGGATAAATATTAGGATTACAATAATATATAGTAGGACGTATGCCGTGCTGCATCAGACATTCTATAATTGCCGACGAACATGGTGCGCAACATGTATGAAGCAGAACCTTGTCCGCTCCACCAGGCACTTCTATCTGAAACTTTTTCTTTTTCATAAACTTCTATTTGTTCCTGATATTTCTTTGATAAGCTATTCTCGGTGTCCCGTTTGCCACATAGATTATTCCGCACCTTTCGAATCCGTTCTTTTCCAACAGGTGCTGCATCACCTTATTGTCGTGATGTGTATCGGCACGTAGGCAAGGAGAAATTCTCTGACACCAGTCAATACAAAATCCTGTTATTCCTTTCACACTTCCATCGGACGCCAGACGGTGTATCACGTAATACGGCTCATCATCGGGCCATCCTCCATCTTCTATATAAGAATATGTAGGATCGGGACCTTGAATAAAACAGAATGTGGCTACTATATTCCCACTGTCACTGTTTACACAAACAAAACAATGTCCGGCTGAAATTTCATTTTTTATCAATTCCTCTTGAGGATAGCCGTTAATCCACTGATTAGGATTACCGGAAGATTTCATAAAATCCCTCGCTATGGCAAATATCCGCATCAGTCTGTCAATATCTGCCGGAACGGCCTTTCTTATTATCATACTCATCATATTCTGAACAAATTACAGATGCAAAAGTAGTACTTTAATCAATTAACTATAATAATAGAAATAAAAAAATGAACAGCCTCAACCATTACGCAATGATTAAGACTGTTCATCAGATATATTTCAGTCACCGTTTAAATACCATTTAAACACTGTTTAAACGGTATTTAAATACATTTTTATTTTCCACTCAACTGTTTGTCCATTGCAGCTGCAGCACGACGACCGTCGCCCATAGCAAGGATAACGGTTGCACCACCGCGAACGATGTCACCACCGGCATATATTGTAGGAATAGAAGACTGCATATCATCGTTTACAGCAATTGTTCCCTTACGTCCAAGTTCAAGCCCCGGAATAGAGTTAGGAACAATAGGATTAGGAGACACACCTACACTGACGATAGCCATATCGATGTCTATTGTTTCGATAGCTCCCGGTATGGCAACAGGACTGCGACGGCCAGAAGCGTCCGGTTCGCCAAGTTCCATCTTCTGAAGGACAACCTGTTTCACGCGGCCTTTTTCATCGGCAATGTATTCGATAGGATTATGCAATGTAAGGAATTCAACTCCTTCTTCCTTGGCATGCTTGACTTCTTCAAGACGCGCAGGCATTTCTGCTTCCGAACGGCGATAGATAATCATAGCCTTTTCTGCGCCAAGACGACGTGCTGTACGCACTGAGTCCATAGCAGTGTTACCTCCGCCTATTACAGCTACACGCTTACCGAATGTTACAGGAGTATCAGAATCTTCGCTTGCGGCATCCATCAGATTTACACGAGTAAGATATTCATTAGAAGACATGATATTGATTGAGTTCTCTCCCGGAATATTCATAAAGTTAGGCAGACCGGCACCTGATGCGACAAATACGCCTTTGAATCCTTCTTTTTCAAGGTCTTCCACGCTTACTGTCTTACCGATTATGCAGTCCTTAACGAATTCTACACCCATCTTCGACAAGTTGTCTATTTCCACGTCAACAATCTTGTTAGGCAAACGGAATTCAGGAATACCATATTTCAACACACCGCCAATCTCATGCAAAGCTTCGAACACTGTTACATCGTAACCCATCTTGGCCATATCGCCGGCAAATGAAAGGCCTGCAGGACCTGAACCAACAACAGCCACTTTAATACCTTTCTTTTCAGCTATTTCAGGTACAGAAATCTGTCCGCTTTCGCGTTCATAATCTGCAGCAAAGCGTTCCAGATAACCGATAGCAACAGCTTCGTGTCCCATCTTCAGGTGAATACACTTGGACTCGCACTGCTTTTCCTGTGGACATACACGTCCGCAAACTGCAGGAAGAGCACTTGTCTGTTTCAGTACGCGTGCAGCTTCGAGGAACTCACCACGTTCGATGTTCTTTATAAATGTAGGAATATTGATTCCTACAGGACAGCCTTCCATACATGAAGGATTGGCACAGTCAAGACAACGTTTGGCTTCAGTAAGAGCCTGTTCTTCGTTAAGACCGAGGTTTACTTCTTCCTTACGGCTGTGAGAACGATATTCAGGATCAAGCTCGTTCATGTGTACACGTGGAATGAGGGTACGTTCCTTTGGTTTCATGCTCTTGCGCAATTCTTCGCGCCACTGTGCTGAACGGTCGTCAGCCGGTTTAACAGCTTCACATATATCCGGTTTATGGTCAAGTTTATGGATTTCTTCTACTTCAATTTCCTTGAATGCTCCCATACGTTTCAGCATTTCATCAAAATCAACCTGATGACCGTCAAACTCAGGACCATCTACACAAACGAACTTAGTCTTACCGCCTACAGTGATACGGCACGCTCCGCACATACCTGTACCATCTACCATGATGGTATTCAGTGAAACATCTGTAGGTATTTCGTATTTCTTAGTAAGCAGACAAACGAACTTCATCATTATGGCTGGACCGATAGCAAAACACTTGTCAACTTTTTCGCGTTTGATGACTTCTTCTATACCTTCGGTCACCAGACCTTTCTTTCCGTATGAGCCATCGTCTGTCATAATAATTACTTCATCAGAACTTGCACGCATCTCGTTTTCCAGAATAATAAGTTCTTTTGAGCGTCCTGCAAGTACTGTAATCACCTTGTTTCCGGCAGCTTTCAGAGCCTGAACTATAGGAAGCATAGGAGCAACACCTACTCCACCTCCGGCACAAACCACAGTACCAAAGTTTTCAATATGGGTAGCCTTGCCAAGCGGACCTACCACGTCAGTGATATAATCACCCTCGTTCAACTCACAAAGTCGAGTTGAAGACAATCCAACTTTCTGAACCACCAATGTAATGGTACCCTTAACTGGATCTGCTTCGGCTATGGTAAGAGGCATACGTTCGCCCTTTTCGCCTACACGCACAATTACGAAATGACCTGCTTTACGAGATTTTGCAATCAGAGGAGCTTCAATAACAAGCTTAAAAACCTTCTCTGAAAAATGTTCTTTTGAAATAATTTTGTTCATTTTAAACTCTTAAAGTTAGTTATATTTCTGTTTTTCATTTTTTTTGTTTCAACCCCGCAAAGGTATAACAAATAAAAATACTTACAAAAGAAATATATAAAATAACAACATGACACACTAAAAAAGGACAATTGATGACTATTTATTCTTAAAAAAAAGACTTTGATATTAAATAAAATGTATCTTTGCATGCGTCTTAACATTTTGTATTTTGATGAATAATATACTGGAGAACATAAGAATAATGATTAAAGACGGCCGTATAGCCGAAGCCAAGGAAGCTCTGGACATTATAATAAAGCAGAACACGGAAGACACCGACATGGCTTATTATCTGAAAGGGAATGCATGCAGAAAACTTGGAGACTGGCAAGGCGCGCTAAACAATTATCAGGAAGCTATAAACATCAATCCGGAAAGTCCGGCAAAAGATGCAAGGGCAATGATGATGGACATCCTTAATTTCTATAATAAAGATATGTTTAATCAATAAAACTAAATACGTATATATATGGCTAAAATGAAAGGAGTGGTGGTAGTAAACACCGAGCGATGCAAGGGATGCAACCTTTGTGTGGTAGCTTGCCCGCTTAAAGTATTGGCTCTTACTCCAAAAGTAAATCAAAAAGGATATAATTATGTACAGCAGGTGGTAGAAGACACTTGCAACGGTTGTTCATCATGCGCTATCGTATGTCCTGACGGTTGCCTTACTGTTTACAGGGCTAAATGTGAATAACCCAAGAATTTAAGAACAAACGATTAATAAAGAGAAATATGGCAGAAGAAGTAGTTCTAATGAAAGGTAACGAAGCCATAGCACATGCCGCAATACGCATAGGTGCCGACGGATACTTTGGTTACCCTATCACTCCACAGTCGGAAGTACTTGAGACACTGGCAGAACAGAAACCGTGGGAAACAACAGGAATGGTAGTTCTGCAGGCTGAGAGTGAAGTTGCCGCTATAAACATGGTTTATGGAGGTGCGGGAACAGGAAAAATGGTAATGACATCATCGTCAAGTCCTGGAGTCAGCCTTAAACAGGAAGGTATATCATACATTGCAGGAGCAGAATTGCCTTGCCTCGTAGTAAACGTAATGCGTGGAGGACCAGGATTGGGAACAATCCAGCCAAGCCAGGCAGACTATTTCCAGACCACTAAAGGTGGAGGACACGGTGACTATCACCTCATAGCTCTTGCACCTGCTTCAGTTCAGGAAATGGCAGATTTTGTAAAACTTGGTTTTGACCTTGCTTTCAAATACCGTAATCCGGCAATGATTCTGGCCGATGGTGTAATAGGTCAGATGATGGAAAAAGTTGTATTACCGGAACCAAGACCACGACGTACTGAAGCAGAGATATTGGAACAGTGTCCATGGGCAGCGACAGGATGTAAAGGCCGTAAACCTAATGTCATTACATCACTTGAACTTGATCCTGCCGTAATGGAACAAAGAAACATTCATCTGCAAAATAAATACGCAGAGATTGAGGCAAATGAAAGACGCTACGAGGAAATAGAATGCGAAGACGCAGAATATCTGATTATTGCATTCGGTTCATGTGCTCGTATTGCACAAAAGGCCATGGAACATGCACGCGAAGAAGGCATAAAGGTGGGATTATTCCGCCCTATCACGTTATGGCCGTTCCCTACCCCGGAAATTGCAAACAGAGCAAAACAAGTAAAAGGTATATTGGTAGTTGAGCTCAACAGCGGACAAATGATTGAAGACGTGAAATTAGCTGTAGAATGCAAAGTACCGGTTCACCACTTCGGAAGATTAGGAGGTATCGTTCCTGATCCTGACGAAGTTGTTGATGCCCTTAAAGAAAAACTCATTAAATAACCAAGTAAGAAACAATAATGGACAACGATAAGATAAGAAACATACTGAACATACTGTTTATGATTGGAGCACTCGCTTCAGTCATTATCTATTTTACCTCAGGCGACGACAAGACTGTATTCTTTTATGTATGCGGTGCTTCTCTTTTCCTGAAAATGGTAGAGTTCGTGTTCCGCTTCTTACTATGACAATAACCGGAGGAAAAGAATATGACAAAAGAAGAAATAATGAAGCCGGAAAATCTGGTTTACCAGAAGCCGAAACTTCTCAATGATAACCCTATGCACTACTGCCCTGGATGTAGCCACGGAGTAGTACACAAACTTATAGCCGAAGTGATTGAAGAAATGGGTATGAGCGAAAAGGCTGTGGGCGTAAGCCCTGTCGGTTGTGCTGTCTTCATGTACAACTATCTTGACATTGACTGCCAGGAAGCAGCCCACGGACGTGCGCCTGCCCTTGCGACAGCAATTAAAAGATTATGGCCGGACAGACTGGTATTTACATATCAGGGGGACGGTGACTTGGCATGCATTGGTACAGCAGAAACAATTCATGCGCTGAACAGAGGTGAGAACATCACTATCATCTTTATAAACAATGCCATATACGGTATGACCGGAGGACAGATGGCTCCTACAACACTTGTAGGAATGAAAACTGCGACATGCCCTTACGGACGTGATCCTGAAATACACGGATACCCGCTTAAAATGACAGAAATAGCGGCAACACTTCAAGGTACATGCTACGTTACAAGACAATCCGTACACACAGTAGCCGCTATCCGCAAGGCAAAAAAAGCCATAAGAAAAGCATTTGAGAATTCTATGCAGGGAAAAGGCTCTAACCTGGTGGAGATAGTTTCTACATGTAACTCAGGATGGAAAATGTCACCGGAAAAGGCCAACAAGTGGATGGAAGAGAACATGTTCCCATTCTATCAGCTTGGTGACTTGAAAGACACCACTTTATAATAATTCAATCACCCTATTATTCTTAAGAAAATGAAGCATGAAATAATCATAGCCGGATTTGGAGGACAAGGAGTGTTGTCTATGGGTAAAATTCTTGCTTACTCCGGATTGATGGAAAACAAGGAAGTGACCTGGATGCCGGCATACGGACCTGAACAAAGAGGTGGTACAGCAAACGTAACGGTTATTGTGAGCGATGAAAGAATTTCATCACCCATATTGAGCAAATACGATTGTGCCATAATATTGAACCAACCATCGTTGGCTAAATTCGAAAGCAAGGTAAAACCTGGCGGAATACTCATCTACGACGGATATGGTATCATCAACCCTCCTACAAGAAAAGACATCAAAGTTTATCGTATCGATGCAATGGACGAAGCCAACGAACGAAATATGGCCAAGACATTCAACATGATAGTATTGGGAGGTTTGCTTAAACTTATGCCGGTAGTTTCAATAGAAAGCGTTCTTAAAGCGCTGCGCAAGACTTTGCCTGAGCGCCACCATCATCTTATTCCGATGAACGAAGAAGCAATCCACATTGGTATGGATATAATAAAGGAAGCTTAATTAAGCATCAAATATGCAAAAAGGAGGAGTAATCTATATATGATTATCCTCCTTTTTTCGTTTTTTATTGTATCTTTGCCACGATATGAGAAAGATTATTTTTACAACTATATTAATACTGTTTTGCGTAAATTCATTCGCGCAAAACATGATGCAAAGCCAATACGGTTCTTCTGCTTCAGGATTAAACAGCGACCGTTTTGACAGAAACGGTAACCCGATAGATACTACAGCAGTTAATGACGCAAGTACAATTCCTGTGGGGTTAAGCTCTTGGACTATAGACGAACGTTTCGGAAACAAGACTACCGTACCCGTAGATACACTTCTGTTCGGTTTTCAGAATTCAAACGACAACGGAGGTCCTACAGGCCATTATACATATCTTGGTAACTTAGGTTCGCCACGTATCTCGCATGTATTTTTCGAAAGAGCTGAAACAACTCAGGAGTTTTTCACAGATCCATACGACTTTGCCCTCATAACACCAAGTAAATTAATCTACACAAACACTAAGTCACCCTTTACAAATCTTACATATTACAAGCATGGAGCCGGAAAACGCTCTGAAGAAAGATTTAAGGCATACTTTGCTGTAAATGCCAACAAAAGACTTGGTTTCGGATTCAATATCGACTACATATACGGTAGAGGTAAATACATGAATCAGTCAACCGCACAATTCAACGGTAACCTGTTCGCATATTATCATGGCGACAAGTACGACATGCATTTCAGCTTAATAAACGACAATATCAAAGTAACAGAGAACGGTGGTATTGTAGATGACCGTTATATAACACATCCTTTGGATATGGCAGACGGAGGAAGAGAATATAAATCATACGAAATACAGACAAACCTTCAAGACATCTGGAACAAAAATACCGGATATCACGCATTCCTTACTCACAGATATAACTTAGGCTTCTATAAGGACGAAACGTCAGAGAATGATACCATAGCAAGAGAAGTATTTGTTCCTGTAACAAGCTTCATACACACCGTAAAAGTGGATATGAACAAACGACAATATATCTCTTACGACGATAATCAAAACAGAGAATATTTCGAAAACCATTATCTGGGAACTGATTCAACTGACGTAACAAAATACATGTCTGTAAAAAATACAGTTGGAATATCACTTAGAGAAGGTTTTAACAAATGGGCCAAAGCCGGACTTACAGCATTTTTAAGCTTCGAACACAGAAGATTCTCAATGACAGACAGCATTGAAGGCAGTGCAGGACAATTCATGAGAGACTACAAGGAAAATACTCTGTCCGTAGGAGGACAACTGATTAAGTCGCAAGGAAAGACTTTACACTATGATGTATTAGGAGAAATAGCGATTTTGGGTGAGGACATAGGCCAATTCAATATTGAAGGAAAAGGAGACCTCAATTTCCGTCTGTTCAACGATACTGTGAGACTGGACGTAAACGCTTATGTAAAAAATGTAAATCCAGCATTTTACTACAGACATTTCCACTCCAAACATTACTGGTGGGACAATAATCTGTCAATGATTAACAGAACAAAAATTGAAGGAAAACTCAGTATTGACCACTGGCGTACGCAACTTCAGGCCGGAGTTGAAAATATAACGAACTACACTTATCTGGACAATGTATCAGTAGTATATGCAGACCAGAATAATGAAGATGTAAAGACTTACAAAAACAATGTAGCCGTAAAACAAAACCCTGGAAGCATTCAAGTATTCAGCGCCAAATTAAGACAAGACTTCCAGCTTGGCATTCTGCACCTTGACAATGAAGTGGTATATCAGAAGAGTAGTAACAACAATGTTCTGCCTTTGCCTGAGTTGGTACTTTATCACAATCTGTATTTAAGAGCCAAACTGGCAAAAAAAGTACTTTCTGTAGAATTAGGGGCCGACGTAAGATATTTTACACAGTACTATGCGCCTGACTACGCTCCAGCCATAGGACAATTTTATCTGCAGAATCCTGAGACAAAATATAAACTCGGTGGATATCCACTTGTAAATGCTTATATAAACCTGCATCTCAAACGTACACGTTTCTTCCTGATGATGTATAATTTAGTACAGGGAACCGGTGAAAGAAGTTATTTCTTCGCACCACATTATCCACTAAACCCAAGAGGGCTAAAACTGGGGCTTTCATGGAATTTCTTTGATTAACTATCAATAAAACAGTTTGATTATATGGCAAAAAAACTTCTGAAATATATAATATCCATAATAGTTGTATCGACTGTTATAATACTATTGTTCTCCAGAAAGAATCCGGAAGAAAAGTTCTACCCGAGGGATTATCCCGGGATTATGGAATCAGGAGTTATAAAGGCTGTGACAGAATATAATGCACTGAGTTTTTACATATTTAAAGGAGAGACCTATGGGTTTGATTACGAAATTTTAAGTGCTTTTGCCAAAGAGAAAGGACTGAAACTTGAAATGACGCCAGAAATGAGTTTTGAGAAAAGAATTAAAGGGGTCATTGAAGGAAGATATGACATGATTGCACTTGGAACAGCAACAACCTCGCAACTGAAAGACAGTATTTTATTTACTAATCCTTTTGCCATCGGAAAACAGATTCTTATTCAAAGGAATGATGAAGACAATCGTATTGACAGCCCTCTTGAACTTGCCGGCAAGACCATACATATAATAAAGGATTCACCAGCACTGATGAGAATCAATAATCTGATGGACGAAATAGGCGATTCGATATATATAGAAGAAATAACCGATTATGGTCCTGAACAACTCTTGGCGATGGTGTCGGCCGGAGATATTGATTATGCCGTATGCGATGAAAGAACCGCAAATATGTACATAAGAAGATTCAAGAATCTTAATCTGAATACAAACATAAGCTTTAATCAGTTCTACTCATGGGGAATTAATAGAAATGCCCCAATGCTTCTGGACAGTATAAACTGCTGGCTGGAGAAATATATTAAAACCAAGGAATATAAAGATTTATATAATAAATACTTTAAGCGAAACTATTAGTCTGATATGATGAATTTTGATAAGGTAAATTGGGGTTTCATCGGATGCGGTGAAGTGACAGAAAAGAAAAGTGGTCCAGCATTCAATATGGTGGAAGGTTCAAAAGTGGTAGCCGTCATGAGCCGAGACGAAGAAAAAGTGAAATCATACGCTGAAAGACATAACATTCCAAAATGGTACACAGACGCACAGGAACTTATAGGCGACGAAGAAGTTAACGCAATATATATAGCTACTCCTCCATCTTCACACGCTACATACGCAATAATGGCTATGAAAGCTGGAAAACCTGTATATATTGAAAAACCTATGGCGGCTTCATACGAAGACTGTGCCAGAATAAACAGAATATCGAAAGAAACAGGAATCCCGTGCTTTGTAGCCTACTACAGGCGTTATCTTCCATACTTCCAAAAAGTAAAAGAACTTGTTGCGTCAGGAGAGATTGGAAATGTAATAAACATACAGATAAGATTTGCACAACCGCCGAGAGCACTCGACTATAACAGCAAGAACCTACCTTGGAGGGTACAACCCGTAATAGCAGGAGGCGGATATTTCTACGATTTGGCACCCCACCAACTTGACTTACTTCAAGACATGTTCGGTTGCATACTCGAAGCCGAAGGCTACAAGAATAACCGCGGGGGATTATATCCGGCAGAAGATACAATAAGCGCTTGCTTCAAATTCGATTCCGGACTTCCAGGGTCAGGATCATGGTGCTTCGTGGCACACGAATCTGCCAAAGAAGACAGAATAGAAATAATTGGAGACAAAGGTATGATTTGCTTCTCAGTTTTTACTTACGAACCTATTGCATTACACACAGAAAGAGGAAGAGAAGAAATACTACCCCCTAACCCTCCACACGTACAGTTACCTTTGATTAAAGCTGTAGTGGAACACTTACAGGGAAAAGCGATCTGTACTTGCGACGGGATAAGCGCTACACCTACCAACTGGGTGATGGACCGAATACTGAATAAACTTTAGCATAATGTCGGCACGCATTCTTTTAGTTTCAACAATGATACTTTTACTCCTCATTCCAAACTCACTCAATGCCAGGAATAAGGAAAAAGAATACGTGCGGACTTTTTTTGTAAACGACTCTATAAAGCTGACCGAAAAAACTATTGAAAAGTCAAAATCATTTCTCGGAAAAGCTGTTGATTGGTTTAACGCTACAGACACAAGCTATATACAACCAAACAAGTATAACTTGACTTTCATGCTTGAACAAAGCACATGGTTCGAACATTACCATCTTGGAACAACAAACGAAAACGGTAACCAATTATTGGGCTTTGCGCCCAAAGTAAATACAAAGTTGGGATTCTATTTTGGATGGAGATGGATTTTCTTAGGCTATTCATTCGACCTGGCAAGTTTATTTAAAAAAGAAAGAGAAAAGCCAAAAACAGAAATGGTATTCAATTTGTATAGCGCCAAGTTCGGATTGGATTTATACTACAGAAAGAGTGGAAGCGATTTCAAAATAACCACTTGTAAGAACTTCAATAATGCTGAAAAATATATTGGTACAAGTTTCAATGGCCTTAACAGTTGCATAAAAGGACTAAACGCATACTATATATTCAAAAGTGACAAATATTCGTACCCGGCGGCATACAGTCAATCAACAAATCAGAAAAAAAGCTGCGGTTCACTGATGGTTGGATTCGCATACTCACAACATGATATTTCTTTTGACCAGAGCAAACTTCCTCTGGAAATAAAAAATCAAATACGTCCCTCACTAAATTTCAGAAGACTAACATATACAGACTTTAATCTCAGTTTGGGATATGGATATAACTGGGTATTCGCAAAGAACTGCCTTCTAAACATATCTTTACTTCCCGCAATAGGTTATAAGAAATCAAGAATAAACGATGCACCGACTACACCAAATACCGACTGGACACAATGGGTTAAGGACATAAACTTCGACCTAATAACAAGAGCAGGAATAACATGGAACAACAGCAAATATTATGTTGGAGCAACACTTATACTGCATACTTACGATTACAGGAAAGATAACTTCTCGATGACAAATTCCTTCGGAAGCCTTAAGATTTATGCCGGATTCAATTTCTGGAAAAGGAAACAGTATCGTCGTACGGAATAAGTCATAAAGACTATTGGTCATTATATTGAATTTTCGAACAACTTTTATTACTTTTGCAACCGATTATACATTTCGTAAAAACAAATAATAATTAGATATAAATCATGGAATTAGCAAGTAAGTACAATCCCGCAGATGTGGAAGGGAAATGGTACCAGTATTGGCTGGACAACAAACTTTTCAGTTCTAAACCGGACGGACGCGAACCTTATACCGTCGTAATCCCGCCACCAAACGTGACCGGAGTGCTCCACATGGGACACATGCTTAACAATACTATACAGGACATCCTCGTGCGCCGCGCACGCATGATGGGCAAGAACGCATGCTGGGTACCGGGTACTGACCACGCATCTATCGCAACAGAAGCCAAGGTGGTAAACAAACTGGCCCAGCAGGGTATCAAAAAGACTGACCTCACAAGAGAAGAGTTCCTGAAACATGCATGGGACTGGACTCACGAACACGGAGGCATAATCCTGAAACAGCTGCGCAAACTTGGTGCTTCATGCGACTGGGACCGCACAGCCTTCACTATGGACGAAGAAAGAAGCAAGAGCGTGATAAAGGTATTCGTAGACCTGTATAACAAGGGACTGATTTATCGCGGCGTTCGTATGGTGAACTGGGATCCAAAAGCCCTCACTGCACTTTCTGATGAAGAGGTTATCTATAAGGAAGAACACAGCAAGCTCTTCTACCTGAGATATAAGGTTGAAGGTGATGCTGAAGGACGTTATGCCGTAGTTGCAACTACTCGTCCTGAAACAATCATGGGTGATACAGCAATGTGTATCAATCCTAACGACCCAAAGAACGAATGGCTCAAGGGCAAGAAAGTGATTGTTCCGTTGGTGAACAGAGTAATCCCTGTTATCGAAGATGACTACGTTGATATCGAATTCGGTACAGGATGTCTGAAAGTAACTCCTGCACACGATGTAAACGACTACATGCTGGGTGAAAAATATAACCTCCAGTCAATAGATATTTTCAATGACAACGGTACTATCAGCGAAGCTGCCGGAATGTATGTAGGTATGGACCGTTTCGACGTTCGCGAACAGATAGAAAAAGATCTTGCAGCAGCAGGCCTGCTTGAAAAGGTTGAAGACTACAACAACAAGGTAGGCTTCTCTGAACGTACAAACGTAGCCATCGAACCAAAACTGTCAATGCAGTGGTTCCTGAAGATGAAACACTTTGCAGACATGGCATTGCCACCTGTAATGAACGACGAACTGAAATTCTATCCTGCAAAATACAAGAACACTTACAAATACTGGATGGAGAACATCAAGGACTGGTGTATCAGCCGTCAGTTGTGGTGGGGACACAGAATTCCTGCTTACTTCTTGCCTCAGGGCGGATTTGTAGTGGCAGAAACAGCTGAAGAAGCTTTGAAACTTGCCATCGAGAAAACAGGCAATAAGGACATGAAGATTGAAGACCTGCGTCAGGATGAAGACTGTCTGGATACATGGTTCTCTTCATGGTTGTGGCCTATCTCTCTGTTCGACGGAATAAACAATCCTGGCAACGAGGAAATAAAATACTACTACCCTACTGCCGACCTTGTAACAGGACCGGACATCATTTTCTTCTGGGTGGCACGTATGATTATGGCAGGATATGAATATATGGGCGATATGCCTTTCAAGAATGTATATTTCACAGGTATCGTACGCGATAAAATCGGCCGTAAGATGTCCAAGTCACTCGGTAACTCACCAGACCCGCTTGAACTGATTGATAAATATGGTGCCGACGGTGTACGTATGGGTATGATGCTTGCTGCTCCTGCAGGAAACGATATCTTGTTTGACGACGCTCTATGCGAACAGGGACGTAACTTCAACAACAAGATATGGAACGCATTCCGTCTGGTAAAGGGATGGAACGTAGAAGGCAACGAACAGCCTGAATACGCACGCCTTGCAACTGAATGGTTTGAGGCAATGCTTGCAAAGACTACAGCCGAGGTAAACGACCTGTTCGGCAAATACCGACTGAGCGAGGCTCTTATGGTAGTTTACAAACTGTTCTGGGACGAATTTTCAAGCTGGTATCTTGAAATGGTGAAACCTGCATACGGACAGCCTATCGACAGCGTGACTTACGAAAAGACTTTGAGTTTCTTCGATACACTGCTCAAACTTCTGCATCCGTTCATGCCATTCATCACTGAAGAGTTGTGGCAGCACATCTATGACCGCAAGGATGGTGAAAGCATCATGACTCAGACTCTTAATATGACAGAGACTTATGATGAAACTATCATCAACAAGTTTGAAGCTGTGAAGGAAGTTATCGGTGGTATCCGTACTATCAGACTTCAGAAGAACATTGCTCAGAAAGAGGCTCTGAATCTTGAAGTGGTTGGAGAAAGCCCTGTAGCAGACTTCAATGCTGTGATAGAGAAATTGTGTAACCTGTCTGAAATAGCACAGGTAGATGCAAAGGCAGAAGGTGCAGCTTCGTTCATGGTTGGTACAACTGAATATGCAGTTCCTCTGGGCAACCTTATCAACGTGGAAGAAGAGCTTAAGAAGCTTGAAGCAGACCTGAAATATCAGGAAGGATTCCTCATGAGCGTAATGAAGAAGCTAAGCAACGAGAAGTTTGTAAGCAAGGCTCCGGCTAACGTTATTGAAATGGAACGCAAGAAACAGGCTGACGCAGAAACCAAGATTGCAGCACTGAAAGAAAGCATCGCAGCCTTGAAAAAGTAATCAACCGAATATCTATATAAAACAAAAAATGAACATCCGAAAGGCTGTTCATTTTTTGTTTATATAGATTTCATGTTTTCCAAGAAAACAGATCCTATCTAATATGATGTAATTTAACCACTTCACCCAATTCAGGAATCATAACATCCATATTCCTTTTTCTCGCCTCAACCGCAAATACATGAGGCGGGTCAAACAAAGGCTCATCTGAAAGATCGAAAGTGCCGTAATGCATCGGTATAGTCATTCGTGCACCCATCTCGGCAGAAGCAGTAAGGGCATCATATGGAGATATATGATTAGGTTTCATAAACCATCGTGGCTTATATGCTCCTATTCCAATCATACAATAGTCAATGTGTGGGAAAATATCAGACAACTCCTTAAAATGGTGAGCGTATCCCGTATCACCGCTATTATAAATAGTTATTCCGTCTGCCTGTATCATAAAAGCTCCCCAAAGGCGCTCACCGCCATCACTCACTCCTCTTTTGCTCCAGTGCTGTGCCGGAAGGAAGGTCAGACAAAGTCCGTCATCCTTATGCTGCTGGTACCATCCGGCTTCAATTACCTCCATTTCAGGAAACCATCCTTTTATCAGTTGTCCGGTACCGATACCACAAAACAACTTCATTCCGGGATTTTCGGAAACCAGACGAGCCACACTCGGTTTGTCAAGATGATCGAAATGGTCATGACTGATAAGCAAATAATCTATGTTCCTGAATATTGAAGGATCGGCAGGAAAAGTACTTCTTCTCTTCACAAAAGGTATGTTTCCGAAAACAGGATCAATCATGAAACGTTTTCCGCCTAACTGAAGAAAAAAAGAATTATGTCCAAGCCATATCAGCGAATTGCCTGTTACCGCATCAAGACTATGGAGATATCTCACATTGGGATTCCACTTTATCCTACGTTTTTCTTTCCTTTGCGGATTAGGCGAGAACCTCCATTTCAATATACTTCCCATACCGGGACGCCATCTGTGCTGACGGTTAAAGAACTTGCCTTTAACGGAAGGATTGCCACGCCATCTTGGGTTCACGGTATGCAGCTGTTCATTTCTTCTAAACAAAATCCTTTCTCCCATAACTACACCTATTTAAATAATACAAAAAAGTCGGGGAAAGGCTATACAGACTAAAAGAGACCTTACCCCGACCATCAATTTATCTTAATTATTTTTCCAACAGTTCTTTCAGAAAAGCATCAAGTTCTTCGTCAAGCCCTTTCAATAGTTCATCGTTGAGCAATAATGTATCATCATCATCAACAAGCATCAACTCTGCCACCGTTTCTTTATCCTCATCTACAAGAACAAATGAATATGGTTTAAGCAAAGACAGCTTTTCAAAATACCTCTGATCGTTCAATGCAGCAATCTCTGAGCGAAGAACAGACTCGACTTCTTTCATGAAATCGTCAGTATCACATTCTATCCACTCTTCTATAATGGTACGTGCCAATTCTTCATCATCGTCGTTGAAAATCAAAAGTTCACCACTATCCTGTTTTGGGAGCAAATGAATATCCGTAACTACAGAATTTTCATCGCCTGAGACATATCTGCATAATGCTTCTCTAATAGTTGATGATATAGCTGCACGTGTTTTTTCACTAACATTCATAGGCATAAATTTTTATTACCTCAAAATTACTAAAAATTATAATGTATCAAAACAAACAGGTCAAAAATTGTTATTAAAACGTCCCATTTGAATATTCAACTTGCCAAATTCGACTTTCCTTTTGACAAACTGACTCATATAATACTTAAGTACCATTTCTTCTTCTGAACCTGATTTCACACAATCTGAAGCTTTCTTCAACCATTCTTCAGCATTGTCCATATCTCCTGTCATCTCGTACGACAGTGCAACATTATATGCGGCCCTGAACTTAGCATTACCTTTCTTTTGACGATTATAAACATGAATCCACAATTCGCGGGCAGATCCCCAATCACCTTCATTGACATATACACTCGCATCACGCATCTCAACTCCTCCACCATCGAACATCAGCCTATTCACAGTCTGCCAATTTGGAACAATCTTATTACACATCACAGAAGCGGCGTGCTTTGTAGCTTCCACAATAATTTCATCTTCAGAAACTCCATATCCCAAATCGAAATACAAAGTATCACAAGCTGTAAGTTCTATCAATGGCTTTTGTCGGCCAGGAATATATAATTTAACTACCGGACTTGTCTGAACTTGTAAGATAGGAATTGAAACGTCCCAACCCGGATTAGAATATTCTTTTTTCTCTACATCCAGAAGTAATCTTTCGAAAGAAACAATCATGTCAACTCCAAGCATTGAAGACAACCTATCAACTTCAATACCAGAAAGAGTAGCAGTATTATTATCAGCCCTAAGAGCAGAATCACATATTATAACCTGATTAAAATATTTGCTGTCTGCAAGAATACCAGCCAAAGTCTCTGCAGCATTTTTGCCAACTGCTTCCAATTGTCCCAAAGTCAAAATATTTTTTTTCGGTTCAGATCGATATGGCATATTGTTTACAACCCCAACTACAGACACTTGATATGGGAAATTTATTTCTGCCGGAGATAGCTGGTCAAAGGTAAGTGTACGTATAGAACTACATGACGCAAATACAATACTCAACAACGAAACGATATATAAAGCACATTTTCTCATAATATGTTAAATTTTAATCTGTACAAAATTAATATTTTTCTGAATATTATGAAGTTAAAAGGTAATAAAGGAACAATAATAAAGGCCATCCCTTTGTTAAGAGACGACCTTTAAATATTAGTTTTATTAAAAATCTTATACTTTACCGTGACAGTTCTTATACTTTAACCCACTTCCACAAGGACATGGATCATTTCTACCTACGGTTTTTTCTGCTTTATAAGGCTCAGTTTTCACCTCTCTTGTGTCCTTACCTGAAGCTTTCTTCTGTGCCTCATCATTGAGATCTACTTTTTCTTCCTTATATTGCTGTTTTTTAGGTGCAGGTTCTGGAGCAGCTTCACGCACTTGTTCCGGTTCCTGTACAGGTATCTGGGCACGCATCAATACAGATATTGTATTATTATTGATTTTTGCCACCATATTGTCAAACAGTTTGACTGATTCAAGTTTAAAAATCAACAACGGGTCCTTCTGTTCGTAACTTGCATTCTGCACAGAATGCTTAAGTTCGTCAAGCTCACGAAGATTTTCTTTCCAAGCCTCATCAATAGTATGAAGAAGTATAGCTTTCTCGAAAGCCTTAACAATCTCCTTAGATTCAGACTCGTATGCTGCCTTCAAGTTTACAGGAATATTATACATACGCTTACCGTCTGTAATAGGAATCATGATGTTTTCATACATTTTTCCCTGATTTTCATATACCTGCTTAATTACAGGATGTGCTATCTGTGCCATACGGTCAGTCTTGCGCTTGAATATTTCCATCGCAGCATCAAATGTATTTTCAGTAAGAATATTCTTATCTTTTGATTCAAATTCTTCTTCCGTGAAAGGAGTATCCATTGCAAGTGTCTGAAGAATTTCCATCTTGGCTTCATGATATGTAGCCATATCCAAAGCATTTGCGCAACGTTCCCATATCATATTAACGATATCCATACCTATACGTTCACCCATCAACGCATGGCGGCGCTTTGTATAAACTACATTACGCTGTTTGTTCATAACGTCATCATATTCAAGCAAACGCTTACGGATACCGAAGTTATTTTCTTCAACCTTCTTCTGCGCGCGCTCAATAGAATTTGAAATCATCTTATGTTCAATCATTTCGCCTTCCTTGAAACCAAGCTTATCCATTACAGACGCTATACGGTCGGAAGAGAACAAACGCATCAAATCGTCTTCAAGAGAAACAAAGAACACTGAAGAACCCGGGTCTCCCTGACGTCCGGCACGACCACGCAACTGACGGTCAACACGACGAGATTCGTGACGTTCGGTACCAATAATCGCCAAACCTCCTGCAGCCTTGACTTCGTCGCTCAACTTGATATCGGTACCACGACCTGCCATGTTGGTAGCAATAGTAACTGTACGTCCCAAACCGGCTTTTGCAACGATGTCAGCTTCTTTCTGATGTAATTTAGCATTAAGAACGTTATGTTCAATCTTACGGAGAGTAAGCATTTTACTCAGCATTTCAGAGATTTCAACAGATGTTGTACCGACCAGTACCGGACGTCCCATTTCAACCATCTTTTCAATCTCTTCAATAACAGCTTTATATTTCTCGCGCTTAGTTTTATAAACGCGGTCGTTCATGTCTATACGTGCTATAGGGCGGTTAGTAGGAATAGTCACTACATCAAGTTTATATATATCCCAAAATTCACCAGCTTCAGTTTCTGCAGTACCTGTCATACCTGACAGTTTGTGATACATACGGAAATAGTTCTGAAGCGTAATTGTAGCGAATGTCTGGGTTGCAGCTTCAACCTTAACACCCTCCTTAGCCTCGACAGCCTGATGCAAACCGTCACTCCAACGACGACCATCCATAATACGTCCAGTCTGTTCGTCAACGATTTTAACCTGCCCGTCCATAACTACATAGTCTGTGTCTTTCTCAAACATTGTATATGCCTTAAGCAACTGATTGATAGTATGAACACGTTCTGACTTGATAGCATAGTTTGTCATTAATTCGTCTTTCTTAGCCAATTTCTCTTCATCGCTGAGTGAAGTTTCATTTTCAAGTTCAGACAACTGAGCGGCAATATCAGGAAGGACGAACAATGTTGGGTCCTGAGAGGAGCCTGTAATAAGTTCAATACCTTTATCAGTAAGGTCTGCGCTCTTCAATTTCTCATCTATTACGAAATAAAGAGGTTCCACTGCTTCAGGCATACGCTTGTTGTTTGCTTCCATATAGATAGCCTCTGTTTTCAACATTCCAGCCTTAATACCCGGTTCACTAAGGAACTTGATAAGCGGCTTATTCTTTGGAAGTGCCTTATGGCTACGGAACAATGAAAGGAAACCTTCTTCCACATCCTCTTTCTTGTCAGAAGCTATAAGTCGTTTTGCATCTGCCAAATACTGTGTAGCGAGCTTACGTTGCGCCTCAACCAAACGTTCCACCAATGGACGCAACACTTCAAACAACTGCTGGTCACCTTTTGGCACAGGACCAGAAATAATAAGAGGAGTACGGGCATCGTCAATCAAGACTGAGTCCACCTCATCGACAATTGCAAAGTTATGTTTACGCTGTACAAGGTCCTTAGGACTGTTGGCCATATTGTCACGCAAATAGTCGAAACCAAACTCATTATTAGTACCGAATGTAATATCAGCCATATATGCCCTACGACGTGCTGCTGAGTTAGGCTGATGTTTGTCAATACAGTCAACGCTCAATCCATGGAACATATAGAGAGGCCCCATCCATTCAGAGTCACGTTTAGCAAGATAATCATTGACAGTTACTACATGAACACCGTTTCCAGTCAAAGCGTTAAGGAATACAGGCAATGTAGCCACAAGAGTCTTACCTTCACCAGTACACATTTCAGCAATTTTTCCTTGGTTAAGAACGACACCACCGAACAACTGTACATCATAGTGTATCATTCCCCATTTCATATCATTACCCCCGGCAATCCAATGATTTTTCCATATAGCTTTATCACCTTCTATACGAATGAAATCTTTTCCCATTGCAGCCAATTCACGATCGAAATCTGTGGCTGTCACTTCAAGTTCATCATTTTGGGCGAAACGTCTTGCAGTATCCTTTACGATAGCAAAAGCTACCGGAAGGACATCACTTAATGCCTTTTCGTATTTATCGAGAACTTCTTTTTCCAATTTATCTATTTGCGCGAAAATCGGTTCACGCTTTTCGATATCTGTATTCTCAATTGTAGCTTTTAGTTCATCAATCTTTTTATTCTCGGCTACAGCGGAATTCTTGATATACAGTTTCAATTCTTCCGTTTTAGCACGCAATTCATCATTACTCAGCTTCTCTATCTCTGGGTAAGCAGCTTTGATTTTCTCTACCCATGGCTGAATTTCCTTCATGTCACGAGAAGCCTTGTTCCCGAACAATTTACTTATAAATTCATTAAATCCCATTATATATTACTTATTTTATTTACTGATTAATGCCGTTAAATATGCTCAACAGCGCACAAAGATAATTAAAAACCCTCAAAATGCGGCAATTACATAAATTTATTTACATATTCCAGTCAAAGGAGCCGCAACACTGGCATTAGGAGCCCTGATACGCATGAAATGTGCCAAAGTTGGCGCTACAGCCGAGACCTTGACAGGCGAATATACAATTTCTGGTTTTATATTATATCCAAAAAAGAATACAGGAACCGAAGAATATGACTCACGTTCTACTCTAACATTATTGGAAAACTCATCCACAATCTTCCATCCAGGTAATATCTCTATATATAAATCACCTGAACATTCTCTTGTAAAAGAATTCCTTATTTTCTCAATCTTAGGATCCCAAGCACCAAGCAAAAGACGCTGAGAAGAATAAGCCGAACGTATTCCGCTCATTTGAACAATAAATTCGGATGAACGGTTCATAACATCAGTAATACTTAAATTTTTATCCTCAATCAGTTTATGATTAAGATATATCTGATTACCATAATAAGTCTCAACATATTGTCCCTGGCCATATATAGCCATAAGATACATATTAAGTAAAGCAGAACAACGTTTCAAATAAAATTCTCCTGTAGGTATTTTATATTCAGGCGAATCTTCAGGCTCAGGAGAACGGTAACCGGTTGAAGTAATGAATATCAATGTATTCTTCAATCCAACCTTACGGTCTATCATATCAAGCAAATCACCTATACTGTTGTCAAGACGTACATACATATCCTGAATCTGCATAGCATATTCACTATCAGACTTTCCATCGTAGTTTCCTGCATAATACCCTAAAGTTAATAAGTCAGGTGTTTCATCAACTCCTGCATTTGTATTATTCAGGAAAACATCAACAAGCCTATTAACTTCATCATTGACGTACGGACTTGTTTTAAATTTTTTGTATTTATACAGACGTTCATCAGTGAAGTTATGTTTGAAAGTAATTTGTTTAGATACAGTAGTGAGATTTTTATATGCAGTAACTGGTAAATATGGTCCCCATGTTATCTGGTCTATTCTGAAATCCAATCCGTTACGGTCGTTAAAATCAGTAATCCATTCAGGGAAGATACCATAGAAAGTAGTTCCACTCCACTTACCTGTATCGTCATTTATCCAGAATGCACCTTTTGCCGCATGACCGGCCCCCATAATAGCGACCTCCTTTGTAGGAGCTATAGAATACACAAGCGCCTGTCCATGAGTGGAAACCATAAGTTCATCAGCCAGATTAGATACAGAGAGGTGCTTTGGAGATACATTTTCAGATGTATAAATCCCCATATATGATTTATCATCAACACTCTTTACCACGCATAATGAATTCCTGTCCATCCAATCATTGCCAACAATTCCATTGTAATAAGGTGTAGTTCCTGTATAAATAGAAGCGACAGAAGATGATTGGTCAGGTTTGATAAATTCATACTCACCATTCATATACACACGTCCATCCTTAAAAAGGCGTTTGAAACCTCTTTCACCATACATGGAAGAAAATGCTTCTATATAATCAGTTCGTAGCTGATCAATTGTCAGACCTATCACCAACTTAGGAACAGCCGGAACGTTTTGGGCATTGATACCGGTAATAACTATAGCTGTAATTAAAGATGTTATAAGTTTCTCTCTCATTTTAATTTCTATAAACAATCTGATGGCTCACTGCATTAAAAAACAAACCGAGCGCCAAAAGTAATACTGATAAATTAATTTCTTGCGGTATTAGCGGGAATAACACTATAAAAAATGTTAAATACGCGGAATTTACTATATGCCATTTGTCTTTTCTTCGTTTTATATCATTATATATCATAAACGGCAAATATAATAACGGTATTGGATTAAACAATAGAATCAACCAATTGGAATCAACTGTAGGGTGTATTGAAAAGAAAAACAAAAAAGCGATTATACATCCTGCAAGTCCTTGGGACAAATACAGAAATAAATCCCAAATCCAATATATCTTTTTCTTTATAATCTGAATAAATGCTATCACTAAATTTAAACAAAGGAAAAAAGTGGCACAAGCCACAGGACTAAAAGGAAAAGCGCTATCTTCATTATCAATTGTATCAGCATCTACTATCACTTCTTCCTTTAACACTAAAGGTCTTATACCGCCATTTTCATCTTTTATATGAGCCTTTTCAGCGAAAGAGCGCATATAAAAAGGAGAAAACATCTGCTGACGAATATCTATTGATTTATCAGCATCAGCTCCTAAACATAGATCTATGCCAAACTCTTCCCACTCGAATCCTTTAGTGAATTCATGCACTATAACCCTGAAAGTCTTTTCTGGGGCGGAAGCAGGATATTCAATTTTTCCGTTTATACATTTCTCTATCTGATCACGAGCTCTTGTGGTACAATTATCATAAAAATAATTATACCTATAAACCCTGTTTTGTGGAAGATAATTTGTAAAAAGAAGCTCCTGCAATTTTATTTTTTCACTATACGTAAGATTCAGGACCTGCTGATATACAGCTGACCCCCTAAACATATACTCAGCCTTGAAAGATCTGATATCGTTTACTCCCAACTGATAATCCGTCTCACCCTTAACAAAACGATATATAAAATTAGGCGATGAAAAACTGAACATTCCGTAATTAAATACCAAATCCTTGCTTTTAGTAAAATTCTGATATCGTATTGCTGTATGTCCGAATAAAGAATATATTTCAGTTCCGGGAGAACAAGTAAGCAAACTAAACTGGATACTGTCGCGTTTTTGTGCATAAGACAGTGTAATTCCCCAAATCATTAACAGAGAGACAAATATTCTTATTTTATTGATATACATAATTTGTTATAAATGTATTTTTGTAATTTTCGACACAAAAATAAGACTAATTATCTATAAATATGAAACAAAACATCTATTTTATTGCAATTCTTATCCTTTTTTTCTTTTACTTTGCAAGCAATACAAAATTATAGAGTGTGAATTTAATAATAGACATAGGAAATACAGTTGCAAAATTAGCTGTTTTCGACGGTGACGAACAGGTTGAGATACTTAGAGGATCAAACCATTCCTTGGACTGTATGAAAATACTTTGTCACAAATATAATATTGACAGATGTATAATTGCTTCTGTAATAACATTAAGCAATACAATAAAAAGGCAATTGGCAAGTGTTGATTTCCCTATATTGGAATTGACACATGAAACCCCTATACCAATTACCAACAATTATAAAACTCCTAAAACCTTAGGCATGGATCGTTTGGCTGCAGTAGTAGGGGCAAATTATTTGATGCCGAACAGAAACCTGTTAGTCATAGATGCCGGTACAGCTCTTACTTACGAATTTATTGACGCCAATGCTACATATTGGGGAGGAAACATTTCACCAGGGATTTACACAAGGTTCAAATCATTAAGTGCTTGTTGTGACAAACTTCCTTTAATAGAAAAAGGTGGAGATTTACCGGAATTAGGATATAACACAGACACCGCAATAAGAGCTGGAGTCATCAAAGGTATTGAATTTGAAATTAAGGGTTATATAACTCAATTACAAAAAAAATATCCCGACCTTTTAGTTTTTTTAACTGGCGGAGACAGATTTTCTTTTGATACAAAATTAAAAAGTATCATCTTTGCAGATAGATTTTTAGTTTTAAAAGGTTTAAACAGAATATTAAATTATAATGTCGAATAAAAAGGTACTTATTAGCGCTATATTAGCAACAGCATCAGTATGTGCTTTTGCTCAATCCAGCACTAACTCTCCATATACAAGATTTGGGGTTGGAGACTTGTCGGATCAAGTCTTCACGAGTAATGCAGCTATGGGCGGAGTCGGACATGCGCTTCGTTCAAGCCGTCATATCAACCCAATGAATCCTGCATCATATACTTCAGTAGATTCACTTTCATTCATGTTTGATATTGGTTTCAGCATGAAGAGTTGTAATTACGAAGAGAACAATATTAAATCCAATGCAAGAAATTCCAGCTTTGATTATTTGGCTATACAATTCCGCCTTCATCCAAGAATCGGAATGGCTAT
The DNA here is from genome assembly GCF_016902295.1 of Bacteroides caecigallinarum. GTDB lineage: Bacteria > Bacteroidota > Bacteroidia > Bacteroidales > Bacteroidaceae > Phocaeicola > Phocaeicola caecigallinarum_A. The sequence goes on along the minus strand of NZ_JACJLQ010000023.1, from coordinate 22,393 downwards.
CGGATTTACACCTTTTTCTACTGTAGGATATAATTTCAATACAACCAATAACGTATCAAACAGCAATGACGTTACTGTTACAAATACATACACTGGAGACGGCGGTACCAATTTAGTTTTCGGAGGTTTAGGTTTTAAAATAATTGATAACCTGTCAATCGGTGCCAATATCGGTTACCTATATGGTAAACAGGAATACAGCACAACAGCTACCCTTAGCAACGGAGGTGACTATACTATCAATTACAGAAATCTTAATGTAAAAAGCTATAAACTTGATTTAGGATTACAGTACACTCAACCATTTAATAAAGATAATAGCCTTACATTAGGATTATCATACAGTTTGGGACATAACTTAAACTCAACAGAAGTTATAGGTACTCAGGTAACAGACGGTAGCAGTTATTCTTCTACATCAGAAAACTCATATTATAAAGGATACGACATACCTTCAACATACGGAATTGGACTTGCATACCAATACAAGGATAAGTTAACTGTCGCTGCAGATTACACTTTGCAAGAGTGGTCTAAAGCTAAATTATCGAGCGTTGCCGGTATGTATAATGACCGCAACAAGATAGCCGTTGGATTTGAATATACACCAAACCGATTAGAAAAGAATTTTTTCAAAAAAATTTCATATAGAGCCGGAGCTTATTACACTTTGCCATATATAAAAATACCGGACAACGTTGAAGGCAATTCTTATTCTGATGGTGCAAGAGAAATAGGAGTAAGTGCCGGATTTGGTTTTCCTTTATCATTATTCCAGCGCAAGACTGTCCTAAGCATAACAGGGCAATACATAAACCTCTCTCCAAGTTCAAGTAATTTAATGTCAGAAAACAGATTCGTTATAAAAATAGGTTTAACACTAAACGAACCATGGTTCATGAAATGGAAAGTAAATTAATCACATCAAATACATGATAATAACACAATAAACAATTAAATTAATAATACGATGAGAATGAAGATGTTTACAATGCTGTGCGCCCTAACATTAGGTACTACAGCTACTTTTGCTCAAAAGGGAGTAGAAGACGGTTCTAGATTTGGACACGGAGAAGACAGTATCCGTTGTCTTCAGAACATCAGTATTTATACTGAATATGTTAAGACTGACAATTTCAAGGACGCATATAATCCTTGGAAAGCAGTATTCACAGAAGCACCTTTTGCACAGGTTGGTACTTACACTAATGGTGCCAAGATTCTTCGTGGATTAATACAAAGCACAAAGGATCCTGCTCAGCAGAAAGCTTACCTTGACGAATTGATGGCTGTTCATGACCAGCGTATCAAATACCTTACACAGCTTAACAAACTTGTTAAGACTAAAACTACTGAAGGCTCTATCATAGGTATGAAAGTCCATGATTACATTGTATTTTCAGGCAACAACCTTGATGTTAACCAAGCATACGAATGGGCAAAACAAGGTGTTGACATGGAGAAAGACAAATCAGACTACTTTATGTTCCTTGACATGATGGATATATCATCACGCAAACTTAAAGCAGACGACAACCACAAAGAACAGTTCATTCAGGATTATCTGACAGTTTCAGGATATGCTGATGCCGCATTCCAAGCAGAGAAGAAAGCAAAGACAAAAGAACTGCTTAAAACTACAAAAGATAATGTAGATGCCTATTTCATCAATAGTGGTGCAGCTTCATGCGAAAATCTACAGAGCATTTACGGACCAAAGGTTGCTCAGAACAAGACAAATCTTGAATACCTGAAACAGGTAATAACAGTTATGCAATTATTGAAATGTACTGAAGAAGAAGCATACTTCGAAGCTTCCGAAGCAGCACATTCTATCGAACCAACTGCTGCTACTGCTGCAGGATGTGGCTACATGTATTACAAAAAAGGAGACCTTGACAAAAGTATAAGTTATTTCGACCAGGCTATCGAATTGGAACAGGATCCTGCTAAGAAAGCAGAATATTGCTACAATGCCGGTGTTATACTTTTCAGCAAAAAACAGTTAAGCCGCGCTAAACAGTACTGTAACAAGGCAATCTCGTTCAATAACAATTATGGCGACGCTTATATTTTGATAGCACAAATGTATGCTTCAAGCCCTAACTGGAGCGATGAAGGCGCTTTGAACAAATGTACATTCTTTGCTGTTATCGATAAATTGCAGCGCGCTAAGAGTGTTGATCCAAGCGTAACTGACAAAGCTAACGAACTTATCAGAACTTATTCTGCCTACACTCCGAAAGATGAAGATTTGTTCTTCCTTGGTTTAAGCAAAGGACACACAGTAACAATCGGCGGATGGATTGGCGAAACAACTACAATCAGATAAAATGTATGTCATATAGACACAACCTTTTGAAATCACAAAACATTATAAGCATAACAGTTGCCATTTGGGCAACTGTTATGTTTCTTTTTTTCCCGTCATGCGGAAACAAAGATAAAAAACTTGCCGCTGCCATTGACGAAAACGACTCACTGCCTGACATGCATAGTACAGGCATAGTATCTTATGTATCCGACTCAGGTATGATAAGATACAAGATAGTAACAGACGAATGGTTAGTCTTCAGCAAAAAAAATCCTCCATATTGGGCATTTGAGAAAGGTCTGTACCTTGAGAAATTCGACACTCTTTTCAGAGTTGATGCCAGTATAAAAGCCGACACTGCATATTACCATGAAAAAAAGGAAATATGGGAGTTAAGAGGTAATGTGCATATACAAAACCAGTTAGGAGACAAATTCGACACTGAGCTTTTATTCTGGGATCAGTCAAAAGAACGAATATATTCCGACAAGTTTATAAAGATTGAACAGACTGACAAAGTCCTGACAGGATATGGTTTCGATTCTAATCAGGAAATGACTGAATACGAAATATTCACTCCAACCGGTGTCTTTACCGTAGAGGACACTGCTCCTGCCGACACAACTAAATCAACATCGAACGTAAACTAAAAAAATAACAGAACACATATAAGCCAAATAAATAATGCAAATTAGTATTATCATAGAACTGCTTGTCACAATGGCTTTTTCTGCATTCTTTTCAGGAATGGAGATAGCTTTTGTATCTTCAAACAAGCTAAGATTCGAAATGGAAAAGTCAAACAACTTCTCCACTAAAATACTCACTGTATTCTACAAAAATCCAAACAATTTCATATCAACGATGTTGGTTGGCAATAATATAGCCTTGGTAATATATGGTATTCTTATGGCTGAAATTATTGAAAAGCAGCTACTTGCAGGAATTATTACAAACGAGGCTTTACTGGTTGTAATACAAACAATAATTTCAACCCTTATAATATTAATTACAGGCGAATTTCTTCCGAAGACTATATTCAAGATTAATCCTAATCTAACATTAAAATACCTTTGCATACCAACGTATATCTGTTATTTAGTCTTATATCCGATAAGCAAATTCTCTGCTATGCTATCTACAGCAATACTTATATTAGGAGGAAAGAAAATAAAGAAAGAGGATAGAGAAAAAGCGTTTACCAAAGTTGATCTTGACTATCTTATTGAAAGCAGCTACGATGAGACAGTAAAAGAAAAGGAAATAGATACAGAGATACAGATATTCCGAAACGCGCTTGATTTTTCAAGTATAAAGGTGAAGGACTGTATGATTCCAAGAACCGAAATAATCGCTGTTGAAACAGGTACGCCAAAGAAAGAAATAATGAGGGTTTTCGTTGACAGCGGATTAAGTAAAATCATAGTATATCGCGATAATATAGATAATATCATAGGCTACATCCACTCGTCAGAGATGTTCAATACACAGGATGATTGGGAGAAAAACATAAAATCAATTCCGGTCGCTCCAGAAAGCATGTCTGCAAACAAACTTATGAAATTACTTATGCAACAGAAAAAAACTCTTGCAGTAATTGTAGATGAATTTGGAGGTACGTCAGGAATAATAGCACTCGAAGACCTTGTAGAAGAACTACTTGGTGACATTGAAGACGAACACGATAATAAAAACACTGTAGCGAAAGCTTTAAGCGAAAACGAATACATATTGTCCGGCAGACTGGAAATAGAAGATATTAACGAAAAATTCGGTTTGCAGCTGCCTGAGAGTGACGAATATCAGACATTAGGCGGACTGATTATAAATGAATTTCAGCGAATACCAAAACCTCATGAAAACATTGTAATTGACAATTTCCAATTCAATATTGTCAAAGCGACTAATACAAAAATAGAATTAGTAAAACTGAAAATACAGAAATAAGCATTTTTTTCTATAGAAAATAGCAACTCATAAACATTTTTCGTATCTTCGTGCGCTAATTACAGAAAAACAATAAACAAAAAATAATAAATTTAAATGGCAACTTTACAAACTATTAGAAGCAAAGGACCATTATTGGTCATTGTTATCGGTATTGCCCTCTTCGCATTTATTGCAGGCGACGCTTGGAAAGTACTCCAGCCACATCAAGGAAGGCAAGACATCGGAGAAATCAATGGAGAGAAAATCTCTGCTCAGGATTATCAAAAGTTAGTTGATGAATACACTGAAGTGATCAAACTTACAAACGGTTTGTCATCGCTGAACGAAACTCAGCTTGCAAGTGTAAAAGACCAGGTATGGCAATCATACGTTAACAACAAGCTTATTGCTGAGCAGGCAGAAAAACTTGGACTAACAGTTACTGACGCTGAAATCCAGGCTATCATAGACGAAGGTACACACCCTCTATTGATGAATACACCATTCCGTAACCCTCAGACAGGTGCTTTCGATAAGGATATGTTGAAAAAGTTTCTTGTTGACTATTCCAACCTCAGCACAAGCCAAATGCCTGCACAGTATGTAGAATACTATCAGACAATGGGTAATTTCTGGAATTTCGTAGAAAAAACACTTAAACAGTCTGCTTTGGCAGAAAAATACCAGAATCTTATCTCTAAATCATTGATTGCGAATCCAGCTTCTGCTGAAGATGCATTCAAAGCCCGTACAGAACAGAGCGACCTGCTTATGGCCGCTGTTCCTTACTCGGCAATAAACGATTCATTGGTTAAGATTTCAGACGATGAAATCAAGAAACTATACAGCGAAAAGAAAGAACAGTTCAAACAATTGGTTGAAACCCGTGACATCCGTTATGTTGATGTTCAGGTATTACCTTCAGATGCTGACAGAAAAGCTGTTTTGGACGAAGTGACTGAATACAGTGAACAACTTAACAACACAACTTCTGACTTTGCTGCTTTTATCCGTACTACAGGCTCTGCAGTTTCCTACTCTGACATTCCTGTCAACAAGTCAGTATTGCCTTCAGACGTTGTAGCAAGACTCGATTCAATCGGTATGAACGAAGTGTTCGGACCATATTATAACCAAACAGACGATTCATACAATGCTTTCAAGATTTTGGCTAAGGTAAACGCACCGGACTCAATACAGTTCCGTCAGATTCAGGTTTATGCTGATACTGAAGAAAAGACAAAAACTCTTACAGACAGTATTTATGATGCCATAAAAGGTGGAGCAAACTTTGAAGAAATCGCTAAGGTTTATGGTCAGACAGGTGAATCAACATGGGTTAACGCAAATACATGGGAAGGCGCCCAGCTTAACAATGAAAACGAAACATTCATCAAGACTCTTATCAGTCAGCCGGTTAAGGAACTTGCCAAACTGAACATTGGTCAGGCCAACATAATCCTTCAGGTTATGGACAAGAAGAGCATGAAAGACAAATATAAAGTTGCGGTAGTAAAGCGTAATGTTGAATTCAGTAATGACACATACAATGACGCTTACAACAAATTCAGCCAGTTTGTAGCCCAGAGCACCTCAATAGAACAGCTTGAAAAGAATGCTGAAGAATACGGATATACTGTCGTTCCACGCTCTGACTTCTCTTCTGCAGAACACTATGTTGGCGGAATACCATCTACAAAAGAAGTTATCCGCTGGATATTCAGTGCAAAGGAAGGTGATGTTTCTCCTCTTTACGAATGTGGAAACAACGACCATATAATGGTTGCCGCTCTTGACAGAATCAATCCTGAAGGCTATCGCAACATAAATTCTGTAGCCGACATGCTACGCGCAGAATTACGTCGCGACAAAAAAGCTGAATTAATCATGGCCGACATGAAGGCTTGTACTTCTATTGATCAGGCTAAAGCCATAAAAAATGCAGTCAGTGATACTATCAAGCATGTAACTTTCTCTGCTCCTGCTTATGTTTCAATGACAAGAGGTAGCGAACCTGTTATCGGTGCTATTGCCGCAAAAACAGCTGTAAATGCAACAAGCACTCCCGTAAAAGGTAATGCGGGTGTTTACATGGTACAGGTATTAAGTAAAGAAAACGGAACTGAAAAATTTGATGCTAAATCAGAAGAGACAAGTCTTACAAACATGTACTCAAGATTTGCCACTCAGTTTATCAACGATCTTTATCAGAAATCCAAAGTTGTTGACAATCGTTATTTGTACTTCTAATAACACGAATAAAAATATTCATAGATACTTTGAGGACATGCCTGACGCATGTCCTCATTTTTTATGCATTAAATCCTCCGGGGTTATAGGAACGACAAACTGAATAATGCTACTTATAAATATAAAAAATGCAGTAAAACAGATAATTATCAAAAAAATATCCGCAAAAGATTGATTATATAAAGTATTTAAAGTAACTTTGCAGCCGATTTTAGTCCGCCAAGGTAAAAAAGTGATTGCACGAATCAATCCACCTTACGGAAGAAACCCGTTTAATATTTATTTAAAATGTACGTAATTGTAGAAATTAACGGTCAGCAGTTCAAAGCTGAAGAAGGCAAGAAACTGTTTGTACACCACATTCAGAACGCTGAAAACGGCGCAACTGTTGAATTTGACAAAGTATTGTTGGTTGACAACAATGGTAATGTAACTGTAGGCGCTCCTACTGTAGAAGGTGCTAAAGTGGTTTGCGAAGTAAAATCTAACCTTGTTAAAGGTGATAAAGTACTTGTATTCCACAAGAAGAGAAGAAAAGGTTACAGAAAACTGAACGGTCACCGTCAGCAGTTTACAGAATTGACAATCAAACAAGTTATTGCTTAATCATTAAAAAGTAGAAGAAAATGGCACATAAAAAAGGTGTAGGTAGTTCTAAGAACGGTCGTGAATCAGAAAGCAAGAGATTAGGCGTAAAGATATTCGGTGGTTCAGCATGTAAAGCTGGTAACATCATTGTTCGTCAAAGAGGAACAGTTCACAATCCAGGTAAAAACGTAGGTATGGGTAGTGACCACACTCTTTACGCATTGGTAGATGGTACAGTATGTTTCAAGAAAGGACGTGAAAACAGAAGCTTTGTTTCTGTTGTTCCTGCTGAAGCATAATATACTTCCTATTTAAACTTATTCAATGAGGATATATCAATAAAACCGATATATCCTCATTTTTTTTATCATCAAGCAAGTACCTAAAACATACAAAAAAAAGACGACCAAGCCATTCGTACTTAGTCGTCTCAAAATATATTAATTATAGGATTATTCCACAATCATAACCCATCCATAAGAATCGGCCTCATCGCCATACTGTATCGCACGAAGTTTGTTGTACAATTTCTGACTTATCAGACCTGGTTTCCCGTCCTTTGAGATAACATACGATTTATTGTTTTCAAGGTCATCAATACGCTCTATAGGGCTGATAACGGCTGCTGTACCACATGCTCCGGCTTCCTCAAATGTTTCAAGTTCTTCTTCAGCTATAGGACGTCGCTCAACCTTCAATCCCATATCCTCTGCCAACTGCATAAGGCTTCTGTTTGTTATAGAAGGAAGGATTGATGTAGAAAGCGGAGTTACGTATGTATTGTTTTTAATACCGAAGAAATTGGCAGCACCACATTCATCGATATATTTCTTTTCTTTTGCGTCAAGATAGAATTCGCTTGCATAACCAGCATCGTGTGCTATCTTATTAGCACGAAGACTGGCGGCATAGTTACCTCCAACCTTGAAAGTACCTGTACCAAGAGGCGCAGCACGGTCGAACTGACGGATAATAACGTATGGATTAGTAGCAAAGCCACCTTTAAAGTAAGGACCTACAGGAGTAACAAACACTACGAAAAGATACTCATTTGCCGGATGAACACCAACTTGGGCACCTGTACCGATAAGCAACGGACGGATGTATAAAGAAGCTCCGCTCTCGTATGGAGGTATGAAACGTTCATTAGCCTTTACCACCTTTTTAACAGCTTCGCAGAACATTTCAGTAGAGAATTCAGGCATAAGGATACCGTTACAAGTACTCTGCAGACGTTCGGCATTTGCCTGTGGACGAAACACACGGATTTTTCCATCTTTTCCACGATAGGCCTTTAACCCTTCGAACGCTTCCTGACCATAGTGCAGACATGTGGCTGCCATGTGTATATTTAATGTTTCTTCAGAACAGAGTTCCAATTCACCCCACTTGCCGTCACGATAATAGCAACGTACATTATAATCTGTCTTCATATAACCGAAAGACAAATTAGACCAGTCAATTTCTTTCATAACTATATTATTAAATATTTTCTGTTTCTATATTATTACTTTGACGGCAAATGTAAGGTTTTAATTTACATATTCCAATTTTTACAATAAATATTTAAACCAAAACCATTAAACTGTAATATAATGCTTACATTAATTATTCTTCGTCAGTACGTCCGTCGTCAAGCATTTTCTTTATTTCCTCATCTGCCTTATACAGTTTATCCTTGCAGAATTTTATGAGTTTCTGTGCTTCCTGAAGATTCTCGCCCAACTGGTCTATATCAAGTTCACCACCTTCAATTTTAGCCACAATAGCCTCAAGCTTCTTCATGGCTTCAGTATATGTTTCTTTTTTTGCTGCCATAGTTTTATACTTATTTTACTATACTTCTGAATTTACCTGTCGCCAATACTGTTTCCACCTCGTCACCTGATTTTAATTTTGAAACATCCTTTATTGCCTTTCCATTACTAAAAGTAATACTATAACCGCGTTTCAGGAGCTGTTCAGGAGAAGCAGACTTCAATATTCTTTCCATCAAATCTATCTTATGCGTCTCTTTATCCATAATAGAACGGATACGCAACATAAGTCGTGGATAGACATCCAAACGATGTTGTTCTAGAAGAAAACGTTTTTGCCACGACATAACAAGACGGGAATACATACGTTCGCACTTCATATACTCATGCTGGAGTCTTGATTGTACAACCAATGGGATACGAGCTACAATCCTGTTCAAGCGTTCAAACTCAGCATTCAGGCGTACAGGAATCTCGCTACGGATACGTTCTTCCAGTTCCTCCAGACGACTTGCTGTCTGAAGCATCATACCTATTATATATTCAGCCGCAGCAGTTGGAGTTTTCACTCTTGTATGAGATATCATGTCGATAACAGTATCGTCACGTTCATGGCCTATACCAGTTATTATTGGCAACGGGAACTGGGCGCAATGAGCAGCCAAATCGTATGTATCAAAACCTGACAAATCAGAAGTAGCTCCTCCACCACGTATTATCACCACAACATCCCAATTTTCACACTCTTCATATATCCTTTCGAGTGAAGAGATTATAGTCTCCTCTACCCTGTCACCCTGCATTATTGCCGGAAAAAGCTTAGTATAGAACACAAAGCCGAACTTATTGGAATGCAACTGATTACAGAAGTCGCCATATCCGGCTGCCGTTGCCGATGAAATGACGGCTATTCTTTGCAGAGGTTCGGGCATTTCAAGTTCCTTGTTCATCGTCAGAATACCTTCATCATCAAGTCGCTTCAGAATTTCCTTTCTTCTGCGCGCCATATCGCCTATAGTATATGCAGGATCAATATCAACAACAGTTAGAGAAAATCCGTACAGCTCATGGAAATCTACGGTAACCTTTACCATTACCTTTATTCCTGAGACGAAAGCCTGTCCCGTTTCACGCTCGAAATATGGGCGCAATCGCATAAAGACATTGCTCCATATCACTCCTCTTGCCTTTGCTACCAAAGCGTTACTTTTCGGATCTTTCTGTATAAACTCAAGATAACAATGACCTGAATAATTGGAACGGACGTCGCTAAGCTCCGCCTGTATCCAATACTCGTCAGGCAGACAAGAACGAAGTCCTCGCCTGACCAATGAATTCAGTTCATATAAAGACATTACTTCATTTTCCATAATATCATTCGGATATATATCAGAAAGTAGTCAAAAGGTGATTTATTACTGTTTTTTCATTTCTTGTCCTAACCTGTATGCCTTCCAGATATCAGTTATTCCATACCCAAATATATTGTCCGGATAACCATATCTGTCCGAAGCTTGGTGAACCACATCAATTACTTCTTTTACTGTAAGCCACGGGCATGCCTGCCATAGACATGTGACAAGCCCGCAGAATATAGGAGAAGCAAAAGATGTCCCGTTACCATACGCCGTACCACCATTAGGTCCGGCAACACTTGAATGGAACCCGACAGCCATAACGTCAGGCTTAATACGTCCGTCAGCCGTATTGCCGACAGAAGAAAAATCCGCGTTTACACCGTCAGTATTTACGGCACCTACCGTAAGCACACCTTCAGCATCCCCGGGAGGAGTTATTTTCTTCCAACTTGAAGCACCGGAATTTCCTGCACTGCAAACTATCAGCATTCCTCTTGTAGAAGCCATATTAGCAGAGCGCGACATAAGAGAAGTACGTCCGTCAAGGTCACGGTACCTGTAATTGTCAGAAGCATTATCAAATTCATAATATCCTAATGATGTATTTACCACATCTACACCTACACTGTCAGCAAATTCAACTGCAGCAGCCCAGTAGTCTTCCTCGGCAAGCTGTTCAGTATCATTATCCTCACTTCTTAGAAGCCAATACGATGCCTCAGGAGCTGAACCAACCATCACATTGGGAATATTGACAGCCATACACGAAAGGACCTTCAATCCATGATTATGTTCAGCATAGATATCCGACTCTGGGTTGACAAAATCTTTAGTCCCAAGTATATGCAATTTACGGAAAAACTTCATTTTGTCAACATTATAATATCCGGCATCAATCACTGCCACATGCATGCCTTCGCCACGGAAACCTGCATTATGAAGGCTGTCACCGTGATGAATCTTTATTTGATTAGCCGCAACACCATAATATTCGTCTGTTTTAGTCCATTTATTTGTCACTTCTTTTTTTCTATCATTATTTCGCGGGAAAATTGTATCAGGAGACACCCATACCTTTCGGACATCTAATACAAAAGGATTCTGTCTGAATCTGTTTGCTGTTTCCTCATCGTGTGTAAGCATAAGCACAGTATTGTTCCACTTACTCTGCATCAGATATTCCCCTCCCTGCTCTACCAGACGGTCAATATAAGTTCTACATACAGGCAAATCTATAGAGTCAATACCTATTCCTTGCCTGCTTCTACGCTCCAAAGCACGTTTTGACAGAAATTCCTGCGGACGGTCAATGCTATAGGCAGTTGCAGACTTATCTCTTAACACGACACGATATTTGTATGTTTCGGAGAATGAATGGAAATAACCGAAAAACAGCGAGCAAAACAGTATTACAATCCTTATATTCATAGAGTTAATGTGTTATGACTTGCAAAGATAGGACAAATAAATAAGAAACAAGAATTATGAGACGCTGAAAACGCCTTGTCATTTAAGTTTAAATGACAGCTAATTCTATTTTAAACGACAGTCCGTTCTCTCCCAAACTTATCAATACACTATTTTCTCATTTTTTATGCTTGTTACAAGGAATATTCACTGATTTTGCGTAAGTTTGAAGAAATAAAAAATACCATACAATTAAGAGCCATGAACAACAGAATAACAGAACTTTTCGGAATAGAATACCCCATTATATCAGGTGGTATGGTATGGTGCAGCGGATGGAAACTTGCATCTGCAGTAAGCAATGCAGGAGGACTGGGACTTATAGGCGCAGGCTCAATGTATCCTGAAGTTTTGAGAGAGCACATACAGAAATGCAAGGCTGGAACCGACAAACCTTTTGGAGTGAACATTCCATTAATTTCAAAATACTCGGAAGAGCTGATAAAGGTTGTGATAGAAGAAAATGTACCAATAGTATTTACTTCTGCCGGAAACCCCAAAACATGGACCGCAATGCTACACGAAAACAAAATAAAAGTCGCTCACGTAGTGGCAAGCACAAAGTTTGCGCTTAAATGTCAGGAAGCAGGAGTAGATGCTGTAGTGGCAGAAGGTTTCGAGGCCGGAGGACATAACGGCAAGGAAGAAACCACAACAATGGTCCTTATTCCTCAAATCAGAAAACACCTTGACATTCCTTTAATAGCAGCAGGAGGCATAGCAACGGGAGAAGGGATGCTTGCCGCATTCGCTTTAGGTGCTGAAGGAGTACAGATAGGAACTCGTTTTGCCATCACAAAGGAGAGTTCGGCTAATGAGAACTTCAAAAAGTTATGTACCGAACTTAACGAAGGAGATACTATGCTGGCTTTAAAGAAACTTGTACCAACGCGATTGATAAAAAACGATTTCTACCGTGATGTAGAAGCTGCAGAAAACCGTGGAGCCTCAGCCGAAGAGCTGTCAGAGCTTTTAGGTAAAGGAAGGGCAATGAAAGGAATATTTGAAGGTGATTTATCTGCTGGCGAACTTGAAATAGGTCAGGTATCGTGTCTGATAAACGACATTCCTTCCGCCTCGGAAGTTATACACAGCATGATAAATGAATACAATGAAAGCATAAATCATCTTTCATCCATATAAAAAATGACTTCCCGTCAGCAAGTAAGTAGGGCATATATAAGCAGAACCACTTACTTGCAGACTGAAAGTCACACAACAGAACACTTTATTCGACTACTATTTCATCGGTAAACAGCACACCGCCAAACTTGTCGCTAGCCAATGCCTGATAACGTACATATCTGCCCTTGGCCGTTCCTGTCCAGCCGAAGTTCTTGAAAGAGACTTCATCATCTCTCACTACCTCATGTGGAATTTCAGACAATACGGTAAAGTTTTCACCGTCTGAAGATACAGAAATTATAACCTTGGCAGGCATGAATACTTCCGGACCGCAAATCTGCATAAAGTCTGCAGCTACCGAATGAATCTCTGTTTCTTTCTCCAAATCAATCACAACATCAACCCTATTCTTTGTTACAAACCCCTGCCATAGCTGGTCATTATAATTCCACCCTCCACGAAGGCCGTCAGTTAGAGTTGCCTCTCCATTAGCAGGATAGCTATCCCAATAAGGGGCATTATATTTCACTTTCTTTCCTAAAGCAAGATGTTCTACAGGAGCCTGAGCTTCTTTACGGTTACCTATCTCATTTTTCAAATCGAATGGATTATAACCTTTCTCTTTGAGCTCGTCAACTATCTTCAATGCCCGCGCATGGAAATCCTCCCATGAACGATTTTCCTGTTCGGACCATGCTACCTCCGCCAAAGCTATCATACGTGGATAAAGCATATATTCTGCATGTTCTTCTGTAGGCACATACTCTGTCCACAGATTGGCCTGAACACCATATATAAGTTCTTTCTCCGAAGCTGAAAGCGAATCAGGCACAGGGTTATAGCTATAAACCTTGCTTAATGGAAGATAGCCTCCAATAGCTTCAGGTTGTGAATATGGCGCATCCTGGTAACCGTCAAGATAACAATACTGACCCGGCGACATAATTGTCTTCTGACCGGCTTTAACAGCCTTTATGCCACCTTCAGTTCCTCTCCATGACATAACCGTAGCATTCGGAGCAAGTCCTCCTTCAAGAATTTCATCCCATCCCAAAAGATTACGGCCATGGCTGTTCAAGAATCTCTCCATACGATGTATCATATAGCTCTGAAGTTCATTAACATCCTTAAGTCCCTCCTTTTTCATACGGGCCTGACACAGCTTACATGTCTTCCATGATGCTTTTCCCGCCTCATCACCACCTATATGGATATACTCGGAAGGGAATATTTCCATCACTTCAAGGAGTACATTTTCAAGAAACTCGAAAACCTTCTCATTACCTACACAGAAATCAGCCTGCTTATATGGAACATGTGTACACGACAATTCAGGATATGCGGTAAGGACCTCTTCCGAATGTGCCGGCATCTCTATTTCAGGAATAATCGTAATGTACTTCTGAGCCGCATATTCCACAAGTTCGCGCATTTCATCTTGAGTATAATATCCTCCCTGTGCTCTTGGGTCCGACTGCTCACAATATTTCCTATCACCAGTCCACCAGTCTTTCCATACAGCCTGCGGACGCCATGCAGCAAACTCGGTAAGGCGAGGGTACTTCTTGATTTCAAGTCTCCATCCGGCAGCATCAGTAAGATGCAGATGAAGACGGTTTATCTTGTAGTATGCAAGAAGGTCAATCTGTTTCTTCACAAAATCCTTATCAAAGAAATGACGTGACACATCGAGCATCATACCTCTATACTGGAAACGTGGTTCATCCTTTATCTCTATAAAAGGTATTTCTGAAGATTCAGCTGCCATTTGCAATAATGTCTGAACACCGTAAAACAATCCGGCTCCGGACAAGGCTTCAATTTTCACTCCCTTCCCATCAACGGAAAGTCTATAGCCTTCGGTAGATGTTATACCTTCCAGCGACGGAACCACCTTCAGTACAATCCGGTTATCTCCGTTCTCTGCTTCAGATGATTTTATTTTCAAAGGAGAAGCCAGCAGATAAGACGTCAGGTTATTCTTGTCAGCCTCAGTGGCATCAACTGTAAATGTAGTGGAAGGGTTAAGCTTAAACACTCCATTCTGCCATTTTACTTCCGAAGGAACCGGAGTTACCGACAGCTTTCCTTCAACAACTTTATCCGCACACGACGTCATGTTTATCATCATGGCTCCTGCCATAGCAGAAAAACAAATCAATGAGATTTTTTTCTTAATATTCATATAATCAGATTTTGGTATTTTATTCTATAGTAAGTTCATCCACAAACAAGAAACCAGGACTACCCTTTCCGCCATGCCATGATGGTATACTGCGTTCCGACAACGCTTTAACTTTTACGTAACGTGTCTTGACAGGAGAGAAGTCAAAATGATGAACATAAATCTTATTCGCATCTGTTTCCTTCATTGCAGGATAAGATTCTGAAACAATTTCCTTGAAAGTCTTGTTGTCATCCGAAACTGAAATTGTAATACCTCTTGTATCGAAAATCCAGTCTCCTTTCTCTACGAGTGTACGCATAGTCAATGAAGATATTTCCGTTACATTCTTCAAATCTATCACAGCTTCCAAATCGTTCTTATAGAATCCCAGCCAACGGCCTGTCTTATAATTCATATTTCCGGTCATACCATCAACCAATACTGATTCACCTGTAAACTTATACTGGTTATTTATAGGCTGAAGCATTGTTATAGGCTTCATTGATGATTTACTGAAAGTAATAGTATCAGTAGTAATATGTGACTTTCCGTTAGGACGTATGGCAACAGTTCTCAACACGCAAGGTTTGTCTATTTTCACCACACCAGTATAAAGCTGAGACTGTTCAGTAGGTTCAGTTCCATCTAATGTATAGTAAACTGAAGCATTATCTACAGTACGTACCGATGCATCAAGCGTACCACTTTCCGTATCAGGAGTAAGAGTCAGCATTACATCGAATATATGTTTAGCATAGTTCCAACCATTAAGTTCGTATATATCAACAAGTCTCACAAGTCTCTTAAGGAACTCATCATAATTTTTCTTTTCAGGGGCACACCACTGAGATTCACAGAGTGCAGCCATACGAGGAAGAACCATATATTCAGCCTGACTGAAGACAGGGATATACTCTGTCCAAAGATTAGCCTGCACACCAATGATGTACTTCTGTTCTTCAGGAGTAAGAGACGAAGGCATAGGCTCATAGCTGTAAACACGTTCCATCGGAAGATATCCGCCTATAGCCAAAGGCTCACTGTCTGTATCTTTAGACTGATAATAGTCAAAATACAAATATGTATTTGGAGTCATGATAACATTATGTTTCTGTTTGGCTGCTTCAATACCACCGCTTTCGCCACGCCATGACATAACTGTAGCATTAGGAGCCAGACCACCTTCAAGTGTTTCGTCCCAACCAATCATCTGACGACCTTTTGAATTCAGGAACGCTTCAGCCTCGTGTATGACATAACTCTGCAAACGCTCTTCCTTTGTATGCTTTTTATCAGTCTTCAGTCCTAAAGCCTTGATTCTTGCCTGACATTTAGGACATTTAGCCCACTGATCCTTAGGACATTCATCACCGCCCACATGTATATATTCAGAAGGGAATATCTCAATGATTTCTGCCAATACATCTTTTATAAACTGAATGGTCTTGTCATTTCCGGCACAAAGGACATTGTCCGAAACTCCCCACTGTGTCCACACTTCGTACGGTCCGCCTGTACATCCCAATTCAGGATATGCGGCCAATGCTCCAAGCATGTGGCCTGGAAGATCAATTTCCGGAATTACCGTGATATATCTCTTTGCGGCATAGTCCACAATTTCCTTTGCCTGCTCCTGAGTATAGAAACCTCCATACGGTTTTCCATCATATTTACCGGAATTACGTCCTATGACGGTTTCTTTACGGTAAGCGCCTATCTCCGTAAGTTTAGGATATTTCTTTATTTCTATACGCCATCCCTGATCCTCGGACAAATGCCAGTGAAAACGGTTGATGTTATGAAGGGCAAGAATATCAATATAAGTTTTCAGTTCATCCATTGTGAAGAAATGACGACCAACATCCAGCATCATACCACGATAGCTGAATCTTGGCTTATCTACAATGTCAACTGCAGGAAGTTCAATGGCTGATGCTTTATTTACAGCTACTGACTTACGCAAAGTCTGGATGCCGTAGAAAACACCGGCTTCTGTCGGCGCACTGATTACTACATTATCTCCTGTTACTTTCAACTGATAAGCTTCTGGATTAGCATTATCCAATCCAAGTTGAAGAGATATTCCTCCACTCTTTCCTTCACCTTCCTGAGTTTTAAGTTCTATGCCAGTCTGTTCCTTGATATAAGATGCCAGAAACTCCGCATTTCGTTTCATCATCTCATTTCCGGCGGTATAGTAAATACTTACACCGTTCTTAAGCAAAAAAGAAGACTGCTGAACAGCAGAAATTTCCAAAGGCATTGGCACCACTTGATAGTCAGCTTTTGCTGTTTCTCCGGACGAGCAAGATGCCAGAATTACACCAGCAAACGTCAATCCAAGCAAACTTGTTTTAATGATTGTTTTCATTTTGATTATATTTAAGTTGGTTAGAAATTTCTTTCTGAATAAAGGTACATCACATTATCGTTGTAAATTTAATAAAAACTTTTTGAAAGTCAATTATTTAAGAACGTATTTTATAAAATAAAATATTAACAAAAGGATATTTTAAGCAATATTTTAATATATAAGTATGTAAATGCATTGATATTTCTTTGAAACTTTCATGTAACAACCCATGCATAATTTTGCACCGTAAAATTAAAATAAACACAAAATTTAACAACAGAAGAATTATGCAAAAGGTACAATTATCTAAAAACGTCAGAAGAAAAATGCTGTCAAGTATTTTTCTCCTTTAGATTGGTACGTATGCATTTGCTCAACGAGTAGTAACAGGTATTGTAACAGACCAAACCGGATTTCCACTCATCGGAGTAAATGTAGTAGAAAAAGGAACTGCGAACGGTTGTGTAACTGATATTGACGGAAAATATTCGTTAACCATAGTAGATGGCAAGATAATGGTATTTTCCTATATCGGTTTTCTCACACAGGAAATCAAGGCAGACAGAGACGTCATCGACATCAAAATGAAAGAAGACAATGAGGCACTGGAAGAAGTTGTTGTTATTGGTTACGGCAGTATGCAGCGTAAAGATATAACAAGTTCTATCACTACTGTAAAGGCCGAAGATTTAAATGTAGGTGTTTACACATCTCCGGCACAGCTACTTCAAGGAAAAGTTCCCGGACTTACAATAGCAAACACAAGCGACCCTAACGGTGCAGCTTCCATTTCATTGCGAGGTGCATCTTCATTACGTACCGGTGAGGCTATGGAGCCTTATTATGTAATTGATGGTGTGCCGGGAGTCAGTCTTTCTCTGATTGCTCCGGAAGACATTGAAAGTATCGATGTGTTGCGTGATGCATCTGCGACAGCCATTTATGGCTCAAAAGCCGCAAACGGTGTAATCCTTGTAACTACAAAAAAAGGCAAAAAAGACGGCAGGACAAGTGTAAATTACAGCGGCTATGTAGCTTGGGACAAAACGATAAAGACTCTTGACATGATGTCAGCCGACCAAGTTCTTGATTATGCCGCAGCCAATGACATTGATTTGTCAGGCTATTACGATGTCAACAATCCTGCAGATGTCGATTGGCAGAAAGAAGTGCTACGCACAGGATTCAGCCACAATCACAACATATCCATAAACGGAGGAAATGAAAAGACTTCCTACAATGCGTCGCTTAATTATATTGAACGTGAGGGTACGGTTCGCGGCACAGGCATGGACCGTCTGACAGCCCGCTCGTTTTTACAAAGCAAGGCATTCAATAATAAGCTTGATTTCTCATTAAGTCTGAATGCAAGTGTCTCAAATAGCGAAAACGGTCCTACAAACAATGAAGGAAGAAGCGCATTGGATGCCATGAACTACTATTTGCCATTAAATCCAATAAAGAACGATGACGGCACATGGTACCACAGAACTACATCACAATATTATAATCCGGCATCACTTATAAATGAAGACCGCTACAAGACAACTCAAAAGTTATTGCAAGGTGTCGCAAAAGCCACCGCACATATTATTGACGGACTTGACTGGAATCTTAACTTGTCTTATCA
The DNA here is from genome assembly GCF_016902295.1 of Bacteroides caecigallinarum. Lineage (GTDB taxonomy): Bacteria > Bacteroidota > Bacteroidia > Bacteroidales > Bacteroidaceae > Phocaeicola > Phocaeicola caecigallinarum_A. Next base: position 3,455 of record NZ_JACJLQ010000023.1, on the reverse strand, counting down.
GAACGAACAATACATTTACAACAACTACCATTCATCAAAATCGCAGATTGTAGATTATACTTCACGTAAAGGACAGGCCGAACGCAGCACTTCCGAAAATATCAAAAAACAGCTTGAAACTTATATTAACTGGAATCATACGTTTAATGATATTCACAAATTGGATGTCATGCTTGGTTATTCATGGGAACAATCCGATAATAACGATGGTTTTGGGCTCGTAGCATACAATTTCTATAACGACGCCCTATCATATTACAATATGTCTTTGGCAAATAACATTGATATAGACGGAACCGGAAATCTAAACGGCTCACATTTACTATCTACTTTACGTATGATATCGTATTACGGACGTATAAACTACAGTTACGAAAGCAAGTATCTTTTACAGGCTACAATACGACGCGACGGATCCTCCGCATTCGGAGTAAACAACCGTTGGGGTACTTTCCCTTCAGTCTCAGCATCATGGAGAATCATTGAGGAAGATTTCATGAAAAACCAGAATATCCTTGACGATTTGAAATTTCGTGTAGGATATGGCGTAAGTGGTAACTCTTTGGGATTCGACGCATTCACATCACGCCTGGTTTACGGCTCAACAGGATGGTTTACAGCAGCAGACGGGAATAATTATAAAGTATTGGGCGCGACACGTAATTCTAATCCGGATTTGAAATGGGAAAGAACAGGAATGCTGAATATTGGTATAGATTTCGGTTTCTTCAAGAACCGTTTAACAGGTACAATAGAATATTACGACAAACGTACCAGTGACCTAATTTATCCTTACAGAGTTTCTACACTTCTATATCCATACAGTGAAATGGTGGCTAACGTAGGAGATATAAGCAACAAAGGTATTGAAATAACTGTCAACGCAGTCCCTGTACAGACAAAGAACTTTACATGGAATACGACTATCAACCTGTCACACAACAGAAATATGGTAGAATCAATGTCAAACTCGGAATATACTGTCAATTTTATTGAAATGGCCGATCCTAACATCAACAGTTATTCCAACCAGCATGTGCAGCGATTGATGGAAGGAGCTCCAATCGGTCAATTCTATCTTTGGGAATGAGCCGGATACGATGAAAACGGAATGTCATTGTTCAATGATTACGATGAAAACGGCAACCTTGTAGGTACGACCGACGCTCCCGACAACAGCGACCGACGCAAAGCCGGTTCGGCACAGCCAAAACTTACTTACGGATGGAGCAATGACCTGACATGGAAAAACTGGTCATTGAGCGCCTTCTTCCAGGGAGTGGCAGGAAACAAGATATTCAATGCTATCCGCGCTTCGTACAGCGATCCTACTTTACTTAAAAGCTTCGGTAAAAACATACTTGCAGATGTTGCAACAGAACAACACGCCAATGACTCACGCGCACAGGCACCTTCAACCAGGTACCTGGAAAACGGTTCTTACCTGCGTCTGTCAACATTAAGCCTTTCATATAATTTCGGCAAAATAGGCAACTATGTAAACAATCTGCGTGTATATGCCACATGCAACAATGTGTTCACCATCACCGGATACAAGGGTATTGACCCTGAAGTAAATTTAGGAGGACTGACTCCAGGTATGGATATGCGAAACAGCAACTACCCAAGAACACGAAGCTTTATGGTAGGCGTAAATATGAACTTCTAAATCAGAAATCAAACGAATTATATGAAAACAAAAAATATATTTACTTGCGCCATGTTGGCGATTGCAACAATCGGTTGCACCAATCTTGATGTTGATATAAAATCACAGTTTACCGAGTATCCCATCGATTCGGAAATTGCGATGGAAGCCAGAGTAAACAATGCATATTATGCATTCCGTTCACCGTTAAACCGCCGATATGACGAATTGCTTTCATTAAGTTCCGATGAATATTCGGCTGTATGCTTCGATGGAGGATGGCTCGACGGACGACAGTATTCAAACTGCTCCACTCATTCATGGGACGCATCCGCCAACAACAATCAGTTGAATGTTTGCAGTGACATTCTGGCCGGTATAACAATTTGCAATGATTTGTTACGCGATTTGGGTGAAAACAATCCGGAAATATCGAACCCTGTACGTGCGGCACGTGCTTTCTATACATTTCTCCTTATGGATAACTTTGGAGACGCCCCTATAGTTGACTATACAATTACTGACGGACAGAAAACTATAGACCGTTCTCCACGGGCTGATGTGGCAAAATGGATAGAATCGGAATTGATTGAAGTGCGCGACGGTTGCCCAAGTAAAGTAGATGCATCAACCTACGGTACCCCTACTTGCTGGATGGTAGATGCTCTTTTGGCTAAACTGTATATCAACTGGAATGTTTATACCCAAGATGTTACAAGTGAAAACTGGAGTCCTAATGCGGCAAACGAAAAATTGAATGATTGTATAAAAGCTTGCGACCGTATCATCGAATCAGGTTTGTTCGATTTGAGCGATGATTATAAAACAAAATTCATGTATAATAACAGACCTCACATCAAAGATTTCATCTATGCAGTTCCATACGACGCGACTCTTAACCAAGGAATGTGCTATGCCCGTTACCGTACATGGAGATACGGAGGCGCTAATGGTTTTTATACCACAATTCTCACACCAAGTTGTGGAGGAAATTTTGCCATGAATCCGGAGTATGCAGAATTATTCTGTTTACTAGGTGACAGACGTAATGACGTAATAGTAGGTGATCCGTCACAGGAAACAACATTAATCAATGAGTACGACCCTGTAACAGGTGAAGTTACTGACAGACCTCATATTTATGAAGGGAATCAGGTAGAGTTTACGAAACATATCACATTAATCAGAGAAGACGGTGACCTTGATGTCGGTGCGAATGGAACCAGACAAGGCTATCGCTCTATAAAATTCTATCCGGACCCTAATGACTATAACACATACAGTCGTAATCAGGACAATGATATCCCAATCTTCCGCTATGCTGATATCATTCTTACAAAATGTGAAGCCATTACCCGTGGAGGAGACCCGACATTAGGCGACACTCCGATGAAGCTGTTTAACGAAATACGTGGTTATGTAAATGCCCCTGATATTACCGGAAATCCGTCATTAAAAGATATTTTAGACGAGCGCGGACGTGAGTTTCTGGATGAACATTGGCGCAGGAATGACCTGATACGCTTCGGTGAATACGAACGTGCATGGGGATTCAAATACATAAATCCAGACAACGCACAGCTCACAAGAAGAATCTTCCCATTAAGCCAGGACATACTAAACGCCAATACCAACTGGAAACAGAATAAGGGATATTAATATTTCGGAGAGTCAAAGAAAATCATCTGAAAAAACAGGTGACTTAATACAGATTTACTTTACACCGTTTTAACAAATTAGAGATTAAAATGGGAAAGAAGAAATCAACACATCGAAAATTTGATTTGGAATTTAAGTTATCAGTATT
>NZ_JACJLQ010000220.1 GCF_016902295.1 Bacteroides caecigallinarum | reverse complement strand
TTTTCGGAGATTCTTTAAATAATCTTCTTGTCTTTTAAAGATGATGGCAGTAATTCTGCAATGTCCTTGGAGTAATCACTGTCGTATTCATGTACGTGGTTAAGGAAATAGTGCATCCAGCCCTTGAAGTCCACATCGGCAGCCTTGCAGCACCCCATGAATGAATAGATAACAGCAGCATCTTCAGCTGCGTCATGATTACCACAGAATAAAAAATTCTTCCTGCC
>NZ_JACJLQ010000219.1 GCF_016902295.1 Bacteroides caecigallinarum | reverse complement strand
CCATTCGGAGATTCACGGATCAAGGGTTATTTGCACCTCCCCGTGACTTTTCGCAGCTTATCACGTCCTTCATCGCCTCCGAGAGCCAAGGCATCCGCCATGCGCCCTTATTTACTTTCATTATCACGCACACACTCTGAACTGTATAATTCAGAGCGGATGATATATACTTTCAGCTCTTTTGGTTTTGACCAAAATTCTTTACTCTTTTTCAGCTTGTTACATCATG
>NZ_JACJLQ010000218.1 GCF_016902295.1 Bacteroides caecigallinarum | reverse complement strand
TATTTACCGTCCATTGTATAATGTGCCAGCTGGCGCACATGATTAAGGAAGTAGTGCATGGCTTGTCCTATCGGACTTTTAGGAAGAACCTTACCATACTCCGCAAGACACCATTTCTCAAACGAACAGATTATAGGATATGCAAGCCGTTTACGCAGTTCCATACGCTGCTGTGCATTCATGTTGTCGTCATCGGCTATACGTTCCACGTCATAGAGCATGCCTATAATGGTCA
>NZ_JACJLQ010000217.1 GCF_016902295.1 Bacteroides caecigallinarum | reverse complement strand
GTAATTGTTCAGCATGATGTCTGAACCTGTTGTTCCGTCAACAGTAGCCTAAAGAGGCGTGCTTTACGAGTAATTGTTTGGTGCGAAGCCCTCTTGACAATATGGTTCTGTGCAGAAATATCCAATGCATAGGCTGTTAGGCTGACCGATATGAGTAACAGATGTGAACCGCTGCACCATCGTAATAAAGAAATAGCTTACGGATATTAACAAGCTATAGCCAAAAGGCATGCAGTC
>NZ_JACJLQ010000216.1 GCF_016902295.1 Bacteroides caecigallinarum | reverse complement strand
TATCGGTGAAGATGCCGATTACCCGCGATGGGACGAAAAGACCCCGTGAACCTTTACTATAGCTTAGCATTGAATTTGGGCACGCGATGTGTAGGATAGGTCGGAGGCAATGAATCAGGCACGCCAGTGTTTGTGGAGCCGCTGTTGAAATACGACCCTTCGTTTGTTTGAGTTCTAACTCAAGGATTGAGGACATTGCTTGGTGGGTAGTTTGACTGGGGTGGTCGCCTCCAAAAGC
>NZ_JACJLQ010000215.1 GCF_016902295.1 Bacteroides caecigallinarum | reverse complement strand
CTTTATCGTTACTTATACCTACATTTGCTTTTCCATACGCTCCAGAGTGGCTCGCGCCACGCCTTCGACGCAGAATGGAATGCTCCCCTACCAACCATTGCTGGTTCCACGGCTTCGGCAGACAACTTCATACCCGATTATTATCCACGCCAAATTCCTCGACTAGTGAGCTGTTACGCACTCTTTAAATGAATGGCTGCTTCCAAGCCAACATCCTAGCTGTCTTAGCAATCTGACT
>NZ_JACJLQ010000214.1 GCF_016902295.1 Bacteroides caecigallinarum | reverse complement strand
CTACTTCCTTAATCATGTGCGCCAGCTGGCACATTATACAATGGACGGTAAATATTGTATAGACAATAATCTGATAGAAAATTCAGCGCGCCCCATAGCGGTCGGCAGGTTATGTGGTGTACAACATAATCGTTGTTATGTTGGCATAATATTTATGTTAGTATAGATACTTAATTCTCTGTAGGTCATATTCTTATAAATTTTATTGCCAACATAATGATTTATTGTATATTATTTG
>NZ_JACJLQ010000213.1 GCF_016902295.1 Bacteroides caecigallinarum | reverse complement strand
GTGGGGGACCTTCCTCTCAGAACCCCTATCCATCGTCGGCTAGGTGGGCCGTTACCCCGCCTACTACCTAATGGAACGCATCCCCATCGTTTACCGATAAATCTTTAATCTTAAGTACATGAGTCATTAAGATACCATCGGGTATTAATCTTTCTTTCGAAAGGCTATCCCCGAGTAAACGGAAGGTTGGATACGCGTTACTCACCCGTGCGCCGGTCGCCGGCAATTGAAGCAAGCTTC
>NZ_JACJLQ010000212.1 GCF_016902295.1 Bacteroides caecigallinarum | reverse complement strand
CGCCATCAAACTTAGCAAGCTAAGTTCATGCTGCCCCTCGACTTGCATGTGTTAAGCCTGTAGCTAGCGTTCATCCTGAGCCAGGATCAAACTCTTCATTGTAAAATATCTTGTACATCCGTTAAGGATATGTCTTTGTCTCTGTCCAGGATCCCGTAATTATTTTAATTGACGGTTTATTCTTTTTTCATCACACTATATTATAAATGTGACGCTTGTACTACATTCTGTTTGTTTATCTAAAA
>NZ_JACJLQ010000211.1 GCF_016902295.1 Bacteroides caecigallinarum | reverse complement strand
CAGATTATAGGATATGCAAGCCGTTTACGCAGTTCCATACGCTGCTGTGCATTCATGTTGTCGTCATCGGCTATACGTTCCACGTCATAGAGCATGCCTATAATGGTCAGGGCATACTCCGCCCTGGCCTTGTCATGCTTCAATGCCCTCTCAAAGTAGCGTCTGGCATGTGCCCAACAGCATATGACGATGATACCTTTTATCTTTTCAAGTGTACCATAAGCGGCATACCCGTCCGTCTGTATGGCACCTT
>NZ_JACJLQ010000022.1 GCF_016902295.1 Bacteroides caecigallinarum | reverse complement strand
TATAGGGAAGATTAGCGCACTTACAATCCTACAATACATCAACTATAAAAACAACAAACCCATTGGCAAAGTTAAATATGCGCTAATTTAATTCCGCCAACGGGTTATTATAGTAATGAATAATGAAATAGAAATGCTTCATCCGTTGGTATTGAATGTAGGATACGCCGTACATAATGCAGACTGGAATTGGACTGATGTAAGAAGTCCGTTCATGCGTATATATTATGTAACTGGTGGCTCTGCTCGTGTACAACTGCCGGATGGAATTATCGAATTAAAGCCTCATCATCTTTATTTTATACCCTCTTTTACTACTCACAGCTATATTTGTGATTCGTATTTCTCTTTATATTATATTCATCTGTATGAAGACAATCAGGGAGGGCATAGTCTTCTTGACGATTGGGTTTTGCCAAATGAAATAAGCGCCAGTGAACATGACTTGGATTTGGTGAAGAAACTGTGCGAGATAAATCCTTTTATGAAACTGCCTGAATCTAATCCTGACTCGTATGACAATAACCCGATGCTGATGAAGAGTCTTATGGTAAACAAAAGTAGGGCAGTGTATGATAAGGTTGAGTCGAGGGGAATAGTGTATATATTGCTATCGCGTTTTCTTAAACATGCCGCTGCTGCTGAATCTGTGAAAGATGAGAGAATAGAAAGAGTTTTGGACTACATACGTAATCATATATATGAGAATATCAGTGTGCGTCATCTCGCTGCCAGTGTATTTCTTTCGGAGGACCATTTTATAAAGCTTTTCAAACAGGAAATGTGCAGTACTCCTTTACAGTATATAAATAGTAAAAAGATAGAAAAGGCCCAGCTTTTGCTTGTTACCGAAAATGTCTCCGTCAAGAATATTGCTTACAGATTGTCTTTCGATGATTATTCATATTTCTGTAGGATATTCAAAAAAATAGCTGGAGTAACTCCTAATGAATATCGGTTTACTGTTAAATAAAAATGGAAAGATGCAATCAAACCTACATCTTTCCATTCTATTGTTTAAATATTCAGTTATAGTGTAACACCTTGCTTGAATATTGATATTTCTCTATAACCGTTTTTCTCATTGTTGCTTTTTTCTCCGTTTGCAATACTGACTATGAAGTCAATAAATCTGCGATTTACGGAGTTCATGTCCTCGCCTTCGGCTATACATCCGGCATTGAAGTCTATCCATTGCGGTTTTCTTTCAGATAGTGATGTGTTTGTAGATATTTTCACAGTAGGTACGTATGTACCGAAAGGAGTACCTCTGCCTGTAGAGAACAATACCATGCTGCATCCGGCAGCTGCAAGAGCCGTGCTTGCGACAAGATCATTTCCTGGCGCGCTTAAAAGACTGAGACCGCTTTTCTTGATTGTATCACCGTACATAAGCACGTCTTCTACGTTTGAAGTACCGGATTTCTGTGTACATCCAAGTGATTTTTCTTCCAAAGTTGATATACCACCTGCTTTATTTCCTGGCGAAGGATTTTCATATACCGGTTGTCCGTTGCTGATAAAATAATTCTTGAAACCATTTATCATGGAAACAGTGTTGTCGAATATTTCTTTCGAGCTGCATCTTTCCATTAGGATGGTTTCCGCTCCAAACATTTCCGGGACTTCTGTAAGCACAGTCGATCCTCCCTGTGCGACAATATAGTCTGACAGCAATCCCAATAAAGGGTTGGCCGTTATACCTGAAAATCCGTCAGAGCCTCCGCATTTCAGTCCTATTTTCAGTTCAGACAACGGTACCTCAGTCCTGGAGTCCTTCTTTGCGGTTTCATAAAGCCCTTTAAGTATTTTCATTCCTTCGCTTATTTCATCATCGGTTTTCTGGCATACCAGACATTTAATTCTGTTCTTGTCATATTCGCCGAGAAAATCCATGAATGCGTCAGGCTGATTGTTTTCGCATCCCAAACCTATTATAAGTACTCCTCCTGCATTAGGATGTTTTGCCATGTTGCGGAGTATCTTGCGAGTATTCTCATGGTCGTCGCCCAATTGTGAACAACCATAGTTATGTGTGTAGGCTACTATGGCATCAACACCTTCGCCTTTAGTTTCGTCGCGTAACTTCTGTGCAAGTTCAGCCGCAATACCGTTTACGCATCCAACAGTGGGTATAATCCAGATTTCGTTTCTGATTCCTACTTTCCCGTCAGTCCTGCGATACCCCATGAATGACCGTCCTTCATTATTGAAGTTTTGCTTCCTGAAGTGTGGTGTATATGAATATGTGTCCAATCCTGAAAGATTGGTTTTGATATTCTTTTCATTTATAAGGCATCCTGTTTTTACATCTGTAGTGGTATGTCCGATGGGGAAGCCATATTTTATCACCAAATCTCCTGTCGAGAAATCTTTCAATGCTATTTTATGTCCGGCAGGGATGTCTTCATTTGTAGTGATAATATTCCCTGATATTTCCAGAACGCTTCCTTTTGTTAAATCCTTTAAGGCTACCGCAACGTTATCTGTTTTATTAATTTGAATATATCCTGTCATAATATATTACATTAATTGCCGGCAACGAGTCCTTTTACGGTTTCCAACATGCCATGTTCCATTATATTGTTGATATAATAAACTACACGGTTATGTAATCCTGGAATATTATTCAAATCTTCGTTCCAGATAGAAACAGCTCCAAGCACACCTTTAACTAATTCTTCTACAGAACCCTTACTCCATAAATCAGTAAGCAGTTGCATTATTTCAGGCGCGTCGTTAGGGATTATATCTGTTCCGTCCTGACGTTTGCCTCCCTTGTAATATACGATTATTGCTGCAAGACCTAAAACAAGTCCTTCAGGCAGACAGCCTTTCCTTTGCAGATAAACCTTCAATCCCGGAAGATCTCTCGTCGCATATTTAGGGAATGAATTCAGCATGATTGAAGTTACCTGATGATCTACGAAAGGATTGTTGAAGCGTTCCAATACGTTTTCTGCGAATTGTTTTAATTCATCCATTGGCAGGTTCAGAGTTTCCATAAGTTCGTCAAACATAACTCTATGGATATATTTGCCTATCACTTCGTGCTGGCAGGCATCTCTAACAATGTCAACTCCAGAAAGGTATGCTACAGGCGAAAGTACAGTGTGAGGACCATTCAGCAGGGTTACCTTGCGTTCATGGTAAGGCTCTTCTGACGGAACGAACAATACGTTGAGACCTGCCTTGTCTGCAGGGAACTCTTCGGCTACAGACTGTGGAGCTTCTATCACCCAAAGATGGAATGCCTCTCCTCTTACAACCATATTGTCATCATAGCCAAGTTCTTCCTTAATCTTGTCAATGTCTTTCTTAGGAAATCCTGGAACGATGCGGTCAACCAATGTGGCATATACTCCGCATGATTTTTCAAACCATTCCTTAAAGTCATTGCCAAGATTCCAAAGTTCTATGTATTGGTATATAGTATCTTTCAGTTTATGTCCGTTCAGGAAGATAAGTTCGCAGGGGAAAATAATCAGTCCCTTTGTTGGGTCACCGTTAAAGAACTTGAACCTGTGGTATAGCAGCTGTGTAAGCTTTCCTGGATATGAGCTTGCTGGAGCATCGTCAAGTTTGCATGAAGAATCGAATGCGATACCTGCTTCTGTGGTGTTTGAAATAACAAACCTCATTTCAGGTTGTTCGGCGAGTGACATAAATGCTTTAAAATCATGATAAGGATTTAAGGCTCTGCTTATTACGTCAATCATTCTGTATGAGTTGACAGTCTTTCCGTTATCCAGTCCTTGCAGATTGACGTGATATAGACAGTCTTGACTGTTAAGCGCATCAATCATGCCTTTCTCTATCGGTTGTACAACTACTACACTACTGTTGAAATCTGTCTTCTCGTTCATGTTTGAAATAATCCAGTCAACGAAAGCTCTTAGGAAGTTTCCTTCGCCAAATTGTATTATCCTTTCAGGGCGTTTGGTCTTTACTGCTGTGTTTATGTTCAACTGTTTCATTATAGTATGCTAATTATATGTTAAACATTTTGTGTGGTTTAAATTTTGATTCTCTGAATATGGTAATTAGAATTCAACCAAAATTCTGAATACCTTTCCTGGATTTTCAGACCATTTCTTTAGCGCGTCACCAGCTTCTTCAGGTTTAACTATTGCTGAGATAAGTTCTTCCTTAGGGCAATTACTGTTTTTCAGATACTGTATTACTGCTCTGAAATCTTCCGGCATTGCATTTCTTGAGCCGCGGATATCAAGTTCTTTCTGTACGAAGTACTTAGTCTGGAAAGAAACATCGCTCTTTGCATAGCCTATACATACCACTTTGCCGGTGAATGAAACGGCATCAATAGCGGTAACGTATGTAGCAGGACTACCTACAGCTTCTATTACAACGTCTGCCATATATCCGTCAGTAATCTCCTTTATTTTCTTGACTGTATCTTCTGTCTTAGAGTTTATGACATATCTTGCTCCTAATCTTTTCGCAAGCTCAAGTTTTTCGTCATCCAGATCTATTGCGATTACAGACGCTCCTCTCAGGCTTGCGCGTACAATAGCTCCAAGTCCTATCATCCCGCAACCGATAACGGCTACAGTGTCAATATCTGTAACCTGACCTCTTGATACAGCATGGAAACCTACGCTCATCGGCTCGATAAGAGCACATTCTTTTGCCGACAAACCGTTGGCTGGAATAACCTTATTCCACGGTAATACAAGGTATTCCTGCATTGAACCATTGCGTTGAACGCCGAGAGTTTCATTATGTTCGCACGCATTTACTCTTCCATTACGGCATGAAGCACATTTGCCGCAGTTTGTGTATGGGTTTACAGTAACCGCCATACCTTTGTGAAATCCTTCCGGAACACCTTCACCAATTTCTTCAATGACAGCTCCGACTTCATGACCTGGTATTACAGGCATTTTTACCATTGGATTGTTTCCACGATATGTATTAAGGTCTGAACCGCAAAATCCTACATATTTAATACTTAATAAAATTTCACCGGATTTTAGTACAGGTTTTTCTACATCAGCAACTCTGACAACACCTGCTTCTGCTATTTGTAATGCTTTCATATCTTTTTGTTTTTGGGGTTTGAAATATTTTAATCTTTTATTTTATATCCTTTCCATCCATAATATGCTGTAAAGAAGAAGCATATTAACGGAATGATATATGCAAAGTAATAGACATCCTTATTATGATTCATTATGTAAGCTGTAAGTTGTGGAATACAGGCATTACCTATGATTGCCATAACCAAGAATGCCGAGCCGCTTTTTGTGTCTTCACCCAAATCGTTTATCGCGAGTGAGAACTGTGTAGGGTACATTATCGACATGAAGAATGAAACTCCAAGCATGGCATATAGACCGGTCATACCGCCGAAAATCATTATAATGCCACATAGGATTATATTTACTATGGAGTAAACAAAGAGCATGTCCTGCGGACGGAATTTTACCATTAGCATCGTGCCAATCCATCTTCCGGCTAAAAATGCCAGCATGTAGAAACCGAAAAAAGTTGTTGCTGTATCTTCAGGCAGCCCTACATACATGCAGCAGTAAACCAGGAACAGACTGTTTATTGCGGTTTGTCCACCGTTATAGAAGAATTGCGCGATTACTCCGCATTTCAAATGCGACCTTTTAAGAACCTTAAAGTTTATGAGTTTAGTATTTCCTTTATTATCATTCTTTTCATCGTCTATCTTTGGCAGTTTGGAGAATATCAGTATGATGGCTATCAGTATTAACAGTGCTGCCAAACACAGATAAGGCAGTTTCATAGCATCTGTTTCCATCTGTATATATCCGTCCCATCCTCCGGGATAGTCCTGTGGAAGTGTCTCACGGGTGTAATTGTATCCTGTAAGTATGAGTTTGCTCAAGAACATGGCAGAAATAAATGCTCCAAGACCGTTGAACGATTGTGCAAGGTTCAGGCGTCTTGACGCAGTTTCCTGTGAACCAAGCGCTGTGACGTACGGGTTGGCTGCAGTTTCAAGAAAACACATACCTGTGGCAATGATGAAGAAAATCATCAGATATGCCCAGTATTGCTTTATTGATGCCGCTGGGAAAAACAGTAATCCGCCTACTGCAGCAAGAAGCAAACCCACGATTATTCCCGATTTGTAACTGAAACGCTTCATGAACATGGCTATCGGTATAGGAAAAATGAAATATGCAATCCAGTAAGCCGATTCAGTGAATGAAGCCTCAAAAGCGTTGAGCTCGCATGTTTTCATCAGTTGTCTTATCATGGTGGGAAGCAGATTGCTGCTTATTGCCCACAAGAAGAACAAACTGAAAATAAGTGATAAAGGTATTAGATATTTGTTTCTCATTCTGACATGTTTTTTATGTAAGGAAGCACTGGCAGTTCACCGAACCCGTAGAATGATTTGGCATTCTTGCCTAAGAATAATTCTTTTTCTTTATCAGACAGTTCCTTTGATTTAATAATAAAATCGTATGACATGCGGTATGTGATGGCGGTTATTGTTCTCGGATAATCGGACCCCCACATCAGTTTGTCCATTCCAACAAGATCGGCAGCTTCCCTGATGGCTTTTACAGCGCCATTGAATGGATAGAACTCGTCATTGAAAAGCCATGTTATACCTCCTGACTCAATCATAACATTCTTGTTTCTTGCAAGTTTTATTTGTTCTTGCCATCTGTCGGTGGTAACCATCCCAAAATGTCCTATTGCAATTTTCATATCAGGGCATTCCGATATGACTTCTTTAAGTTCTCCCACCTGTGTGTCACCGTCGGCAAGGTCTATAGAAAGAATGATATTGTTTTTCTCCATAAGGTGAAACATCTTCATCATTTCTTCAGAATTGAGGTAAACTCTTTTGTCTTTCATTAGAAGTCTTTGGGCAGGAATCTTGATTCCTTTGAAACCTTTGCTTATCAGCTCTTCAGCCTGACTGTAAAATCCGTCTTTTCTGAATTCGCACATTCCGCATACGAAGAAACGGTCAGGATATTTTCTTTTGACCTCCATCAGATAGTCATTTTGTATGCCGTCTATGTATTCCTGTGTCACTACAGCAGCGCCAACCTGTGCATAGTTCATGTTGGCTAAAAATACCTCGGCACTGTTACGTCCGTCAATCATAAACGGGGGGAGCATCTGGCGTATCTCCCCCATGAACAATGATTGGCCATTTTCCGTTGTCTGTATTTTTAGACCGTCAACCTCTGTGTCCTGATACAGCCATAAATGTGAATGCGCATCAATAATTGTCATTTCCATTGCAATAGTGTTTTATGAATTTGCCCAACTTACTCTTTTCTGGTCGCCAATTATTTCTTTTACCTTTTCTACAAGATTCCAGTCAATAGGCTCTTGTATATATTTGATGTTCTTCAATACAGAATCCGGATTCGCAGAGCTGAACAGTGTGGTAGGTATTCTCTTGTTGCTTACAGAATATTGAATAGCGAGTTTTTCTATTGGATATCCTTGTTCTGAACAATATTCGGCAGCTTTCTTGCAGGCTTCTACTAATGGTTTTGGTGCCGGATGCCAGTCTGGAATACCTCTTTGAGTAAGAAGTCCCATAGAGAATGGTGAGGCATTTATTACTCCAATGCCGCGTTCTTCGAAGAAATCAAGGAAATCCACTAACTTGTCATCATTAAGTGAATAATGGCAGAAGTTCAATACTGTTTCAACCACACCTGGCTTTGAATGTTCTATAACCCATTTCAGATTTTCAAGCTGAAGGTCTGTTATTCCCACATGTCCTACAATTCCTTTTTCCTTAAGTTCTACCAATGCAGGCAAGGTCTCATCTACTACTTGCTGCAGGTCGGCGAATTCTATGTCATGAACATTGATTAAATCGATATAATCGATATTCAGCCTTTCCATACTTTCGTACACGCTTTCCTTTGCGCGTTTTCCGGAATAATCCCATGTGTTTACTCCATCTTTTCCGTATCTTCCTACCTTAGTGGATAATGTATATGAGCTTCTTGGTATTTCTTTCAATGCCTTTCCCAAAACTGTTTCAGCCTTATAGTGACCATAATAAGGAGAAACATCAATGAAGTTCAGTCCGTTTTCCACTGCAGTAAATACTGCCTTCAAAGCATTTTCTTCTTTGATTGAATGAAAAACTCCTCCCAATGAAGAGGCTCCAAAACTTAACACAGGAACTTTCAAGCCTGTTTTGCCTAAATCGCGGTATTCCATAATGTAAAAAAGATTTTTATAGGTTTATTATAATGTTAGATAAAATTCTGTCTGTTAGTCGTATAGGTAGAACATACGTTCCATCATTTGCCATTTTTCATCGGATGTGGCACCCTCGGCGCATTGTTGGAATTTTGCGACATAATCTTCCCATTCTGCTTGTCTTGGAAGGGTTGCCAATTTTTTCATTGCCGAATCCCAGTCGAAATCAAGCGGAGTCTCAACAATCATGAAAAGTTTGTTTCCCAAAATGTAGATTTCCATTTCCAGTATTCCTACAGAGCGTATCCCTTCTCTTATTTCGCGCCATGACTCTTCTTTACTGTGTGCCTTTCTGTATGCCGCTATCAGTTCGGGATTATCCTTTAAGCTTAATGTCTGACAATATCTTTTTACAGGACAATTATATTCCTTTACTTTATAACCGTTATTATTCATGTTTTTAATTTTAAGATTTGTGGCAAAGATACAGCATTACATATAAACAGTATAGGACAAAATAGAGATAAAGCATAACATTTTCGTCGTAATTGTCATTCCTGTATCATTAAAAGATTTGTTGTTTGACAAGATTAAATGTATTGGTATATTAATTATATGTACATCTTTTTGTAACATGTGTTCCGTTATTTTGCGTCAGACAAAAAAGTAAGAAACATGGAATTAAGACCACATTACAGAACAATCGTTTTATCGGACATTCATCTTGGCACGTCACATTCAAAGGTGGATGAAGTCAGTGATTTCCTTAGCGCGGTAGATTGTGACCGGCTTATACTTAACGGCGACATTATAGATGGATGGCATTTGCAAAAATCGGGTGTGAAAAAATGGAAGGCTGAGCATACCCGGTTTTTCAAGATAATAATGAAAATGATGGAAAAGTGTGGTACTGAGGTTATTTATGTTCGTGGCAACCATGACGATTTTCTGGATAATCTTGTGCCTTTGCAATTTTCTAATGTTAGTATAGTCAGAGATTATATACTTGAGAGTAACGGCCGTCATTATTTCGTTACTCATGGCGATGTGTTTGATAAAGTTACAACCGAAATGAAATGGCTTGCAAAACTTGGTGATGTGGGTTATACTTTGTTGCTATGGATGAACGGTATGTATAATAGATATCGCGCAAGGCATGGCAAACCATATTATTCATTGTCGCAGGCGATAAAACATAAAGTGAAATCAGCGGTCTCCTATATTTCAGATTTCGAGGAAGTACTTGTAGATTTTGCGCGGAAACGCCAGTGTGATGGTGTGATTTGCGGACATATACATCACCCTGAAAATAGGATTATTGACGGAATTCATTATTTGAATTCTGGAGATTGGGTGGAAACTCTTTCCGCTCTTATCGAAGATGAAAACGGCAATTGGGAAGTGGTCAACTATTCCGATATAATAGAATATATTAACAAATCATCAAAACTATCCATATTATCTGTAGCATCATGAAATTTCTGTTTGTAGTTCAGGGAGAAGGCCGTGGGCACCTTACTCAGGCCATAACGTTGGAGGATACTTTGTTGAGGAGTGGTCATGAAGTAGTGGAAATGCTTGTCGGCAAAAGCGAATCAAGACGTTTGCCTGGTTTTTTTACACGAAGTGTCCATGCGCCTGTAAAACAGTTCGTGAGTCCTAATTTCCTTCCTACTCCGGCAAATAAACGTGTTAATATCACGCGAAGTGTTTTATATAATGTAATGAAAGTGCCCGAGTATTTTAGCAGTATGCACTATATAAATAGCAGAATAAAAAGTACCGGGGCAGATATGGTTATAAATTTCTATGAATTGCTTACTGGTCTGACTTATTTCTTTTATCGTCCTTCAGCCCCACAGGTTTGTATCGGACATCAATATCTTTTCCTGCATAAGGACTTTGAATTGCCAAACAAACATAAGTTCGGAATGAAGCTTCTTAATCTGTTTACACGTATTACCGCATTGGGCGCAAAAGAACATTTGGCGCTTTCTTTCAGACCAATGAGAGACGATGACAAGAACAGAATCAAGGTAGTTCCGCCATTATTAAGAAGCGATGTGTTCAGGCAGGAAACTTCCGAAGGAAACTATATACACGGCTATATGGTTAATTCCGGATTTTCCGAATGTGTGATGAGGTGGCATGAAGCACATCCCGAAACACATCTGCGTTTTTTCTGGGACAGATGGGAAGAAGCGCCTGTGAAGAAAATAGATGAGACATTGTCCTTTTATCAACTTGATGATGTGGAGTTCTTAAGACAAATGTCAGGTTGCAGGGCATACGCAAGCACTGCCGGTTTCGAATCGGTGTGCGAGGCAATGTATCTTGGTAAACCTTTGATGATGGTACCTGCGCATATTGAGCAGGAGTGTAATGCATACGATGCAATGAGGAGTTCGGCAGGAATTGTAGATGATGATTTCAATTTAAGCAAACTCCTTCAGTTTGCTGATAATTATAAGCCTGATAAGAGGTTTAAGGCTTGGGCAAATTCGGCTGGATATATGATAGTTAATGAATTGGAAAATCTTGTTTCTGATGTCTTTATGCCTAATATGTATATGGTAGAGGAATTTATATAATGGTATATGCATTTTTATATCTATAAATAAGTTTTGTATAGATTTTTTTTGTAAATTGCAATAACAATGTAATATGTATAACTTTCCTTTGCAGAAAATTTTTTAGACGTTATGGCAATTAAGAAAAAAGACAATCCATATCTTGAAAGGGATATAAGCTGGATGTATTTTAACAGGCGAATATTGCAGGAAGCGACTCGTCAGCATGTGCCTCTGCTCGAAAGAATGGCTTTCCTGGGTATATACTCGAATAATCTTGATGAGTTCTTCCGTGTCCGTATGGCTTCGCAAAACCGTATAGCGGAGTGTGAAGACAAATCTGCCGCAAAAGATAGAGACAAGGCTAAGAAGATTATAAAGAAAATCACAAAACTCAACTCGGAATATGCCAAGGAGTATGAGCAGGCTGTGGAAAGCGTTATTTCCGATCTTGAAAAAGAAAATATATTTCTTGTTGATGATGACAATATCTCTCCGGAACAGTTGGAATATATCCGTTCGTATTATAAGGAGAAACTGAATGGGTTTATAGTCCCCGTATGGTTCTCTGCAGTAAAGACTCTTGATTCGGAAACAGATGAGAATATCTATCTTGCCGTAAAGCTTCAGAAAGAAAACGGTTCAAAAACTGTTACTGACTATGCCTTTCTTGAATTGCCGGTTGGTTTGTGCGGCCGTTTCGTCCGTCTCCCGGATTGCGACGGAAAGAGCTATCTGATGTATCTTGACGATGTAGTAAGGTGTTGTCTTCCCATAGTCTTCGAGGGACTGGAATATACGAAGTTCGAAGCCTACGCCTTTAAGTTTACACGCGACGCCGAGATGGAGATAGACAATGACCTCAGGACTGGTACTTTGCAGAAAATTTCAAAAGGAGTCAAAAGCCGCAAGCGTGGTGAACCATTACGTGTGATATATGATGGTGATATGCCTAAGGACTTGATGAAAAAAGTCTTGAATAAATTGGATGTCGATGCTTGGGATACAATTCTTTCAGGAGGACGTTACCAGAATCATAAAGACCTGATGAAGTTTCCGGATTGTGGCAGAAAGAATTTGAAATACCCTACTTGGACTCCGATTATGAAGAAGGAGCTTGATGGTCCTGAAAGCCTTTTGTCGAAGATACAGGAGAAGGACCGTTTTATACATGTTCCGTATCATAACTTCGATTCTTTCATACGAGTGCTTCAGGAAGCTGCGGTAAGCAAGAGGGTAAACAGCATAAAGATAACCCTGTACCGTCTTGCAAAGGAGTCGAAAGTGGTAAAAGCCCTTATCGGTGCGGCAAGAAACGGAAAGAAGGTAACTGTAGTTATAGAGTTGCTTGCACGTTTCGATGAGGCTTCTAACATCAACTGGTCAAAGAAAATGCAGGATGCCGGAATAAAGGTTATTTTCGGTGTTGAAGGACTGAAAGTCCATTCCAAGATTACTCATATAGAAATGAAAACCGGACCGGATATTGCATGTGTTAGTACCGGTAACTTCCACGAGGGTAATGCCCGCATGTACACAGACTGCGTGTTGATGACAGCATCTAAAAGACTGGTAAACGATGTAAATGCCGTTTTCGATTTCATTGAACGTCCTTATACGCCGATAAAGTTTAAGGAACTGCTTGTTTCGCCTAACGAGATGAAGAACAAGTTTATCGCTCTTATCAACAATGAAATAAAGAACCGCAAGGCAGGCAAGCCTGCATATATCAAAGTTAAGATAAACCATATTACCGATCCTGTAATGGTTGAGAAACTTTACGAGGCCTCACAGGCGGGAGTAGAAATAGATTTGCTTGTACGTGGAAACTGTTCTTTGGTTCCTGGCATTCCTGGTGTAAGCAGTAATATCAGGATTAACGGTATTATCGACCGTTACCTTGAGCATTCACGTATATTTATTTTTGCAGCCGGAGGAGAGGAAAAGATATTCATGGGTTCTGCCGATTGGATGCCTCGCAATCTTGATAACCGTGTAGAGGTGATAACACCGGTTTACGACCCTTCAATAAAAGGAGAATTGAAACGTATTGTTGACTATGGTCTGAAAGATACTCTTCAGGGACGTGTCGTTGACGGATTTGGTGACAATAAGTTTGTTCAAATAGCTGAAGGTGATGTGCCTTTCCGCTCTCAAGAAGCTCTCTATGATAGCTATCTTGCAGAAAATGAATAGATATTATAGCTTGATTTTTCACATGATGCTTGCCGCTTGCCCGTGAGGGTATGGTGGCAGGCAATTATTTGTTTATATGGATTAACTTTTAAAATATAAAAACCGGATACTATGAGTAAGGAACTTGAAACTACACTTAATGGTGTGAATTATGCGGCCATTGACATAGGCTCAAATGCTGTACGTTTGCTTATCAAGCACCTTGAAGAAACAAAGGAAGGTGTAAAGTTTTCTAAAGTCTTGTTGTTGCGTGTACCGTTACGTCTGGGGTTTGACGTCTTTTCAAAGAATAAGATTTCGGATAAACGTGCCAAGAACATGCTTCGCCTGATGAAGGCATATAGCCATCTTATGAAGATATATGACGTTAAGGACTATCGCGCATGTGCCACTTCCGCAATGCGCGATTCAAAGAATGGTCCTGAAATCATCAAGCGAATAGCAAAAGAAACAGGTATTCAAATCGAGATTATTGACGGTCAGGAAGAAGCGAAGATTGTTTATAACAATCATGTGGAATCAATGGAGGACCGCAAAGGAAATTACATGTATGTTGACGTGGGTGGAGGTAGTACAGAGATAAATCTTATTTCTAAAGGTCAACTGGTATGTAGCCGTTCTTACAATATCGGTACTGTACGTATCCTGAACGAAGCTGTCAAGGATGAGGAGTGGAGCAGGCTTAAGAATGATATGGCAGAATTGGCCCAGTCTTATCCTGATACAAATATTATCGGTTCAGGAGGTAACATCAACAAACTGTATCGCATGATTGATAAAAAGGATAAGAAGCGTGCGCGTATCACTGTCGCTTCATTGCAGGAGTTGCATAACGAGCTTAAACAGCTTACGGTAGCAGAAAGAATGCTGAAGTTCAGCCTCAAGCCTGACCGTGCGGATGTTATTGTTCCTGCAGGAGAAATATTCCTCACCATTGCTGATATAATAAAAGCTACATATATCTATGTACCTGTAATTGGCCTTGCCGATGGAGTTATTGATGGCATTTATTTGCGCAATAAATGGAAAGTCCTTAACAATGAGAACTGATTATTAATCGCCATATATAAGTTAAACTCACATATCATGGAATCTAAATCTATCTTTTATATTTTTTACTTATAAAAGATAGATTTATTTTTGTAGCATGAATAATCGTGAAATATTATCAACTATGAGAAAAATTGCTTTGAGTTTAATTCTGTGCGGTATTGTGTATAGCTCTATATATGCACAGCAGCCTTTGGGCGGTTTTATGTATGACACAGTACATCATCCTGAAGGAACAGAATGGGAATCACCTGAGAAACTGTCACTTAATAAAGAACAGCCGCGTGCTTATTTTTTCTCTTTTGCTGATGTGGAAAGCGCAAAAGAGGTACATCCGGAAGCAAGCGCTTACTGGCATAGCCTGAACGGATAATGGAAATTTCATTGGGCGCCAAATCCGGATGAACGTCCGAGAACGTTCTTCGAAACTCAGTTTGACGATACAGCCTGGGATGAAATAACAGTCCCTTCCTGTTGGAATGTCGTAGGAATACAGAAAGATGGCTCTTTGAAATATGGAGTACCGATTTATTGCAATCAACCGGTGATATTTAAACACAATAGGGTGGTTGGCGACTGGAAAGGTGGAGTAATGCGTGAACCTGATAAAGACTGGATCACATACAAGTACCGTAACGAAGTGGGTTCTTATCGTAGGACTTTCCGTATTTCGGACTCCTGGATGAATCGTAATGTGTATATTAATTTCGATGGCGTAAATTCATTCTTCTATCTATGGATAAACGGCAAATATGTTGGCTTTTCAAAAAACTCAAGAAATACCGCGTCGTTCAATATCAGTGACTATCTTGTAAAAGGTGAAAATATAGTAGCTGTGGAAGTTTACCGTAATTCAGACGGCTCTTTCCTTGAGGCTCAGGATATGTTTCGCCTGCCAGGTATTTTCCGCGATGCCTATCTCACCTCCACGGCAAAAGTTGAAGTGCGTGATATGAAGATAGATACGGATTTGACGGCTGATGGCGCTTCTGTATCTGTAAACGCAATGATGCGTAACCTTGATAAGAAAGCCGCTAAAGGCTATTCTCTGACTTATAGAATATTTCAGAACAAATTGTATTCTGATGAGATTCTTGGACAGATTGGCCAACCTGTAGTTTCCGAAACATTCACTTTGGACAAGGATGTCAGCAGGAAGATAACGACATGCCTCGAAATCAAGGGAGCTGAACTGTGGTCGGCAGAACAGCCTAACCGTTATACTTTGGTAGCTGAGCTGAAAGACAGAAAAGGTAAGACTGTAGATGTAGTTTCCTCTTATTTCGGTATTTGTAAGATAGAGATACGCGACACAGAAGCCAAGGATGACGAGTTTGGATTGAAAGGCCGTTATTTCTATATCAATAATAAGCCTGTGAAACTGAAAGGTGTAAACCGTCAGGAGATAAATCCCAATAGCGGAA
Source organism: Bacteroides caecigallinarum (assembly GCF_016902295.1). GTDB lineage: Bacteria > Bacteroidota > Bacteroidia > Bacteroidales > Bacteroidaceae > Phocaeicola > Phocaeicola caecigallinarum_A. The sequence goes on along the minus strand of NZ_JACJLQ010000022.1, from coordinate 43,781 downwards.
ACAGTATCACACACAATCAGATGGAAGAGGAAATAATGATTATGAAACGCGGTAACATCAATCATGTCCGTAATTCCCATTATTCATGCAATCCTTACTGGTATTACCTGTGCGATAAGTATGGGATATATCTTGAAGACGAAGCCAATCTGGAAAGTCATGAGTATTATTATGGAAAAGAATCTCTGTCGCATGTACCCGAATTCAGGGATGCTCATGTAGCCCGTGTGATGGAACTGGTACATGCACATGTAAATCATCCTTCTATCGTGATATGGTCGTTGGGTAATGAGGCAGGCCCAGGTAAGAATTTTGTTGATGCCTATAATGCTATAAAGGATTTTGACACCAGTCGTCCTGTTCAGTACGAACGTAATAATGATATTGTTGATATTGGCTCAAATCAATATCCGTCAATACCTTGGACTCGTGAGGCAGTAAAAGGAACTCTTGATATAAAATATCCTTTTCATATCTCTGAATATGCTCATTCGATGGGTAATGCCTGAGGAAACCTGGAAGATTACTGGGAGGCAATAGAATCGACAAATTTCTTATGCGGTGGCGCAATATGGGATTGGGTTGATCAGTCTCTTTATAATTATGACAAGACTACAGGCGAGAAATATCTGGCATACGGAGGTGATTTCGGTGATAAGCCAAATGACGGAATGTTCTGTATGAATGGCATTCTGTTCCCCGGACATAAGCCAAAACCTGAATATTATGAGGTAAAGAAAGTTTACCAGAATGTAGGAGTGAAGGCCGTAGATATCACTAAAGGACAGATTGAAGTTTTCAACAAGAACTATTTCAAGCCTATGACAGACTATGAGATGGTGTGGTCATTGTGGAAAGACGGAAAGAAAGTACACGAAAGTAACGCATTTAAAGGACCACGCAATATTTTAGGACCTCGTGAAAAGGCCGGCTATACCATACCTTATGATTTCAGCAGCCTTGAGTCAGATAGTGAATATTTCATCAAGGTCCAGTTCTTATTGGCCAAAGATATGCCGTGGGCGAATAAAGGATATGTACAGATGGAAGAACAGTTGCCTGTAAAATCTGCTGAAGGATTTGTAAGCATTTCGGAATCGGCCAAAGGCGGTAAGCTAAGTTTGAGCAAATCTGAAGATGAATATATAGTTAAAGGGAATGACTTTACCGTTGTTTTTGATAATGTTACAGGTACGATAAACAGTCTGTTATATGGCAGTAAGATAATTTTCACTGACAATAACGGTCCCAAGCTTGATGCCTTCCGTGCTCAGACAGACAATGACAACTGGGCTTATGGACAATGGTTCGCAAAAGGATTGAACAGTCTGCATCATAAAGCTCTTGACAAGTCAGCCTATATACGTAAGGATGGTTCGGTCGTGATAGCATATACTGTAGAATCACAGTCACCGTATGGTTATAAAATACGTGATTTGGGTATTAGCTCCGGCAGATATGAGATTACCAAATCCAAGGATTTCGGACCGGAAGACTTTAAGTTCACTACAAACCAGGTATGGACGGTGTATGCTGATGGTTCAATAGAGCTACAGGCAAATATTATATCCAATGAGCCGGATTTGGATTTGCCGCGTTTGGGCTATGTAATGAAGACTCCTAAGGAACTTTCCAATTATACTTATTATGGTCGTGGTCCACATAATAACTATAATGACAGGATGAATGGAGCGTTCGTTGAGTTATATAGTAGTACAGTAGAAAATCAGTTTGTAAACTTTCCTAAGCCACAGTCAATGGGCAATCGTGAGGGTGTCCGCTGGTGTGCTTTGACAGATACTGACGGTATGGGAGTACAGTTTATCTCTATTTCATCGCCATTCTCTGCATCTGCGTTGCCATGGTCGGCCATGCAAATGGTAGAAGCGCCTCACCCATATCAGTTGCCTGAATCTGATGGCAATTATCTGCATATTGACATGAAAATGATGGGGCTTGGTGGTAGCAGTTGCGGACAGGGAGCACCTCTTGAGGAAGACCGAATCAAGGCCGGAAATCATACTTTTGGCTTTATTATCCGTCCTGCTGCAGCCGATTTGACTGATAATGCCAAGGTATCAGCGGCAGGAGACTTGCCACAATGACTTTAAATTAAAGATTTACGATTTCCCATAACATAATAATAGCCCGAAGCTGATTTTATAATATCAACCGCGGGCTATTTTTATAATCAATTATTGCGGGTTAGAATCTGCATCTGAAATCTACACCAATCTGCATCGGGCGTCCCATCTGTGCGAATCCTCTGTCCATCGACTCAAAGTAGAAAGCCTGATAATCTGTGTTGAGGGCATTGTTAATCCATAGACCTATCTGTCCGTTGCCTTTGTTCAGACTGACGCGTCCGTTCAGGGTGCCGTACAGATCCTGATATGCATTGTTCTGTTCTGTCCAGTATATACGTCCGGCTCCCTTATAGTTGGCATTCACTATGATATTGTCCAGCCATGCACCTCTCTTCATACGGAAGATATATTGTCCTCCAATGTTGAATGTATGTTTAGGAACGAAAGGCACGTAGTTGCCATTGTAGTTTACTTCGTCGCTTACTACATAGTCTGTGAATGTGGCATGAGTGTATCCGTAATTACCGTTCAGACTGAATGCGTCTGTTATCTGTGCTTTCAGTGCAAGCTCTCCACCTACGCTTCTGCTCTTTCCTGCATTGACGGTTATACGTCCCAAGCCGCTTTCCGCAAAACGTGAAATCTGCTGGTCGTGAGTATCCATATAGAATGCGGCAATGTCAGCTTGCAGTCGTCCGTCGAACATAGTTAGGTGTGAACCTATCTCGTAGTTCCATGAATACTCAGGCTTATACATGGTTGTTTCCTGTATGTCATATTCATAATGAGGAATTTTGTCACCTCCCATTTGTGAAACCATGCCATGGCTCTTTTCATCTAATGCGGCTATCATGCCGTTAATCATTTCACCCTGTACTATTTCTGAAAACATCTGTATGTTATATCCTCCCGAACGATAACCTTTCGTTACTGATGCGTAAATGTTATTGTTCTTATTAAAATCGTATTGTAAGGCGAATTTAGGCAATAACTGTATATAATCGTGGCTTATATTGCCGTTCACGTTAGGCGAAGATTTCAAGTCTTTGAAAGGCATTGGCATGACGGATATCTTGAAATCAAAGTTGATATTGGCGTTAGAGTTATAGTCCAGCCAATATCTTTCGTATTCCATTCTCAGACCTGCAGTGAAAGACAGTCCTTCAAAGATAATATCATTTATTGTTGATTGATGATATATACCTGTGCTGAGCATTGGTGATTTGAAGTTCCCGCCGATTAATATATTATTGTCAGTTATATCAAGGCTCATATCAGGCATCATAGGTTTTTCTTCCTTTATTTTCTTGAATATACCGTTTACGTTATCCTCCATTAATGAAGATATACCATCCTCATGGAAAGTAACAGGTCCTTCAGTGTCAAGCCACTGGTAAAAGCCACTAACACCTGTAGTCCACTGCCAGCGGCGTCCCGGTTTCGATTTAAGCACAATTTCCTCACTCAATGTCTTGGAATTCTGTCTCTGCGACATAGTGTAAACATTTTTTCTTGTGAAATCCTGGTCGAGGTTCATCTCGTCTTTCAGATACTGGAAACCTGTCACACTGCTGAGAATGAAATTGTCTGCCTGATGTTCCAGATTTAGGCCGCCGTTAAGGAGATGACGCATATATCCACATTCGTTATTATATGCCACCTTGCCCAAATCTCCTTTAATGTCCTGATAGTAAATATCATTTTCGGAAAGACTGGTCAACTGGTAAGGATAGCCTCCCTGGTTTAAATACTCGTAATTCACGGTGAAGTCAAGTTTCAGATTGTCCTTTGGAAGCCAGATAGCTCTCATCCTGCCGCCGGCCTCATTACCCTTGTCAATCTTTTCGTTGTTGCGGGCTACATTTTCGAAGAAACCTCCATCATGCTCATAGAAAGCCCCTGCAGAAAAAGCAAACTTGTCTGATATACGGTGGTAATGTGTCACCGAAGCCTTGTAATTATTATAAGTTGCAGCTCCAAGACTTACGTCTGTACCTTGGTAAGTGAACGGCGATTTAGTGAATACACGGATTAGTCCGCCCATAGTGTTGCGCCCGTATAGGGTACCTTGCGGACCGCGCAATACGTCGATACGTTCAATATCGGAGTAGTTAAAATCGAAAGCCGACTTGTCGATGAAAGGAATATTGTCAACATATAGTCCTACGGCAGGAGTGTTTATTCTCGAACCGATACCTCTGACGTAAACGGATGTAGTAAGTTTTGAACCGTAATCAGGTATAAACAGGTTTGGAACAAGACCTGATAGTGACTTTACCGATGTCACAGAGTTGTTTCGCATGTCTCCCTGCGAGAATGATGTTGCTGACAGAGGCTGTTGTCTCAATCTGTTATTTTCTTTTGGCGTCGCTATGACCACCACTTCTTCTATATCTATCACTCTGGTTGTGTCTGCCGGCGCGCTGATGTTTTCGTTTATGGGCAGACTGTAGGCAGGAAGCACTCCCGTGGCTACGGTAGCCCCTGCCGCAATGAACTTAAATGTTTTTAGAAATGTGCGTCTTCTCATCTTTCAGTCTGTATATGGTTTTTGTAATTCGAATGCAAAGAAAATGTAAATCGCGAAAACGTACAATCCTAATTTATTATGATTTTTATATACTGTCTGCGTCAATATATCCGTTCATGACAGCATAAATGGCCAGTCCTGAAACGGATTTTATGCCAAGCTTTTCTGTGATGTTCTTCCGGTGGGATATCACTGTGGTCAGACTTATATTCAGTTTTTCGGCTATCTCTTTGTTTATATATCCCTTTGTCACAAGAATCAATACCTCTATTTCCCTTGCCGAAAGTACAGGCATATTCTCTTTGGAGTGAGCCTTTACAGGATGATGCGTCATCTCGTGTCCTTTGGTGCGCATATCCATAAAAGCCTTAATCAGTTTTTCTTGCGGCAGTAATGAGTTTAGGACAGGTACTCCCAATGGAATCTGAGGATCTCCGTTTGACAGGACTATACTCTTTGGCTTTCTTTCGAGGAAGAAAGCTGTATGCTCGAAATATATTGATATTGACACAAAATAATGGGCGTACATGTCGGGGGTATCGTCTATGAGTTCCTCGTAGGAATGGAATACACGTATAGTAGCTTGCGGTATCAGCTCTTCCAAAATTGTTTGCAAACCTAATGCCGTTAGTGTATTTCTTTCTATGATTGCTATTTCGGGAATCATTTTATAGTTGTTTAAACAGTGTTTAAATGGTATTTAAATGGTGTTTAAATTCTCATGAACGCAGCAACAGCTTCTGCGCATCTCTCTCCGTCAACTCCTGCAGAGACTATTCCTCCGGCATAACCTGCACCTTCGCCACATGGGAATAGTCCTTCCACTGTGACATGCTGCAGTGTTTCGTTGTCGCGTACAATTCTTACCGGTGCCGATGTGCGTGTTTCTACAGCAATCATCACCGCGTCGTTGGTAAGGAAACCTCGCGAACTTCTGCCAAACATTTCGAATCCCTTGCTCAGACGTTCGCTGATGAATTTGGGCATCCAGAAGTGTAGGGGAGATGATATAATTCCAGGACTGTAGGAAGTGACAGGAAGGTCGTAACTCAGTTTCTTTCTTGTGAAATCCACCATTCTTTGTGCCGGTGCCGTCTGTCGCATATTTGCCTGCTGCCAGCATATCTGTTCCAGTCTTTCCTGGAACTGCATCATAGACAGTACAGACTGTTCTCCATCTTTGGTTGTCTTGCGTATCAGTTCTTCTGTCTGCTGTTCGGCAGATTCTTCAATCGCTTCGCATGCCTGCAGTTGCAGTGTAGGGTCGTTCAGGTCTTCAGGGCGAATCTCTACCACCATTCCCGAGTTGCTCCATTTCGTACCACGGTTGCTTGGACTCATTCCGTTTACGACAAGCTGGTGGGGACCGCTTGCAGCCGGAACTACAAAACCGCCCGGACACATACAGAAACTATATACACCGCGTCCGTCCACCTGCTGCACGAAACTATATTCCGCAGCCGGCAGATATTTACCTCTACCGTTCTTGTTGTGATATTGAATCTGGTCGATAAGCATTGACGGATGTTCCAGACGCACTCCTACAGCAAGGCCTTTCGTTTCCATTTTCACACCGTTGGCATACAGCCAGCGGTAGACATCACGTGCCGAATGACCTGTGGCAAGTATCACCGGACCTCTGAAGGTCCTTCCGTCATTAGTCTCAATACCTACAACCTTGTTTTTCTCTATTATGATGGCATCCATTCTGGTCTTGAAGTGAACTTCTCCGCCACATTCAAGAATGGTATTTCTCATGTTCTCAATTACCCTCGGCAACTTATCTGTACCGATGTGAGGATGAGCATCTATCAGGATTGAGGTGCTTGCTCCGTGCTGGCAGAACACATTCAGAATCTTATCCACATTGCCGCGCTTCTTGCTTCTTGTGTAAAGCTTGCCGTCGGAGTAAGCTCCTGCGCCACCCTCGCCGAAGCTGTAGTTCGATTCAGGGTCAACCTTATGCTCGCGGCTGATTTTTGCCAGGTCTTCCTTCCTTTCGCGTACGTTCTTTCCGCGTTCAATCACTATCGGTCGCAGACCAAGTTCTATCAGTCGCAGTGCGGCAAACAGTCCTCCAGGACCGGCACCCACAACGATTACTTGAGGTTTCCCGCTAACGTTCCTGTATTCGGTAGGAGTGTATTCCTGTGTGTCCGGAACCTCATTGATGAACACCTGTACTTTTACGTTTACGTATATTGTACGCTGACGTGCGTCAATACTCTTTTTCAGAACTCTTACGGCATTGATAGTCCTGATGTCAAGTCCTTTTTCGCGGCTGATATATGTCTTCAGCGACTGTTCGCTTGCAGCCTGTTCGGGCAATATTCTGAGTTGATATTCGTTTACCATTTTAGGGTGGGGTTGTTGGTTTTTAGTTTTTAGTTGTTGGTTGATGAGTTTGGATTGGTTTTATGTTATATGTATTTCCAATCACTTACTGTTCCTGTCTCTGATGAGAATCCTACACCTATTTTATATAGTATGCGATTATCGGTTTCGTATTCACGTGCATATCCTTTTTCTTCAATCTGTTGAAGAGCTTCTGCAGCAGTGCCGTCCAGCTTGAATTCGAAGATGTAAATGTATTGCGGAGTTTCTACAATACAGTCCACACGTCCCTGGCTTTGTACTTTTTCCACATAAACAGTATATACGCTCACCATCCTCATAATCAGATAGAAGGTGTACTGGAAATAACGTTCCCGCTCATTTTCGTCTTCCTTTCGGCGCATTGTATATGGAATACTGGCCAGAAAAGCCGTAAACATAGCTTGCAGTTTTTCCACTTCACCGGCTTCAAATGTTTCTACCAATTCATCTATCCAACCTTCTACACGTTGTTTGGGCTTCAGATAAGAAGTTGCCAACATTGTAAGGAATCCGTTTTTTACCTCATTATTTGGAAAATCAAGCAAAAACTTGTTCATCCTCATATTGTAGTCCTTTATCGTGAGATAACCACTTTGATATATCATAGGAAGAGGTTTTTCTATATCGGCTTTATAGTCCACGAACTCTTCAGGACGATAATATTTGCCTGTCAGTTCATTCAAATTCTCGTTGAAATGGGTCAGTAGGCGTATAAGATATGTAGGTGTACCTGAATGGAACCAGTAGTCATACACTCGTTTGCTGTCAAAAGCGTTAAGCAGGCTGAAAGGATTATAAATATCAGTCATACGGTCACTGAAGTGATAACCGTCGTATTGCTGTTTCAGACGTAATTTCATTTCCTCAGGACTGCATTCGTATTCTATAGCCATGTCGGCGATAGGTTTGAGAAAATAATGTTCAATCTCTTCCTGAGTGATACCACATAAAGCTTCGTAGCGTGTATCCATACTGATGTCCTTAGGTTGGTTGAAACCGCTGAATACACTTACTTGCGAGAATTTGGTTACACCCGTAAGCAAAACAAACTGCAGATGTTCGTCTGCTCCTTTGAATACAGAATAGAAACCTTTCAGTACGTTACGATGACGGTCTTTCAGAGTTGAATTTATATCGAGCACATCAAGAATAGGCTTGTCGTACTCATCAATCAGTACTACTGCGCGACGTCCTGTTTTTCTGTGTGCGGCTTCGAGTACCTTGATGAAACGTCCTCCCAAATCAAGTGAGTCACTGTCTGATGATAAACCATACATTTCTTCCCAATCGGATACATATCCATTCAGGCGTTTTTCCAAAACACCTTCTTCTGTAAAGTTAGAACCATTGAAATCTACATGGAAAACAGGATACACATTCCATTCTTTCTCCAGATTCTCTATGGCTAATCCGCGGAATAACTCCTTACGTCCCAAATAATAGTTTTTCAGTGTAGAAACGAGTAAGCTTTTTCCAAAACGGCGCGGACGGCTGAGGAAATAAATGCTACTCTCATGGGTGAGATTATAGATTAACCCAGTCTTGTCAACATAGACAAATCCGTCTTCAATGATACGGTCAAAACTTTGTATTCCGATTGGATATTTCATAAGTGTAGTTTTTTATCAATATCTGCAAATATAGCTAAATGTATGCGTTAGCACAAATGGAAAACTTGGTTTTTCTGAGTAGATATTTGTTTTCTATAATATTTATCCGAAAAGTTCCCTGAAAGCCTCTTCCACTTTTCTTACCGGAACAAGTTCAATCTTTATTTTCTTTTTGTCAAGTCCTTGCAGGTTATGCTTTGGTATAAGCATACGTGTGAAACCAAGTTTCTCAGCCTCGCTTATCCTCTGTTCGATTCTGTTTACCGGGCGTATTTCTCCGCTCAGTCCCACTTCGCCAGCCATACATACTCCAGATTCTATTTCTGTGTCCATATTGCTTGACAGTATGGCGCTTATCACAGCCAAGTCGATAGCCGTATCGTTTACCTTCAGTCCGCCGGCAATGTTAAGGAATACATCCTTTTGGGCAAGCTTGAAGCCTACACGTTTCTCCAGTACGGCAAGCAGCATGTTCATTCTTCGGATGTCGAATCCTGTTGCTGAGCGTTGAGGCGTACCGTATGCCGCTGTACTTACCAAAGCCTGCACTTCTATAAGGAAAGGACGGATGCCTTCAGTGGCACAAGCAATTGAAATTCCGCTCATGCCCTCATGGTCTTGAGTGAGCAGCAGTTCTGATGGGTTGCTCACCTGACGAAGCCCGTCCTGACGCATCTCGTAGATACCGAGTTCGGCAGTACTGCCGAAACGGTTCTTTATGCTTCGCAGGATGCGGTACATATAGTGCTGGTCTCCCTCAAACTGAAGTACCGTATCGACTATATGTTCCAGTACCTTAGGTCCGGCAATGCTTCCCTCCTTATTGATATGTCCAATCAGTATGACCGGAGTTCCTGTTTCTTTAGCAAATCTCAGTATTGCAGCCGAACACTCTCTCACCTGTACAATGCTGCCGGGCGATGAGTCAAGATTTTCTGTGGAAATAGTCTGTATGGAGTCTATAATAACCAAGTCCGGAGCAGTACTCTTTATATTGGCAAAAATCTGTTCCAGTGAAGTCTCGCATGCTATGAGCAATTCGCTTTCGCCGTTATGCTTTATTCTGTCCGCACGCAGCTTAAGCTGTCGCGCGCTTTCCTCGCCGGAAATGTAAAGTATTCTTTTGTTTGTCAGATGCAGAACAGTTTGCAGTACCAGAGTTGACTTACCTATACCAGGTTCGCCGCCAAGCAGTGTGAGCGAGCCTTGCACCAATCCGCCGCCGAGCACTCTGTTCAGCTCGTCGTCCATAAGGTCAATTCTCTGTTCGTCCGATGAAACGATTTCCCTTAGATACTGTGGCTTTGAGCGTACTGATTCAATCCCGTGTGCGGCATGTTTGGCTACGGGTGTTTCTTTCCTCACCACTTCTTCCGAAAAAGTGTTCCACTGTCCGCACGAAGGACATTTTCCTATCCATTTCGGTGACTCCTGTCCGCAGTTTGTGCATACGAATACTGTCTTGTCTTTTGCCATGTTTGAATCAGATTTTGTATATTGTGCAAAAGTAATGAAAGGTGAGCGTAGAGGCAAATGAAAAACTATGTTTTTCAATTTATGGCATTCCCAGCTAACATCTATGGCATATTTATTTGTTAATATCAATTTGACAATCTGATAAATTGCATGTCTGAGGTTATGATTCTTACAGCCTTTGGACTGATATTTATCAGAAATTTAATTCTTAGTGGTTTGTATAATGGTAAAAATTGTAGATATGTTGTTTTTAAGTATGATTTTGTTGTGATATTGTTTAATATTGATTGCTGTTTGTTTTATATAGTTTAAATTTAATGCTATATTGATATATTAAATTCGCTTGTGTTTTTTCTTGAAATAGAGAGAAAAATGTCATTTTTACAGATAAAAATGTTTGTCTTGGAGATTTTAAATAAACAACATCATGTTTTGAAAATGTTTCTTGATGTTTTGGTTAAGATGCTTTGACGTTTTATCGAAGTCTTTTAGGTGGATAAATACTAATGTAATTAATAAATTTAACAATAAACTTGTTTTTAGTGTATATTTTGTTGATTAAATTGGATAAGCAATTAACTGTTACTCTCCGGATGATGAGAAATGAAAAAATGTTGTGTTATTGATTTGGAGATTTTTGTGATAAAATGCGAGATAAACAAGGGCGAATTGACTGTTTTGTAAATAGATACTTGTTATATAGTAAGCAAATATGGAAATAAATAATTTAATTTTCGTTCATGTAAAAAGGATTTGAAAATATAAAATAAGCATTAATATGGCCCCCTTGGATAAACAAAAAGATTGGGCTATTGTGCCTTTTATTATTTTATTTCTTAGTGTTAATCTTCTTTTTACATAAATATTTTTTTTAATATTTGAGATTATTTGTAATTATCTTAATTTTTTTATTATCTTTGCATCGTAAATGTTAGCCTTATTTTTAATTTAATATTAAAAGTATGATGTTAACCTTGTTTCTTAAATCAAATTTTGTTGTTATGCTAAAGAGAATTAGATTAGTAAACGCATTAGTGCTGTTGCTGGGTGGTTCGTTCTTTGTGAATGCTCCACTTTTTGCAGAAAGTCTGACAAGTATTGGGCAGCAGCAGGAAAATTGTAGTGGTGTAGTAAAAGATGCTACAGGTGAAACCGTAATCGGTGCTTCTATTGTTGTGAAAGGTACTACAAATGGTACTATTACAGACTTTGATGGTAAATTTACTTTGACAGGTGCTAAAATCGGGGATGTAATTCAAATTTCGTACATTGGATATCAAACTCAGGAAATTAAATGGGATGGTAATCCACTTTCAGTTATATTGAAGGAAGACTCTCAAGCTTTGGAAGAGGTAGTTGTAGTTGGCTACGGAACACAGAAAAAGGTAAATTTGACCGGTGCAGTTGCCATGACTGATGGTGATATGTTGCAAGACCGTCCTATCGCGAACTTGGCCCAAGGTTTGCAAGGTGCTATTCCAAACTTAAACATTACTATGCCAAGTGGTAATCCAAATGCTACAGCTACATTTAATGTACGTGGTATTACATCATTGAATGGTGGTTCGGCATTAATATTGGTCGATGGGGTTGAAACCAATGATATTTCATTGTTGAATCCTCAGGATATAGAAAGTGTATCTGTATTAAAGGATGCTTCTTCTGCAGCGGTTTATGGAGCACGTGCTGCATTTGGTGTGGTTCTCATTACAACTAAGAAGGGTAAGAAAGATCAGAAAGTTACAATAAACTATAACAACAATTTTTCATGGTCTGCACCATCACGACTGCCAGATGGAATCTCTTCCGATAAATGGATTGATGCAGTACAGTTAGCTAATACAAATTCCAGTGGTAGTGGCTATTTTAGTCAGGAACTGGTAGATGCTGTACATGCTTATTGTCAAGATCCAAGTCGCCCGTCTGCTTTTTTGGATGAAACCGGTGCTTTTACAGCGAAAGGTCAATGGGCTTATGCTGGAAATACAGATTGGTTTGATGAGTTTTATAAGAGTGCTGCTTTCATGCAACAGCATAATGCAAGTATTCAGGGTGGTACTGAGAAGAATACATATTATGCTTCAATTGGTTACAAAGGACAGGATGGTTTATTGGCCTATGGTACCGATACATATAAACGAATCAATATGTCGTTTAATTTCACTACTCAGATAACCAAATGGCTGGAAATAGGTTTCCGTGCGAAATATAACCGTAGTGAATCCGATGAGCCTAATGCTCATGCTTATATGGGTAGTTCTCCTTATTATGAAGTGTATCGTTCATTCCCGTTTATTCCTGTTTATTTACCGGATGGAGAGCATTTTGCTGCTATGGAAGGTAGTAATTTTAACTACAACTATGCAGGTATTTTGGAAGAAGCCGGACGTGTAAAGAATGTTTATGATGATGTATGGTACACAGGTTCATTCAATATTACTCCTTTTGAAGGACTTTCAATAAAGGGGGATTATACTGGAAACCGTTATTTCCGTACACAGCGTGAACATTTGAAAACCATATATCAGCTTAATCCGGATGGTTCCCAAACGGCGAAAATGCCTACAAATAAAGCCGGATTAAGAAAGTATGACGATACATACGAAGCATTGAATATTTGGGCCGAATATAAAAAACAGATTAAAGACCATTCATTCTCTATTATGGCCGGTTATAATCAGGAACGTAAAACTACCAGCAATATGTATGGTGTAGCTGCTAATCTGTATATGAATGATTTCCCTATTATAGATATGGCTAAAGATAAGGAAACATTGAGTGAAGAAGCTACTGTTTGGGCTGTACAAGGTGCTTTTTTCCGCTTAAATTATGATTATAAGGGTAAATATCTTGTAGAATTGAATGGACGTTATGATGGCTCTTCTAAATATGCTTCTGGTAGTCAATGGGGATTCTTCCCATCAGCATCATTGGGTTGGAGACTTTCTGAAGAAAATTTCTTTGAACCGGCTCGAGAATTGTTTAATAATGTAAAATTGCGTGCATCTCTCGGATCTTTGGGTAATCAGGTGACTAATGGTAATTTTGATTACATTGGAACAGTTGGTAGTGAAACTCTGAATTATGTGCTTTCTGGTAAAATACCTACAGGTATAACTCCGGCTACGTTGGCATATAATAATGTAACTTGGGAAAAGGTAACTACTGCTAACTTTGGTATTGATTTAGGATTATTAAATAACCGTTTGACTGCATCATTCGATTATTTCTTGCGTTATACTGATGATATGGTAGTGTCAAAAGCTTATCCGAATACTATGGGTACAAGCGGTGGTAAAGAGAACCTTGCAAGTATGAGAACTAATGGTTGGGAACTCTCTTTGAACTGGAATGACCGTATTGAAAATGTGGCAGGAAGTCCGATGGATTATAATGTTGGAATTGGAATCTCTGATAGTTACTCAACTATTACAAAATATGATAATCCTACAGGTACATTAAATGACCTTTACGTAGGTAAACGTTTGGGCGAAATCTGGGGTTATACGACTGAAGGATTTATAAAAGATGCAGCTGAAGCTGCTGAACAGTCTGTACGTCAGTCTTATATATCTAATACTTGGATTCCTGGAGATATCCGTTATGCAGATATCAATGGTGATGGAGTAGTTAACGAAGGTGATAGTGAATTAGGACCTATCAACACTTTGAGTAATCATGGTGATAAGACTATTATTGGTAATCAGACACCTCGTTATCGTTTTAATATTAATTTGGGATTAAGCTGGAAGAACTTCGATGTACGTGCTTTGTTTGAAGGTGTGATGAAACGTGATTTGTGGCTGTCAAACGAAGTATTCTGGGGATTTAGTGGTGTATGGAACAGTGCTATCAATGATTATCATGTGGATAACTCATGGTCTGAAGACAATCCTGATGCTTATTATCCTGTGCCTTTATGGAATGACAGAAGTCGTAAGACTCAAACGAAATATTTGCAGAACGCATCTTATATACGTTTGCGTGATTTGACGATTGGATATACATTACCTAAAAAATGGTTGGAACCATTAAGCGTTTCTCAGTTGAAGATTTTCTTCAGTGCTCAGAATTTGTGGGAAGCAACAGGTCTGTATAAATATGTTGATCCTGATATGACTGGAAATACTTATCAGAAGTCGTCAGATGGAATGGTTGGTACATTAAATTCGGATATGAAACAATATCCGTTCTGCCGTTCATATTCATTTGGTATTAATCTAACATTCTAAAAAAGATTTATGATTATGAAAAAAATATATATATTAAGCGGGTGTTTGTTTACAATGGCATTGGCTAGTTGTAACTTCTTGGATAGAGAACCGCTGGATGCAATTGGAAAAGAACAATTCTTTGCAACTGCCAATGCAATAGCATTGGAACAATATTGCAATGATTTTTACCCAAAATTAATCGTTGGTTATGGTAATCCAAAGAGTTATGACTGGGGTATGTTGGGGGAAGATTTTACAAGTGATGATGTATTGCCTTGGGAACGTAATACAACAAGTTTTGGCTTGGCTACGGTACCTTCAAGTGCAAATAATACCCAGTGGAAATGGGAGAATATTCGTGCATGTAATGATTTCTTGGCTAATTATGGACAATCTCCAGAAAGTGAAGAGGTAAAAAATAAATATGCAGGTATGATATTATTCTTCAAAACCTTGGACTATTTCAATAAAGTTAAAACTTATGGAGATGTGCCATGGTTTGAGAATGTGATGAATCCCGGTGATGAGGAGATGTATAAGGCTCGTGATTCGCGTATTCTGGTAATGGACAATATGCTGAGAGATATCAATCAGGCGATTGAATGGTTACCTAAAAAAACAGATGTTACAGTTATTAGTAAGGATGCTGCTTTGGCTTTAAAAGCACGTATGTGTCTTTTTGAAGGAACATGGCGTAAATATCATGGATTGGAAAATCCGGATAAATTCTTGCAAGAGGCTTATAATGCTGCTTGTGAATTGATGAAGGCGGAGTATGGATATTCTCTATATGAAGGTTCAAGTCCGGCTACTGCATATCATGAATTGTTCTGCCTTGCCGACCAGGCTACAAATCCTGAGGTAATTTTGTCTAAAGCTTACGATCCAGGAATAGATAAAGGAAATAACCTGACTCGACAGATTTTCGTAGGGGAAACTCCGTTGGGTATGAGTAAGAACTGTGCTGATTCTTATCTGTGTGCAACAACTGGCTTACCGATATCTTTGTGTAACTGTCAGGGACATACACAGCATACAACATTGATTGCTGAATTGGCCAACAGAGACCCTCGTCTGTTGCAAACAACTGCAACTCCGGATGTAACTGACGTTGATCATTGTTATTATATGGATGGCAAGGCTCCTAATATTGCTTCTGTTACTAATACTGGCAATCCAAGTAGATGTTCTACTGGTTATCCGATAGTTAAGTTTTATAATGTAGAAGAGTATAGTGCTTCTCATTACCAGGGTACAGAAGATGCACCTGTATTCAGATTGGGTGAGATAATGTTAATCCGTGCTGAAGCTGCTGCAGAATTAGGTACAATTACTCAGACCGACTTGGATGAGACAATTAATAAACTACGTGCGCGTGTTGGTTTTAACAAGAAATTAGAGTTGACAGTACCATTTGACGATCCAGTAATCGAGGCTGCATATCCGAATGTATCTGGTAATAATGCGAAACTGATTCGTGAAATCCGTCGCGAACGTCGTATAGAAATGTTTGCCGAGGGAGTACGTTACGATGATATTCGTCGTTGGAAATGTGGAAATTTGTTGACAGCTCCGCGTTTAGGTATAATCATTGAAGGAGCAGGGTATTCAGACGAAGAATTGGCTGAATTGAAGGAAACTGTAGGTGTGAATTCTGATGGTGCTTTGACAATTTATGAAAAACGTTATGTAGGTCAGAGTCCGACTCCGATATTTGAGGATCCGAAGCATTATCTGTCACCGATACCAACAGATGAAATAGGAAAGTCTCCTAATCTTAAGCAAAACCCAGGTTGGTAAAACTATAGTTTTGATTAGTGTGATGATTTGAGAAGTATTTTCTCATTTTGAATAAAAATAAAATTACCCAAGCTTACTAAAATGTTCGCTTGGGTAATTTTGTTTTATTTGTGTTATACAATAATTGAGTTTTTTTTGTGTTATGATTGCGTTTTCTGCAGTAGCCTTTGTTTATAAGGTTATGTGATTGTTTATTATCAACTGAATGTGTTGTGTGAAGGATTTTTTCTTTATAAGCAAATGCTTTTTTTATTATTTGTCCGTACGTTTTTGTGGTAATATAAGTTTTTACTATAATTGTATATAATCACTGTTACAGTTTTAAATGAAAAGAGATGAAATGTAGAATAACAACATTAGTAGAGAACTGTGTATATGGCCGTAAGCTGCAGGCTGAACATGGCTTGTCCTTATATGTCGAAGCAGGCGACCATGTAGTTCTTTTCGATACAGGAGCATCGGATTTATTTGTACGAAATGCACGTCTGTTGCATTGCGATTTGCAGCGTGTGGACTATCTTGTACTGTCGCACGGGCATAGTGACCATTCAGGTGGACTTGAAGCATTCCTTGAAGTCAATAAGAAGGCGAAAGTAATATGTAAACGAGAGGCCCTTGACCGTAAATTCAAAGGAGAAAGAGAGAATGGTATCAAAAATGCTGAACGTTTAGATATGTCTCGCTTCATTTTTGTTGAGAAAACCACAGAAATACTTTCCGGTATATGGGTGTTCCCGGATTTGCCTGTCACTGACGAGAATGATACTCATTTTGAACAATTCCTTGTTAGACGTGATGGACAGCTGATTCCTGACCGCTTTGAGGATGAGTTGGCTTTGGTACTGAAAGGGATAGAAGGAATGATAGTTCTTAGCGCATGTTCGCATCGTGGAATTACAAATATTTTGCGCACTATATGCTCGTATTTTGAAAATATTCGTATGCGGATGCTTATAGGCGGTTTTCATATACACAATTCTCCGAAAGAAAAATGTGATGTAATAGTAAAAGGTTTGAAAGAATTATTCCCTGAAGAATTGGGAGTTTGCCATTGTTCTGGAGTTGATAAATACGCTTTGTTTTATTCTCAGTGGGGTGACATGGTATTTTATAATCATACAGGTTGTGTGAAAGATTTGGAATTACTGGATTATTCTCGCCCTAAAGGGGGATTTTAACGAAGTAAACTGTGTGAGTTTGGTTTATTCAAGGTGAAGATATATTGGGGAAGGGGAGTAATTGAATAACATATTCAGATTGTTTTTATTAAGGAAGAGTGTGAATAATATATACATTCTTCCTTTTTTTGTGCTTTATATGGACTTGTATGTCTTTTTTGTCACAAAAAATAGTGTTTTGCTGCAAAAAAAATCTATTTAAGTGTTTGATTGTAGAAAAATGTTGGTATATTTGCCAGCGGTAAAACTTTTTAAAGATATTTAATCTAAATGACAGCACATTATAACAATATCACAATTTCTGGAATGGGGCGTATGATCGTCACATCATGTGGTACTGGGATGACCCCTCGGGGTTGAGCTTATATATAATGTGTTTCTACGTGATACACGCTTACGGACGTAAGCATTTTCTTCTTTTTTTATTCAAGTTTATTTATTCATGTTTTTGTTCCCTGATTGAAGGGTGCAATAAAACTATTCAATAATCTCAAAGGTATGAAAGTATTGAAATTCGGCGGAACATCAGTAGGTTCTGTCAATAGCATGTTAAGTGTGAAAAAGATTGTCGAAGCAATAGATGATAAGGTTATAGTTGTTGTATCGGCGCTGGGAGGTATTACTGACAAGCTGATAAAGACATCGAAAATGGCATCGGAAGGTGATTCGGCATACGAAAAGGAAATGAAGGAGATTGTGAACCGTCACATTGAGATGGTTTACACTGTTGTCCCGGCAGGAAAGGAGAGGGAAATTCTCCTTGACAAGGTTAATGAATTATTGAGTGAACTGAAAGATATTTTCCAGGGTATATTCCTGATTCGTGATTTGTCGCCTAAAACATCTGCAACTATCGTAAGTTATGGTGAACGTCTGTCGTCTATTATAGTTGCTACTCTTATAGAAGGTGCGGTGTGGTATGACTCACGTACTTTCATCAAGACAGAAAAAAAACACAACAAACATATTTTGGATTCAGAACTGACAAACAGACTCGTCAGAGAGACATTCGTTGAACTTCCTAAGGTCGCGCTTGTTCCCGGATTTATTTCCACTGACAAGAATACCGGCGAGGTGACTAATCTTGGACGTGGCGGTTCGGATTATACTGCCGCTATCCTTGCCGCGGCACTTGATGCAGACATTCTGGAGATATGGACAGACGTTGACGGATTTATGACGGCCGATCCCCGTGTGATAAGTACTGCATATCCTATCAACGAATTGAGCTACGTGGAAGCCATGGAGCTTTGTAACTTCGGTGCAAAGGTAGTTTATCCTCCAACTATATATCCGGTGTGTCACAAGAATATTCCTGTACTTATCAAGAATACTTTCAACCCTGAAGCGCCGGGAACTATTATCAAGCAGAGTCCTGATCATTCGTCGAAACCTATCAAGGGTATATCTTCAATCAATGATACTTGCCTGATAACTATGACTGGTCTTGGTATGGTGGGAGTAATAGGTGTTAACCATCGTATATTCAGGACTTTGGCAGAGAATGGTATCAGTGTGTTCCTTGTTTCTCAGGCTTCGTCTGAAAACTCTACATCTATAGGTGTACGTAATGAAGACGCTGAACTTGCATGTGAAGTGCTGAATACTGAATTCGCAAAGGAGATTGAAATGGGTGAAATCTCTCCTATGATGGCTGAGGGAAATCTTGCTACTGTGGCTATTGTAGGTGAAAACATGAAACATACTCCTGGAATTGCGGGTAAGCTGTTCGGTACATTGGGACGAAACGGTATCAACGTGATAGCGTGTGCTCAGGGTGCTTCGGAAACAAATATATCTTTCGTAGTTGAGGCTGAGTCATTGCGTAAGACTCTGAATGTAATTCATGATTCTTTTTTCTTGTCTGAGTACCAGGTGCTGAATCTTTTTATATGCGGTATAGGTACGGTAGGAAACAGTCTGATTGAGCAGATTCACGGTCAGCAGGAGAAACTGATGAAGGAACGCGGCTTGCGTCTGAGGGTTGTGGGTATTGCAAACGGACATCAGGCATATTTCACACGTCGCGGTATCGACCTTGAGAATTACCGTAGGGAACTTGATGAGAATGGAATACCGTCGTCTCCTCAGGTTCTTCATGACGAGATTATAGGTATGAATATATTCAACTCTGTGTTTGTGGACTGTACAGCGAGTCCTGCCATAGCCGGTCTGTACAAGGATTTCCTAAGTCATAACATTTCAGTGGTTGCAGCCAACAAGATTGCGGCGTCATCGGAATATGAGATTTATGAGGAACTTAAACATATTGCCCGTCAGCGCGGTGTGAAATTCTTGTTCGAAACTAATGTGGGAGCAGGTTTGCCGGTGATAAACACAATTAATGACCTTATCAACAGTGGTGACAAGATTTTGAGGATTGAAGCTGTGGTGAGCGGCACGTTGAACTTTATATTCAACAAATTAAGTAGTGATGTCCCATTGAGCAAGACTATTCGCATGGCTAAGGAAGGCGGATATTCTGAACCGGACCCAAGAATAGACTTGAGTGGTAAGGATGTTATCAGAAAACTTGTCATTCTGGCACGTGAGGCAGGATACAGACTCGAACAGGAGGATGTTGAGAAGCATTTGTTTATTCCGGACGAATATTTCGAAGGTACGGTTGATGACTTCTGGAATAACATTCCGAAACTTGATGCTGAGTTTGAGGCAAAACGTAAGGAGCTTGAGGCTGAAAATAAGAGATGGAGATTCGTTGCCAAACTTGAAAACGGAAAGGGTAGTGTCTCGCTGCAGGAAGTTGATGCTAACCATCCTTTCTATAATCTTGAGGGCACTAACAATATAATACTTATTACTACTGAACGATACAATGAATATCCTATGCTCATTCAGGGATATGGTGCGGGTGCAAGTGTTACAGCAGCGGGTGTATTTGCCGATATCATGAGCATAGCGAATATATAATTCGTTGTGAGTTTATAAGAACTCAAAAACTTAAAAACTAAAGAACTTAAAAATGAAACACATAATAATTTTGGGCGACGGTATGGCGGACTGGGCTGTACCTGCCCTGGGGAATAAAACTTTATTGCAATACGCAAAAACACCATATATGAACAAGCTTGCTGCTATGGGACGTACTGGTATGCTGAAAACAGTGGCCGACGGCTTTCATCCGGGCAGTGAGGTAGCAAACATGTCTGTAATGGGATATGATTTGCCTACGGTGTATGAGGGTCGCGGGGTGCTTGAGGCTGCAAGTATCGGTGTTGACCTTGAACCGGGCGATATGGCAATGCGTTGCAATATAATATGTGTTGAAGGTGAGACTTTAAAAAATCATTCGGCAGGACATATTACAACCGAAGAGGCGGATGAACTTATAAAATATCTGGAACAACGGTTGGGTACAGACAGAATACATTTCTATACAGGTGTTCAGTACCGTCATCTGTTGGTAATAAAAGGCGGTAACAAGAATCTTCACTGTGTTCCTCCGCATGATATTCCTTTGCAGCCGTTCCGTCCTAATATGATTAAGGCTGAATGTCCGGAAGCTCAGGAAACAGCCGATTTGCTGAATGCGCTTATACTTAAATCGCAGGAACTCCTTGCATCGCATCCGGTAAATCTGAAACGTGTGGCTGAAGGTAAGGATCCTGCCAACAGTATATGGCCATGGAGTCCCGGATACAGACCTAAAATGGAACCGTTGTCGCAGAAATATCCTCAGATAAAGAAGGGTTCGGTGATTACGGCTGTCGATCTTATCCGTGGTATAGGACGTTATGCCGGGCTTAGATGTATTGATGTGGAAGGTGCTACAGGACTTTATAATACAAATTATGAAGGAAAGGCTGCCGCTGCGATTGAGGCATTGAAAACAGATGACTTCGTTTATCTGCATATTGAGGCAAGCGATGAGGCCGGACATGAAGGTGATGTGAATTTAAAACTTCAGACTATAGAAAACCTTGACAGACGTGCTGTCGGTCCGATATACGAGGCTGTAAAGGATTGGGACGAACCTGTCGCTATTGCGGTACTTCCTGACCATCCTACACCATGCGAGCATCGCACTCATACCAATGAACCTGTTCCTTTCCTGATTTATTATCCGGGAATTGAGCCTGACAGTGTGCAGACATACGATGAGGTTTCCTGCAAATCAGGTGTGTATGGCACGATGGAGAGGGACGAGTTTATGAATGAATTTATGAAATAGATTATTTGAGTTTTTAGGTTCTTGAGTCTTTAAGTTGGTTGATGCTTACAAACTCATAAACTTACAAACTTACAAACTTATAAACCTATGAAATATTACAGTACAAACAAACAGGCTTCGGACGCATCGCTGGAAGAAGCTGTGGTAAAAGGTCTGGCATCGGACAAAGGTCTGTATATGCCATACGAGATAAAGCCTTTGCCAAAATCATTCTTTGACGAGATAGAAAATCTTTCATTTCAGGAAATAGCTTACCGTGTGGCCGACGCTTTTTTCGGTGAAGATGTTCCTGCGGAGACTTTGAAAAATATTGTTTATGATACTTTGAGTTTTGATGTTCCAGCCGTAAAGGTTAAAGACAATATTTATTCACTGGAACTATTCCATGGTCCGACATTGGCATTCAAGGATGTGGGCGGACGATTCATGGCACGACTTTTGGGATATTTCATCCGTAAGGAAGGCAAAAAGGAAGTGAATGTGCTTGTCGCTACATCAGGTGATACTGGTAGTGCTGTAGCGAACGGTTTTCTTGGTGTGGAAGGTATCCATGTTTATGTGCTTTACCCAAAAGGCAAGGTGAGCGAAATTCAGGAAAAGCAGTTCACTACTCTCGGAAAGAATATTACAGCAATAGAAGTGGACGGTACTTTTGACGACTGCCAGGCATTGGTGAAGAACGCATTCATGGATAAAGAGTTGAATGCTCACATGCAGCTGACTTCTGCCAATTCCATTAATGTGGCTCGCTTCCTGCCTCAGGCATTCTATTACTTCTATGCATACGCGCAGATGAAGAAACTGGGCTTGGCTGATAATTTAGTGGTTTGTGTACCGAGTGGTAATTTCGGTAATATCACGGCTGGTCTGTTCGGAAAGAAAATGGGATTGCCTATCAAACGTTTTATCGCAGCCAATAACCGTAATGACATCTTCTATCAATATCTGAAGACCGGTGAGTATAATCCGCGTCCTTCTATAGCTACTATCGCAAATGCTATGGATGTTGGCGACCCAAGTAACTTTGCACGTATCATCGACCTTTATGGAGGAAGTCACGATGCAATAGCAGCGGAAATTTCGGGTGAAACTTATACTGACGAACAGATAAGCGAGACTGTACAGAAGGTATATGAAGAAACAGGTTACTTGCTCGACCCTCACGGAGCATGTGGTTATCGTGCCCTTGCTGAAGAATTGCAGCCGGGCGAAACTGGTGTATTCCTCGAGACAGCTCATCCTGCCAAGTTCCTGCAGACTGTACAGAACATCATAGGAGCAGAGGTGAAAATCCCGGAAAAACTTCAGGAGTTCATGCGTGGAACAAAACTTAGTGTGCCTATGAGCAAGGATTTTGCGTCATTCAAGGAATATCTGATGAAACAGTAATGAGCGTAACAGTATAAATAATTTTATAAGGTTGTCTAAGATTTTTTCTTAGGCAACCTTTTTTCTTTAAATTTATGGTTATTGGTTTTCAATTGTCTTGTATCCTTTGCGCATTCTGGTCTTCACTTTCCTGTGGAAGTTCATGGCCTTATGTACGGGATGGCGGAATGTCTCTTCGCGGTCACGCCAAAGTCGATAGCTCATGATGATGAGCAGGAATATTGTACCCTGAATACATACCCAACCGAATAATTCTTTCTTTAATTTGCTCCCATCATTGAGCTATAAAGTTGATTTCCTGCTGAAAACGATGTCCATACCTAATGATCACAGATTATACCCTATATTATGCTATATGAGGGAACATGCTTTTTCAAATCTTAAAATAGAGCAGGTAGCAATTGAATTTAATATTTCTGTAAGAAATCTGAGCCGTTTGCTGCATGATTCAGGAATCAGATTTAATTCGTTCTTGAATATGCACAGAATAACAGAGCTATAGAGCTTTTTTCGGATGGAGGGATGACAATGCAGCAGATAGCTTATGAGACAGGGTTTAGCACACCCAATAATTTCAATCGCGTATTTAAACAGATAACAGGAACTTCTCCCGGACTATATGAAAAAGAAGTGGTGGATAATAAAAAACAGCCATAGAACAATAATGCTCTATGGCTTATGATGATATTTTATAGATTTAGCTTTTTTGTGACAAATTCTTTTACGAATTCTACTGTGCCGTCAATTCCCAAAACCGATGAATCTACACACAGATGATATGTCGCTGCTGCTCCCCATGTATTGTAACTGTAATAGTTATAATATGACGAACGTTTCTTGTCGGCCTTTTCCATCAGTTCTTCCGCCTCTTCGGCCGAAACTTCTAATTTTGACATTAATCTTTCAATTCTTGCTTCAGGTGATGATGATATAAACACGTTTGCGCATCGAGGATGGTCACGTAATATATAGTCGGCGCATCTTCCAACAAAAAGACAAGACTGTTTCTCCGCCAAATCCCTTATCACATCGCTTTGAATCTTGAATAAGGAATCATTGCTGAGATATGAATTATATGGATAGGCACCTTCTGTCAGAAAAGGGAATCTTGATCCGAAAAGTCCGCCCAGTATTGTTTTCGAAGCTTTTTCGTCTGCTTGTTCAAAGAATTCCCTACATAGTCCGCTCTCTTTTGAAGCAAGGTTTATCAACTCTTTGTCATAGAAAGCTATATTAAGTTCTTTTGCTAATTTTTCGCCTATTTCCCTTCCGCCACTACCTAATTGGCGTCCAAGGTTTATAACAAAATTATCTTTCATGGTCGTATGATTTTAATATGACTTTCTACAAATATAATTCTTAAGAATTAAAATTCAAAATCTATTTATGAAATAACTTCAGTGCTATGTTTCTTGAATTGCTGGAACTGTTTGTAAAGCATGATTGCAGCCAATATGCTTGCTGCAAGGTCTGAGATAGGCATGCTTATCCATACCCCGCGTGAACCAAAAAACAACGGCAGGATAAACAGGCAAGGGATTAGTATCAGAACCTGACGGCTCAGTGAAAGTATAATTGCTTTTCTTGCCATTCCGATGCTTTGGAAAAAGTTTGATGTAACCATCTGAAAGCCTATGATTGGGAAAAACATCACTACTATTCTCAGTCCGTTTGCAGAAAGATTGACAAGTGTCTCATCAGTTGTAAATGCAGAGACTGCGAGTCTTGGTATGAATTCGCCTACAATAAATCCGGAAGTTGTTATTATTGTGGCGGCAATCACTGTCAGTTTCATAACATGGTTTACTCTTTGGTATTGTTTTGCACCGAAGTTGTATCCTGCAATTGGTTGCATTCCCTGATTAAGTCCCATTACAATCATGACAAACAGGAATACTATTCTGTTCACTATACCGAATGCACCTATGGCAAGGTCGCCATCGTATAGTTTCAGACCCTTATTAATAAGAATGACAATAAAACATGAAGCTAAATTCATAAGGAATGGAGCCATACCGATACCGATAATATTTGACACCAGATTTCCGTGAAGCCTGTAAATGCCACGCCTGAAGTGTAGGAGCTCATTTTTATTGCAGAATATTATTATGAGCCATACCAGAGATATTATCTGTGCTAAAATGGTTGCAACCGCCGCACCTTTTATCCCCATATCAAAACCATATATGAACAGAGGGTCAAGTATTGTATTTATTACAACGGTAAGTATGGTTGCCACCATTGCTTTTTGTGGATGTCCTGCCGAACGGAGGACAGAGTTCAGACCGAGATAAAGATGTGTGACTGCATTTCCGAGCAGGATTATTACCATATAGTCGCGTGCATAAGGTATTGTAGCTTCGCTCGCGCCGAAGAAGTATAATATCGGGTCAAGAAATATAAGGGCTATTATGGTGAACAATATACCCATTATAACATTAAGCGAAACAACATTTCCCAATATGTGCTGCGCTGAAGAATAATCTTTCTGCCCTAATTTTACAGATACTAAAGTTGACGCGCCGACACCTACCAAAGAACCGAAGGCTGCGGCTAAATTCATCAAAGGGAAAGTGATGGCAAGTCCTGAAATTGCCATTGGACCAACTCCGTGACCGATAAAAATACTGTCCACCATGTTATAAAGTGACGATGCTGTCATTGCAATAATTGCAGGTATAGCATATTGCATAAGAAGTTTACCTATAGGTTTGGTTCCTAATTCGGTAGCAGTTACTTTTTGTGACATATATACTCTATTTAATTTTCGGGGTGCAAAGTTATGATTTTTATCCCATAATGTGATAAGGTTTACCAACAGATTTGTGTAGAAACTCTGATGTTCTTTTCTGCTGACTATAGTTTGCAGTGCTTCATACTATAGTTTGCAGTGCGTCACACTTTAGTTTGCGGTGCGTCACACTTCAGTTTGCACCAGGAAATATGCCCGTATGATGTTACCAATAGTATGGACCGTATCCTTTTATACCTTCTACACCAAAACTAATGGAAGAACTTTCTCCTATCTTGAAATTAATCATACCTCCAAATTTGTCGGGAGCAAAATTGGGTAGTGGACAATACATAGGTGAACGTTGAGGCATCAGCGATTTGTTGCCGTATCCGTAAAGAGTTATTTTGTCGTTTAATTTGAATGCGGCTACACCGGCTATTCCTATATTTCTGTAATTGATAAATCCCCAATTCATGTTTGTAGCATACAGTCCGGCTGCTACACTTAGTCTGTTGTTGACAGGTAAAGCATACATAAAAGCAACGTCTTGTCCGAAACCAACACCGGATGGCGCATATTTTGAAGGACTGAAGGTTACGTTCATGCCTATTGAAGCATTAAATCCCTTATGTAGCTCCCAATTAGCGTAATTATACGAGAAAGGACTTATTCCATACATGCTGAATGGTGAATATATACTGATATTGCTTATTGGGGCAACCAGATTTATGTTTAGTGAGTCTGTATTGCTTTCCGCAGGTAACATGTAATCAGTATTGGTTACTGAATCAGTCGATGATATTATTACTCCTTTCTCATTCAAGCTCTGTGCGTTGATAAATAGAGGGAATAAGAGAAATATGATTATGGAATATATTATCTTCATATATAGAATATTTGATGTTATTTCCAAAGATACTGAATATATATTCTATATGTAGTCTGTCAATATGTTTTTTTAGGAAAAATAAGGTGGTTAGTCAGTCTTTAAAATGATTTTAATATATTTAATTTTATTATTGGGTATATGAAAAAAAAGAGAGTCCGTTTGCGGACTCTCTCTCATATATTTCTATTTCAAATATTATATTAGCATATTTTGCGTGAACCGTTGCCGATAACTACATCGTAAACTTTAGGGCTACGGCCGAATTTTTCTTTGAAACGTTCTTTTGCTGTAGTGACGAATGTTTCGTATAATTCATTTTTAACGAGGTTGATAGTACATCCACCAAATCCACCGCCCATTACACGAGAACCGGTTACGCCGCAATCGAATGCGATATCATTCAAGAAGTCAAGTTCTTCGCAGCTTACTTCGTACAATTTGCTCATGCCGTGGTGAGTTTCGAACATTTTCTGTCCTA
Organism: Bacteroides caecigallinarum; assembly: GCF_016902295.1. Taxonomy (GTDB): domain Bacteria; phylum Bacteroidota; class Bacteroidia; order Bacteroidales; family Bacteroidaceae; genus Phocaeicola; species Phocaeicola caecigallinarum_A. The sequence continues at coordinate 16,828 of NZ_JACJLQ010000022.1, read as the reverse complement.
CAGTTTCATAATCGCCTTTTTCCAAAGCGTCGCAAACATCAAGAACTCTTTGGATTTCTTCGATTACATATTCTGCACGTTTGTAGTCTTCTTCAGAGACATCATTCTTAACAGCATTCAGCATATCCATTGTACAGTCGCGGAGGAATTCAACGTTTGGATGAGTTTTCTTAATTGCTGCAACTACATTTTCACAACTCTGACGGCGTTTGTTGTAAGCTGATGATGCCAATTCGTGTTTAACTACAGAGTCAACAAGTACAAGTCTGTAGCCTTCTGGTTTGAATGGGAAGTATTGGTATTCCAATGAACGGCAATCAAGACGGATTAAGCTGCCTTCTTTACCAAATACTGATGCAAACTGGTCCATGATACCGCAATTAACACCGCAATAATTATGTTCTGTTGCCTGACCAACCTTTGCCAATTCAAATTTGTCAATTTTGTTATCGCCAAACAAGTCGTTCAATGCAAAAGCGTATGTTGATTCCAATGCAGCAGAAGAAGACATACCGGCACCCAGAGGAACGTCACCTGCAAATGCTGTATTGAATCCTTTTACGTCAACACCACGTTTGATCATTTCGCGGCAAACACCGAAAATATATCTTGCCCAGCTTGCTGATGGAGCATCTTCTTCGTTCAGACCGAATTCTACATAATCCTTAAGGTCGATTGAATATGCGCAAACCTTATCTGTTCCGTTAGGCTTGATTTCTGCCATCATACTTTTGTCAACTGCACCAGGGAAAACAAAACCACCATTGTAGTCTGTGTGTTCACCAATAAGGTTGATACGTCCCGGTGAGGCATATATTGAGCCAGTAGTACCGTCGAAATGTTTGATAAAGCGGCTTCTTACAAATTCTATGTCCATGATTGTAAATATTAAAAGGTTAATATAATAAAATCATGATAGCATAATTGAATTATACTATCATGACTCTGTGTTAATTATTCTACAGGAATGTCTTTGTTTACGTTCTTGCATCCTATGAGACCGTAGAATAGCTGATAGGCAAACATTGCTACGATTAACCAATAGCTTGCCATATATCCAGCCTCGTCAGAGATGAACTGTTGAACAAGCGGAAGAATACCTCCACCGACTACCATCATCATAAAAATACCTGATGCCTGAGCTGTATATTTACCAAGGCCTTCTACTGCAAGGTTGAAAATACCACCCCACATGATTGATGTGCAAAGACCGCACAAAACCAAAAGAATAGCACTGAAAGGAACTTTTGGAGTTTCAAGTGAGCCCATTATATAAGAAGGCTTGATATTAGCTGCCTGAAGTTCGTCTGAATACTGTGTCAACGCTTCTTCAGATGGATTTGCAATGAATGTTGCGACTTCTTCTTCAGATATTCCGGCATTTACAAGAGTTTCGCTTGTTTTTGCTATTGGGTCATATACGAATGTTGGAACATTTACACCAACAGATTTTGGTATAGAGATTGCCAATACTGTAAATACAATAGCAGTAGCTGAAACGGTGATAAGCTGAGTGCGTGTTGATACTTTTCCACTGATGATACTACTTGTAAGACGTCCTATCAACATCAATAACCAGTAGATTGCTGCAATTGCACCTCCGATTGCCGCTCCGTTGGTAAGAATGCCTGCGCCTTTTTCTGTAGGGTCAGCCAAATAGAAAAGCAATGTGCCAGGGATACCTATTTCAATACCTACATAGATAAATATGCCGATAACACCAAGAACAGTATGTCTGAAGCTCCATGGGCTATGAGCAAACTTTTCAGTTTTCTCATTACCTTTTCTCATGTGAGGTTCAGGTATGGCAACAAATGAAATAACGATAAAAGTAAATGCGAAAACTCCCATTGCGATGAACAACAATGGAGCGACATCGGACATGGCAGTTTTTTCTGTTACTGTACCGATAAGTACACCTACAAATAGAGGTGTCAAAGTACCTGACAAAGAATTAAGCGCACCACCTGTCTGGATGAGCTGATTACCTTTGTTACCACCTCCACCGAGAAGGTTAAGCATAGGGTTTACTACTGTGTTGAGCATACATACGCAGAAACCGCAGACAAAAGCACCGAGCAGATAGATGATGAAATTAAGTTTAATTACGTATTCGCCGGCATTGAATACACTTACATTTGCTCCAAACAAGCTTGAAGAGTATTGAATAAGCAATCCTACAAAACCGATAGCAATAGCTGTTAAAGCTGTTTTTTTGTATCCTATCTTAACCAGCATATTACCGGCAGGGATACCCATAAACAAATAGGCCAGGAAGTTCATCATGTTTCCCATCATACCTAATGTGTTTGCTCCGGCATATTGGTTTTTCCATATAGTGCCAAAAGGAGCAGCAAGGTTGGTAACGAATGAAATCATCGCAAACAAAAAGAACATTGTTATGATTGCAATGAAGTTACCGTTTTGTTTTTGTTGGTTCATAATTTGTTTAAGAGATAAAATGATTAATTATTAGGTTAGGTTATTTTTCAATTCCAAATTTATAAATTGTTACCTGATGGTAAGTCTCGCCGGGAGCAAGTACTGCTGATGGGAAATGTGCTTTATTAGGAGTGTCCGGGAAACGCTGTGCTTCAAAGCATATAGCGCTTCTTGCAGGGAATGTTGCACCGTGGTAACCCTTGAAACCACTTTGCCAGTTTGCTGTATATAGCTGTACTCCAGGTTCTGTAGTATATACTTCAAGGCTTCTGCCGCTATCAGGGTCAACGCATTTTGCAGCGAAAGTCAATACACCCTGTTCTTCTTTATTCAATACATAGCAATGGTCGTAACCTGCACCATTGATAAGTTGCTGGAAGTTATCGTTAATTCTGCTTCCTACTGTTTGTGGAGTTCTGAAATCCATTGGTGTACCTTCAACTTTGCTGATTTCTCCTGTTGGTATAGAAACTTCGTCAATAGGAGTATAGAAGTCGGCATTAATTGTAAGTATGTTGTTTTCTACAGATGGTGTTGGATTCTTTACACCGGAAAGGCTGAAGAAAGCATGATGTGTAAGATTAACCAATGTCTTTTTATCAGTTACGGCTGTATATGTGATAATAAATTCGTTGTCGTTAGACAATGTATATGTAACAGTTATGTCAAGGTTGCCAGGAAAACCTTCTTCACCGTCTTTTGAAAGATAATGTAATGCGAGACTATTTGCGCTTGTTTGTTCAGCGTCCCAAACGCGTGCGTGATAACCTGTAGGTCCTCCGTGAAGTGAATTTGGACCATTGTTTATGGTAAGATTGTATTCTACTCCGTCTAATTTGAATTTACCCTTGGCTATTCTGTTGCCATATCTTCCTATCAGTGTACTTAAGAACGTTTCAGGGCTGTTGATAACATTATCTATTGTGTCATGACCTTGTATTACACTTTCGAATTTGCCGTTTTTGTCTGGCATCATCATTGTCAAAATGGCACCTCCATAGTTTGTTACTGCGATTTCTGCACCTTTTTCATTAGTCAGGATAAACAAATCTGTTTCTTTTCCATCGATTGTTTTCTTAAAGTCTTCTCTTTTAAGACCGCTTAAATTGTTTTCATGGTAAAATGTGTTGTCCATATATTAAAAAATCTTTTTATTTACACATCAATTATTTTATAGTGCAAATAAAAAGATTTTATTTAAAATACCCAAACTTTTTTCACGAAAAAGAAACTCTATCTTCTTTTAAAAGTATTGATACCGGGCTTATTTATGATTTTTGTATAATACAATAAGGTCTGACACAATGAAAGTACTTCCTCCAACGAAAATCAAATCATTATGGCTTGCAGAAGCTTTGGCAGCCTCCAAAGCTTCATTTACATTGCTATATGCATTTCCTTTTAGTCCGTGATTATTCCCTATGTTCTTTATCTCATTAGCGGGTAAAGCCCTTTTCACAGATGCCTGAGTGAAATAATATTGCGCATTGGGTGGAAGCAAAGACATAACTCCATTTATGTCTTTGTCGTTTACCATACCTATTACTATATGAAGCTTGTCATATTTCATGTTGGATAGCTGTTCGGTGATATATTTCATTCCACCGATATTATGTCCGGTGTCGCATATTATTGTTGGTTTTTCCTCAAGCTTTTGCCATCTTCCCATTAATCCTGTAAGTTCGCATACATTTTTGAATCCTTCCCTTACGTTGTTTTCATTAACTTTGTATCCAATATCTTTCAGTTTCTTTATTGCGTTAAGAATAGTATTGGTATTTTTTATCTGATAATATCCGTTTAGCTCGCCGTAAAGGTCTTTTATATTTTTTGTTTGATATACGAAGTGGGCATTATCATTTGTTGTTACATTTTCTATCAATACATTATCTTGTGCAAATATAATTTCGGCATTTACAGACTTGGCCTTCTCGCTGAAAACATCTTTAGTCTCGTCTGTGTATTCACCTATAATTACCGGAATATTACTTTTTATTATACCGGCTTTTTCTTTTGCTATGGCAGGAAGTGTGGTTCCAAGGAACTGTGTGTGGTCTAAGCTTATATTTGTTATTATGCTTAAATCAGGTGATATTATGTTTGTACAATCCAATCTTCCCCCGAGTCCGACTTCAATAACTGCCACATCTACTTTTTTTTGTGCAAAATATAGAAAAGCCATAGCTGTTGTCAATTCAAAAAATGACGGATGTAACGGCTCGAAAAAGTGTTTGTGGTCTTTAACGAATTTTACTACAAATTCCTCTTCAATAGGTTCCCCGTCCACTCTGATACGTTCGCTGAAGTCAACCAAATGAGGTGAAGTGTATAATCCGGTTTTATATCCGGCAGACTGTAATATTGCAGCAATTGTATGCGAACATGAGCCTTTGCCGTTTGTTCCTGCAATATGAATAGTCTTGAATTTTTTGTGTGGATGATTAAAATAATTGTCCAGTTCGATTGTGTTACCTAATCCTTCCTTATATGCATCTTTTCCAATGTTTTGGAATAGTGGAGTGACATTATACAAATATTCAATGGTTTCTTTATAGTTCATGTCTTCTTTATACTTAATTATGATGCAAATATCATCAAATTTTTTTTGTTTACATGTAATACTGCCTTTTATTTTTCCAGTGAATAGTTTAGTGATGATTTATGATTGTACAAATTAATGAAAAACGTTTAATTATTAATGGAAATAAATGATTATAACTTTTGTTTACTAATATGTTTTTTATTTCTTTGTAAATAAATAGACAATAATTTATGGGTAGATTTTTTGTTATTGTATTTAGTCTAATTATCTCACAACTGTTGTTTACTGTCTGTATATCAAGGCATGAAGGGGAAGCAAACTATCATAATGACGTTTTTTTATCTCAGTGTGATAGCTTGATAGGGGCATATCCTGATATAGTGGTTAGGAAAATTGATAGTGTTATCTCTGTTTCAGGGATAAATGAAGATTATTATTCATTGTTGCTACTCAAGGCAAAGGCTAAATTATTCTTGTCGGAATATGACTCTGTTGAAATATTTCTTGATGGAATCTCAGAGTTCTTAAACAATAGTCAAAATGAAAATATATCCTATAAATTACTTTCCAACGTTAATAATATGCGAGGTAATTTATATGCAAGGAGGGCTGTAATGGATTCTGCTGTTTATTATTTTGAAAATGCATATAAGAATTCTTCAATGCTTGGCCTTTCGCGCGATTTGATAGATATTTCCATAAATCTTGCAGATTCTTATGTACGTTGTGGTAAGTTTGATTTGGGTGCATATTGGTATAGAAAGTCATTGTTGATTTCAGATTCGCTTCAGATACCTGAGAAAGAAAGGTTCCCTTCATATTATGGCCTTGCTCAAGTTTATATGGATTTGCGTGATTACAAGCATTGTGATTATTATTTCGATAAGGCGGGTTTCTATTATGATTTAATGCTGCCTTTCGAAAAGCATATTTACTTGAATAATCGTGGAAATTCATATTATTATCGGGGAGATTATGAAAAGTCTATGGAGTATTTCCGAAAATCGTTGGCTTTGGCCAATTCTTACCCTGATATGGAATTTGAACGTAATTTTACTAAGGTAAATATGGGCGAGGTCTTTATGCTTATGAATGAGACAGATTCGGCTACTCTTTATCTTGAGGACTGTTATTCTTTTTTTAAATCAATAAACCAGGTATCTGCTTTATACTATATTGAAACTCAGCTGATAGAATTGGCTTTAAAGAAAGGTGAGATAAAGCTTGCTTCGAATATTATTAATAATGCTGTAAAACCTGATTTTATAGAGCCTAATATGTTGCTCATTCGAAATAAGTATCTTCAGCATTATTTTGAGGAAAGTGGAGACTACAAGAATGCATATATTTATCAAACGAAAAATGTGCGAATGGACGATTCCATCAGAAATGAAAGAATTAAAATGCATTCGGCGGAAATTTCTTTGAAGTATAAGCAGGACAGCACTTTGATGAAGAAGGAGATTTTTATTAAAGAAAAAGAAAGCCAGGTATTGATCCTTCATCAGTGGATTTATGTATTGATACTTAGTTTGCTCCTTATAGTTTCTTTGTTGTGTATTCTTATTATATTCAGAAAACGTCGTACCGACAAGAAAATCTGGAATATGCGTAAGGATATCAGTTCTTTGCGACTTGAAAACATAAGAAACAGAATTTCTCCACATTTTATTTTTAATGTATTAAACAGGGAGGTTGTCAGATTTAATAACGAGGAAGACAAGAATAGTCTGGTAAACCTTTCTAAACTAATCCGTAAAAACCTTGAATTGACAGGAAACTTATCTATTAGTCTGTACGATGAACTTGATTTCGTGAAAACATACATATCATTGCAAGAGCAGACTATGGGAAGTGATTTTCATTATGAGATTAATAAAATGGATGATATGTCTTTATATGAAATTCAAATCCCTTCTATGCTAATTCAGATTCCAGTTGAGAATGCGTTGAAACATGCCTTGAGGACAAAGAAAGGTGATAAGAAATTATGGATCAGAATAAATAAAGATGCAGATAAAATATATATCAGTATAACAGATAACGGTGGCGGATTTAAGCAGATTAGTGATAATCGTGGAACTGGAACCGGATTGAAGGTAGTAACACAGAGTATCCAGTTGCTTAATATGTACAACAAAGTGCCCATAACAATGCGAATAGTTAATGTACCACTTGACAATTCAGAAACAGGCTGTGAAATAAGATATTCATTGCCTTTGGATTACTCATATATTATTAGTAAATGATTATGTCAGTATTTTACAAAGTTGCGATAATAGACGATGAACATGATTCTGCAAAAGCTTTGATAGAGCAGTTGAAAAGTTATCCCAGATTTCATGTCGAAGGAGTAGCCCATGATGCGGTATCGGGAATATCCATGATAAAGAGGGTTATGCCGGATTTATTGTTCCTTGATGTTGAGTTGCCTGAAATGTACGGAATGGAGGTGTTGGGTAAAGTAAAGAATGATATAAACTGGAATATGCGTGTTGTGTTCTATACCGCACACGACAAATATATGATAAATGCTTTGAGGAATAGTGCTTTTGATTTCCTGCTTAAGCCTATAGACAGAAAGGAGTTTGATATAGTTATTTCAAGATTTCTTGTTGATTATGAGACCAATCCTCCGTTATTTGAAAGCGAAGATATAGTAAATACTCATAATGAATCTTCATTTATGGTAGTGTTGCCTACGGGAGAAATGAAGATGATCAAGTTGGCAGATGTAGGATTTTTCAGATATGCTTCCGACCGCAAAATCTGGGAGGCTGTATTGATTACAAAGGAAAGCGTCTCATTGAGGAGAAATGTTTCGGCAGATTTTTTATGCTCATTTTATAAAAGGTTTGTACAGGTACATCAGTCATATATCATAAATTTGGATTATCTTGTGATGATTCAGGATAATAATTGTGTGTTATGCCCACCGTTTGATGACTGTACTGACATTGCTGTATCGCGGAAGTATAAGAAAAATTTGATGGATAAGTTCTGTATATTTTGATTTTATTTTAAATAAAAAAGAGACGGCTGAGTTCGATTTGTACTCAGCCGTCAATTTTTTATATTAATCCGTTATAGATTATTCTTCGTTGCTCCAGTCCATAGCAGCCATACGCTTGTAAGAAGCATAACGTTTCTTAGCCATGTCTTCGCAAGCAGCGAACAAGTCAGCAGCTTCAGCAGGATACTGTTTCATTACAGAAGCGAAACGAACCTCGCCCTTCAAGTAATCCTGGAATCCTTCCCAGTTTGGTTCTTTAGAGTCAAGTGAGAATGGGTTCTTACCTTCGTCTTCCAATGCTGGGTTGAAGCGCCACAAGTGCCAGTAACCACATTCTACAGCCTTAGCCTCTTCAGCCTGAGATTTACCCATACCAGCTTTCAAACCGTGGTTGATACATGGAGCGTATGCGATAACCAATGATGGACCTGGATAAGCTTCAGCTTCGCGGATAGCCTTCAATGTCTGAGCCTGGTCAGCACCCATTGCAATCTGTGCAACGTAAACATATCCGTAAGTTGTAGCTATCATACCAAGGTCTTTCTTACGTACTCTCTTACCAGATGCAGCGAATTTAGCGATAGCACCAAGAGGAGTAGCCTTAGATGACTGACCACCAGTGTTAGAGTAAACTTCTGTATCAAGTACAAGGATGTTTACATCTTCACCAGAAGCGATAACGTGGTCAAGACCACCGTAACCTATATCGTAAGAAGCACCGTCACCACCGATAATCCACTGTGAGCGTTTTACCAGGTAGTCTTTGAATTCAGCGATAGTAGCGCAGTAAGAGCACTTGTCTTTTGCAGCTTCTACCATAGGGATGATCTTTTCAGCAGCAGCTTTGCTCTTGTCAGCATCGTTGCGGCCGTCAATCCATTCCTGGAATGCTTCCTTGTATTCAGCTGGAGTACCTTCAGCAGCGATAGCAGCCTTCATTGCTTCTTCCAGACGGTTGCGGAGTTTCTTGTTAGCCAATTCCATACCAAGACCGAATTCGCAGAAGTCTTCGAACAATGAGTTAGCCCATGCTGGACCCTGACCTTTTTCGTTAGTTGTATATGGAGTTGAAGGAACTGAACCAGAATAGATAGAAGAACATCCTGTTGCGTTAGCTACCATTTCACGGTCACCGAACAACTGAGAAATCAACTTAACGTATGGAGTTTCACCACAACCAGAGCAAGCTCCAGAGAACTCGAACAATGGAGTAGCGAACTGAGAGTTCTTAACGTTAGCCTTGATGTCTACCAAGTGCTGTTTGCTCTTAACGTTGTCGATGCAGTAAGTCCAGTTAGCAGCTTCAGCAAGCTGTGTTTCAAGAGGTTTCATAGTAAGCGCCTTACCACCCTTCTTAGGATTACCCGGACATACGTCAGCACAGTTGCCGCAACCCAAGCAGTCCAAAACGTCAACCTGCATACGGAATGTCATACCGTCGAACTGCTTACCAACAGCCTTCAATGAAGTGAAGTTAGCTCCAGCCTGTTCGTTAGCGTCAAGAACGAATGGACGGATAGCAGCGTGAGGACAAACGTAAGCACACTTGTTACACTGGATACAGTTTTCAGCATTCCATTCTGGAACGAAAGCAGCTACACCACGTTTTTCGTATTTAGCTGTTCCCTGATGCCAAGTACCGTCTTCGATACCTTTGAATGCAGAAACTGGAAGCAAGTCACCGTCCTGAGCGTTGATAGGACGAACAACTTCGTTGATGAATGCTGGATCGTTGTTAGCAGCAGCACCTTCAACTTCGAGGCTAGCCCATGCTGGATCTACAGTAAGCTGTTTGTATTCACCACCACGGTCAACAGCAGCATAGTTCTTGTTTACAACGTCTTCACCCTTCTTACCGTAAGACTTAACGATGAATTTCTTCATCTGTTCTACAGCAAGTTCTACAGGGATAACGCCTGTGATACGGAAGAATGCAGACTGAAGGATTGTGTTAGTACGGTTACCAAGACCGATTTCCTGAGCAATCTTAGTTGCATTGATGTAGTAAACAGTGATATTGTTTTCTGCGAAATATTTCTTAACCTTGTTAGGCAAGTTCTTAGCAAGTTCTTCACCTTCCCAGATAGTGTTAAGAAGGAAAGTACCGTTCTTACGCAAACCGCGAGTTACATCGTACATGTGCAAGTAAGCCTGTACGTGGCAAGCTACGAAGTTAGGAGTAGTTACCAAGTATGTAGAGCGGATTGGGTGGTCACCGAAACGCAAGTGAGAGCAAGTGAAACCACCAGACTTCTTAGAGTCGTATGAGAAGTATGCCTGGCAATATTTGTTAGTGTTGTCACCAATGATTTTTACAGAGTTCTTGTTAGCACCTACAGTACCGTCAGCGCCAAGTCCGTAGAACTTAGCTTCGAACATACCTTCACCGCCAAGAGCGATTTCTTCTTTCTTAGGAAGAGAAGTGAATGTAACGTCGTCAACTATACCGATTGTGAAGTGGTCTTTAGGAGTAGGCAATGCCAAGTTTTCGTAAACAGAAAGAATCTGAGCAGGAGTAGTGTCCTTAGAACCAAGACCGTAGCGTCCACCAACGATAACTGGGGCATTTTCCTGTCCGTAGAAGCAGTCTTTAACGTCAAGGTAAAGAGGTTCGCCGTTAGCTCCAGGTTCTTTTGTACGGTCAAGAACTGCGATACGTTTAGCAGTCTTAGGTACAGCAGCAAGGAAGTGTTTAGCAGAGAATGGACGATACAAGTGTACAGAAACCAAACCAACTTTTTCGCCGTTAGCCATCAAGTGGTCGATAGCTTCGCGGGCAGCTTCAGTTACAGAACCCATAGCGATGATTACGCGTTCAGCGTCTTCAGCACCATAGTAGTTGAACAAGCCGTAGTTACGTCCTGTAATCTTGTTGATTTCGTTCATATATTCTTCTACGATAGCAGGAACTGCTTCATAGAATGGGTTGCATGATTCTCTGTGCTGGAAGAAGTGGTCTGGGTTTTCAGCCATACCGCGCGCAACAGGTTTGTTAGGGCTAAGAGCACGTTCGCGGAATTCAGCCAATGCTTTCTGATCGATAAGAGGAGCAAGGTCTTCATTTTCCAGCATTTCAATTTTCTGTATCTCGTGTGAAGTACGGAAACCGTCGAAGAAGTTCAGGAATGGAACGCGAGACTTGATAGTTGACAAATGGGCAACACCAGCCAAATCCATAACTTCCTGTACAGAACCTTCGCAAAGCATAGCGAAACCTGTCTGACGGCAAGACATAACGTCCTGATGGTCGCCGAAGATACACAATGCGTGAGATGCAAGTGTACGTGCAGATACGTGGAATACACATGGAAGGAATTCACCTGCAATCTTATACATGTTAGGAATCATAAGAAGCAGACCCTGAGATGCAGTGTAAGTAGTAGTCAAGGCACCAGCCTGAAGAGATCCGTGAACAGCACCTGCTGCACCGCCTTCTGACTGCATTTCCTGAACAAGAACTGTTTCGCCGAAGATGTTTTTACGTCCTGCGGCAGCCCATTCATCTACATATTCAGCCATTGTAGAAGATGGAGTGATAGGGTAGATAGCTGCTACTTCTGAGAACATATATGATATATGTGCAGCAGCCTGGTTACCATCACAAGTGATGAATTTTTTTTGTTTAGTCATACAATTACTAAATTATAATAATTAGTTAATAAGAACTTATATTCTCGCGTTAATATAGGAAACCGAACATCCATAGTGGAATCTGGTTTCCGTGTCCCAACTCAAGTTTATGCATTGCATAATACACATTCGGGCTTGTCTTGAATTTGCATCCTTCAGCGCAAATCCTGAAGTGCAAGTCATTGTCCACAAGGAATGAAGTGCCTTTATCTCCTTTGTTTATCTTGTGGTCCTTCCACAAAGAATTTACAAAGAATGTTTCCAGTACATCCTGTTCTTCAACTTTCACCGGGTATATGCTGTACATCAGGCTGGTGTTATGCATCATGATTTTAGCGGGCTTTTTCGGGAAAGACTCTCCTTTAGGGTAAACCATGTTTATCAGTCTTGCATCGGCCAGATATTTGATGTAATTCATTACAGTAGCGCGTGAAGTCTGTATTTCTTCCGCCAGTTGGCTTACGTTTGGAGCTCCAGGTCCGTCAACTGCCAGTAAATATAGTAATTTTTTTATTTTCGAGAGATATTTCAGCTCGATTTGTTTGATTAACAGTATATCTACTTCAACCATCATGTTCATGGTCTTAAGTAGATTTTCTGAAAAATTTCTTTTTTCGAGGAAGAACGGGTAAAAACCATGATGTATGTAATCCTGTAAATACTGTGTTGGATTGACATGTGGAAGTATAGTCTTGGCTATATGTTCGTGGTTGTTAAGTATTTCTTCCAACGAATATTTTGAGAAATTGTTGCCAGTCTGTAGGTTAAGGAATTCCCTGAATGAAAATCCTCTTAAATTATATGATTTAACGATACCGTTAAGCTCCGGATTTTCTTCCTTTAGTCTCATTACAGATGAACCTGTAAATACGATTTTTAAGTTTGGATACTTTTCGTAACATGTACGAAGGGCAGCACTCCAGTCTGGCAGTTTGAACACCTGGTCTATAAGAAGAACTTTACCTCCGCGCTTAATGAAATCGGCGGCAAAGTCAACAAGACTTACTTTAGAAAAGTAGAAGTTATTCATGTTTACATACAGGCATGAACGGTCAAAACCATACTTTTCTTTCGCATACTGCAAAAGGAAAGTAGTCTTGCCAACACCCCGTGTACCTTTGATACCAATCAGACGTGCGCTCCAGTCTATTTCGTCCATTAGCTCTCTGCGTACAGGAGCATTGGTATGTTCTACCAAATAAGAATGTGTTCTGTAAAAAGCCTCCATGAATATATTCGTTACTTTCGGTGCAAATATACGAATAGTTAATAATATTGCAAACTCAACATAGCAAAAATTAATTTTTAGTATATCTTTGTAAATAAAATCCGGCGATTTTATGATGAGCAAGCAGTTATATATATTTAATCCGTGGCATGATATGGCATTGGCCAATTTTACTCCTTATTTTAAGGTTTCCTCTGAGATAATCCGTATGAGTGACGATTTGAGTTCTCTTCCTGTGTGGTACGCTCAAGAAGATGCTTATGTCAGAATATCAGATAATAATGTCATAAGTACTTTTGTCAGTCAGGTATCATCGTTTATACAGTTTGATACAAAAAGATTTGTTGACAGTAGTCTTTATAGCGAAATAATTCCTTGGGGATGGAGTCCGGCTTTAGTTTATTCTCTTGCCAGTGAAGGTGTCGATACAATGATATTGCCTGATAAAGATAGATTGAATAGAATTCGTTATTTGTCCGGTCGTCAGAGATGCGTAGATGTATTGTCATATTTTTCTTCTGTCAAAGGTACATGTGGACGGGCATATTGCTGTTATAGCATAGATGATGTAAAGACTCATCTTCTTACTGACGGTAATATAATTTTGAAAGCTCCATGGTCTGGTAGTGGGAGAGGATTATGTAAGGTTTCATTATCTACTTGGAGTACAAATATTGAAGGATGGATATCCCGCATATTGCGTACCCAGGGATGTATAATGGCCGAGCCTATATATAAAAAGGTATGCGATTTTGCAATGGAATTCTATTCTTCGGCAGATGCAAGAGTCAGTTTTGCTGGTTATTCATTGTTTGATACTGATGCTTTTGGTAATTATAAGCGGAATATATTAATGTCTGATTCGCAAATTGAATCTCATTTACTTTCGTATGGTATATCTATTGAACTCTTGCATGAAGTACGTGGTATTCTAACCAGCGTTTTAGGTGATATGATTGCCGGATGTTATTCCGGTTATTTAGGTGTAGATATGATGCTTTGTTCCCAAGATGAATCAATATTATTGCATCCTTGTGTTGAAATAAATATGAGGATGAATATGGGTGTCGTGTCACGTATCATTTGTGACAGATACCTATCTTCATCCTCACATGGCTATTTTGTTACAGAACATTATAATTCAGATGGTGAAGCACTGCTGTCTCATCGGAAAATGTTGTCCGAACAACCTTTGGTTCTCGATTCCGATGGTCGTATCAAAAGCGGATATCTCACTCTTACTCCTGTTCTGCTTTCTACTCGATACCAGGCATACGTGATAGTGAAGGCATGATGATTCTTTTTCCGAAGTTAGTTTTTTTAGGAGTTTCAATTACCTTAGAGTCAATAAATGGTGAATAAGTTACGCTGCTTCTTGATTCTGGATATACCTTTCCTGCTCTTTGCAATGCCACCTTCAGCATAGCCTCATTTACGTCGCCCAGCTGATATGTTTCCAGTGGGTAATCTTCTGCATTTAAATCAGGTGTAAGTCCGTTTGGCATACAAGGAGTTTCGTCGTTTGCATTTTTATATATGCTGACCATTACATAAATACCCCAGTTCTTTATTGCTGGTGGAACTGTCTTGTAAGCATCTTCAGCAGCAAGCATCCATCCTGTACAATATTTACCATGCGACTTCTGTCCTATTAGTTCAATATCCATATATGGCATAAGTCCTGAAAGCAAAGCTTCTGAAGCAGAGGCACTGTTACCTGTTATAATACCATAAATCTTTTCAAGACCAATGTTCGCATCTTTGGTGCTGACATGCTGGTTTATGTCATTATAATTATAATTATATTCTGTTTCGAACCGTGTTTCAGTAGAAATTCCTTCCTGCTTATAGTATTCAGTAAAGAAATCATTATAATCTTCTTTTTCAAAAATATCTTTATTGGTGACATTAGTTTGTGGTGCAAACATTGATGCCAAAACATTTTCAGTTATTACGTATCCTCCTCCATTGTATCTTAAGTCAAGGACAAGTTCTTTAATGCCTTCACTTTTGAAATCCTTGCATATATTTATAAGTTCAGGAATAGATGTCAAGTCAAAACTGCTGTATGCCAGATATCCTACTTTCTTTCCATTGAAATTATATACTGTGTCGCATAGAATTGGGTTTTCATACATTTCAATAGCTATCATAGATACCTTTTTATCTGTAGGTATAACTTCTAAACCATTAAGTTTGGCAAAAGATAGTGTAATATTTGATGAATAATACAAATCCATGTAATTGTCTACAGTAAGAGTTTTGCCGTCTATCTGATATATAATATCTCCTCTTTTAAGGCCAGCTTTCTCTGCGGGACTGTCTTTTGATACGTATGCAACTACAGCAATAAGGTCATTACTGTCAGCCGTAATATAATAGACAATAGGAGTGTAGCCATATGTGGTAGATACCCCCTGTACACTACTTGTAAATTCATCCATATTGTTTGTTAGCATGGTCCATTTGTCTATTGGGTTTGTGCCGTCGTGATATCTTATTTCTTCCACAGTAGTTATAGGGTCACTATTCTTTTCCGGATCAAGCTTATTCAGGTCTTGCGATATTTCATTGTTCCAATAGTAGTATATTTCAAGTATATCTTTTGCAAACATGTTTGCATATCTTGTCTCTTCTGTGATTTTTGATTTATCACCCGAATTGTTACTGTTTCCTTCTTCTTTTGTACATCCTGTGATAACATATCCTGAAATTATTAAGCAGGACAATGTAAGTTTAAGTCTGTTTAAGTCCATAGTTGTTGTTTTTTTAAGATTAAAATTTTTTACTTTGGTTTCAAAGATATATAAAAAAACAGATTTTGCTTCAGTTTAATAAGAAAGATTGTGCCTCATGGAATAAATTTTAATATACCTGATGCTCCAGTTAGTGAATTGAGCTTATGGTTTTTCCCTATTTTAAATATCAATTCATTATGGTTGTGCCAATGGAGACGCATTTTCTCCGTTACTTTCCGCCAAAACACGTTACCAAAGTTCCGGTTGGTCTATATTAACCAAATCCGGTTGTGCCAAGAGTAACCATCCAAAATTGGCGTATTGACTAGCATGGCTCTTTCTCATACCTTTGTGCTAAACTTAAAACTTGAAAGATTATGTTTAGCGAAAAAGACTTTGAAAGACTGTGGTTCCTCTACAAGACCGAAGGTGAACCCAAAGGAGTTTCCATCAACTCATTCTGCATTAGCAACAATATTCCATACACGGCATTCTATGACTGGTTCAAGAAGACACAAAAGAAGGTTGTACCTGTAGAAGTGGAAGGAATTCCTGAAGAGTTGATCCAGTCAGGCAATGAAGAGCAGCAGGATGTTGCTAAAGACAAGCCCAAACGTACAACTCCCCATAAAGGAAGCATCATGGTGACGATAAGAACCCGTGAGGGCTTGTGCATTCAGAAGAAAGGCTTAGACTATCAGGGGCTGAAAACACTGGTGGAGAAATTGGAGGGCTTATGCTAAGTATAAACGGACTTCACAACTTCTACTACCTTCCTGAACTTCACGACATGAGATGCAAGGCTCAGCGTATATGTGAGATAATCCGCGGTCGATACCACCGTGATCCGTTGAATGGTGATGTTTACATGTTCATGTCGAAAGACCAGCGTAAGGTCCGCATGATACACTATGAGCGCAATGCCTACTACCTTCATGAGAAGTCCTTCATAAAGGGCTATAAGTTCATGAAAATAGAGCGCAAGGACGATGTGACAGTATATAAAATAGACTGGAAAGACCTGGTCACAATACTTGAAACTCCGGTAATAACGAGCATAAGAATTTAATGATAAAGTTCTGATAATCAGCGATAAAAGTTCTCTAAATATTTGTATGTCTCATTAAAAATGAGTATCTTTACATAAAATTGTGCGACAAGAAGTCGTACAAGTAATTGTTCAGCATGATGTCTGAACCTGTTGTTCCGTCAACAGTAGCCTAAAGAGGCGTGCT
>NZ_JACJLQ010000210.1 GCF_016902295.1 Bacteroides caecigallinarum | reverse complement strand
AACAGGAACAGGGCGAACCTCTTTATCTGCTCATTATCCATACCTTCAAGGGGCGTATGCTCCTTTTCAGGTCTGTTCATCATCTCTTCAAGATGCTTCTGTCTGAGTATATGTTCTATGAGTTCCTCTGTTTCCATGTTCTCTAGGTATGTAGGTCGGCGGCATTGCTGCCGCTTTCCCCATTAAGAACTGTACGTGCGACTTTCACCGCATACAGCTCCGATAATTCTAAATTTAATTCTCATAAAATTAAATC
>NZ_JACJLQ010000209.1 GCF_016902295.1 Bacteroides caecigallinarum | reverse complement strand
CTTTTTCCTGTTGCGAAGTTAGTGCAAGCCGCATACTGCAAGTACCAGAACCTTATTCCCTGAATTTTTTCAAAAACTTTTCCAGCTGCAGCTTTTCGGAAAACTTTTCCTGCCTGACGGTGAAATAATCCGGTAATTACTTGCCTGATTGCTATCCTTGCCAACTTTGATGGCAACGTAAAAAATAAATGTTTCACTTCTAAAATTTCAATGTCATGAAGAAAATGGAAAATTCTTTCGTAGTTTCTGGTTTTGTAG
>NZ_JACJLQ010000208.1 GCF_016902295.1 Bacteroides caecigallinarum | reverse complement strand
GCATAATCACGAATTTCATCATCATAGCCGTAACGCTTATAATTTTTCACAACATCTATTAGCTTATCATTGTCAAATCTCTTTAGAATATCAAAATCTTCCATAAAAATTTGTTTTATTGTTTATAATGGTTTGGTGAGCAACAGCGTTTAGCTGTTGGCTCGACCTTGTTATAAGCTACATTGTTCTGTTATTATATTCTTTATTATTTTAGAATCTGTGCCATTCAGCATGTAAACGCTGCATAGTTTACTAAGAGC
>NZ_JACJLQ010000207.1 GCF_016902295.1 Bacteroides caecigallinarum | reverse complement strand
AAGAATTACCCTGCGGAAGTCTGCCTGCTTTCGCATGAGGTGACGTTAAAACCTCTATCCTCCGCATTACACGGAAGCGTTCGCTTTCTCCGCAATCCTTTACCCGCACATCATTCGGCTTCTCTTGCGATTGGCTTACCTGCTATATGTAAGCAGGAGAAATACGGGCTTACCAAGTTCCGTACAAGTAACTGACGACCGACTTAGAGTCCGCCCTTCCACCGGCAGTGCTGTATCCGTGTAGTCCTAAAAACCAGAGAA
>NZ_JACJLQ010000206.1 GCF_016902295.1 Bacteroides caecigallinarum | reverse complement strand
GGGGCTCGAACCCAAGACCCCAACATTAAAAGTGTTGTGCTCTACCTGCTGAGCTAGCGAATCAATCCTATATGCTATCGTTGTTTCTCGATTGCGAGTGCAAAGGTAGATATAATTTTTTAAATATGCAAAATATTCCTACACTTTTTTATTCTGTAGAGTCAAGTGGCAAGTGCAAAATTAGCAAATACTTTTATAAAACTCGATTTTTGGGGTTGAAAACCCTAATTTTTTGCGCGGTCTATCATTAATTTGATATTGTA
>NZ_JACJLQ010000205.1 GCF_016902295.1 Bacteroides caecigallinarum | reverse complement strand
TTCTCTGGTTTTTAGGACTACACGGATACAGCACTGCCGGTGGAAGGGCGGACTCTAAGTCGGTCGTCAGTTACTTGTACGGAACTTGGTAAGCCCGTATTTCTCCTGCCTATAGCTATACAGCAGGTAAGCCAATCGCAAGAGAAGCCTAATGAGGTGCGGGTAAAGGATTGCGGAGAAAGCGAACGCTTCCGTGTAATGCGGAGGATAGAGGTTTTAACGTCACCTCATGCGAAAGCAGGCAGACTTCCGCAGGGTAATTCTT
>NZ_JACJLQ010000204.1 GCF_016902295.1 Bacteroides caecigallinarum | reverse complement strand
ATTTCTTGCAACGTCGTGGTCCTACAACCCCAACAATGCCGTAACACTGTTGGTTTGGGCTATTCCCCGTTCGCTCGCCACTACTGGGGGAATCATTGTTATTTTCTTTTCCTGCAGGTACTAAGATGTTTCAGTTCCCTGCGTTTGCTCCTTACATTAGTAAGGTGATATCCCTTCAGGATACCGGGTTGTCCCATTCGGAGATTCACGGATCAAGGGTTATTTGCACCTCCCCGTGACTTTTCGCAGCTTATCACGTCCTTCATCG
>NZ_JACJLQ010000203.1 GCF_016902295.1 Bacteroides caecigallinarum | reverse complement strand
TTACAAGCCGTCTGGCTATCTTTACAATTGATTTCTGTGGATTCATACGTTTACGGTATTCCGTATAGGATACAGTCATTGCAGGATCCTTACGGATTGCAATCCATGCGGCTTCAATCAAAAGACACCGAAGCATAAAATGTCGGCGTATAGTTATATCCCCTGTGCCGTTACTTTCACCGCTCGAATGACACATTGGTACCAGACCGATGAAAGAAGCCAGATGGTCAGCATTCTTAAAACGCACTATATCATCAAGCTCAACCATCA
>NZ_JACJLQ010000202.1 GCF_016902295.1 Bacteroides caecigallinarum | reverse complement strand
TGCAGCCCCTTATGCGGTGTCTGCTGTGGAAAGTTTGTTTTACCATAGGATTATGGTTAGGTTTTCTTAGCCATATCAGACGATATCAGTAATACAAAAAGAGAGGCGTCTTACCGCCTCCCCAAGTAGCATTACTGCGTACCGTCAGGATGTTTATTGCTGGCAGGTTGCTCCTCAGCAGAGCCTACTTCCTCTTAACATCCTGATACAAAGATATAAAACTAAAGTTAATTAATAATGAATTATCCAACTTTGTTTGGATTTTAAATGGAAA
>NZ_JACJLQ010000201.1 GCF_016902295.1 Bacteroides caecigallinarum | reverse complement strand
AACTGATGCGCATTCGGAGTTTGTCAGGACTTGATAGGCGGTGAAGCCCTCGCATCCAATCAGTCGCTCTACCTCACATCAGTAATCCTCGAGGCTGCACCTAAATGCATTTCGGGGAGTACGAGCTATCTCCAAGTTTGATTAGCCTTTCACCCCTACCCTCAGCTCATCCAGAAGCTTTTCAACGCTTATTGGTGCGGACCTCCAGTTAGTGTTACCTAACCTTCATCCTGGCCAAGGGTAGATCACTTGGTTTCGCGTCTACCGCAGCCGACTTGA
>NZ_JACJLQ010000021.1 GCF_016902295.1 Bacteroides caecigallinarum | reverse complement strand
AGGAAAGAGTCTTCACCCGTCTTTTTGAGTCTGCCGAGATAGCCCGATTCACTAAAGAACAATATGAGGAATACGAGGACAGCCTCAAGGCTTACCGTGACTGGCTGAATACTATTAATACTGCTGTAATGAAGAGCCGTGCGGAGGGTCGTGCGGAGGGACTTGCGGAAGGCCGCGAGGAAGGTCGCATTGAGGAACGTCTTGAGCTGGCAAGGAAATTCAAGGCATCAGGCGTGCCGGTAAATGTAATAGCCGCAAACACCGGACTTTCGGAGGATGAGATATCCGTTCTGTAAGGAAATAATTTTGTTTTAACATTCCGGCTCTTGAAGCATTACGAATAGCGATAGGCTCTTTGTTTTTGGGAGTCGACAAATACAAATTATTTATCAGTTATAACTTTCCAGTCTTCTACAGTACCTGTCTCCGACGAGAAGCTTAAGTTTCTTCCTCCGGAGTAAGATACGATGATGCCACCAAGGTAAGGAACCCGTTCTTCACCTCATTGTTCGGAAAATCCAGAAGAAAGGTATTGAAATCCATGTCATACCCCTTTATTGTGAGATATCCGCTTTGGAAAATCATAGGCAGAGGACGCTCCACATCAGCCTTGTAGTCTATGAATTCTGAAGGACTGTAATACTTGCCTGTAAGCTCGTTTACATTCTCATTAAAATGGTTGAGCAGCCTGATAAGGTATGTGGGAGTGCCCGAGCGGAACCAGTAATCCTCCAGCGATTTGCTGTCAAGAGCATTCAGCAGGCTGAACGGATTATAAATATCAGTCATTTTCCTGCTGAAATGATAGCCGTCGTACTGTCTCTTCAGTTGGGCGCGCATTTCCTCGAAAGAGCAACTGTATTCTTCCGCCATTTCCGATATTGCATCTGTGAAGCATGAGTCTATCTCATCCTGGGTTATTCCGCACAGTGCCTCATATCGTGTATCCAGGCTTATGTCCTTGGGCTGGTTGAATCCGCTGAATACGCTTACCTGCGAGAATTTTGTCACCCCCGTAAGAAGTACGAACCTCAGATGTTCGTCGGCAGCCTTGAACACCGAGTAGAACGCCTTCAATATGTTGCGGTTATATTCTTCCAGGTTCTTGTCCACATCAAGTACATCCAGTAACGGTTTGTCGTATTCGTCAATCAGGACTACAGCCGGTTGTCCTGTAATCTTATGAACACCACTTAGAATTTCCACAAAACGGTCTCCCAAATCTATCTTCCCTTCCTGTGAAGGCAGACCGTATTGTGTACTCCAACTGTTCAGCATGAAATTTATTTTTTGCTCCAGAGTCACCTCTTTGGCAAAATTTGTGCTGTTGAAATCTATATGGAATACAGGATGCTCAGTCCATTCCGTTTCCAGACTGCTGATTGCCAGTCCATTGAAAAGATCCTTCCGCCCAAGAAAATAACTCTTAAGTGTTGAAACCAGCAGACTTTTCCCGAAACGTCGTGGGCGGCTCAGGAAATAAATTTTCCCTTCATTCACCAAACGGTATATGAGATTTGTCTTGTCGACATAAACATAACCTCTTTCTATAATCTGGTCAAAACTCTGTATTCCGATGGGATATTTCATGCGCAACCGTTTTTAATTGATGGATATAACCGACTCTCTCTCCTCGCTTTATGCAAATTTAATGCAAAGCTGTTGAAATACAAAATTGTCTCACCTTTAATTATGTCTTATCCTGAAAATATCGTGCCTAAAATGCGGACGATGTAGCTAAAGCTCTTTTATCCTCCACCGGCACATACTTAGGATGATTGCTGAATCCTATATTCTTCAGCTTCCCTTCCTGCACGAGCCGTTTCAGAATCCGTGCGGCCCTGGTTCTGTTTATATGGAATTTCTGTTCCACTACGCTGCGGGTTATACTCTCGTTCTCCTTGAGATAATCCGCCAGAGAAGCTTCAATCTCCGCGTCGGAAATCCTGTCCGAGTGGAATCCCCTCGATTTTACCCTTGGCTTGAGCGATTCTTTCACCATGTCCACAAATTCGGGCAGAGGCCTGATGTTCACCGATTTCAGAACCACATTCTTGCCGTTCTCCAGTCCGTCCACAACACCGCTTTCCGTGCCCAGTGTTATTTCAAACTGGCAGATACCGTCCAGCACCACGATGTTTCCCGCGCCCAGCTCTCCCGATATGGCATCCTGAAGTGCGGTTATGGTGGCGTAAATGTCGGTCGGGGTAAGTGTGGTGTACTTGTTCAGCCTCGCCGCCATGGATTTGGTGGAAATCTTCTGACGCTTGCATATCCTGATATGGTATTTCGATTTTGAGTTTTCGCTCTTGCTGTTGGGGTTTTCATAGAAATCGTATTCAATTCTGTCCATAAGGTCGTATATTATAATAAATTAGATAAGAAAAGGCTTGAAAAGTGCGTCGTACAACTTTAGTTTGAAGCACTGCAAACTAAAGTGTTACGCATTGCTGACTATAGTGAGAAGCTCTGCACACTATAGTTTTACGCGGTGGACGGCAGCATGTCGGAATCCCGGTCTGCAAACATCCATATTTCGACACCCGTCCTCCATTCTGCAAATGTATCCCAAAAAGTAAATATAACATAGAGAATTGCCTTTAAAATATGTATGCTATATAGGCGTTAAAACTATGTTTTGCAACATTAACCTTGCAAATATGTTACACAAGTATAAATATTTCATTATTACGGATTTTTTTCTTTAATTATTAATTGCATTCAAATAAAATGTTGTATTTTTGTGTCGCCAAAAAGGAAATAAATATATCTAAAATAATAACCAATTTAATTCATTAGAACAATGGCAAATTTAGATCTTACCAAATACGGTATCCAGGGTACCGTAGAAATCTTGCACAATCCTTCATACGAAGTATTGTTTGCTGAAGAAACAAAAGCCGGTTTGGAAGGCTATGAAAAAGGTCAGGTAACTGAACTTGGTGCAGTAAACGTTATGACTGGTATCTACACTGGTCGTTCTCCTAAAGATAAATTCTTGGTAAAAGACGCTACAAGTGAAAACACTGTATGGTGGACTTCAGAAGAATATAAGAATGACAACAAGCCTGTAACTACAGAAGCTTGGAATGTATTGAAAGAACTTGCTGCTAAAGAATTGTCAAACAAGAAACTTTATGTTGTTGATGGTTTCTGCGGTGCTAACGAAGGTACTCGTTTGAAAGTTCGTTTCATCATGGAAGTTGCATGGCAGGCTCACTTCGTAACTAATATGTTCATCCGCCCAACAGCTGAAGAACTTGAATCATTCGAACCTGACTTCATCGTTTACAACGCTTCTAAGGCTAAAGTTGAAAACTACAAAGAACTTGGCTTGAACTCTGAAACAGCTGTTGTATTCAACTTGACTACTAAGGAACAGGTTATCCTTAACACTTGGTACGGTGGTGAAATGAAGAAAGGTATGTTCTCTATGATGAACTACTTCAACCCACTTCGTGGCGTTGCTTCTATGCACTGTTCTGCTAACACTAACATGGACGAAACTGAATCAGCTATCTTCTTCGGATTGTCTGGTACAGGTAAGACTACTCTTTCTACTGACCCAAAACGTAAACTTATCGGTGACGACGAACACGGATGGGACAACGAAGGTGTATTCAACTATGAAGGTGGTTGCTACGCTAAGGTTATCAACCTTGACAAGGAATCAGAACCGGATATCTACAACGCTATCAAGCGTAACGCTCTTCTTGAAAACGTTACAGTTGATGCTAACGGTAAGATTAACTTCGCTGATAAGAGCGTAACTGAAAACACTCGTGTTTCTTACCCAATCAACCACATCGAAAACATCGTTAAGCCGGTTTCTAAGGGTCCTCACGCTAAGCAGGTAATCTTCTTGTCAGCTGACGCATTCGGTGTATTGCCTCCAGTATCTATCCTTAACCCAGCTCAGGCTCAGTACTACTTCCTGTCAGGATTTACTGCTAAGTTGGCAGGTACAGAACGTGGTATCACTGAACCGACTCCAACATTCTCTGCATGCTTCGGTGCCGCATTCTTGAGCTTGCACCCAACTAAATATGCTGAAGAACTTGTTAAGAAGATGGAAATGACTGGTGCTAAGGCATACTTGGTTAACACTGGATGGAACGGAACAGGCAAGCGTATCTCTATCCGCGATACTCGTGGTATTATCGACGCTATCCTTGACGGTTCTATCGACAAGGCTCCTACTAAGACTATCCCATTCTTCGACTTCGTAGTTCCAACAGAATTGCCGGGTGTAGATCCTAAGATCCTTGACCCACGCGATACTTACGAATGTGCTTGCCAGTGGGAAGAAAAAGCTAAAGACTTGGCCGGACGTTTCATCAAGAACTTCGCTAAGTTCACAGGAAACGAAGCAGGTAAGGCTCTTGTTGCTGCCGGTCCAAAATTGTAATTTCCCATATACACGATTCTTGGTAAAGACGGTTCCCCTTCAGGGGAGCCGTCTTTTTATCTATAACTTATCTTTTAAGTTTTGAGAAATCTTATTGGTGAAATAAGTGTTAAACGAATGCCTGTTCGACGTGTTTTTGTAGCATTTAATGTGTATTTTATGTAAAGCTTTCAATTTGAATATTTAAAAAGTGTTAATCTTGTATAGTTTTTAAGTTGAATGGGTTTGTAGTCTCAAATAAAGTGTTTACATTTGTTGCGTGAAAGTCATATTTATATGTCTTTTCATTATCTTAATTGCTTTTTTATGTAGATGTTTATCCGGAGACAACTCGTAATTAAGTAAATTGGATATTGCAGTTTGAATTTAGACGTTTATAGGTAAATGTGAATGAATGGCTATGTATGATTAGGCGTATAGGTTATGAAGCTTCGTTTGTCGTGGCTTTGGTAATTGTAATCATATATTATTGCCTTATTTTTCGTTTATATACTTTATGTCTATTAATTTGATTTGTTGTTTTAAGAGATTAATGAGAATGCAGAATTATTAATTCTTTTAATTTATAAATTAAAAATTTTTTATCTTATGAAAAAAACTAAGTATTTAGTTGCAGCGCTCTTGTTGATGGGTGCTACTACAACATTTACCAGCTGTATCGACAATGATGAACCAGCAGGTATTACTGAACTTCGCGGTGCTAAAGCTGAGCTTTTGAAAGCTAAGGCATTGGTACAGCAGGCTGAAGCTACTAGAATTCTTGCAGTTGCTGAGTATCAGAAAGCTCTTGCTGCTCACGAACAGGCAAATGCTGATTATCGTCAGGCTGAAGTTGAAAAATTAAAACTCGAGAATGATATTCAGGCTGCTAGAAATGAAGATGAAAAGGCTCGACTTGAGGCAGGATTAGTTAAATTGCAGTATGAAATGGAGCAGGCAGCTTTGGAACATAAAAATGCTATGCTCGATCTTCAGACTACATTTGCAAACTTGTCTCGTCAGTATGAAGTGTTGCTTAAGCAGATTGAAATAGCTGAAGCTTTGATGTCTGAAGCTGATAAGATAACAATTGCAGAACTCAAGGGTAAAGTTGAGACTGCACAGGGTAAGGTTGATGCTGCAAATGCTGAATTGGCAAGTGCTGAAGAAACTTATTATAATGCAAAATTAAATGCTGAACAAGGAGCTGAATTCTGGATTCCAAAATTGCAGTTGGATGTTAAATATGCACAGGCTGATTTGGATGCACAGATTGAAGCGCTTGAAAAATTGAATAACTTCTTGGCTACTGATGTTGAAACAGCAGACTGGAGAAAGGAAATTGCTGTTTTGGAAGATTCAATTGAAGTAGTAAAACGTTTGTCTAGCAATGTTGAGGTTGAAAGGACTAAGTTGCAGAATTCAGACGAATACTTGCAGGCTGAAGCAAAAGTTAAAGCAGCTAATGACGCTAAGAAAAATGCTACAGCTCCAGCGTTTAAATATACATATAAATTTGATGATTCTAAGCCTTACGGACGTGCGGCATTTGAAATAAAATCATCAGACAAGATATTTGATGCAACAACCGGTAAAGATGTTGTAACTCCTGAAATTGAAAATGAAATTAAAGGTGTTAATACTCAATTGGCTCGCTATACAACAGAAAAGATAGCAATGCTTGAGGAACTCCTTAAGAATCATTCAGAAACAGTTGAAGCTAATAAGGAAGCTTACGATAATGCTGTGAAGGCATGGAAAGATGCTATGGCAAAATACGAGGCTGCTCAAAAATATAATGCAACTGCTGAATTCACAGCTTTGGATAATGTTGTTAAAAATAATTATGACAATGCGTTCGGAGGAGGTGCATCGTCAGAAGTTGCGAGCGCTGCTAAGATTGCAATTGCTAACGCTTTGGCTACTTATTATGCTAATGCAGGTATAGTAGATATTAATACTGTTGATTTGATAATAAAAGTAACTATTAATGGTTCACTACAGGATGTAAAACATTCAGTAGCAGAATGGGTTGCTGATCCTATTTATGGTGGTGCTTACTTGACAGAAATCATCAGTCAAAAATTTGGCACCGCAGTACCTGCTAAAGATGACTTTGCAAAAGAATTTACTAAGTCCGCTGCTGAAGGTGGCAAAATAGTAATGTCTGTTAATACTGTTGACGGTGTTCGTGCTGCTTTGGAATCTGCTTCAATGGCTGCGTTTGGTAATGAACTTTTGGTTCAAGGTGAAGGTTACATGCGTGTAATTCCTACAATGGAAGAAGTATATGCAGTTGAAGATTATTATAATAAATGTGGTGCTATAGGTCGTTATTTCTGGTCTATCAATCCTGAAACAGAGGAAGAAGCTAAGAACTACAAGGCTATCATTGCTGACTTTGAAGCTGCTATCACTGCACTTAATGGTGCTAAAGCTAGTGTCGCAAAAGTTATTTCTGAAAAGAACGCTGCTATTACAGCTGCAAATAACGAATTCAAGGTGTTCGCTGACAAGGTAACTGCTTTCAATAATACAATTGCTGTTTATAAAGCACGTAAAGAAGCTTTGTCTAATGTATTGAGCGTTATTGTAACTAATGTTAATAAGTATCTTGGATTGGATGGTGGTATTAGCTACAACCCTGATACTGAATCGTTTGAGGAAGCTCTTAAAGAAGCAGTAAAGACAGCTGAATATGCAGTTTCAGATGCACAGAAGGCTTTGGCTGAAGCAGAAGTAACTTTGAAGAAAGCTGAAGACGGTATTTACGATGCTGTTGACGAAGCTAAGAAGAAAGTAGATTCTGCAATGGCTAAGTTAGAAAAAGCTCAGGAAGAATTAGCAACTGCAACTGCTAATCTTGCTAAAGGCCTTGAAATCATGGCTAATTCAGCTGAATAATTATTGAACTATTAAATTAGTAACTAATGATTAAAAAACTATCCACAATATTATTAGCTGCATGTATGGCTGCGCCTTCTATGGCGCAGACTTACAGCAGTAATGATGGTGGTGTGTTGTATGCTCCTCAGAAGGGTCAGTGGCAGGTTTCTATGTTCTTCGGAGGTTCAAGAAGTACCTTCTATAACGAGAATACTTCTTATCTGCTTCCAGACTTTACTAACAAGGGTGGTGCCGTAGGATTGCCTAATGGCGGTGTTCCCGGAACAGGCGATGGAGAAACTGTAAATGGACTTACTTCTGGAGATTTGAGCAAATACTTAAACATTAGTGGTTTAAACAATAATAAGCTTACTAATATAGTAGGTTTCGAAGGTAAATACTTCCTCTCTGACTGTTGGGATATCAACATGCAGTTCAGTATGGATATCAACCTTACTCCAAAAAAAGACTATATTGAAGCGGAGACTACTGTAGAGGATATGATTATACCGGCACAGAAGTTCATCAACGCTCAGATGACTAATAACTGGTACGTATCTCTCGGTTCAAACCACTATTTTAAGACTGCCAACGCACGCATCCATCCGTATTTGGGAGCTGCCGTAGGTTTCCAGATGGCGAGAATTGAAACTGCTGAACCTTATACTGGTGATACTTATAAGGATGAAGACCTTGATGATGAAGATGCTGCAGGACTACCTACTCAGGTTTATCTCTCTGGTAGCCGTGCTGGTCAGATGTTCGGTATCAAGGCTGCCGGTGTGGCCGGTATCGAATATAGCATAGCTCCAGGCTTGGTTCTTGGATTCCAGTTCCAGCCTCTTGCTTACCGCTATGACATAATACAGATTTGCCCTAAAGGTTTTGACAGGTACAACGCAAGTCACCACAACATCAAATTGTTTGACATGCCGATGTTGAAACTTGGTATTCGCTTCTAATTCTTGATTGCGAAATAAATTCTACATAAAGGTCACCCCTATACGATGGTGGGTGACCTTTTTTTTGATTAATACTTTATAATTGTTTTAATTATGAGAAATATTGTTACACTCCTTTTTAGTTCGGTATTAATAGTATCGCTGTTTATAGCCTGTAACGGCAACGAGAAATATATCAGTGGGGAGATGACTAATAATGACTATGACGGGTGTAAAGCCTACCTCTATACTATGCTGCCTGAATATAGGCTGGTGGACAGCACAGTGATTGATGGTACGGAATTTGGATTCGATATTCCTGACACACTTAACTTGTATAAAGTTAAGGTGATTAGGGATCAGAATGATATGTTCCCTATTGTGGTTCCGCTTGCTTCGGGTGATGGAAAGGTGAATATCTATATGGGCGAGAAGGTTGTAACTGCCGGGACACCTGTGAACGACCGTCTGCAGGACTTCCTTCTGGCGCTGGACGGTTTTTATGAAACTGCTATAAATTCCGGTAAAACCAAGGAAGAAGTGGTGAATGAGTTCAAGACATTCCTTGCGGAGCAGGTGAAATTCAATAGCAATAATATTGTAAGTGTTTATATCATCACTGAATTCAGATCAAGATTTGCTCCTGAGGTATATGACGAACTGGTTGCCGGTTTGGACAAGAATATCAGGAATTTATTGGACTGATGCTTGCAAATTTGCTTTTTCTTAAACAATTTGAACTTTAACTTTGTTTTTTTTGTAAAAAATATTGATGATTTAAAATATTAGTTGTATATTTACATCTAATAACAAATTACTTATATTAAAGATTTTTGTTTATGAAAACTAGACATGCGATTTTTACTGTTCTGATGTCACTATTCGGAATGGGTGCAATGGCACAGACAACGGAAAATAATTGGTTTATCCAGGGACAAATGGGTATGGGATACTCGTTGGGTGATGCTAATTTCGGAAAGCTGGTTTCTCCGGCAGGAGCTATCTCGGTGGGTAAATATTTCAATCCAACTATCGGAGCTCGTCTCTCTGTAGGAGGATGGGTAGGCCGTGGCGGTAACGGAAAGGATCTTCCTGCTTACGGATTCTATTTCGGCTCTGCAAACGTTGATGGACTATTGAACTTGAGTACACTGTTTGCTGGTAAGAATCCTGACAGATTGTTCAACGCTTCGCTTATCGCAGGTATTGGATATAACCAGAGATTCGAAAACAATCTTGCCAGCTTTATGGGACGTGTTGGTCTGCAAGGAAGCTTAAGACTGAATGACGCGTTCGCTTTTAATGTTGAACTCTTGGCTAATGGTGTGTCTGACAAATGGAACATGAAGGATGACCATGGCATTGATACGTATTATAATGTGTTGCTGGGTATCACTTATAAATTCGGTACAGGTTTCAATATAGGATGTCCTGATTGCGAACCGGTTTATTATCCTAAGACTTATAGCGAAAAGGAAGTGCAGGCGCTCAATAATAAGATAAACGAGTTGCGCGAACAGATTGCCAACCACAAGTGTCCGGAACCGGAACCATGTCCGGAGGTGGAAGCCGTTGCAAAACCTGCAATGAAATCAATGGTACAGTTCGGACTGGCACAGAGTGTTGTGGCTGACAATCAGATGGTGAACATCGAGGTTATTGCAAACTATATGAAAGAATTCCCTGAATCGAAGGTGGACATCTCCGGATATGCGGACAAGGCTACCGGTAGCGCGGAAATTAACGAAAGACTTGCTAAGGAACGTGCACAGGCAGTTGCAGACGTATTGGCAAACAAATATAACATCAGTAGAGACAGAATGAAGGTTTCATCTCACGGTGCGGTTATCCAGCCTTTCAGCAATAATGACTGGAACAGGGTAGTGATTATGATTGCTGAGGAATAACTGTGACTTTGGATATTAATATTTCTCTTGAAGGTGTGATGCGCGGCATCACACCTTTTTTCATTATCTCGCACATTAAATCATGTATTATTGCATATATTCGTTTTATTGTTTATTTTTGCATCAGTAATAAATATATGTTTGATAATTAAAAGATTGCTGATATGGACTCTTCTAATACTTTTATGATAGAGGGAATAATGGCGGGAGACCATTACAACGACAAAAATGTTTACCTTACAGATCCGTTTACCAATGAAATTTTTGCTGAAACTGTAGTGAAGGATAAAAAATTCACTTTGCATTTTCCGGACAACAGCCTTAAAATTTACAAGCTTGTATATAAGTATTCTGATAAGGATATGTTTCCTCTGACACTGCCGATTGTTGGTGGAGAGGGAAATGTTCAGGTCTATATGGGAGGCAAGGTCCTTACTACAGGTACGCCGTCGAATGATGCTATTCAGGATTTTCTGCTCTCGAATGAGAAAATAGTAGAGGAAATTACAACTTCAGGTTTGTCGCTTGAAGAAGTAAAGACAAGGTTCAAGGATTTTCTTGTTGATACTGTTAAGAACAATAAGGATAATATTGTTTCTGTTTATGTAATGAAGGCTTATGCCTCAAGATTTACAAAAGACGAAATTTCATCTTTGCTTACGTTGATAAAATCTGATATAGCTATGCTATATTGAATTTTTATTCTATGTAAAGTCCGGCCATAATTAATTTTACGTCCGGGCTTTTTTATACTTATACTGTAAGTCCCGAATCGGATTCGAGTCATAATGAGTCTCTCCGAGTCGGGACTTATTTTCAATAGATGTCTAATGCGCTAGTATAAATAATATTGTAATATTATTTTGTATATGCTCTGCATGAAATATAATTTCCACCCTTAGTGGCTTCAAGACTGACATAGATGTTCTTTAGTTCCCCAAGACCTAATTCTATATCGTTTGAAGCTGTAACACGGTAATTTCCGTTAGTTGTTTCTATTATTGCAAAAGCTGCGCCTTCCTTTATCGTTTGATGTGGTACTACTGCTTTAAAAGATTTATTGCCGTTTGAACACATCACAACATCTCCTTTAGTACTCAACGTAGAAATGGTGTTTTCCTCAATGTTTAGTCTCGCGATATAATTCACGTCCGTTAATGTTACTTTGTTTACTTCTATACCTGAATATTCTAAGTTAACAACTGCTTTCGATAGAATATGAAAGAACTTCAGGTTGACGGACTGACTGCTTGTCGATTCATCATTATAGGCAACCATTAAATCGCTGAGCGTATAGTCAGTGTAATTTGTCTGATCCTGTCTGCACTCGAATATATATTCTGTTCCCATATTTGAACTGTATGGATAAACTGCATAATAAAACAGTTTGTCGTTTTTATCTTTCAGTTCAATTCCTTCGCTCATAGCTGTGAATTTACTGCCGTTGTATGAGTAAGGTATGTTATGTGCATAAGGGTTGCTGCCAATACTGCCAGGAGTGTTGTAACCATTGTCTATCACTGCGGATACACTTATCTTGTCGTTCCTGTCAAAACTGGTATCTGTAGCTCTTGTTCCGGTGACAACCGGGCTGAAGCTTATATACTCCGGTGAGCGCTCAGCCTGGTCTATTTCGGAACATGAACAGAGACCAACGACAGATATAAGACTTAGAATCTTGCTAATTTTCATAACTAACAGTATTATAATAGTTCTGGTTATTTCATATTGCTAAATACAGAATAGTAATTTTTGCTGTTTACTTCTATATTAGCATTTCTGCTTCTTGTCCATGATGTATTTACAGAGAGTCCATCCTGATCTTTGAAAACCCTGAATACACCTTCTTGCATCAGGTCATTGTCAGGATCATAACCTTTCTCTACCATTACAAATGCGTAATACAGATTTGATATACCGCTGCTTGACTTGGTTCCGGAAATAACCACGGCTGTCCTTGTGCTTATGCCGTCAGTAGCGCCTGTGACATTGAAGAAAGCGGTGAAGTCATTCCCTGAACCGCTGATAAAGGCACCGTTGCCTTCTCCTGTCGCATTACCTCCTTCTGTCTTTTCATTATAATCAACTGTATTGTTAGAGGTGTTCTGGTTACTGAATTTGATAATCATGGAGTTAACTATATGACCCGGGTCGTATCCTCCAACACCTTCATCCTCGCAATGAACAGTCTCGAATGGATCAATAAAATATGAACCTTCCACTATTGGAGGATTAACTCCTGAATATATAGGAATCCAGTCATCAAGATCTTCGCGTATATCGTCTGGCACAACATCTTCAAATCTGTCGTCTTCCTCACCCCATGGATCAATGTCGCCTGTAAATTCTACAATAACAGCATTGTTGTTGTATGTTAATGATACCTCATATTGCATACCTGATTTCATGCCAAGAGAATTGTTTAGCGTAATTGTGTAGTTCTTACTACCAATAGTTAATGTGGCAAAGTTATCTTTTGACAATGTCTGCGGAGGAAGAACAGCTTTATAACTCATATTTCCGTTTTCGGTCATAATAATTTCTCCCGTTCTGTCGCCGTATGTGAAGTCCATTGCGTTAAGATCGACTGAGGCGTTTGTGTAAACGTTGTTAAGCTTCAATGTATAGTCTCCGCTTGGCCAGTTGCTGCCTTCTAAATTAATAATCAGCTTTGACAGTCTATGGCTGAATTTCAAGTCAACAAGCTTTGACGAAGTTGCTGATGAGTGCGCTGTGCACAAATCACTGAGGGTATAATTATCTCCTGTTTGATCTTGTTTGACACTAAACATAAAATTGTCACTTGCATTCGATGTATAAGGATAAACAGCATGATAATAATACTTAGTCCCGTCTTCTTCAATCTCAATTCCATTTGAAGATGTGAATTTTGAACCATTATATGTGTATTTTACGTTATCTGCATAGTTTCCGGAACTTAGTAAAATTCCCTTGTTGTCATTCCCATTTGATTTAACAGCAAATACACCAATATTATCCTGAACATCGAACTTTGTGTCGGTTGCCCTTGATGGAGCATTGATTTCAGCACTAAAAGATACAAAATAGTCTTTTTGTTCTATGCCTGGTTCCTCGTTGTCAGGCTCATTTCCATTAATCTCTGCTTTAGCACATGAATTAAGTGCCAAAATACTGGCAAAAGCAATAATGCCAGAAAACAAACAAAACTTTTTCATGTTAAAAATAATTTAAATTGTTAGCCATTACAGTTAATTAAAAAATTATGTTTTTACTTAATCAATACCGGTTCTCCTAAAGGCGGTAAAAATCTCATGGATGAAGATCTGCTGTTTGATATATCATATTCCGGATTATCATTTTCAATAAAATTATTGATGGAAAAGTTTATACCGGAAATATCCATGATACGTTTTACAATACACCACCTACTCTGAACGTTATAATATGGTATATTATTATTCATACAGCTATTCTCCTCAGGACGCCATACTCCATATCTGTATTCATAACCTCCTTCGTAGGCTCCTACATTATTATATTTGTCTATGCCTATAAAATCTTTCCATAGAATAGCTGACGGATCATCTGTGAAATCCAAATTCATTTGGAACCCAAGTTTCTGCCATTCTTTAATATCATTCTTTCTGCTTTCAGGTATCTCCTTATCATAATAAACATATTCATCGCAAAGAAAACCAAAAGCATGACCTCCTGCCTCGTGGTGAATAATGCCTTCAAAATCGTTAGGAGGAAGTTCATCGCTTAAAGGACATAATGCAATAGAGTTCCCATCACCGTATAGGTATGCAGTACCGGCATATCTATTGGTATTTATAGGAACAATTACCGTCAAAGGTTTATTTTCTTGCAGTTCCTCTATCTTGCTTGCATATTCAAAGATTTCTTTATCATCGCAACTTATTGCTGTACCAGAGCCAAACTCTATTTTAAACTTAGTCTTGCCACTTTCTATCTTCGACGACTCAGACTCAGCGATAACCATATAAACATTAAAATATTTGCGGTAACTTTTATAAGGCTCTATAGAGAAAAAATATTCCATGGCCTGGGTCATTACATGTTCATATCTGCCGCCTTTTTCCAGTTCGTCTATACTAAAGGCTTCACCCATGATAACCAAATTAACTCCATCTTTATCTGCCTCTTGTAACTTAACGTAATCACCGTCTGTATAATAATCATATATACTACCTTTCTGAATTATTTTTAGCGTGTCAGAAAGGTTGTAAACTTTATTATATATTATAAGTTTATCTGATCTTTCAAAGTTAGTTTTGTTCTTAGATATATTTATCTTAATATTATTGTTTAAATAATCTTTTGCGGATTTGCCGGTTATGCTTTGTTTGTCATTTTCTATTTCTATCCAATCATTATTTTCTGAATATAATTTTATGGAATAAGTTATGTTCTGAATAATCTTGATAGTAATAACTGTGTCCGTATAGTTCAGACTTATGTCTTTATTCTCAGCGAATTCCAGTTTTGCAATTGGAGATTGTGTTAGTTTCAGTAATGTAGATTCACTACCACTTATGAACTGCAGATAGCATTGTCTTGCAGTGTCTGATGTGTTTTCTGAAGTAGTGATGTTGATAATAGATTTTCCTGAGTAACCGGATTTAGAATCAATAGTGACCCAATCGGGTAAATCAGAGTATAGGGTCCAACTTGCGCTGCATTCAATAATTATTTCTTTACTACCGCCATTGTGGGTATAATTTACACTTTCTGTTGAGAGAACAATATAATCATTGCTCTCATCACTCTTGCATCCGGAAAAAAACAAGATGATAATAATAAGAAATGATGAAAATATTAGTCTCATATTAATTATGCTAATAATGATTTTTTAATTCTTATAAGTACAAAATTAGAGAAAAATATCTATTTACTTTGTTTTATATGTAAATAAATACATCTATGTGAAAATATATTTACGTATATACAAATATCGTAAAATTTTATTGCTTATTTTTGTCACATAATTAATAAAACATTTATAATATGAAGACGTTAAAGTACTTTTCGATGATGTTTATAATGCTTATTATGGGCATTAGTATGGTTAGCTGCGATAAAGATGAAGAAAACGCGGTAGGCGATAATGGTAGTTTGCTTGAAGGGGATTATGTAGGAACATTAAAGCCTATGGGATATACAGATGAACCCGCAAGAGCATACGTTACATTGACTCGTAGAGCAAAGGATGTTGTATCTTTTAGTTGTTCGTGTGAAACTTTTGATGTAAATACAAATCCTATAAATTTAGCTATCGAGGATAAGGGTAGCGGTTTACTGTATCTTACATCTGAAAGTACATATTCTGTACAGGGAACAGCTAATAATGGTTCTATAACTATTTCTTTCAGTATGGGGGATGTTGAATGGTTCTTTTCAGGTATGAAAGATTAAGTCAAGAACAGTTAATTTAATTGGAAAAATAATGATGAGCTCGTTTCAAAATTATTTTGAAACGAGCTCATCATTATTTTTTCTTATGGACAGGATATTATTTGAGCTTAATCCTGACGGTCTTGACTGGACGTAAATAATATCTCGCTTTCTCGCCGACTTTTGTTATTTTTAAAGCACCGGTTAAGCAGAAAGAATATTCGGCATTTTTGCATAAATATCTTTCCCCGCCGTAGCAATAAAAATAGTTATGACCATGGTCGGAGAGTAATTTGTTTAGCTCGCCCAATTTGTCGTCGTAGGAAGAAAAAGTCTTGAAGAAGGTTCTTGCTTCTTCATCTGTAAAGGTTCTCCAACCTGATATACCGTCCTGTGAATATTCCGCAAGTATATCCGGGGCTTCGGCGGCTAATATATTAGGCCACTGCTCGGGAGAGATGATTAATGCTTCTATCTCTGTTGTACTGATTTCTTTTGTTGTCCATACATAGAATGAACCCCAGAATGAGTTAGGTTCGGGAAGATAGTCAGAATATAGGGTAGGGATTTCTGTATCAGAGGAATCCTGGTTGTCGTCTGCACCTTCATTATCGGACGCGCTATTGTCAATAAGATCGTATTCTATGTCAACGCCAGGAAGCCATCCTTCAATCTCGAAGCTGGCGTCAAGTCTGAATCCTTCGTTGTATTTGCCTTTGAAACTGTATGGAACGGCAGGGAGAATGGCTTTATCGTATGTGTAGCTGTATGTTTCGGGACCGTCGGGTCTGTCAATGGTTACGGATAGCAGGATACTGTTGCTTCCTGAAGGAAAGACATATACGGGACCGGCTTCCCAAATACCGTTGTTGTATGTACACTCGAGCTTGATTTGCGATGTGGCATCTGTATATGATCCGGAAAATGTGTATACTTCGCTTAATGGAGATACACTTAATGATACTGAACCGGCATCGGAAGGTACGTCGGAATATGAGAATCTGAGGGCTGACACGCAATATCTGATGGGGATAATCACATTGCTTGACTGTGACAACTCGATTTCGTAATGTCCGGACATCAGAGCATGAGTGCCGCTATATGAGTTTTTTATACCGATAATATCGTTGTAGGTTGGTATGGATGGGTAGGAATACGAGACATCGTTCAAACCGCTGAATGCACTAATATTGTACTTGCCGGCTTTAAGCATGGCAGAAGCGGTATTGTTATTTGTGATTTCCTGATGGGATACAAATTCGCCATTCTCGTTGAACACAAATACTCTAAGGGGATAATATTGATCGACGGAAGTGTTTTCCGAACTGCGGACGTCGATATTTAAGGAAACTTCGTCTGTCTGGGTGTTTTCTTCGAGAACGATTGACGGATTACTGCATGCGGAAAGAATCATGCAAAGTGAAAGTAATGTGTTTCTTTTCATAGTATAGATTTTTTATTGTTTTTTAGTTGTATAAAAGTATGAAAAAATCAGCAAACTTCAAAGACTACTGTAGAATTTTTTACATATTAATAGTATTGTAGTTGTTTTCTTTTGTACTTTTGTGTGTGTTTTACAAAGATTTATGGAAGAACAATTCGATATAAGAGATTATAAGCCAACAGGTAAGGAACGCGATTTCGAAAATGCGCTGCGTCCGCTACAGTTCGAGGATTTCAGCGGACAGGACAAGGTGGTGGATAACCTGCGTATATTCGTGAAGGCGGCGAAGCTAAGGGCTGAGGCTCTGGACCATGTCCTGCTGCACGGACCTCCGGGATTGGGAAAGACCACTCTGAGCAATATTATCGCCAATGAACTTGGAGTAGGGTTTAAGGTTACGTCGGGACCGGTACTTGACAAACCGGGCGATCTGGCAGGAATTCTGACAAGTCTGGAGCCAAACGATGTGTTGTTTATAGACGAAATCCATCGTCTGAGTCCGGTGGTGGAGGAGTTCCTGTATTCGGCTATGGAGGACTATCGTATAGATATAATGATAGACAAGGGACCGTCGGCACGGAGCATTCAGCTTGACCTGAATCCTTTCACTCTTGTTGGGGCTACTACGCGCAGCGGTCTGCTTACCGCTCCGCTCAGGGCCCGTTTCGGTATCAACCTGCATTTAGAGTATTACGACGAGAATGTACTGTCGCGTATAGTATTGCGTTCGGCGGGTATTCTGGGGGTGACGTGCGATGTGGAGGCTGCCGGAGAGATTGCCTCAAGAAGCAGAGGTACGCCTCGTATCGCAAATGCATTGCTGCGAAGGGTACGCGATTTCGCTCAGGTGAAGGGGGACGGACATATTGACCTGAAAATAGCCAGATATGCTCTCGAAGCTCTGAACATAGACCGTTATGGCCTGGACGAGATAGACAACAAGATTCTGTGTACCATAATAGATAAATTCAAGGGCGGTCCTGTGGGACTTACTACCATAGCTACGGCTCTTGGAGAAGATCCGGGTACGCTGGAAGAGGTGTACGAGCCTTTCCTGATAAAGGAAGGTTTTTTGAAGCGTACTCCGCGAGGACGCGAGGTGACAGATCTGGCATACAAGCATCTGGGAAGAAACAGATGGCAACAGGAGAAAACTCTTTTTGATTAGCTTTTACATTATTAATTATTAATTCTTAATTATTAATTCCCAACGTGTCATTAGTTAAAGATACAGCAATTTACGGACTGAGCAGTATAGTAGGACGTTTCCTTAATTATCTGCTCGTCCCGCTATATACGGCAGTACTCTCGGCGGAATCTGGAGGGTATGGGGTAGTGTCGAATGTATATGCCTATACGGCACTTATACTCGTATTTCTTACCTTCGGTATGGAAACCGGATTCTTCCGCTTTGCGAACAAGTCGGAGGAAGATCCTGTAAAAGTATTCTCGAATACAGCTCTTTTTGTAGGAGGGCTTTCCACGCTTTTTGTCGTTCTTGGAATGATATTCCTCGGACCTGTTTCGTCATTCCTTGAATATCCTGACCATAAGGATTATGTGGGGATGATGATGGTGGTGGTAGCGCTCGACTCGTTTCTCTGTATTCCTTTCGCATGGTTGAGGTACAGGAAAAGGCCGGTAAAGTTTGCTACAATCAAGCTTTTCAATATTGTGGGCAACATAGTTCTGAATCTTTTCTTTCTGCTTTTGTGCCCGTGGTTGAATGTGCATGCTCCTTCATTGGTGTCGTGGTTTTACGACCCGGATTATCTGGTGGGGTATATTTTTGTTTCGAATCTGATAATGTCGGCGGCGCAGGTGCTGTTTTTCATACCGGAATTGAAGCTGCTGTCATTCAAGCCGGACTTCAATCTTCAGAAACGTATGCTGAACTATTCGTTCCCGATACTTATATTCGGGATTGTGGGTATATTGAATCAGACTGTGGACAAAATGATATATCCGTTTCTGTACGAAGACCGTCAGGAGGGACTTGTACAATTAGGTATATATAGCGCCACAAGCAAGGTGGCAATGATTATGGCGATGTTTACACAGGCATTCAGATATGCATACGAGCCATTTGTGTTTGGAAACAGCAATAAGGAGGACGGCAAATCATCGTATGCCGGTGCTATGAAGTATTTCTTTATATTCTCCCTGTTGGCTTTCTTGGCTGTAATGTTCTATATGGATATCCTGAAATATATGGTTGCGCCTGACTATTGGGAAGGATTGAGCGTGGTTGCAATCGTGATGGGTGCTGAGATTCTGAAAGGTATTTATTTCAATCTCTCTTTCTGGTATAAACTTATCGACGAGACACGCTGGGGAGCTTATTTCTCGCTTATTGGATGTGTGGTGATACTTGTGCTTAATGTATGGCTGGTGCCGCATTATGGTTATGTGGCATCTGCATGGGCTTCTGTCGCTGGATATGGTGTAATCACTCTGCTGTCGTATTTCATCGGACAAAAGAAGTATCCGGTGGATTATCCTGTTAGGGAGATGACTGTATATCTGATATTTGCGGCATTGCTGTATGTGGCTTCAATATA
This sequence comes from Bacteroides caecigallinarum, assembly GCF_016902295.1. Taxonomy (GTDB): domain Bacteria; phylum Bacteroidota; class Bacteroidia; order Bacteroidales; family Bacteroidaceae; genus Phocaeicola; species Phocaeicola caecigallinarum_A. The sequence goes on along the minus strand of NZ_JACJLQ010000021.1, from coordinate 42,670 downwards.
TATTTATCCTGAAAATACTATATTGCGTCTTGCTTTCAGAACATTATTGCTTGCGGTATTTGTTGCGTATATCATAAAAAAAGACTTACCTTTGAGGAGTATCCCTGTAATTAACCGTTTTATAAAGAAATAACTATGGAGCTGAACAACAGAAAGAAGTACCTGATAAGAAAGTTTTACGATGATTATCTGGACTTGAATAAGAGCATGGAAGACGAGAAGCTTACCGTGGAGAGTATCCGTAATGGTGTGGAGTTCAGAGGTGCCAATCTGTGGATTCTTGTGTTTGCCACTTTTATCGCTTCTTTGGGCCTGAATGTAAATTCGACTGCCGTAATTATCGGTGCAATGCTGATTTCTCCACTTATGGGACCTATCATGGGAGTGGGGCTTGCTGTCGGGATTAATGACTTCGAACTGATGAAACGCTCGCTGAAGAGTTATTTCATAGCTACGTTGTTCAGTGTCACTACCGCTACGGTGTATTTTGCGTTTACTCCGCTGGACGAGGTGCAGTCGGAACTTCTGGCACGTACCTCTCCAACTATATATGATGTATTCATCGCTCTTGTGGGTGGTCTGGCGGGTATAGTGGCTGTGGCCACAAAGGAAAAAGGTAATGTTATTCCGGGTGTGGCTATCGCTACCGCACTGATGCCGCCTTTGTGTACTGCCGGATTCGGACTGGCTACCGGAAACCTTCTTTATTTCCTCGGGGCATTCTATCTGTATTTTATCAACTCTGTGTTTATCAGTCTTGCCACTTTCGTGGGTGTGAGATTCATGAAATTCAAACATAAGGAGTTCGTGGATAAAAATCGCGAAAAGCTTGTCCGCAAATATATCATCGCAATCGCTTTGGTGACGATGTGTCCTGCCATATATCTTACTTACGGTATAGTGAAGGAAACATTCTATATGAGTGCGGCTAATGAGTATATTACTGAAGAGCTGCAGTTCCCCAATTCACAGATTTTGAGCAGGGAGGTTTCGTATAACAAACGTGAAATCAAGGTTGTTATGATAGGCAATGAGGTGAGCGAAGAAGAGATTGCGACTGCCGAACGAAAGCTCGCTAAATATAACCTTGATGAAACCAAACTGCTGGTTTTCCAGGGTGTGAACAATGCTGACATGGATATAAGCAATATCAAGTCGATGGTGATGGAGGATTTCTACAAGAACACGGAAACCAAGCTCGTAGCACAGCAAAGGGAGATAGACTCCCTCAGGGCGCAGCTTGATGTATATACGCGCGACGGACAGGCTGACACAAAGCTGGCAGGCGAGATGAAGGCTTTGTTTGGAGATGTGAAATCGGTGGTACTGTCACGCAGCATACGTCTGGAACTGGACAGCCTGAAACATGATACTGTGACTTTCGCCATACTGCAATGCGTGAAGAAGCCGTCTGCAAACGACAGGAAGCGAATGACAGACTGGCTGAAGACACGGACTAATGCGGGAAAACTTGAGCTGATCGTTATGGACAGATAACAAGCATAGTTATTTATTTCTTGAGTTCAGGATAGCTGATACGTGTATGATGCATGGTTTTCAGCTTTTCCTTGAATACACTTTTCACGATAGCAATATCCTTGAATGTAATAGGACATTCCTTGAAATATCCGTCCTGGACCTGTGAGTCGATAATCTTGTCAACCAGTGCGGAAATACTTTCTTCTGTATATTCAGGCAGACTTCTTGAGGCTGCTTCCACAGAATCGGCCATCATCAGTATGGCTTGTTCCTTGGTGAATGGATTTGGACCGGGATATTGGAAGGCTTTTTTGTCGACCTCTTCGCCGGGGTGTTCGTTCTGATATGAGATGTAGAAGTATTTTGTCAGTCCGCATCCGTGGTGGGTACTTATGAATTCCTTTATTACGGCCGGAAGATTATGCTTGTCGGCAAGCTTCAGACCGTCTGTGACATGGCTTATTACAATCTGTGCACTCTGTTTGTAACTGAGCTGGTCGTGAGGATTTACTCCTGACTGGTTTTCGGTGAAGAATGCGGGGTTCATCATCTTCCCTATATCATGATACATCGCCCCTGTACGTACCAACTGGCTGTTGGCACCGATACGGTTGGCCGCAGCCGCTGTAAGATTGGCAAGTTGCAATGAATGCTGGAATGTGCCCGGAGCAACCTCGGACATCTCGCGCATAAGCTTGGTGTTGATATTGGACAGCTCTACTAAAGTGACATTTGACGTAAATCCGAATGTCTTTTCCAATATAAACAGTAAGGGGTAGGTGAAAAGCAAAAGAATGCCGTTGATGACGAAGTTCATATATACGTATGTGCTCAGTTGGGCTATCTCGCTTACGTGGACAAGGTCGAGGGCAAGATATAATAATGAGTAAGATATAGTAACTACAAAAGCACTGTTGAGCAACTGTGAGCGCTGCGAGAGCTCGCGGAGTGTATAAATGGCAGCCATACCTGCTACTGTCTGCAGCAGTATGAACTCGTGAGGAGTTCTTAGGGCAATGGATGTGAGCAGTATGGTTATGATATGTGCCATGAACGCTGTACGCGAGTCGAGAAATATCTTTATGAGCATAGGTATCATGGCGAATGGTACTATATAGACATTAAGGAAAGCGTTTTCGACCATCAGGAAAGATACTACAGGGAAGAATATTATGATACTGAACAGCAGGTATAGCTTACCCCTTACCTTATAGAAATCGCGTCGGAAAATTTCCAGATATATCATGAAGAGCGCTATCATGATTGAAACAAACAGTATCTGCCCGAACAGGGTAAGTCTTTTCTCGGCTACAGTTTCGCTGCGCTTGTTCCATTCTTTCTGCATGGAGCTGAGGATGTCGAATGTCTTCTGGTCTATTATTTCTCCACGGTCGATGATTTTCTGTCCGTTCATCACGAAGCCTGTGGCCCATGAAACGTTGGACAGCAGATCCTGACGGGCAGTCATGGATTTCTCCGAATCGTATGTCAGATTTGGAGTGATATACTCGTTCAGGTTGCATTGCTGCAGAATGAGCTTGCTGTAATGAAGGGTGTCGCTGTGAATAAGCTTTTCGTATGCCTGCTTAATGGTGTACAGTTCGTTTACATCCCTCTGTACAGCTGTGTTGCGGCTTATTGCCTGTATCGTTCTGGCGCCTTCACGATTCAGCTCGTCGAGGTCGGACGGAGCTATTATTCCAGCCTCGTATATCTCTTTAAGAATATTTTCAATATGTCTGCGGTAGTTTGGATAATCCTTGATAATCATTGCCTTTTCGTTGCAGTCTTTATTCAGCTTCTGTAGCATTTCGCGTCCAGTCTCGGTGTTTAGCTGATAATAAGGAGTGTAGAATTTCAAGATACTGTCCTGTTCCAGTTTTACCTGTTCCTCACCTTTATATATAGGAAAATCGAACGAAGCCTGCAGAAGACCGTATTTCCATGGTTTGTTTAGTTCAAACTGATAGTTGAACTTGCCTTCACGAGGCATGAAATACACAATTACTGAAACGGTGACAATGAATATTGCACATTTAAATAACACTTCTTTGTATGAGAATGTATTGTCTTTGCGGAAAGTTTTCATAATCAAAGTATATTTTTGAGCGCAAAATAAGCAAAAAACGGGAAAATTAGATTACTTTTGCGGAACATTTTTAGTTGAAAATCAATATGTCAGAAAGAAAAGTAAGAGTTCGTTTCGCGCCAAGTCCTACAGGTGCGTTGCATATCGGCGGTGTGCGTACTGCCTTGTATAATTATCTCTTTGCCCGTCAGCATGGCGGAGACCTTATTTTCCGTATAGAGGATACTGACTCAAACCGTTTCGTTCCCGGTGCGGAAGAGTATATCATCGAATCATTCAAATGGTTGGGTATTAATTTTGATGAAGGCGTAAGTTTTGGCGGAAACTATGGTCCTTACCGTCAGTCGGAACGTCGTGATATATATAAGGAATATGTGCAAGTGTTGCTTGACAACGGGAAGGCGTATATAGCATTCGATACTCCTGAAGAGCTGGATGCCAAGAGAAAGGAAATTCCTAATTTCCAGTATGATGCCTCTACGCGTCTGTCAATGCGTAACTCCCTTTCCATGAGTAAGGAAGATGTCGATGCCCTGATAGCTGAAGGAAAGCAGTATGTAGTGCGTTTCAAGATTGAGCCTAATGAGGATGTACATGTAAATGACATTATCCGTGGTGATGTGGTGATAAATTCTTCTATCCTTGACGACAAAGTGTTATATAAATCGGCTGACGAACTCCCTACATACCATTTGGCTAACATCGTGGACGACCACCTGATGGAAGTCACTCACGTAATCCGTGGTGAAGAATGGTTGCCATCCGCTCCGCTGCATGTACTTCTGTACAGAGCTTTCGGTTGGGCTGATACTATGCCTCAGTTTGCTCACCTGCCTCTTCTTCTTAAACCGGACGGAAATGGTAAACTGAGCAAGCGTGACGGTGACCGTCTTGGTTTCCCAGTATTCCCTTTGGAATGGCATGATCCTAAGACCGGTGAGGTCTCTTCAGGTTACCGTGAGTCCGGATATTTGCCTGAGGCTGTTATCAACTTCCTTGCTTTGCTGGGATGGAATCCGGGTAACGACCAGGAAATCATGTCGCTTGACGAACTTGTAAAACTCTTCGACTTGCACCGTTGCAGCAAGGCAGGAGCAAAGTTTGACTATGAGAAGGCACGCTGGTTCAATCATGAGTATATCCTCATGAAGGACGACAAGGAGCTGGCAGAACTGTTTATGCCTATAATAAAGGAACACGGTATAGACGTTCCTATGGATACGGTAGTAACTGTTGTTGGGCTGATGAAAGGTCGTGTAAGTTTTGTAAAGGAACTTTGGGATACTTGTAAGTTTTTCTTCGTCGCTCCTGAAGAGTATGATGAAAAGACTGTAAAGAAACGCTGGAAAGAAGATTCCGCAAAGTGTATGACAGAACTTGCTGAGTTGCTCGAGTCGCTTGAGGATTTCTCATTGACTCATCAGGAAGAAGTGGTTATGAAATGGATTGAGGATAAAGGCTATCATACAGGCAACATCATGAATGCTTTCCGTCTGACTCTGGTAGGAGAGGGTAAGGGACCTCACATGTTTGACATATCAGCTGTTTTAGGTAAAGAAGAGACACTGAAACGTATGCGCAAAGCTGTTGAGGTGCTGAAATAAACATATATTTGACAGCAAATAATTCATTAAATTATAATTTATCATGGAAAACGAAAACAGAAATAACCAGTTACAGATAGAACTGAAAGAAGAAGTGGCAAAAGGTACTTATGCCAATCTGGCCATCATTACGCATTCGACATCGGAATTTGTAATCGACTTTGTATCTGTACTTCCGGGAGTACAAAAGGCCGGCGTGCAGTCGAGGATAGTCATGACTCCTGAAAACGCAAAGAGACTGATGTATGCACTTCAGGATAACATGATTAAGTATGAACATAATTTCGGAACTGTAAGAATGCCTGAAGAACGCAATGCCAATGAAAATGGTGGCAAAACTTTCGTCCCGCCTATCACTGATTTTAAAGGAGAGGCTTAAAAAAGAATAAAAAATGTTTAATACGGTCTGATTTGCGGTGTTTTCTGCAAATCAGGCCTTTTTTATTATTAAAACTATTTGTGTATTAAAAACTTATTCGTACCTTTGCAACCCGAAATATGTAGTTTCGCTTTAGGATTGGAATTTGAATAAACAATAATATAAATTTAAAAATCAAACAAAATGCCTACTATTCAACAATTAGTAAGAAAAGGAAGAACGGTTTTGGTTGAGAAAAGTAAGTCACCGGCGCTTGATTCATGTCCTCAGAGACGTGGCGTTTGCGTTCGTGTTTATACTACAACTCCGAAAAAACCTAACTCAGCAATGCGTAAAGTTGCTCGTGTGCGTCTGACAAACTCTAAGGAAGTAAACTCTTATATCCCAGGAGAAGGACACAACTTGCAGGAACACTCAATCGTATTGGTACGTGGCGGTCGTGTTAAGGATCTTCCAGGTGTACGTTATCACATTGTTCGCGGTACATTGGATACTGCAGGTGTAGCCGGTCGTACACAGAGACGTTCTAAATACGGTGCAAAACGTCCAAAACCAGGACAGGCTCCAGCAGCTAAGGGTAAAAAATAATATTAGCTGAGTACAATCCTTTTAAGTAAAGACTTTATTAATTTCGTTTTGGTTTGTTGGAAAAGCTTTAAGGTTGAGTAAATGTCTCGGAGGAGATGTTGAAGCGAACAGAGGTGCAGCCCCAAACTAAACATAAATTGTCAAACAGAAATGAGAAAAGCAAAACCAAAAAAACGTGTGGTCCTTCCGGATCCAGTATTTAACGATCAGAAGGTTTCTAAATTCGTTAACCATCTGATGTATGATGGAAAGAAGAATACTTCTTATGAAATCTTTTATGGTGCACTTAATGTAGTTGGCACTAAATTGCCTGCAGATGAGACTTCTGCTCTTGATGTATGGAAAAAGGCTCTTGATAATGTGACTCCACAACTCGAAGTTAAATCTCGCCGTATCGGTGGCGCGACTTTCCAGGTTCCTACTGAAATCCGTCCTGAACGTAAAGAGTCAATCTCAATGAAAAATCTGATTTTGTTCGCTCGTAAACGTGGTGGAAAATGTATGGCAGATAAATTGGCTGCTGAAATCCTTGACGCTTATAACGAACAGGGTGGTGCATTCAAACGTAAAGAAGATATGCATCGTATGGCTGAAGCTAACCGTGCATTTGCACATTTCAGATTTTAATCAAGTAATAATTTAATAAGTAGTAATTAAAATGGCTAAACAAGATTTGCACTTGACCCGTAATATCGGTATCATGGCTCACATCGATGCCGGTAAAACAACAACTTCAGAACGTATATTGTTCTACACTGGTCTTACTCACAAAATCGGTGAAGTACACGACGGTGCCGCAACAATGGACTGGATGGAGCAGGAGCAGGAACGTGGTATTACTATTACTTCTGCGGCTACTACAACTCGTTGGAAATACGCTGGTAATACTTACAAAATCAACCTTATTGACACTCCGGGACACGTTGACTTTACTGCTGAGGTAGAACGTTCTTTGCGTGTGCTTGACGGTGCTGTTGCTGCGTATTGTGCTGTAGGTGGTGTTGAACCACAGTCGGAAACTGTATGGCGTCAGGCTGATAAATATAATGTACCACGTATTGGTTATGTAAACAAAATGGACCGTTCTGGAGCTGACTTCTTCGAAGTAGTTCGTCAGATGAAGGACGTTTTGGGAGCTAATCCTTGTCCTGTGGTTATTCCTATCGGTGCAGAAGAAAACTTCAAGGGTGTAGTTGACCTTATTAAGATGAAAGCTATCTTGTGGCACGATGAAACAATGGGTGCTGACTATGATATAGAAGAAATCCCTGCTAACCTTGTTGATGAAGCTCAGGAATGGAGAGATAAAATGCTTGAAAAAGTAGCTGAGTTTGACGAAGCTCTTATGGAAAAGTATTTCGATGATCCTTCTACTATCACAGAAGAAGAAATCTTACGTGCCCTCCGTGCCGGAACATTGAAAATGGATATCGTTCCTATGTTCTGCGGTTCTTCATTCAAGAATAAAGGTGTACAGACTCTTCTTGACTATGTTTGCGCATTCTTGCCTTCACCACTTGATACTCCTAATATCATTGGTACAAACCCAACTACAGGAGCTGAAGAAGATCGTAAACCAGATGAAGATGAAAAGACTTCTGCTTTGGCGTTTAAGATTGCAACTGACCCATACGTTGGTCGTTTGACTTTCTTCCGCGTTTACTCAGGTAAGATTGAAGCCGGTTCATATATCTTCAACTCTCGTTCAGGCAAGAAAGAACGTGTATCTCGTCTGTTCCAGATGCACTCAAACAAGCAGAACCCAGTTGAAGTAATCAGCGCTGGTGATATAGGTGCAGGTGTTGGTTTCAAAGATATCCGTACAGGTGATACTTTGTGCGACGAAACTGCTCCAATCGTTCTTGAGTCTATGGACTTCCCTGAACCAGTTATCGGTATCGCTGTTGAACCTAAGACTCAGAAAGACCTTGACAAACTTTCTAACGGTTTGGCTAAGCTTGCTGAAGAAGACCCAACATTTACTGTAAGAACTGACGAACAGACTGGTCAGACAGTTATCTCAGGTATGGGTGAGCTTCACTTGGATATCATTATCGACCGTTTGAAACGTGAATTTAAGGTTGAATGTAACCAGGGTCGTCCTCAGGTTAACTACAAGGAAGCTATTACTAAGACTGTAGAGCTTCGTGAAGTTTATAAGAAACAGTCTGGTGGTCGTGGTAAGTTTGCTGATATCATCGTAACTATCGGCCCAGTTGACGAAGATTACAAAGAAGGTGGACTTCAGTTCATCGATGAGGTTAAAGGTGGTAATGTGCCTAAGGAATTTATCCCTTCAGTACAGAAAGGTTTCCAGACTGCAATGAAGAATGGTGTGTTGGCTGGCTTCCCTCTTGATTCTTTGAAAGTAGTGTTGAAAGATGGTTCTTTCCACCCGGTTGACTCAGACCAGTTGTCTTTCGAAATCTGTGCAATCCAGGCTTACAAGAATGCTTGTGCTAAGGCAGGTCCGGTTTTGATGGAGCCTATCATGAAGCTTGAAGTTGTAACTCCTGAAGAAAACATGGGTGATGTTATCGGTGACTTGAACAAACGTCGTGGTCAGGTTGAAGGTATGGAATCAAGCCGTTCAGGAGCACGTATTGTAAAAGCTATGGTACCACTGGCTGAAATGTTCGGTTATGTTACTGCTTTGCGTACAATCACTTCAGGTCGTGCTACATCATCAATGTCATACGATCACCATGCACAGGTATCAAGCTCAATCGCTAAGACTGTTCTTGAAGAAGTTAAAGGTCGCGTTGATTTAGTATAAATAAAATAATATCTTGAAGCCTATGAGGGTTAGCGAATGACTCTTAGCCCTCATGCTTCATCTTATCAATAATAATTAATTAAAAATTTTACAATGAGTCAGAAAATCAGAATTAAACTGAAATCTTACGATCACAACTTGGTTGACAAGTCTGCTGAAAAGATTGTAAGAACTGTGAAAGCAACTGGTGCTATTGTTAGCGGTCCAATTCCATTGCCAACTCACAAGAGAATCTTTACTGTAAACCGTTCGACTTTCGTAAACAAGAAGTCACGCGAACAGTTTGAATTGTCTTCTTATAAGAGACTTATCGACATCTATAGCTCAACAGCTAAAACTGTAGATGCTTTGATGAAGTTAGAGTTACCAAGTGGAGTAGAAGTAGAAATTAAAGTTTAATCAATTAAAATTTAACTGAAATGCCAGGATTATTAGGAAAGAAAATCGGAATGACATCCGTATTCAGTGCTGATGGTAAGAATGTACCATGCACTGTTATCGAAGCTGGTCCTTGTGTAGTTACTCAGATTAAGAGTGTAGAAAAAGATGGTTATGCCGCAGTGCAGGTAGGTTTCCAGGACAAGAAGGAAAAACACACTACAAAACCATTGATGGGACACTTTAAGAAGGCTGGAGTAACTCCAAAGAGACACTTGGCCGAGTTCAAAGATTTCTCACAGGAATTGAATTTAGGAGACACTATTACTGTAGAATTGTTCAATGATTCAGCTTATGTTGACGTTATTGGTACTTCTAAGGGTAAAGGTTTCCAGGGTGTTGTAAAACGTCACGGTTTTGGTGGTGTTGGACAGACTACTCACGGTCAGCACAACCGCGCTCGTAAACCGGGTTCTATCGGTGCTTGTTCTTACCCTGCAAAAGTATTCAAAGGCATGCGTATGGGCGGACAAATGGGTGGTGATAGAGTGACTACTCACAACTTACAGGTATTAAAAGTAATCCCTGAACACAATCTTCTTCTTATCAAGGGTTCTGTTCCAGGTTACAAAGGTTCAATCGTAATAATTGAGAAATAATGGAAGTTAACGTATTAAATATTAAAGGTGAAGATACTGGTAGAAAAGTAGCTCTTAATGACGCTATCTTCGGTATTACACCAAATGATCACGCTATCTATCTTGATGTTAAGCAGTACATGGCTAACCAGCGCCAGGGAACTCATAAATCAAAAGAAAGAAGCGAAATTAGCGGTTCTACTCGTAAATTGGGTCGTCAGAAAGGTGGTGGCGGTGCACGTCGCGGTGATATCAACTCTCCACTATTGGTTGGCGGTGCTCGCGTTTTTGGTCCTAAACCAAGAGACTATTGGTTCAAATTGAATAAGAAGGTTAAGGCTTTGGCACGTAAATCTGCTTTAGCTTATAAGGCTCAGACTAACAACATTGTAGTTGTAGAAGACTTCTCTTTTGAAGCTCCAAAGACTAAAGAATTTATAAATGTTGTGAATAATCTGAAAGTGGCTGGCAAAAAGCTACTTATGGTTTTGCCGGAAGCGAATAAAAACGTATATTTGTCTGCTCGTAACATAGAGCGTACAAATTTAGCAATTGCTTCTGCGTTAAATACTTACTCTGTATTGAATGCAGAAACTCTTGTTGTGACTGAGAGTGCATTGAAAGCTATCGAGGAAACCTTAGTTAAATAATTAAAGGAGGCTTAGTAAAATGGGAATTATTATTAAACCGTTAGTTACAGAAAAGATGACTGCTATAACTGAAAAGTTCAATCGTTTCGGTTTTATTGTACGTCCTGATGCTAACAAATTAGAGATTAAGAGTGAAATCGAAGCTTTGTATAACGTAACAGTTCTTAGTGTAAACACTATTCGTTATGCAGGTAAGAACAAAAGTCGTTATACTAAATCTGGCCTGATCAAAGGTCGTACTAATGCTTACAAAAAAGCAATAGTGACATTGAAAGAAGGCGATACTATTGATTTTTATAGCAATATTTAATAAATAAGATGGCAGTACGTAAATTTAAGCCCACAACACCGGGGCAGAGACACAAAATTATTGGTACTTTTGAAGAAATTACTGCATCGGTACCAGAAAAATCTCTTGTATGTGGAAAGCGTTCTACTGGTGGTCGTAACCACGTTGGTAAAATGACAATGCGCTATATCGGCGGCGGTCATAAGAGAAAATTCCGTTTCATCGACTTCAAGAGAAATAAAGACGGTGTTCCAGCAGTTGTTAAAACAATAGAGTACGATCCAAACCGTTCGGCTCGTATCGCTTTGTTGTATTATGCTGATGGAGAAAAGAGATATATTATTGCTCCTAATGGATTGCAGGTTGGCAGCACTTTGATGTCTGGAGCGACTGCAGCGCCTGAGATTGGTAATGCACTTCCGCTTGAAAACATCCCTGTAGGTACAGTTATTCACAATATTGAATTACGCCCAGGACAAGGTGCAGCATTAGTTAGATCGGCTGGTAATTTTGCTCAGTTGACTTCTCGTGAAGGAAAATATTGTGTAATCAAATTGCCTTCAGGTGAAGTAAGACAAATCTTGAGTGCTTGTAAAGCTACTATCGGTAGTGTAGGTAACTCAGACCATGCTCTTGAATCTTCTGGTAAAGCAGGACGTTCTCGCTGGTTGGGTCGTCGTCCACACAACCGTGGTGTTGTTATGAACCCTGTTGATCACCCAATGGGTGGTGGTGAAGGACGTCAGTCTGGAGGTCACCCAAGATCACGTACAGGCTTGTATGCTAAGGGCTTGAAGACTAGAGCACCTAAGAAACAGTCTTCTAAATATATTATTGAGAGAAGAAAGTAATAACTGATTAATTGAGTAAATTATGAGTCGTTCATTAAAAAAAGGTCCATATATTAATGTAAAACTGGAAAAGAAGGTGCTTGCTATGAATGAAAGCGGCAAGAAATCAGTTGTTAAGACTTGGGCCAGAGCTTCAATGATTTCGCCTGATTTTGTTGGGCATACAATTGCAGTTCATAACGGTAACAAATTTATTCCTGTTTATGTTACAGAAAACATGGTAGGACACAAGTTGGGAGAATTTGCTCCTACTCGTACTTTCCGTGGACATGCCGGTAACAAGAAAAAATAACAGGAAACTTGTTTGAAAAATAATAAAGTAAATAATAATGGGAGCAAGAAAAAAAATATCGGCTGAAAAAAGAAAAGAAGCCCTTAAAACCATGTATTTTGCCAAGTTGCAGAATGTTCCTACATCTCCAAGAAAAATGCGTCTCGTGGCTGACATGATTCGCGGTATGGAAGTGAATAGAGCACTTGGTGTACTGAAGTTTTCTTCAAAAGAAGCTTCTGCAAGAGTGGAAAAATTGTTACGCTCTGCTATTGCTAACTGGGAACAGAAAAACGAACGTAAGGCTGAAAGCGGTGAATTGTTTGTAACTAAGATTTATGTTGATGGTGGCGCTACTCTTAAACGTATGAGACCAGCTCCACAGGGTAGAGGTTACAGAATCCGCAAACGCTCTAATCATGTAACTTTGTTCGTTGATTCTAAAAATACTAATGATAATCAAAATTAAGAGTAGATGGGACAGAAAGTTAATCCGATAAGCAACCGTTTAGGAATTATCAGAGGATGGGATTCAAATTGGTACGGTGGCAAAAATTATGGTGACGCTTTGCTGGAAGACAGCAAAATCCGTAAGTACTTGAATGCCAGACTTGCTAAGGCAAGCGTTTCAAGAATTGTAATTGAACGTACTCTGAAATTGGTGACAATCACTGTATGCACTGCTCGTCCAGGTATTATCATAGGTAAAGGTGGTCAGGAAGTTGATAAGTTGAAAGAAGAGTTGAAGAAGATCACTGACAAAGATATTCAGATTAATATCTTCGAAGTTAAAAGACCTGAGTTAGACGCTGTGATTGTTGCAAATAACATTGCACGTCAGGTTGAAGGTAAGATAGCTTACAGACGCGCTATTAAAACTGCTATTGCCAACACAATGCGTATGGGCGCTGAAGGTATCAAAATCCTTATTTCCGGACGTTTGAATGGTGCTGAAATGGCTCGTTCAGAAATGTATAAAGAAGGACGTACTCCACTTCATACTTTCCGTGCAGACATTGATTATTGTCATGCTGAAGCTTTGACAAAAGTAGGTCTTCTTGGTATTAAAGTATGGATTTGCCGTGGTGAAGTTTATGGAAAACGTGAGTTGGCACCTAACTTTACTCAGACTAAGGAGACAGGCCGTAACAACGGTTCTAATAATGGTGGAAAGAATTTCCGCAAAAAAAGAAACAACAATCGCTAACGAATTTGAATTTTAGGAATTATGTTACAACCGAAAAAGACAAAATTCAGAAGACAGCAGAAAGGTAGCGCTAAAGGTAATGCCCAGAGAGGACATCAGTTGGCTTTTGGTACATTCGGTATCAAATCATTGCAGACAAAATGGATCACTGGACGTCAGATTGAAGCAGCTCGTATTGCTGTAACAAGATATATGCAGCGTCAGGGACAGATTTGGATTCGCATATTCCCTGATAAACCTATTACTCGTAAACCTGCCGATGTACGTATGGGTAAAGGTAAAGGTTCTCCAGAAGGATTTGTTGCTCCAGTAACTCCAGGTCGTATCCTGATTGAAGTTGAAGGAGTTCCTTTTGATATAGCTAAAGAAGCTCTGCGCCTTGCAGCTCAGAAACTTCCAGTTACTACTAAGTTTATTGTTAGACGTGATTACGACGCAAGTCAAAATGCTTAATTGAGTTATGAAGATTGCAGAAATAAGAGAAATAGCAACTAGCGAATTAGCTGAAAGATTACAGACTGAGGAAGCTAATTACAAACAGATGGTTTTGAATCATTCAATCTCTCCATTGGCTAATCCTGCTCAGATTAAACAATTGCGTAGAACTATCGCAAGAATGAAGACAGAGTTGCGTCAGAGAGAACTTAACAAATAATAATGGTCCACATGGAAGTTAGAAATTTAAGAAAAGAAAGAACTGGTGTTGTTATAAGCAACAAAATGGATAAGACCATTACTGTTGCTGCTAAGTTTAAGGAAAAACACCCTATTTATGGTAAGTTCGTTAGCAAAACGAAGAAATACCATGCTCACGACGAGAAGAACGAATGTCTTCCAGGTGATACAGTTCGTATCATGGAAACTCGTCCATTGAGCAAAACAAAGAGATGGAGATTAGTTGAAATTATTGAAAGAGCTAAGTAATCATGATACAGACAGAATCAAGACTTACAGTGTGTGACAACAGTGGTGCTAAAGAAGCTCTTTGTATCCGCGTTTTGGGTGGTACAAAAAGACGTTATGCCTCTGTTGGGGATGTTATTGTAGTTTCAATAAAGAGTGTAATCCCTTCAAGTGATGTTAAAAAAGGTGCCGTATCAAAAGCCCTGATCGTACGTACTAAGAAAGAAATTCGTCGTGCTGACGGTTCTTATATTCGTTTTGATGATAATGCTTGCGTATTGCTTAACAACGCTGGCGAAATTAGAGGAAGTCGTATCTTTGGTCCGGTTGCAAGAGAATTGCGTAATGCTAACATGAAAGTTGTTTCTTTGGCACCTGAAGTACTTTAATTTTGTAAAAGATTTAAGTAATGAGTAAATTACATATTAAAAAAGGCGATACAGTTTACGTTAACTCTGGTGAAGATAAAGGTAAGACTGGACGTGTGTTGAAAGTTCTTGTAAAAGAAGGACGCGCTTTGGTAGAAGGTATCAATATGGTATCTAAGAGTACTAAGCCTAATGCTAAGAACCCTCAGGGTGGTATTGTGAAACAGGAAGCTCCTATTCACATTTCAAACCTGAACCCTATTGATCCTAAAACAGGTAAACCAACACGTATTGGAAGAAGAGAAAGTTCTGACGGAAGAACATTTGTTCGTTATGCAAAAAAATCAGGAGAGGAGATCTAATAAATGAGTAATACTGCAAGCCTTAAGAAAGAATATGCTGAGCGTATAGCTCCAGCATTGAAGAATCAATTCCAGTATTCTTCAACTATGCAGATTCCGGTTCTCAAGAAGATTGTTATCAATCAGGGCTTGGGAATGGCTGTAGCTGACAAGAAGATCATAGACGTTGCAATTAATGAATTGACAGCTATCACAGGTCAGAAAGCTGTTGCAACAGTATCTCGTAAGGATATCGCTAACTTCAAGTTACGTAAAAAAATGCCAATCGGTGTTATGGTAACTTTGCGTCGTGAGAGAATGTATGAATTCCTTGAAAAACTTGTTCGTGTAGCATTGCCACGTATCCGTGACTTTAAAGGTATCGAAAGCAAGTTTGATGGTAGAGGTAACTATACACTTGGTATTCAGGAGCAGATTATCTTCCCTGAAATCAATATCGATAGCATCACTAAAATCTTAGGTATGAACATCACATTTGTGACTTCTGCCAAGACTGATGAAGAAGGATATGCTCTTTTGAAAGAATTCGGTTTACCGTTTAAAAACGCTAAAAAAGATTGATAAGCTATGGCAAAAGAATCAATGAAAGCTCGTGAAGTAAAAAGAGCTAAACTTGTTGCAAAATATGCTGAGAAGCGTGCTGCACTCAAGAAAATCGTTAACACAGGTGATCCTGCTGAAGCTTTTGAAGCTGCTCAGAAATTGCAAGATCTTCCTAAAAACTCTAATCCGATTCGTTTGCATAACCGTTGCAAACTTACTGGCCGTCCTAAAGGTTATATGCGCCAGTTCGGAATTTCACGTATTCAGTTCCGTGAAATGGCATCTAACGGTTTAATCCCGGGTGTTAAGAAAGCTAGCTGGTAAGATTTTTTATTATTAAATATTGTCAGGGTAGTCCTGATTAATTTAACAATTTTATTTTATGACAGATCCAATAGCAGATTATCTCACTAGATTGAGAAATGCAATTAGTGCTAAGCACAGAGTAGTAGAAGTGCCTGCATCAAATTTGAAAAAAGAGATTACTAAAATCTTGTTTGACAAAGGTTACATTCTGAACTACAAATTTGTAGAAGATGGTCCTCAGGGAACTATCAAAGTGGCTTTGAAGTATGATGCAGTTAACAAGGTTAACGCAATCAAGAAACTAATTAGAGTTTCAACTCCAGGTATGCGTAAATACACTGGATACAAAGACATGCCGAGAGTAATTAATGGATTAGGTATTGCAATTATATCTACTTCCAAAGGTGTAATGACTAACAAGGAAGCTGCTGAATTGAAAATAGGTGGTGAAGTTCTTTGTTATGTATATTAATTAGGAGGATAAACTATGTCAAGAATTGGTAAATTGCCTATTTCTATACCTTCAGGAGTTACAGTAACTCTTAAGGATAATGTAGTTAGCGTTAAAGGACCTAAAGGAGAATTGAGTCAGTTTGTTGATCCTTCTATCAATGTTGAAATTGCTGATGGTCACGTTGTATTGACAGAAAATGAAAACGCTATGCTTGATAACCTGAAACAGCGTCATGCTTTCCACGGTTTGTATCGCGCTTTGATCAACAACATGGTTGTTGGTGTTTCGCAAGGTTACAAGAAAGAGTTGGAACTTGTCGGTGTAGGTTATCGTGCTTCAAATAATGGAAATATAATCGATTTTGCATTAGGTTATACTCACAATATATTTTTGCAGTTGCCACCTGAAGTAAAAGTTGAAACTAAGTCTGAAAGAAATAAGAACCCACTTATAATTTTGGAATCTTGTGACAAACAGCTGCTCGGTCAGGTTTGTTCAAAAATACGTTCTTTCCGTAAGCCTGAACCTTATAAAGGAAAAGGTATTAAGTTTGTTGGCGAAGAAATCCGTAGAAAGTCTGGTAAGTCAGCTGGTGCTAAATAATTCACTTAAATACGTATAATTATGACAACAAAAATAGAAAGACGAGTTAAGATCAAATATAGAGTACGCAATAAAATTTCAGGTACTCCTGAACGTCCGCGTATGAGTGTATTTAGAAGTAACAAGCAGATTTACGTTCAAGTTATTGACGATTTGAATGGTAAAACACTTGCGGCAGCTTCTTCTCTTGGTATGGAGGCATGTCCTAAGAAAGAACAGGCAGCTAAAGTTGGTGAATTGATCGCTAAGAAAGCTCAGGAAGCTGGAATTACGACTGTCGTATTCGACCGTAATGGTTACTTGTATCATGGGAGAGTAAAAGAAGTAGCTGATGCTGCTCGTAACGGTGGACTTAAATTTTAATGAATTATGGCAGTTAATAATAGAGTTAAGATCACTAACGATATAGAATTAAAAGATAGACTGGTTGCTATCAACCGCGTTACTAAAGTTACAAAAGGTGGTAGAACTTTCAGCTTCTCTGCTATTGTTGTAGTAGGAAATGAAGATGGTATCATCGGCTGGGGTCTTGGTAAAGCAGGTGAAGTTACAGCAGCGATTGCTAAAGGTGTTGAAGCTGCAAAGAAAAACCTTACTCGCGTTCCAGTATTGAAAGGTACTGTTCCTCACGAACAGTCTGCTAAATTCGGTGGTGCTGAAGTATTCATCAAACCAGCTTCTACTGGTACTGGAGTTGTAGCAGGTGGTGCAATGCGTGCCGTATTGGAAAGTGTAGGTGTAACTGACGTTTTGGCAAAATCTAAAGGTTCTTCAAACCCTCATAATTTGGTTAAAGCTACAATCAAGGCTTTGGGTGAAATGAGAGATGCAAGAATGGTTGCTCAGAACAGAGGTGTAAGTTTGGATAAAGTATTTAGAGGATAAGGAGGAAAACATGTCAACTATTAAGATTAAACAAGTAAAGAGTAGAATTGGTGCTCCTGCTGACCAGAAAAGAACATTGGATGCTCTTGGTCTTCGCAAAATGAATCGTGTGGTTGAACACGAAGAAACTCCATCAATCCTTGGTATGATTGAAAAGGTTAAGCACCTAGTTCAAATCGTTAAGTAATATATTGTTAATAATAAAGATTTTACAATATGAATTTAAATAGTTTGAGTCCTGCTAAAGGTTCTTTAAAAACTAGAAAAAGAATAGGTCGTGGACCGGGTTCTGGTTTGGGTGGAACTTCTACAAGAGGACATAAAGGAGCAAAGTCAAGATCTGGTTATTCAAAGAAGATCGGATTTGAAGGTGGTCAGATGCCTCTTCAGCGTCGTGTTCCAAAATTTGGTTTTAAGAATATTAACCGTGTTGAATACAAAGCTATCAACCTTGATACTATACAGGCTTTAGCTGATGCTAAGAATTTGACAAAAGTAGGTATCAACGAATTTATTGAAGCTGGTTATATTTCTTCAAAACAGTTAGTGAAAGTTCTTGGTAACGGTAGTTTAACTACTAAGCTTGATGTTGAAGCAAATGCTTTCTCAAAAAGTGCGGTAGCTGCAATCGAAGCCGTTGGTGGTAATGCAGTAAAACTCTGATTAAATGAGAAAATCTATTGAAACATTAAAAAATATATGGAATATTGAGGATCTGAGAAAACGGATCCTCATTACCATATTGTTTGTCGCAATTTACCGTTTAGGTTCATACGTGGTTTTGCCAGGTATAAATCCTCAAATGTTGACTAAATTGCATGAGCAGACTAGTGAAGGTCTTCTTGCTTTGTTGAATATGTTTTCTGGTGGTGCTTTTTCTAATGCGTCTATTTTCGCATTGGGTATTATGCCATACATCTCAGCATCCATCGTGATTCAGTTGTTGGCTATTGCAGTTCCATATTTCCAGAAATTGCAGCGTGAAGGTGAAAGTGGACGTAGAAAAATCAACCAATATACCCGTATATTAACTTTGATTATTCTTATATTCCAAGCTCCATCATACTTGATCAACTTAAAGTTCCAAGCTGGACCAGCTCTTAATGCTTCATTAGATTGGACTTTCTTTATAATTACATCCACAATAATATTGGCAGCTGGTAGTATGTTTGTCCTTTGGTTGGGTGAACGTATTACAGACAAAGGTATCGGTAATGGTATTTCTTTGATAATCATGGTTGGTATTATAGCACGTTTGCCTCAGGCTTTTGGAGCCGAGTTAGTATCTCGTCTTACTTTGGCTGAAACAGGTGGTGTTATTATGTTTATCATAGAGATTGTTGCTTTACTTGCAGTTATTGCTGCTGCTATTATGTTGGTACAAGGTGTTCGTAAAGTTCCTGTTCAGTATGCAAAACGTATTGTAGGTAATAAGCAATATGGTGGCGCAAGACAGTATATACCTTTGAAAGTTAATGCAGCAAACGTAATGCCTATCATCTTTGCACAGGCCATTATGTTCATCCCAATAACTTTTATTGGATTTTCTAATACAGAAAATGCAAGTGGTATTATGAGATCTTTGATTGACCATACAAGTTTTGCATATAACTTGATCTTTGCAGTTTTGATTATTGTCTTTACTTATTTTTATACAGCAATAACAATTAATCCTAACCAAATGGCTGAAGATATGAAGAGAAATAATGGCTTTATTCCTGGCATTAAACCTGGTAAACAGACTTCTGATTATCTGGATACAATAATGACAAGAATTACATTGCCCGGTTCAATCTTCCTTGCAATAATAGCTGTTCTTCCTGCTTTTGCTGGTTATTTTGGTATTCAGGCTGAATTCGCTCAGTTCTTTGGAGGAACTTCATTGTTAATCTTGGTTGGAGTTGTTCTTGATACTCTTCAACAGGTTGAAAGCCATTTGTTAATGAGACATTACGATGGCTTGTTGAGTTCCGGAAGAATTAGAGGACGTTCTGGTAACGTTGCTGCTTACTAATTACTCTATGATAATTCTTAAAACAGATGATGAGATAGAGCTACTTCGTCAGAGTAATCTTCTTGTAGGAAGAACTCTGGCAGAAGTTGCCAAACTAATCAAGCCTGGAGTTACAACTAAGCAACTCGATAAGGTAGCTGAAGAGTTCATACGTGATAATGGCGCTTTGCCAACCTTTAAAGGATTTCCTAATCCCTATGGTTCTCCCTTTCCTGCTTCCATTTGTACTTCTGTCAATAGTCAGGTTGTACATGGAATTCCTAATGATGAACCTCTTAGAGATGGTGATATAGTTTCTGTTGATTGTGGAACTTTACTTAATGGCTTTTGTGGAGATTCTGCTTATACTTTTTGTGTTGGAGAAGTGAGTCCTGAAGTTGCCCAATTATTGAAAGTCACTAAAGAAGCATTGTATAAAGGAATAGAAAATGCCGTTCATGGCAAGAGATTGGGTGATATCGGATATGCAGTCCAAAGTCATTGTGAATCTTATAAGTATGGTGTAGTGAGGGAATTCGTCGGACATGGGATAGGAAAGGATATGCATGAAGATCCAGCCGTTCCAAATTATGGAAGACGAGGCAGTGGCACGCTTTTGAAGAAAGGTATGTGCCTGGCTATTGAACCAATGATAACTCTCGGTGATAGAAAGATTTATCTTGAGAAAGATAATTGGTCAGTCAGAACAAGAGACAACAGTTTCGCCGCACATTTTGAACATACGGTGGCAGTTGGACTTGGAAAGGCTGATATCTTATCATCATTTGAATTTATTGAACAAGTATTAGCACAAAAGTAATTTAATATGGCAAAGCAATCTGCAATAGAACAAGATGGTGTAATAGTTGAAGCATTGTCAAATGCAATGTTTCGTGTAGAACTTGAGAACGGACATGAGATAACTGCTCATATCTCTGGTAAGATGAGAATGCATTACATTAAAATACTTCCAGGTGATAAAGTCAGAGTTGAGATGTCTCCGTATGATTTATCAAAAGGAAGAATTGTTTTCCGATATAAATAATAGAAAAATAAGATATGAAAGTAAGAGCTTCATTAAAAAAACGTACGCCAGAATGTAAGATCGTTAGACGTAATGGCCGTTTGTATGTTATTAACAAGAAAAATCCTAAGTATAAACAACGTCAAGGATAATTTATTATTTTTGCAAAAAAAATAATTAGTATATGGCTATAAGAATAGTTGGTGTAGATTTGCCTCAGAATAAAAGAGGTGAGATTGCGTTAACATACGTATATGGTATAGGACGCAGTAGTTCAGCAAAAATTTTGGAAAAAGCAGGTGTTGATCGTGACATTAAAGTTAAAGATTGGACTGATGATCAGGCTGCTAAGATTCGTGAAATTATCGCTGCTGAGTACAAAGTAGAAGGTGATCTTCGTTCAGAAATCCAGTTAAACATTAAGAGATTAATGGATATTGGTTGCTATCGTGGTGTTCGTCACCGTTTGGGACTTCCTGTAAGAGGTCAGAGCACTAAGAATAATGCTCGTACACGTAAGGGAAGAAAGAAAACTGTTGCAAATAAGAAAAAAGCTACTAAATAATAATTGTTAATATGGCAAAAAAAACAGTCGCAGCTAAAAAAAGAAATGTGAAGGTTGATGCAAACGGACAGTTGCATGTTCATTCATCATTCAATAACATCATCGTTTCTTTAGCAAATAGTGAAGGTCAGATTATTTCTTGGTCTTCTGCAGGTAAAATGGGATTTAGAGGTTCTAAGAAGAACACTCCATACGCAGCTCAAATGGCTGCACAGGATTGTGCAAAAGTA
Organism: Bacteroides caecigallinarum; assembly: GCF_016902295.1. GTDB lineage: Bacteria > Bacteroidota > Bacteroidia > Bacteroidales > Bacteroidaceae > Phocaeicola > Phocaeicola caecigallinarum_A. The sequence goes on along the minus strand of NZ_JACJLQ010000021.1, from coordinate 21,235 downwards.
GCATTTGACCTCGGATTGAGAAAGGTTAAAGCATACGTTAAAGGTCCAGGTAACGGACGTGAGTCTGCTATTAGAACCGTACACGGAGCCGGAATCGAAGTTACTGAAATCATTGATGTAACACCATTGCCTCATAACGGTTGTCGTCCTCCTAAGAGAAGAAGAGTATAATATTAGACACCTGTATTAATAACAATTAAAATTTCAAATAAAAATGGCTAGATATACTGGACCAAAAAGTAGAATTGCACGTAAATTCGGTGAAGCTATCTTCGGAGCAGATAAAGTTTTAGCAAAAAGAAATTATCCTCCTGGACAGCATGGAAATACTCGCCGTAGAAAAACTTCTGAATACGGTGTCATGTTGGCTGAAAAACAGAAAGCTAAATATACTTACGGAGTACTTGAAAAACAGTTCCGTAATATGTTTGAAAAAGCAGCAAGTCAGAATGGTATTACTGGTGAACTTTTGTTGCAGGCACTTGAATGTCGTCTTGACAATGTTGTGTTCCGTTTGGGTATCGCCCCAACTCGTGCTGCAGCTCGTCAGTTGGTAGGTCACAAGCATATTGTAGTTGATGGTAAAGTTGTTAACATTCCATCGTATGCTGTAAAACCTGGACAGTTGGTAGGTGTGCGTGAAAAATCTAAGTCACTTGAAGTTATTGAAAATGCTTTGACTGGATTCAACCACAGCAAATACCCTTGGTTAGAATGGGATCAGAACTCTAAAACTGGTAAGATGTTACATGTGCCTCAGAGAGCTGACATTCCTGAAAACATAAAAGAACACTTAATCGTTGAATTGTACTCTAAATAATAATTAATTTCATGGCGATATTAGCATTTCAAAAACCAGATAAAGTATTAATGTTAGAAGCGGATTCCAAATTCGGTAAGTTTGAATTCCGTCCGCTTGAACCCGGTTTCGGTATTACCGTAGGTAATGCTTTACGCCGTATTCTTCTTTCTTCTTTGGAAGGTTATGCAATCAATACAATTCGTATTGAAGGTGTTGAACATGAGTTTGCAACTGTTCCTGGTGTAAAAGAAGATGTGACTAACATTATCTTGAATCTGAAACAAGTAAGGTTCAAGCAAATAGTTGACGAATACGAAAATGAAAGTGTCAGCATTACTGTTGAGAATTCTACTGAATTCAAAGCAGGTGACATCGGTAAGCATTTGACCGGATTTGAAGTGTTAAATCCTGAATTGGTTATTTGCCATTTAGACTCAAAAGCAACTATGCAAATAGATATTACAATTAACAAAGGTCGTGGATATGTACCAGCCGATGAAAATCGAGTATATTGCACTGATGTTAATGTAATTCCTATTGATTCTATTTATACTCCTATACGTAATGTCAAGTATTCAGTTGAAAACTTCCGTGTAGAACAGAAGACTGACTTTGAAAAACTTGTACTTGAGATTAGTACGGATGGTTCCATACATCCAAAGGATGCTCTTAAAGAAGCTGCAAAAATATTGATTCATCACTTTATGTTGTTCTCTGATGAAAAGATTACTCTTGAAGCATCAGATGCTGACAGTAATGAGGAATTCGATGAAGAAGTATTGCACATGAGACAATTGCTTAAGACTAAGTTAGTAGATATGGATCTTTCAGTTCGTGCACTTAACTGTCTGAAAGCTGCTGATGTTGAAACACTCGGTGATCTTGTGCAGTTCAATAAGACTGACCTCCTTAAGTTCAGAAACTTTGGAAAGAAATCGCTCACTGAGCTTGATGATTTGCTCGAGAGTCTGAATCTTACGTTTGGAACAGATATTTCTAAATATAAATTAGATAAAGAATAAAAAATGAGACATAATAAAAAATTTAACCATTTAGGTCGTACTGCTTCTCATAGAAACGCAATGTTGTCAAACATGGCTTGTTCTTTGATTAAGCACAAAAGAATCACTACGACTGTTGCGAAGGCTAAAGCTTTGAAAAAGTTCGTTGAACCTTTGATTACTAAATCTAAGGAAGATACAACAAACTCACGCCGTGTAGTATTTAGTAACTTGCAGGACAAGTTTGCTGTAACAGAACTTTTCAAGGAAATCTCTGTTAAGGTTGCAGATCGTCCAGGTGGATACACTCGTATCATCAAGACTGGAAACCGTTTGGGTGACAACGCTGAAATGTGTTTCATCGAGTTGGTTGACTACAACGAAAACATGGCTAAAGCTGCTGTTAAGAAAACAACTCGTACACGTCGTTCTAAGAAATCTGCTGCTACTGAAGCTCCAGCAGAAACAACTGAAGCAACAACAGAGGAAGCCCCTAAAGCTGAATAATTCTGTAAATGCTATATATAAAAAAGCTGTCTCAAGAAGTCTTGAGGCAGCTTTTTATTTTTTTTGTAATATTTCATTTCTCTTCTTTTGTATTATAATATTTAATCAAGCGCTATTCCTTTCTGAAACAAGTTTTCTGGCATAAACTTCTTCTTCCTTATTAACCAATACTAATACAGCGCCTCCCATGCCAGAGTAAGGTGATGTAACTGCAGATAAGGTTTCGTCCTTTACCATAGCTTGAACTCCTTCGGATTCTAACAAGCCTTTTACTAATTCTGCTTCCCAAAGGTTACCTTTGAAAACTTCTACTAATGAGTCATAATTGATTTCTGCCATAGTCATTGTTCTTTAATGGTTAATAATTATGGTTAACTATCTCTGTTATTCCCAAAGTTAAGTTTTTTTCTTTTTAAAAGCAAGCTTTTTGACGATTTATAGTAGCTAACAGCATTACTTCCTTTAAATATCGTTTTTTATCCTGTAAATTATCATAATTCAAATTTTAATCATATTTTTGCGAATACAAGATTTAAAAGTGTTGATTTATGAAGCTAAATGAAACTTTAGAAGCTGTTAAACTTGCTTCGCGTAAGTTAGCTCTTCTTGATTCAAAGAAAATTAATGAAGTTCTTATCTCTGTAGCTGATGCAGCTATAGATAAAACCGACGTGATATTGAAAGCTAATCAGCTTGATTTACAGTTAATGGATTCTTCGAATCCCAAATATGACAGATTAAAACTCACTGCAGAGAGAATTATGGATATAGCTTCTGATATTCGTAATGTCGCTTCGTTGCCTTCACCTTTGGGTAATATCATTTATGAGGATGTCCGTCCTAATGGTTTAAAGCTAACGAAGGTCAGCGTTCCTTTCGGCGTGATTGGAGTTATATATGAGGCTCGACCTAATGTAAGTTTTGATGTATTTTCACTTTGTCTTAAGAGTGGAAGTGCATGTGTGCTGAAGGGTGGTAGTGATGCTTATCACTCAAATATGGCAATAGTTGATGTAATAAAAGGTGTACTTTCCAAGTTTGGCCTTGACACAAATATTGTTTGCCTATTGCCTACTGACAGAGAAACAACTTCCGAACTGCTTCATGCAAACGGCTATGTTGATTTGATTATACCTCGTGGCAGCAGTAATCTTATTAACTTTGTCCGTTCTGAGTCAACTGTCCCTGTAATAGAAACAGGTGCGGGGATTTGTCATACTTACTTTGATTTGGCCGGTGACATAGATAAAGGAGCCAGGATAATTAATAATGCCAAGACAAGACGAGTAAGTGTATGCAATGCTCTTGACTGTCTGCTGGTGCATGCAGACAGACTCTCTGATTTGCCACAGCTTTGCTCTCCACTCTCTTCAAATAATGTTTTGATATATGCAGACAAGCCGTCCTATCAAGCCTTAAGCGGCTTTTATCCGGCCGATTTACTGCTACATGCCACGCCTGAGAGTTATGGAACTGAGTTTCTTGATTATAAAATGGCTATCAAGACTGTAAATAGTGTTGACGAGGCTATAGGACATATATTCAAATACAGCTCAAAACATAGCGAATGTATCGTTACTGAGGATAAGAAGGCAGCTCAGTATTTCCAGCGAGCTGTTGATGCCGCATGCGTTTATGTGAATGCTCCAACTTCTTTTACTGATGGTGCCCAGTTTGGTTTGGGGGCAGAAATTGGTATAAGCACACAGAAGCTTCATGCACGTGGTCCTATGGGATTAAAGGAAATTACAACATATAAATGGATAATCGAGGGTAATGGACAAATAAGGAAGTAAATTTACTTATTTGTGTAATAATATTCGTTAAGGGCTTATTTTGTTGTATTTTTATTGTATTTTTGCCGACGATGTCTAATTTATATACATGAACTTATGAAAACATATACAAACGTATTCGATTTGGGTGACTTGAAAACAGCTTTGGCTGAGGCATTCGAGATAAAGAAAGACAGATATAAATACGAGTCATTAGGCAGGCATAAAACATGTTTGCTGATATTTTTTAATAATAGTCTCCGTACACGTCTTAGTACACAAAAAGCAGCCAGAAATTTAGGGATGGACGTTATTGTACTGGATGTAAATCAAGGAGCATGGAAACTTGAAACAGAGCGTGGAGTAGTTATGGACGGTGATAAAAGTGAACATCTTTTGGAGGCAATTCCTGTTATGGCTTCATATTGTGATATTATCGGTGTCCGTTCTTTTGCACAGTTTGTAAACCGTACAGACGACTATACGGAGAAAATCCTAAATCAGTTTATCCAGTATTCGGGTAAGCCTGTATTTTCTATGGAGGCAGCTACAGGACATCCTCTTCAGGCGTTTGCGGACCTTATTACTATAGAGGAATACAAGAAAACGGACCGGCCGAAAGTAGTTCTTACATGGGCTCCTCATCCAAAAGCTTTGCCACAGGCTGTACCTAATTCATTTGCGGATTTTATGAATGAGGCAAATGTGGATTTCGTAATTACACATCCTGAAGGATATGAACTTGACCCTAAGTTTGTGCGTGGGGCAAAAGTTGAATACAACCAGATTAAAGCTTTCGAAGGCGCGGATTTCATATATGCTAAGAACTGGGCATGTCCGGGTGTTACCAATCCTGAAGATTATGGAAAGGTCTTGTCAAAGGATATGAACTGGACTGTCGATTCCAAACACATGGCTGTGACCAATAATGCTTATTTCATGCATTGTTTGCCTGTTCGTAGAAATATGATTGTTACTGATGATGTGATTGAGGCTCCAACATCTTTGGTTATTCCTGAGGCTGCAAATCGTGAAATTTCTGCGACTGTAGTACTTAAACGCATGTTACAGTCATTATAATATAATTTAAGAAGGCGGTTTAAAGAAACTTTAATGTTCTTGAACCGCCTTCTTTTTATTTCTCTATATCCTTGCCTAAATCAATCCAGTTCAGGATACCTTTATCGAGATTGAAAACTGTATATCCTTTTTTGACAAGGAGTCTTGCCGCATTTCTGCTTCTGCGTCCACTTTTGCAATAAACAGCCACAGGTCGTGATTTATCAAGAATCTCGTCAGCCAGTGCTGAAAATCTGTCATCGAGAATATTTATATTAATGCTGCCTGGTATGTGTCCTTCGCTGTATTCGGCAACAGTGCGTACATCAAGTCTCTGGACATTGCTGTCTTCTGATATTAGCTTCTCGAATTCATCTGAAGAAAGATTTGCGAATTTATCTTTTGGCTTAGTGCTGCATGCCATCATTCCGAATAGAAAGACGCATACAAAGAACATGAAATAAATACTCTTTAATATCATAATTGTCAAAATGTTTAATAGTAAAACTCTCTTGTAGTATTCCCTTCTTTATAAGTGTTTATGTTTATTGTTACCTTGTCACCTTCCTTCATTATATCTTTATATGGCCATAATGGTATTGAAGCGTAAGCTTTTTTTGTAAAAGCCTCATAGTCATTTCGCTGGTCGTGATATATGGTTATATTCAGTGTCTTGCTTCCATCTGAATTTTCTGTCATACCATTATCAACAAAATTCAATGTATGAGATTTGTCTTTAGCCATGATATCCAGAACCATGTTGATATAATTGCCTGAACGCCATATCCTGTCAATATCCAATGGGTCAGTCTTGATTCCTTTTGTGAATTTATCTTCAGTGGTAGGAACGACTGAAATCACAAACTGACACGAATAAAGCCTGACTAAATTAGCCCCATTACTTTCATCCAGGATTTCGTATATTGACAGTGACCGGTAGGTTGAATCAGGAGTAAAACCTTCAATTCCGCTTCTATCCTTTATCTGGAATGTACTGCCGTCATCAATGTTGATATATGCCAATTTCCCGGATGCGTCAGTCTTGATATCTACGAACTCAGTAAATACACTTGGATATACATACTCATCTTCCTTACACGATGATATTGCGATAATGCATGACAGGAGTGCTATGTAAAGTCTCGCTTTCATTCCTTTATTGCATGGATATGGTTGATGGCAGGATTTGCATACATCGTCAGAATGCTTTTTTTCAGGAAATCCGTATCCTTGCCGGGTATATTTATCAGTGCGATTTTCTTATCCAAATATGCTTCAAACTTGGCTTTGTCCTCAACTGTGTAATGTCCGGCCATGGCCTGGTTTCCGTTAAGCATGTCGCAGGCAATATAGTTGCCCGGATACATCCTATAGTTAAGGTGGATATACCTGTCTATTATTTCGGATACTTTAGTAAATATTTCCACTTTAGGAAGTCCACGCAATTCTTCCAGTTCATCGTTTATGCAGGGGCCTGTCTGGAAATGTATTCTTCCCTTATATCCGAATATACCTGTCTGCATGTTGATAAGGTCGTCCTGCTGACTTTTCTTGAAACCGGCAATGTCTCTTTTAAGTTGCATTTCCTGTGCTTTTAGGAAGTCGCAAGGGTCATATTCGTACGACAATGACAAAGGTACTATGTTTAGTTCCTTCAGACTGTCTATTACATCACCTTTACCACCCATAGCCAACATTTTCAGCACACTGTCCTGTGTACGGTCATTAGAGTCCTTAGCTCTTCCTTCCCGTTGTGCTATCCAGATATTCTCCTGTTTTTCAGTTACGGCGAAATGTATATATCTTGACATCCTTGCTGAGGCCTCAAGCATTTGTCTCATGCTTAATGCCCTCTGCACGATGAATGCTTTGTTTACACGTACAAGCTTTTTAATCCAGGGATAGATTAAAAGATTGTCGCCTATAGCTATTTCTACAGTTGTCGGAAAACCGTTGTCCAGTAGTCCTACGGAAAGGAAACCGGAATCCAAAACAATATCCCTATGGTTTGATATAAAAGTATAGCCTTTGTTCTTTTCTTTAATCATGGAACTGTCAAGGCTGAATCCGTCGCTGTATTTGTTGATTAAACCATGCAGCAATCCATAAAAAATATTTTTCTGAACGTCTAAGTTTGTCTTACAGTTTCTCAGTACATTGGCCAATGCCTCAATAGGAGTGTCGGGTAATACTTTTTTTATTACTTCTTGAAAATCTTTGTCAGACAATAATTCTTCGAAAATCTGTGGTAGTTCTTCCGGAGAATATGGGCGGATTTCGTCAAATTCAGCAGGTATTTTCATGGCTTGCAGTATTTATGGTTATTGAATGTTAATTAGCAATGTTTCTCGAGTCCTTCTTCGATGATGTCTGTCATTACATCTTTTATGTCTATTCCTGCAGCTCTTACCTGTTGTGGAATAAAGCTTGTGGCAGTCATACCCGGAGTAGTATTTATCTCGAGCATATTAATCTTCTCGCCTTCTGTTATGATATAATCTATTCTGACTATACCTTTGCATCCCAGGATGTCATATATAGCCGAAGTAAGTTTCTTTACCCTTTCAGTAAGTTCGGGACTCAGACGTGCCGGGGTTATTTCTGTCACTTCACCTTTGTATTTGGCGTTATAATCGAAAAACTCATTGTCGCTTACAACTTCTGTTATTGGAAATACTACAGACTTGTTTCTGGTCTTATAGCATCCGTTCGCCAGCTCTATGCCATCCATGAAAGCTTCTATCATCACATCGTCCGATTCGGCAAATGCGGCTTCAAGTGCAGGTTGAATCTGATCTTCTGTCTTTACTTTGGTTACCCCGAAGCTTGAACCGCTTGCATTAGGCTTGATAAAGCATGGAAGTCCTATCTTCTCTACAACGTCTTTATTATCAATACCGAAGCGTTTGTTTACCAGCATTGACTCAGCGACTCTTATTCCGAAACCCTTAAGATACTGGTTCAGCGTAAACTTGCTGAAAGTCATTGCAGACACAAGAACATCGCAAGTAGAGTAAGGTATATCAAGCAATTCGAAATATCCCTGCAGGATACCGTTTTCGCCGGGAGTACCGTGTATAGTAATGTAGGCAAAATCAGGTTTCACTTTGTTTTCACCATCCATAAAACTGAAATCATTCTTGTCTATTTTAGAACGGGTACCGTCAGGAAGGACAGCTTCCCAAGCCTTTTTGCTTAATTCTACTATATATAGATTATATTTCTCTTTATCTATAAATGAATAAATTCCTTTTGCGCTGTTCATTGACACTTCGTGTTCAGAAGAATCACCGCCTGCAATAATTGCTACCGTACGTTTCATTTTAAGTTTTTGAGTTTTTAAGTTCTTTAGTTCCTGAGCATTAAGTTTTTAAGTTCTTTATTCGTTATTGCAAACAAACTTGTAACTTATAAACTTATAGACTCATTTATTCTCTATTACTGATATAAGTTCTCCATCTGTTAATCAGTTCTGTCATATCGTCAGGCAGTTCCGAAGTGAAGAACATCTCTTCTCCTGTTTTGGGATGTACAAATCCCAAAGTCTTTGCATGCAGAGCTTGTCTTGGGCATATATCGAAACAGTTGTTTACGAACTGTCTGTATTTACTGAAATGAGTACCTTTCAGAATTTCATGTCCTCCATATCTTTCGTCGTTGAAGAGTACGTGTCCGATATGTTTCATGTGTACACGTATCTGATGTGTTCTTCCTGTTTCGAGTACACACTTCACAAGTGTGACATATCCCAATCTCTCCAGGACTTTATAGTGTGTAACAGCATGTTTACCCTGATTCGGGTCGGACAGGACAGCCATCTGCATTCTGTCTTTAGGGTTACGTCCGATGTTGCCTGTAATAGTACCTTCGTCTTCTTCCACAATTCCCCATACCAACGCATTGTATTCACGTTTTGTAGTCTTGTTGTAGAATTGCATGCCGAGACTCGTTTTTGCGTCAGGTGTTTTTGCAATAACCAATAATCCTGAAGTATCTTTGTCTATGCGGTGTACCAATCCTACTTGTGGGTCATTGGGATCGTACGTAGGTACATCTCTCAGATGCCATGCTATGGCATTAACCAATGTTCCGTGATAATTTCCGCATCCCGGGTGTACTACAAGACCGGCTGGCTTGTTTATGACCATTAGCTCGCTATCTTCGTAAACTATATCTAACGGAATATCTTCCGGAATAATGTCATTTTCGTATTTCGGACGGTCCATCATTACTGTCAGGACATCCATAGGTTTCACCTTATAGCTGCTCTTTACCGGTTTCCCGTTTGCCATCACAAACCCTGCGTCGGCCGCACTCTGTATCCTGTTTCTTGAGGCGTTTACTATCCTTTCGAAAAGATATTTGTCAATTCTTACCGGCGATTGCCCTTTGTCAACAACTACCTTGAAATGTTCATACAGCTCACCTGAGTTACCGGTCGGTTCAATATCGTCTAATGTATCGTCTATATCATCAAGAAAAATATCTTCAGCCATTCTCATTCAATTAGTTAGAACCATGAATCATCAACTTTTGCCTCTTCGTCCGATTGAGGTATAGAATTCATATCAATATATGTTGAATCCATTGCGAGCGAATCCCTTAAATGGGTATCGCCAACACATAATGTCAGCATAGCTTCGTTCGGAACCTTATCACCTGATTTCAGGTCTCTGCCCCTGTATTTGATACCGTAGATCCAGTCCTGTTCACCTGGAACAAGTTCAGGTTCAGTCAGCTTGAATCCCATACTTTTTAGTTTTGCTTCCGCTTGTCTTATAGAACTGTTGTCGATAATATCCGGCAGTTGTACCAGTGGTACAGAAGTAGTTGTGATAGTAAGATATATAGTTCTGCCTTCCTTAACTTTTGCTCCTGCTACAGGTATTTGTTCGAGGACCATACCTTCAGGAACTCCTTTAACATAATTGGAATCGACCACAACACATTTCATCGTGCTTTCATTTAGAATCATTTCAGCTTCCACAATGTTCTTGTTTTTTACGTCAGGCACTATATGTGCTTCTCCGTGTCTTGTATATGAATCGAGCCATACTAAGGTTCCTAATGTTATGATTATTAACACTACGATTATGCCAATTATATTAATCCAGAATAATTTGTTTTTCCGGAACGAAAAGAAGTCTTTAAATCCTATCATAATTTGTTGAATATTTTCGACAAAGATACGATTTTTTTGGTTATTCGTTTTATTGGCAGAAAAATAAACAACAGAAAAAGCCGCAAAATACTGTTACCAATATCTTGCGGCTTTTCTTAAATCTTAATTCCAAAGCACGGCTTAAGCCTTGACTCCGTTGTATTCGTCAGATACAGTCAATTTTTTACGACCTTTAGCACGACGTGCAGCCAATACTCGGCGACCATTTGCAGTAGCCATTCTTTCACGGAAACCGTGTTTGTTTTTTCTCTTTCTGTTAGAGGGTTGGAATGTTCTTTTCATTTTCGTATATACTATTTATGTTATTATTCTATGCGTTCGGGCTGCAAAATTAGTGACTTTTTTTTAATAATCAAAGATATAAGTCATTTTTACACAAAACTTTTTGCGTTTTTTCGTGATTTAGATTAATTTTGCACCCGAATTATTACTCTGAATATCAATTATTACATATTTATATAAAGATTTCTACTTATGATTAATGCTCAAGACATTAAAATCGGAACAGCAATCCGTATGGATGGCAAGATTTATTTCTGTATTGACTTCCTTCATGTAAAACCGGGTAAAGGAAACACTTTCATGCGTACAAAACTGAAAGATGTTGTTGACGGTTACGTTTTGGAACGTCGTTTCAATATTGGTGAAAAACTTGAAGATGTACGTGTTGAACGTCGTCCTTACCAGTACTTGTATAAGGAAGGTGCTGACTATATCTTCATGAATCAGGAAACTTACGAACAGGTGCCTATCGCACACGATCTTATCGAAGGTGTTGACTTCTTGAAGGAAGAGATGGTTATCGAAGTTGTTTCTGACGCTTCTACTGAAACTATCCTTTTCGCAGAATTGCCTGTTAAGGTTCAGTTGAAGGTTACTTATACAGAACCGGGATTGAAGGGTGATACTGCTACAAACGCGACTAAACCTGCTACAGTAGAAACAGGTGCTACAGTACGTGTTCCATTGTTCATCAATCAGGATGAAATCATCGAAGTTGATACTCGCGATGGTTCATACGTAGGTCGTGTTAAGGCTTGATAATTTGTTTTTGCACGAATTTTAATAGTATAAATGCTCCCTCTTTCAGAACTCTGATAGGGGGAGCATATCTTTTAAAAAAACGACAAGGCGTTTTAAGTAAAACGTGCGCACGTTTTGGATTAAATGAACGCACGTTTTAAATCGAATGTGCGCACGTTTTTTATTAGCCTATTTTTTGTAGTCGTTAATCAGCTTGTCTTTTATTATTTTTGCTATTTTATTGTCCATTTTGTCAACGCTAAGAGTTACTGTGGGTTCTTCGTTCCATACTTTCGTCTTAATAATTATCACTCCTTCTTTCTTGTCGAATACACCGTATTTACGGAATATCTCCTGTGCCTTGTTCTCTTCTTTTATGACATGTATGCTTTCAATGTTTTGAGGTTTCAAGGCACTGAATTCTTGCTGTGATGCCACTTTCTCGTCTATAACAATCAGGACATTCTCCAATGACTTGTTGAAACTTACGTTTCCGGGCATAACCGGATTACTTTTAATGGTTTGCGTTTGGGGCGTATTTTGTTTTTCAAGTTTAAAGGTTACAGGAACGGTGTATTTCACAGGAACAGCAACACCCCTTTGCATGCCAGGTTTCCATTTAGGCATTTGTGCCAAAACTCTGATGGCTTCCGCATCTAAGGCCGGACATACACTGTGTAGAATCTCGAAGTTTGATGTGTATCCGTCTATACCTACAACGAATCTGACTATTACACGTCCTTCAATTTTTGCTTCCTGTGCAAGTGTAGGATATTTGATGTTGCGGGCTATATATTTTAAGCATTCGGACATGCCACCGGGGAATTCAGGCATCTGTTCCACTACTATGAATACTTCCTCCTCATTTCCGGCTTTCTGCTGAACTTTTTCTTCTTTCTTTGGTTGCTCGGCCGGTTCATATCCCACTACAACTATCTCGTCCATATTCTGCACATCGTCCTTAAGCTTTATGGGGTTATTTTTTAATCCTTTTATTTCCATTTCCGACGCTATGAAAGTATAAGTCTGTTTCCCGATGAATGAAATTATTATTACGGAGTTTTCTGTAGTTCGTAATGTGAAATCTCCGTTCTCATCTGAGATCGTTCCGTTTGTAGTACCTCTTTCCAGGATGCTGGCTCCCCTTATCGCTTTTCCGGTGGCATCGTCAACTACTGTACCTTTCACCAGAATAAGTCCGTTAGGTTTGGAATAAGTGTTTTCTACCTCATGATTTTTCGTAATTGCCGAAAAATCATTAACTTTGACACTTGAAATCTCGTCACTTAATTTTGAGATTTCAGGATGGGCAAAGGCGGCAACTGCTACAGCTGCCAGTGGAAGTACGTAGAGATACTTCGCGCGTGCCCATGGGCTGGATTTCTTTTTCATCATCATAGTGATACGTTTTTTAAGTTTACTGTGATTAAAGCTGTTGGCGATTGAGTAGAGCCTTGAGCCGACAGCTTTTTTTATTAATAATAATTGATAATTCTTTGCGTCTATTCCGTTTCTTATTACTGTTTCGTCGGCTTCAAATTCATGTACGTTCTGAAGTTCCGATTTTATAAGCCATGATGCCGGGTTGAACCATTGCAGGAGTATGCATATATCTGCCAGAATAAGGTCGATGGAATGATGGTTGGATATGTGTGCCATTTCGTGACATAATATCTCTTTCCCGTTTTCTTTCAGGTCGGTACGTGATATAACTATACGGTTCATCCAGCTGAAAGGTGATATTTTTTCGTCTGTCACTATCAGTCTTATGTTTCCGGTATTATCTTTTACATACAGACTGATATCTTCCTCTTTACCCTTGTGCGTTATGTTCAGCACTTTTATGAACTGTAAAATCTCTTTTACGGCAAAGAACAGAATTCCGGTGATGTATATGATGGCTGCAAATGTGGTGATATATTCCATCGTAGAGATATCACTGGCTTCTGTTGCTATATTTTCATCGACCATGACAGGCATCATCAGTGACTCGTCCATAGATATTTCAACCTGAACAGTTTCATCCGGGGTATCCATACTTATCTTTGCGAAAGGAATTATGGAACATATAATCATCAAGCCAAGAAGAGAGAAACGATTGAAACGATGAAAAGTTTCGCGACTCATCAGCAGTTTGTAGAACAGATAGAATACTGCCAGACAAACAGCCGATTTCAGTATATATATAAGTAGTGTTCCCATATTATTAAACTTTTTCTATCATTGCTTATTTCCTGTTCTCTTCTTCAACTTTCTTTATAAGTTCTTTAAGCTCGTCAATTGATATGTCTTCTTCCTTAACTAAGGAAGATACTACATTAAGGTAGGAATTATTGAAATATTTGCTAATTACATTTTTTAATGTGCTGGTGCTGAAATCATTTCGGCTCACAGTGGCATAATACTGGAATGTATTTCCGTATGCCTTATGGCCTATATACCCTTTGTCTTCCAATCCGCGTACAATTGTTGACAGTGTGTTAATATGCGGTTTCGGTTCGTCATAAAATGAAAGGAGCTCTTTCACGAACAATGGACCTTTTTCCCAGAAAAGTTCCATGATTTCCTCTTCTTTTGATGTCAGTTTTTTCATAAGGCTTTGCTTTAGATTTTCGTTTGTGACAAAGTAACTAAAAAATATAGTTGCTCAACTAATTTTTATAGTTAAAGATGATTAATACCGGTAAATGTCGTTTCCTGTCAATATAAAATATATCCTCATACAGTTATAATTAATGTGATTTGAATTTGTGGCTAATAGGATTGTTATTATTTTTACGCGGGAGTTATTACGTAACAGATGTTACAATGACTGATAAAAATGATTAATATATATGTATATGGGACGATTTTATGACATATTGGATTTCACTCTTTTTGAAGGAGTAAACAAAGATGGGATAGCGGAATTTCTGAAGAATGCTTCCAATAAGATTTCTTCGTACAAGAAAGGCGATATTGTCGTTCTTCAGGATAGCTTGTGTAAATCATTGTCGCTGTTGTGTCAGGGTACACTGCTTGCCAAAATGACGAATGCCGATGGAAAGGAAATAGTTATTGAACATCTTTCGGCTCCTGAAATGCTGGCGCCTGCATTTATTTACGGTACTGAAAACAGATTTCCGGTGACACTGCAGGCCGAGGATGAAGTCATAATATGGTCTCTGTCGAAAGATGATTTTCTTAAGATGATGGAAACTGACGATGCTCTTCTGAGAAATTTTCTACGTCAGATATCAGACAGGAGTGTCTTTCTGAGTCGTAAACTGAATGAGTTTGCCTTACAGAATATGAGTACAAGAATTGTAAGCTATCTGCAGCGTAATGCTGTAATAACCAATATTCAGGATGTGGCCTTTATAATGGGAGTGGCACGCCCGTCGCTGTCGCGCACGTTGTCGGCTATGGTTGAGGAAGGTGTATTGATAAAGACAGAAGAAGGGTATAGATTGTTAAAATCGTGAGTTAGGAAAAATATCCTGCCGTTTTAGAACAACAGGATATTTAGCAATATAAATATGTTTCACGACTGATTATATGTCAGTGTTATATATGCTTTATGAAGAGATATTATGTCAATATGACAGATTATAAATTTGGCACGGTTTTGGTAGTTGTGACTAACGTCGAAAGACAATATATATTAAAGACAATAACAATAAAAAATATACAATTATGACTATTAAACCATTAGCAGACAGAGTTCTGATTCTTCCTGCTCCGGCAGAAGAAAAAACTATCGGCGGTATCATCATACCTGATACAGCAAAAGAAAAACCATTACAAGGTAAAGTAATTGCGGTAGGCAACGGTACTAAAGACGAAGAAATGGTATTGAAAGTTAATGATACTGTTTTATATGGAAAATATTCCGGTACTGAAATTGAACACGAAGGTGTAAAATACCTGATGATGCGTCAGAGTGACGTACTCGCTGTAGTGGAATAATATTTATTTAAGTTCTTGAGTTTTTAAGTTCCGAAGTTGGTTTTGGAAAATATATTGACTAACAGGCTAAAAAACTCACAAACTCATAATCTCACAAACTTAAAAAACTAATAAAATTATGGCAAAAGATATTCTCTTCAACATCGACGCTCGCGATCAGTTGAAAAAAGGTGTGGACGAACTTGCTAATGCAGTGAAAGTAACACTTGGTCCTAAAGGACGTAATGTAATCATTGAAAAGAAATTCGGTGCTCCTCACATCACTAAAGATGGTGTGACGGTAGCTAAAGAAATAGAATTGGCTGACGCATTCCAGAATACAGGCGCACAGCTTGTGAAATCTGTAGCTTCAAAGACTGGTGATGATGCCGGTGACGGTACTACTACTGCAACTGTATTGGCTCAGGCTATCGTAGGTGTAGGTTTGAAGAACGTTACTGCAGGCGCAAACCCGATGGACTTGAAACGTGGTATCGACAAGGCTGTTGCAAAGGTAGTGGAATCTATCAAGTCACAGGCTGAAACTGTAGGTGATAACTATGATAAGATTGAACAGGTTGCTACAATCTCTGCAAACAACGATCCTGTTATCGGTAAGCTTATTGCAGATGCTATGCGCAAGGTTTCAAAAGACGGTGTTATCACTATCGAGGAAGCTAAAGGTACTGACACTACAATCGGTGTTGTAGAAGGTATGCAGTTCGACCGTGGTTACTTGTCAGCTTACTTCGTAACAGATACAGAAAAGATGGAATGTGTAATGGAACACCCATACATTCTTATCTATGACAAGAAGATTTCTAACCTGAAAGATTTCTTGCCTATCCTTGAACCTGCTGTACAGAGCGGACGTCCTTTGTTGGTTATAGCAGAAGATGTTGACAGCGAAGCATTGACTACACTTGTAGTAAACCGTCTGCGTGGTCAGTTGAAGATATGTGCTGTTAAGGCTCCGGGCTTCGGCGACCGTCGTAAGGCTATGCTTGAAGATATCGCAGTATTGACCGGCGGTGTAGTTATCAGCGAAGAAAAAGGTTTGAAACTTGAACAGGCTACTCTCGAAATGCTTGGTACTTGCGATAAGGTTACTGTTTCTAAGGAAAATACTACTATCGTAAACGGTGCAGGAAACAAGGAACTTATTCAGGAACGTATCAACCAGATTAAAGCTGAAATCAAGAACTCTACTTCTGACTACGATAAGGAAAAACTTCAGGAACGTCTAGCTAAATTGTCAGGTGGTGTAGCAGTTCTTTATGTAGGTGCTGCCAGCGAAGTGGAAATGAAGGAAAAGAAAGACCGTGTTGACGACGCATTGTGCGCAACTCGTGCCGCTATCGAAGAAGGTATAGTACCTGGAGGTGGTGTAACTTATATCCGTGCTATCGATGCATTGGAAGGCATGAAGGGTGACAATGCTGACGAAACAACAGGTATCGAAATCATCAAACGTGCTATTGAGGAACCTCTTCGCCAGATTGTAGCTAACGCAGGTAAGGAAGGTGCTGTAGTGGTACAGAAAGTACGTGAAGGTGAAGGTGACTTCGGTTACAATGCACGTACTGACGTTTACGAACATTTGCATGCTGCCGGTGTAGTAGATCCTGCAAAAGTAACTCGTGTTGCTCTTGAAAATGCAGCTTCAATAGCAGGTATGTTCTTGACTACTGAATGTGTAATTGTTGAAAAGAAAGAAGACAAACCTGAAATGCCAATGGGCGCTCCAGGAATGGGCGGCATGGGTGGCATGATGTAATCTTCCCCTTTTAATCACATAAAATATTGATATTAGACTCCTGTCGGACTGATGTTTGGCAGGAGTCTTATATTTAATATAACATTATTCATTCTGGAATAAAGACAAAACAACGCATGAATTTCATAAAGATGTTATTCATGCGTTGTTTTTATATTTCCCCGAAAGCGAAAAAATGATTATATTTGCATCCATGCCGAAGAAACGATGATATGGTTATGGGAACATCGCGACAGCCATGTGATAAACTCTTCTTTAAGCAGCTATCTGCTGAAATGCGTGTACCGAAGGGCGCTAAACCAAATCAAACGCAACGAAATAAAGGGCATGGCAGACACTCGCTTCTTCAACGAAATGCAGGAGATGATGGAAGATGCCGACTTTTATCAGTTTCAGGAACTTTCCAGACGAATCAAAGAGGCCGTCGACGCACTGCCGGAATCTTACCGGGAAGTATTCATCATGCACCGTTTCAAGGAGAAAACCTACCGCGAGATAGCGGAACAGCTCAACATCCCCACCAAGACAGTGGACTACCGCATGCAGCAGGCGCTGAAACAGCTGCGCAAAGACCTGCGCGATTACCTGCCGCTCTTGATTTTCATACTGACGAAATGTATGGCTTCCGGGCATTAGAATCTTTTCCGGACAAGACCAAAAATCTCTTATCCCCCGTCGCGCCGCGAAACACAAGCCGCACTTTCACTCAAATTCCATCACAAACGTCGTGTTCCACCCGTTCGTTCCGGCCCGCAGCAGGCTGATGCTTCCGCCCGACAGCTTCATAATCTGACGGGAAAGGGACAGGCCGATGCCGCTTCCCTCTTTCTTGGTCGTAAAGAAAGGAACAAAAATCTCTTCCGCCTCACCTTCCGGGATGACCGGCCCGTCATTGCTCACATAAACGAACACATGCTCATCGGCCGCACTGTATGCACGGATGTGGATGCGCCCTCTGTCCGTGCCGATGGCCTGCATCGCATTCTTGAACAGATTGATGAGAACCTGGCGAATCAGGTTCGGGTCGGCATATACCATAAGGTCTTCCGGCTCTATCTGGCGGGTAAAGGCCACATTGTCCGGTATCAGACGCAGCCCTTCAATCTGCCGCAGGGCGACGGTACGGAATATTACGATTGCACGGTCTCTTTTGATGAAGCTAAGGGTGAGCTCCGACTGAAATCCGACCGTTCATCCCGCTATGCCTTTATATTGCGGAATATGCCTGCCGTGTCCTCGGTAAAGGATGCGGCCGACTGGCAGTATGATGCGGAACGGAAAGAACTGCTGATTGTTGCGGAAGGCAAGGACATCAGCTTGCAGATTGACTGAAAACAGGAAAGAGTCTTGCTCTTGAGGGCATCCCAGAGCAAGACTCTTTTCTGTTTCCGTTCAGTCCGTCGGACATGAGAAAATTCTTGTTACGGTCAAAAATCTGTTCTGACCGCATCATCGCGCAGGCGGATGCTGTCCAAACCTGCTTAATCCAATTGTCCCAGAATTTCCACCTCGGCAAGCTTCGGCGTTACATATTTCCCGGTCTGGGGGAAGCTGAGGCGAAGATAGTGCATCTTCACCGTCTTTTCGGGTTTTATCTTGTCCGATCCGACCGGATTCTTGTTGCCTGTCTTGTCTGAGACCAGCATCCAATTCTTGTTGTCTTCTGACACTTCCACCTTATATTGGTATCGGTCTGTAGAAGCGAACCGTATGCTGACTTCACTCAGCATCAGGGAACGTTCCGTATCAAGCGTCCAATAGACATTTTGGTCAGAACTTTCGGGTTCCCACCACGTATCAAACTTGCCGTCGGCAGCATATCCTGTGGAGTGTCCGTCAGCAGCACTGCTCGCGAATGCGGGATTGTTCAGCCCGAAGCTCTGTATCTTCCCCTTTTTCTGCAAGGAGAAAGGAACATACGGACGGTCTGCCACCTTCGGAGTGACCCCTTCTTTGTAGGCCGGTGCTCCGGTAAAAGTCAGCTTGATGCGGGCAGGCTCCAGTCCCGGTGAGGTGGCTTCGATGACGGACTCGCCTGCATAATAGGAGCGGAAGGCTATCGCCGCCTTTCCGTCCATGATGCGGATGTCGCTTCCCGCCTCGAACAGGATGCTGCCGCCGGTAGGAAACTCTCCCGGACCCGATATCAGAGTAAGTTTTACATCCGGTGAATTGCTCAGTTCCCTGCCTTCCTCGTCGAGGACTGTCACGGTCAGATGAACATCGTCTGTACCGTCGGCCTTGATATCGGTATATCGCGATGCTTCCAGTCTCAGCTTGGCCGGGGTACCCGATACGCTCCATACCGGAGGGTTGACACCGGCATAAACGTTGCGGTACCAGTACCAGGAGCGCTTCGGGATGCGGAAATAGTCGATTATGCCCAGTTTGGCCATTCCTTCCCCAAAGAGGCTTCCGTGGTCGAACCCGCACCAGATGGCCTGTCCGCTCCGCCACTCCACGCCTTTCCATGCGTCATTCTTCTCCAGGTCTCCCCATCCCGGGATGTATTCGCCCGGGCGGTCGGCGTTTGTGCTCCCGTATTCCGTCACCATGCTCGGTATGGGAGGCTGCTGGAAATCGAGGATAGTGGCTCCGTCGCCGTTATATCCCACGATGTCGCCTATCAGATCAATCCGTTCTTCTCCTAACGGACGCTGTGCTCCGCCTATGCCGGCCGGTCGAGTCGGATCAAGCAGATGCGTATAGTCTACCATCCGCTTCAGCAGTTTCCTTACTCCGTCCATCGTTTCCGGTGTGGTGAAAAAAGGTTCGTTACACATGCTCCATGCAATGATGGAAGGATGGTTTCGGTGGATGCGTATCATCTCCTCCAATTGTTGCAGGACATTTTCTTCAAAAGCATCGCAGTCTTCCTGCCGGACGGGATAGGCGCTTGCCGTCCAATACCCGTCTTTCTTTTCTCCGGCCGTGGCCCAAAAGGGAGCTTCCGACCAGAAAAGCACGCCTTCTTCATCGCACGCCTTCGCGAATGCCGGGGAATGCGGATAATGCGAACCGCGAATCATGTCGAATCCCGCTTCCTTAACCAGAGCCACATCGCGGCGTGCGGCGGCGTCCGTTACGGCATCGCCCCATCCGGCCTGGTCTTGATGTACGTTTACTCCTTTAAAATACAGATGTTCCCCGTTCAGAAAGAAGCCGTGGTCTTTTGTCCACTCAAACCAGCGGAAGCCGAACGAAGTTTCATCCCGGTCTATCAGTTTGTCGCCTTTGAAAAGCAGACTCTCCAGCTTATACAATACCGGATGTGACGGATGCCACAGGCAGGGATTCTCAATCTTTTCCGTCGTCTGCTTTACGGTTTGAGCCGTATTGCCCTTCATCTCTATCTCTTTCTCGGCTGATGCGATAATCCGGCCGTCGGGAGACAGCACATTGGATACCAGACGGAAGTTGTCAGTATCGTTTCCCGAATGCCTGACCTCGGTTGAAACGTTCACAATCCCATATCCGCCGTTGCTCGTGTCCAGTCCGGATGTCGTGACAAACGTTCCGTACCAGTTGATGTAGGTGGACGACTTCAATACCAACCGGACATTCCGGTATATTCCCCCACTGAATACATGTTCTCCGCCGCGCGGCGCAAGAGTCGGCTGCCATAAATTGTTTACCCGCACCGCAATCAGATTGTCTCCCACCTGCGCCGCCTCCGTTATGTCGACTGAAAATCCGGTATATCCCCCGCGATGGCGGTCGACGAACTTTCCGTTTACAAATATCTCCGCCTCCTGAAACACGCCGTCGAACTCCATAAAGATTTTTCCCGAGAGATTCTTTTCCGTAAAGGCGACATGCTTGCGATACCATCCGTATCCTGTGTAGAAATCTCTCGACATGAAGTACGGAATGCTGAAGGAATGGGGCAGTCCGATACGCTCCCAACCGCTGTCGTCATATCCCGTCTGCTCCGCTCCCCGGCAGTCTCCGCGCATATACTTCCATTCCCGGTTCAGATTGATGACTTCACGCGGAGAATAGGCATATCCCGCGCTGCAAATACAAAGCAGCATCAGGCAGCTTATTATAAAGAAATGATGTTTCATATATCCTTTCCATTTAAAATCCAAACAAAGTTGGATAATTCATTATTAATTAACTTTAGTTTTATATCTTTGTATCAGGATGTTAAGAGGAAGTAGGCTCTGCTGAGGAGCAACC
>NZ_JACJLQ010000003.1 GCF_016902295.1 Bacteroides caecigallinarum | reverse complement strand
ACTACATTTTAATTTTGAGAAATGCTAAAGCTGATAATCAATGGATTAGTGAAATTATACAGCTAAAAAATAACTAAAAATTTTTTTTGGCTATCAAACTTGGGTTAAAGAAGTAAAGCCCATGGAAAACAAGAAAAGCACGGAGGCTAAAGGGGACACCATCGTGAATAAGGAAGATTTTGCTGCCCTTTGGAAAAGCATCCGCCTGAAAGTGACGGACACTTACGATGTGCCGCCTGAAATCCTTTGGGTGAACGGCTCCACCATCGGGACGCTGGGCAACTTCAGCGCCTCCACAGGCAAGGCGAAAAGCAAGAAGACGTTCAACATCTCCGCCATCGTTGCAGCGGCACTGACCAATGACCAGGTGCTGCACTATTCGGCGTGCCTGCCTCCGGACAAACGGAAAATCCTTTATGTGGACACCGAACAGAGCAGGTACCATTGCCACAAGGTGATGGAACGCATCCTGCGGCTTGCCGGGCTGCCGACCGACCAAGACAGGGACGACTTTGTTTTCATCGTACTTCGGGAACAGACCCCTGACATGCGGAAGCGGATTATCGAGTATATGCTGGAGAACATGCCCGATGTGGGGCTGCTCATCATTGACGGCATCCGCGGCCTGATGTATGACATCAACAGCCCCAGCGAATCGACCGACCTGATAAACCTGCTCATGCGCTGGTCAAGCGGATACAACCTGCACATTCATACCGTGCTGCATCTGAACAAGGGGGATGACAATACGAGGGGACATATCGGCACGGAACTGAACAACAAGGCGGAAACCGTCCTGCAAATCACCAAGAGCACGCAGGACGGGAACATCAGCGAGGTAAAGGCGGCACATATACGCGACCGGGACTTCGAGCCTTTCGCCTTCCGCATCAACGACAGCGCATTGCCCGAAGTCGTGGACGGCTATGTATTCCAGCAGCCCAAGCAGGAAAAAAGTTTCCCGCTTACGGAACTGACTGAACAGCAGCACCGCACGGCGTTGGAAAACGGTTTCGGCAAGCGCACCGTGCAGGGCTATTCCAACGTCATACAGGCGTTGAAGCAGGGCTATGCAAGCATCGGCTACGAGCGGGGACGCAATGTCCTCGTGGCATTGAACACGTTCCTCGTGAACAAGCGTATGATTGTAAAGGAAGGAAAGGGATACCGTTACAATCCCGATTTTCACTACTAAAATAGGTTTGGTTTAGTTCGGACATATATATAAGGGGAACAGACTTCCCGTTTCCCGTCACTCCCGGCAATCAAGTCCGGTACAGTACGGGCGTATATATGAAGGTCTAAACCGGACTGGTACACTTCCCAATTATTCATCATCCACTAAAAAGTTTGCATTATGAACATTGAAGAAGCAAAGAAAATACCCATCACCGATTACCTGCACAGTCTGGGATATTCACCCGTCAAGCAGCAGGGAGCGAATCTATGGTACAAATCGCCACTGAGGGAGGAACATGAAGCATCCTTTAAAGTAAACACAGAACGGGAACAATGGTATGACTTCGGGGCTGGCAAAGGCGGCAACATCATCGCACTGGCACAGGAACTTTACTGTTCCGACCATCTGCCGTACCTCTTAAACCGGATAGCAGAGCAGGCACAGCATGTCCGCCCGGTCAGTTTTTCTTTTCGGCAGGTCTGATTGTCTGTGCCACGTCCCTGTTCCTGAATGTCCGTCTGGCTGAACGGATGGGGCAGTTGCAGGACAACGACATGAAATACCGTTATCTGCTGATGCAGGGACAAGCGGACGCCAATACCCTTGAAAGACTGGAGAATAAGTTCAAGTGGCAGCGGGACGAGCGTTTTATCCGCAACCTGACGGATTCGGTACTAGATTTTGAGGAACGTTGCCGCAGGCAGGCGGAAGCCTTGGAACGGGCAAAGCTGCTTAATGAGCAGGCTGAGCAGTTGAAAAAGGAAGCTGATAGGTTAGGAAATCAGTAAATAGCAAAAAACCGAGGTGAAGGATAAGTCCCATAACTTCGGCTTTTGAGTTTAATAGTTATACGTAATTCAAACAGACTATTTTTTTAGACAAGCCTTGACCATCGTCAAGGTTTATATGATATTTTTCACGAAAAAAGAAAAGTGAAATCTTATTGTTAAGATTTTATTTTATATTTGCGCCGCTTAAAAGGAAAACAAATATATGTAGAACAAAAAACTACTTTTTTTATGGCAAACTTATCAAAAGAAGGCAATATTCAACATAAACTTGGATTTGCCGGGTTACTCATCACATTGGGTATTGTTTTTGGTGACATTGGAACATCGCCACTCTATGTTATGAAAGCCATCATTCATACTGGAGAAGCTCTTGATGAAAATTATGTTTTAGGCGCATTGTCTTGTATCATATGGACGCTTACTCTTCAGACTACGGTGAAATATGTGCTGGTGGCTCTCCGTGCCGACAATAACGGGGAGGGTGGCATACTTGCGCTTTATGCCCTTTTACGCCGCCACAGAAGAAGGTGGATTTACATCATTGCCATTATCGGTGCGAGCACTTTGCTTGCTGATGGTATTATCACTCCAGCCATTACGGTCACAACTGCCATAGAAGGACTTGAAAGTATCAGTCCGCATCTGCCTGTGATTCCTATTACACTGACCATTATTACCATTATATTTTTCGTTCAGCGTTTTGGTACAGAAAATATAGGACGGTCATTTGGCATATTTATGCTACTTTGGTTCCTGCTTCTTGGAATCGCCGGAGCTATCAGTCTGACTTCCTATCCTCAAGTATTCAAGGCATTCAATCCTTACTATGCCATACGGTTATTAGTGGAATCCCCCCACTGGTTTCTGATATTGGGTGCCGTTTTCTTGTGTACCACTGGTGCAGAAGCCTTATACTCTGATTTAGGGCACTGTGGCAGACGAAATATTACGGTCAGTTGGATATTTGTAAAGGTGATGCTTATTCTAAATTATTTGGGGCAAGGAGCGTGGGTATTGCATCATCCGGAAAGTGCAGAAGGTACAGTGAACCCATTTTATTCAATCATGCCACAAGAAATACTGTTGTTTTCCATAGCAATGGCTACCGGGGCAGCTATTGTTGCGAGCCAAGCTCTAATAAGCGGTTCATTTTCCATATTGAGTGAAGCTATGAACTTGAATTTCTGGCCTCGTATGCGTATTAAGCACCCTACCAACGTAAAAGGTCAGTCATTTATTCCAATGGTAAACCTTGTAATGTATATTGGAGTAATATTTACTATATTGTTGTTTCGAGATTCCACCCACATGGAAGCCGCTTATGGACTTGCCATAACTATTACAATGTTGATGACAACATTGTTGTTGGGATTCTATTTGCATATGCATAACATTCCACGCATTCTATCAATACTGTTTGTCGGCGGATATTGTGTTATTGAAGGTATTTTCCTTGCTGCAAACCTGTCCAAATTTATGGTCGGAGGTTGGTTTACGCTGTTAATAGGTGGATTATTATGTTTTATCATGTTTGTATGGGTAAGTGCCAACAAAATTCGTCGAAAACATATGTCTTCCAAACGGTTAAGTGAATACTACAACATTATTTCTGATATTAAGGCGGACGAAAGCATATCCAAATATGCTTCTAATCTTGTCTATGTGAATCATGCAGACAAAGAAGGTTGTGTGGACGATAAATTGTTGTATTCCATAATTAATAAGCAGCCTAAACGGGCAGATCATTATTGGCTTATTAACCTTGAATTTGTGGATACACCAGACACACTTGAATATAATTGTTCCACATTAATAAAAGGGACATTGTTTAGTATAACCATGCGTATAGGTTTTCGTATAGAACCGCGAGTGAGCCTTTATTTACGACAAGTAGTTGATGACCTTGTTGCGGATGGTGAAGTAGAACTAACAAGCTCTTATCCTTCATTGCATAAGAATGGCATACCGGGTGATTTTCGCTTTATTATTATCCACCGGATATATTATCCTGAAGATTCCCGTAACCGCCGACAAAATTTGCTGATGAGCCTTTATGCCTTAATTAGAAAGATAGGCATTGGAGAACCGAGTGCGTTGGGGCTTGACACATCGGTTGTTGTTGTCGAGCGTGTACCGTTAATTATAGCTAATAGGGCAAAACATATTCGTCGTATAGAGCGGATTAAGCCTGAAAAATGCGATAATGATGCTAATATAGTCTTGGAAGAACAGAATGTATCATAAGTGACTTGCTATAATTATCGTCTGCATTTACGGTTTAGTTCTGTCTTTTGTATATACATCCAAACTAACCTAAACCTATTCTTGTTGGCAGTAATAAACGTGCTGGCGAAAAGAGAAAGAATGGCTTTCCTTCTTTTCGCCAGTAGTGTTTTTTATTGCTAATAGTTTGCAGTTGAAATGAACTTCTTAATTTCCTCTTCAGTGGGAAGTTCTATCATATACTTTTGCACGAAGATGTTCGGGTCTAATCCGGCAGTGGCGTATTTTACCAACGTGTCGCCCTTCTCGGTGCAAAGCAGGATGCCGACAGGCGGATTGTCGTCGGGTTGCATCACTTTCGCCTTGAAGTAGTTAAGATATAGGTTCAGTTGCGAAGCGTATTCGTTGCGGAACTTGTCTATCTTCAATTCCACGATGACATGGCATTTCAAAATGCGGTGGTAAAACACGAGGTCGGCAAAGAAATAATCCCCGTCTATCAGGATTCTCTTTTGGCGTGCTTCGAAGCAGAAGCCATGTCCCATTTCCAACAGGAAGCGTTGCAGGTTGTCCAGAATGGATTGCTCCAAGTCGTTTTCCGTTACCAAAGCACGGTCGTTCAATCCCAAGAACTCCAACGTAACGGGCGTGTTAATAATGTCTTTGGGCTGCAGCGGCATGGCTTGCCGTTGCACCAAAGCAGATAAGGCTTCTTTGTTTTTCGACAATCCGCTGCGCTCGTTCAGTCCTTTGACATTCAACCGCTGTTCCAGTTTCTTCAACAGTTGTTCGCCGTATGCGGCACGGTCTTCACCGTTTTGCTCAAACTCCACGATATAGCAGTCCATGAGCCAATTGCGGGCAGTCAGGGCGAGGTTTACAGCGTGTGCGGCTTGCGCCTGCAACGTGCTTTGCATCGTGCTGATATGTTTTACTAATGCTTCAAAGTCCATAATTGCAAAGGTAAGTCTTTTATGGTTAAAACTTTAATTCCGGCAGGCTGTTTATCGCCTCCTCTTTCAATTTATCCACCGCACGGGTGTATTTCTCCGTATGTTTCAGTCCGCTATGCCCGAGCAGGCTGGCAACCGTCTTGATGTTCGCCCCATTGTTGAGGATATTCACGGCGAATGAGTGACGGGCGCAATGGAACAGAACCCACAAAGCAGCCGTCAGCAAACAGGTAACAACAAAACGTAACCCGTTTGAAATGAGCGGTTTTTCATTATTCTGCCAAATGCCGGAAACGCAACGAAGTGCGGAACATTGAGCCATTTCAGTTACCAAGCCGTTAGCCGTCAGTTACCGAAGCAAGGACAGGTAACGCACGGAAAATGAAATTGTTGCAAGCCCGTGCCGATTGCGCCGATACGCACCGTTCTGCAAATCAATGGACGCTTACTCATAAGTTAATTTTGCGACAAAAACAGTAAGCGTATGAAAGTTGAAAAATTCAAGGTGCTGCTCTACCTGAAAAAGAGCGGAACGGACAAGTCGGGCAAAGCCCCGATAATGGGAAGGATAACGGTGAACCGTACGATGGCGCAGTTCGGATGCAAGCTGTCGTGCAAGCCGGAGTTGTGGAACGCAAGGGAAAGCCGTCTGGACGGCAAGAGCCGCGAGGCGGTGGAAACCAACGCGAAACTGGACAAGTTGCTGCTTGCGGTCAATGCGGCATTTGATACGTTGGTGGAGCGTAGGCAGGACTTTGACGCAACGGCGGTCAAGGACTTGTTCCAAGGCAGTATGGATACGCAGATGACCCTGCTGAGGATGACCGACCGCATCTGCGAGGACTTGAAAGCCCGTATAGGCATCGACCGTGCCAAAGGAACCTACCCCGGCTATTACTACATGAGAAGGACATTGGGCGAGTTCATCGAGTGGCAGTTCAAGACGAAGGACATCGCTTTCGGGCAGCTTTCCGAACAGTTCATCCACGATTACCAGAATTATGTCATGGACGTGAAAGGCTTGGCGGTGGATACCGTGCGCCACTATCTTGCTATCTTGAAAAAGGTATGCCGCATCGCCTACAAGGAGGGGTATGCGGAAAGATGCTTCTTTGCAAATTTCACCTTACCGCAAAAGACAGAGCGTACACCGAGGGCGTTGAGCCGTGAGGACTTCGAGAAAATCCGTGACGTGGAGATACCCGCATGGCGCACCACGCACATCCTTGTACGTGACCTTTTTCTGTTTGCCTGCTATACCGGCACTGCCTATGCGGATGCGGTGAGCGTCACCCGTGAGAACCTCTATACGGACGATGAGGGCAACCTGTGGCTTAAATACCGCCGCCAGAAGAACGAGCTTCGGGCGAGCGTGAAGCTGCTGCCGGAAGCCCTCGCCCTAATTGAGAAATACCATGATGACAACCGCCCGACGCTGTTCCCGATGGTATACCATCCGAACCTCCGCCGGCATATGAAATCCCTTGCCGTCCTCGCAGGGATAAGCAGCACCTTGTGCTACCATCAGGCACGCCACTCCTTCGCCTCGCTGATTACGCTGGAAGCCGGAGTGCCGATTGAAACCATCAGCCGGATGCTTGGTCACTCCGATATAACCACGCCCCAAGTCTATGCCCGTGTCACTCCGAAAAAGCTGTTTGAAGACATGGACAAATACATCGAGGCGACCAAAGACTTGAAACTTGTTCTCTAACTAATAAAAACATTACAACCATGCGCAGTACATTTTCCATATTACCGTACATCAACCGTAACAAGGTAAAGGCTGACGGCACGACCGCCGTCCTCTGCCGCATCACAATAGACGGCAAGAGTTCCACGATGGCGACGGGCATCTATTGCAGACCGGAGGACTGGAACAGCAGCAAGGGAACCATTCGCACCGTCCGCGAGAGCAACCGCTTGCAGGAGTTCAAGAAGTCCGTTGAACTTGCTTATGAGGATTCGTTAAAGAAACAGAACGTGGTGAGTGCCGAACTGCTCAAAAATGCGCTGGCAAGGAAAGCCGTCATACCCACCAAGCTGCTGCAGATGGGCGAAAGGGAGCGTGAACGGCTGCTTGCCCGTTCAAAGGAAATAAACTCCACGTCCACCTACCGCCATTCGGGATATTACCAGAAATACCTGAAAGACTATCTCACATCGTTGGGCAAGGAGGACATCGAGTTCAGCGACATTACGGAGGAGTTCGGCAGTTCCTACAAGGCTTTCATGAAGCGCAACAAGAATTTCAGCGCACAGCAAATCAACAAGTGCCTGTGCTGGCTGAGCAAGCTGGTGTACCTCGCCGTGGACTACGAGATACTCCGTGCCAGCCCGTTGGAGGACATGGAATACGAGAAGAAGCCCGCGCCGAGGCACAGGCACATCAGCCGTGCGGAACTGAAAGCCATCCTTGAAACACCCATGCTCGACCCGTTGCAGGAACTTGGGCGCAGGGCATTTTTGTTTTCAACGTTTACGGGATTGGCGTATGTGGACATCATGCTGCTCCATCCGCACCATATCGGCACGACGGCGGACGGCAGGCGTTACATCCGCATCAACCGCAAGAAGACCAACGTGGAGGCGTTCATCCCCCTGCACCCGATAGCGGAGCAGATACTCGACCTCTACAACACGACCGACGACACGAAGCCCGTGTTTCCGCTTCCAAGCCGTGACGAGATGTGGTTCGAGATACACGAGCTGGGCGTGGCGATAGGACGGAAAGAAAACTTGTCCTACCATCAAAGCCGCCATTCGTTCGGAACTTTCTTGATTTCGGAGGGCATACCCATCGAGAGCATTGCCAAGATGATGGGTCACTCAGGTATAAGGACTACCCAGCGGTACGCGGAGGTTACTGACAAGAAGATTTCAAAGGACATGGACAACCTGATGGCGGTCAGAATGATGTACGGAACGGGCAAATGGTACAAAAGACCAGAACTGCCAAAAGAAACAAACATTGATAATAAATAATATGAGGCATGACAATGGAACGGGGAATAATCACAATCACAGAAAACGGGGCGGTCACGATGCCGACCGCTCCCGTTTGGATGACACAACAGGAAATGTCCGATGCGTTCAATGTGTTCGGCTGCGACATCCGCAAGACTATACACACTATCTACAAAAACATGGAATTGTTGGAAAGCGAAACGAAGCGGTACATCAAACAGGACAACGGGATAAACTACGATGTTTACAGCCTTGAAATGGTGATAGCCGTTTCCTTCAAGTTAAGAGGTCGGGAGAGCATGGCTTTCAGACGGTTTATCATGGGCAGGCTGACCATGATAAACAGACAGCCCGTCAACCTTTTCTTTTCGCTCTCCCCGTCGCGTGGAAAGAGAGCGGGAAATTGAGCAGACCTCAGACGGCGTATAAGGCTATCTCTTACGCCGTTTGAGGGTAACACCGTTTTACAGGGGATTTCCGTCAGACTATCTGAACGCTTCCCGGTAATTGGCGGCAAGCATACTTTCGATGTCCGATTCCTTGTATAGAATCTTGCCGCCCAACTGGTAATAGGCGATTATGCCGTTGTTGCGGTAGTCCTGCAAGGTGCGTCGGCTCACTTTCAGCCGCGCCGACACCTCCCTGTCCGTCAGGAAACGTTCACCGCCCAATGTCGGACGACTGTTTGCCATGAAGTTCTCGATGCCGTCCAGCAGACGGTCAAGGCTGTCGCCGAACTCGGCGACAAGCGCATGGTTCTTGGTAATCATTTCACTCATTGTTACGTTGGATTTAGTGGTACATAATAATCAAACGGCTTTGTCTGCCAGCTTACCTTTAACGGGCTTGACGATGCGCAACACATCCTCCGATCGGTAAAACACCTTGTGGTTTATATGCGAATAGGCCAGCGTGCCGTTATCACGCAGCGTCTGTAAGGTGCGCGGACTGATGTTCAACTGTTGGCAGACCTCTTGGTTGTCCATCCAGCGGTTTAATGACTTGCCGCCTTGTTTGGCAAGAAGTTCGTTCACACGGTCTGAGAAACGGCTGAACTTCGCCGCCATTTCCTCAAACGCCTCTTTCTGAAAAATCAATACTTCCATTGTCGATACTGTTTTTAATGTTGATACTCGATTTTGGACGCAAAGTAAATGAGCATTACGCATCAAACGATGGGTTGGCACAATCGTGGCAGCTTGTGGCAGGGAGTGGCGTTATCCGCCGACCCCGTGACGGCTGTTCCAAGCGTCCGTGATGCAAAGGAAAGCGAAGTCCGGCACAATCCAACCGCTTCGCACCTGCGTGGCAGCATTTGGCATCGGTGTGGTAGCCTGTGGCGTTCATCAGGTTCAAATAAGCCTGCTAATAAACCTGAGCTTGATGTAGAATGAAGTATGACTTTATTTTATGGAATACGATTGACTTAAAGAAACAGGAGTATCCATTGGGGCAAAGTTTTTATGGGAGCAGGTTTGTATTTCGGGCATACCGAAACGGTTTGCTCCCCATGTTTTGGAAGACGCAAAATACCTAAAAATAGGTATTGCACGACAATTTCAAGCCTTATACCTTTGCAAAAAATTAAAATCAGACATTGTTCGTTATAAATGCAAGTGCTGAAAGAGGACATAAGGGGTCGGATATTGACGATTGCCAGACAGCAATTCGAGAAGAAAGGCTATTCCAAGACTTCCATGCGCGAAATAGCGGAATTGTCGAGTGTTGGTGTTGGGAATATCTATAACTACTTCACAAGCAAAGATGAATTATTCCGTGAAGTGGTCCGTCCTGTTTTGTGCGCTTTGGAAGCCATGCTGCAAGAACACCACGGCATACGGGGCGAAGATATTATGATGATGCGGTCGGAAAAATACCTGAAATCCTGCATTGACGAATATGTTTCGCTTATAGACAAACACCGTTCGCTAATGGAAATACTGTTGTTCCGTGCGCAAGGTTCTTCATTGGAACGCTTCCGTGAGAATTATACCGACCGTTCCACGGAATTGGTTAAGGCGTGGTTCGCGTCCATGCAGCGGAAACATCCCGAAATCAATACGGCTGTGTCCGATTTTATCATTCATTTGCATACGGTATGGATGTTCACGATGTTCGAGGAGCTATTGATGCATTCCGTACCCCGGCAAGAGATGGAGGCTATTTTGCACGATTATATCCTGTTTGAAATCCAAGGTTGGAGGGCTATTATCAAGATATGAGATACAGACAACGTACATACGAACATTCAACCGCATCAGAACGGTTGGTAAGGAGGAAATCTTCACGGAGGTTTCCTCCTTTTTTTATGAACAATTCTGAATATCGTTCACTATTAAACACTCCAAAAATATGAGACAGAAATACGAGTTTAAGAGTATTGTAGCGGAAACATTGCTTATTCCGCTATACATGAGAGCCAAAGAAAGTCGCCGGAATAATCCCATTCTATATGACAAGGCTGCGGAATGGCTGGCGGACAGTTTGGAATACGATTATTCCCAGTTCGACGGGGCAAAGTTGAGCGAAGTGGGATGTGTGGTGCGTGGATGGTATTTTGACTGCGCTGTGCGCCGATTTATTAAAGCACATTCGCATCCGGTCGTGGTCAATGTGGGATGTGGACTGGATACCCGTTTCCAGCGTATCGGAAGTCAGAAAGCAGTCTTTTATGATTTGGATTTGCCTGAGGTCATTGCTCTACGCCGGGAATTGATACCCGAACAGCCGGACAATGTCTATATTGAAGCGTCTTTGTTGGAGACCGACTGGATGGATGACCTGCGCCGGAAGCACCCCGAAGCAGAATTTATCTTCATCGTGGAGGGGGTACTGATGTACTTCTACGAGAAGCAAGTAAAATCCTTCCTGCATCACGTGGCAAGCCGTTTCGGGGGAGGTGAATTGTGGTTTGACGTGTGCGGCACGATAATGAGCCGACATGGTGTGAAGCCCGATTCGCTCCGCAAACACGAGGCTCAAATCCGTTCCGGCATAAGCAACGGGTATGTGGTGGAACAATGGGAACCGTCTTTAAAGCTCATTGAACAGGCTAACTATATGAAGTTCTTCCGTTCACGCTGGGGATTCTTCTTTGGGCAGATATTGGGGCGCATCCCTTGGCTTTGCTACAAATTCAGTTCATTGCTCGGATATAAAATCATTTCAAAATAGCGTAATAACAATGGAGAAATCAAAAAAGAAAGAAGGCTTGTCCCGTCTGTTCGAGATAGCGGGACAAAGGAAAGGTCTACTTATATTAGCAGGTCTGCTGTCGGCTGGCAGCGCGGTGTGTATGCTTGTGCCTTATTGGGCAGTTTATGAAATTTTGAAAGAGTTGCTGTCGAATGGCTCCAATCTTTCCGCTTTGGACGGAACGGACATGATGCGTTGGGGATGGATTGCATTTGGAGGGCTTGTTGGCGGATTGATATTGCTCTATGCCGCCCTGATGTCCTCACATGTGGCTGCATTCCGTATCTTGTATGGGTTGCGTGTCCGTCTGTCTGAACATATCGGCAAACTGCCTTTGGGATATTTGAACAATACCTCTACGGGAGCCATCAAGAAAACAATGGACCAGAATATCGAGAAAATAGAGGGCTTCATCGCCCATACCATTCCGGATTTGGTCAATGTAGTGGCTACGGTGGCGGTCATGCTGGTCATCTTTTTCTCATTGGATGTATGGCTGACGGTGGTCTGCCTGGCGGTCGTGGTGCTCAGCCTTTTCCTCCAATTCTCCAACTTCATGGGTAAAAGGGCAAGAGAGTTCATGTCCATCTATTACGATGCGCAGGAAAAGATGAGCGCATCTGCCGTGCAGTATGTACGGGGAATGCCCGTAGTCAAGATTTTCGGGCAGAGCGTCCGTTCGTTCCGTCAGTTCAATGCCGAGATTCAGGCGTACAAGACATTCGCCTTGAAATGCTGTGACACCTACCAGAACGGAATGATTGCCTTTACCGTCTTGCTCAATTCGATGGTGACGTTTATTCTTCCTGTTGGCATCCTGCTGATGCAAGCCAGTCCGCAATCCTTGTCATTGGCGGTAGTATGGCTGTTCTTCATTATCATGGGGCCGGGTATGGCTTCTCCCGTTTATAAACTGACATTCTTGGGAGGCAACACGCGCGACATCGATGAAGGTGTAAACCGTATCGACCGCATACTTGAAAAGAAATCTGTGCCGGAGCCGGAACATCCGCAAGTGCCTGCCGCCTACGATGTGGAATTCCGACATGTGTCATTCTCTTACGAAAACACGGAACAGGGCACACGGACGGAAGCCCTGCGTGATGTCAGCTTCAAAGCTCCACAAGGAAAGATAACCGCCCTTGTCGGTCCTTCAGGAAGCGGAAAATCAACGGTTGCCAACCTAATACCCCGGTTCTGGGATGTGGAGCAAGGGGAAATTTGTATAGGAGGCATTGACATTCGTCAGATAGATACGGCAAAACTGATGGACATGGTTTCATTTGTATTTCAAGACACTTTCCTTTTTTACGACACATTATATGAGAACATTGCCGTAGGTTCTCCAGATGCTACAAAAGAAAAGGTAATAGCCGCTGCGAAAGCTGCCCAATGCCACGATTTCATAGAGCGTTTGCCGCAAGGCTACGAAACAAGGATAGGCGATAAAGGTGTATTCCTGTCCGGCGGTGAAGCCCAACGGATATGTGTAGCTCGTGCCATATTGAAGAATGCTCCGATACTGGTGTTGGACGAAGCCACTGCCTTCGCTGACCCTGAAAACGAGCATAAAATGCAGATGGCTTTGCAGTCACTGATAAAGGACAAGACGGTCATTGTGATTGCCCATCGCCTTTCTTCCATCATCTCCGCACATCAGATTGTCGTCATGAAAGAAGGAAGCATTGTGCAATGCGGAAGGCATGAACAATTATCCGTGACGGAGGGTGTATATAAAAATATGTGGGATGCCTATACGAGCGCATACCATTGGACATTGAACAAAAACTAAAAGCAATATGAGAAAGAAGAATTTCTTAAACAAGGTCTTGCAAAACACAAGTTGTCCGCAAGGATTTTGGGGACGGATGATTTTGCGAGGAATGAATTGTTTTCATGCATCTTTAGCTAATCGTGGCATGAAGCAAGTGGAATGGCAGCCGAATTGGAATGTTCTTGATATAGGCTGTGGCGGTGGTGCGAATTTGAAACGTTTATTGAATTTATGTCCGAAAGGAAATATCTACGGCATAGACCTGTCAGAAGAAAGTGTTTCATTCGCCCAAAAGTACAACGAAAAAGACTTGAATAAAAGATGTTTCATACAACAAGGGAATGTTTGTTCATTACCTTATGAGGATGGATTCTTTAATGCTATCACGGCTTTTGAAACGGTCTATTTCTGGTCGCCTGTAAACATAGCGTTGTCTGAAGTGGCGCGTGTTCTCCGAGAAGGAGGTTGTTTCCTTATTAGTCTGGAAGCGAGCGACCCCGAACTTGGAAAAATGTGGACGGAACGGATAGACGGTATGGTTGTCTATACTCCGGCAGAATTGGAAGAACGGTTGCATGAAGTCGGATTTTCATCCATCAGAACAATCCGTAAAAAGGAAGAAATACATATTATAGCATATAAATAAAATAAGATATGAATGCAATAAAGAATATTACAATAGGTCACACGGAAAGACTTTACAAGCCGGTGGGTTACACCATGCTTGCCAACTTAGTGAATATAGTACCGTTTTGTCTTTCTATAGAAGCGATACGTATCATTTTCAGTGCATTTGACAGGAGCGGACAGCCGCTTGACACGACCCGCATGTGGTGGATATTCGGCATTATGGCTGTTTATATGCTGGTCATGGCTTTGGCAGAACGGGCATCCTACCGAGCCAATTTTAGAGGAGCATACGAAATGAGTGCTTCCGGGCGTTTGTCGCTGGCGGAGCACTTGCGGAAACTATCGTTGGGCTTTTTGTCGAAACGTGATCCGGGTGATTTGTCGTCTATGCTTGTTACGGACTTCATGATGGCAGAAACCGGAATTTCGCACCACCTGCCCCAACTTATGGGTGCCATAGTCATGCCCGTACTGGCTTTTGTTTCGCTTGTATGGATAGATTGGAGGATGGCGGTCAGTATGTTTGCCGCCTTGCCGCTTGCCTTGCTCGTCCTGTGGGCAAGCACAAAGGCACAGCGGAAGTTAAGCGGCAGGCAAATTCAAGCGAAAATCAATGCAGGGAACCGGTTGGAAGAATACTTGCAGGGTATTCGTGTAATGAAAGCGTACAATCTGATAGGTGACCGCTTTGTCAGGTTGCGCGATGCTTTTGCGGAACTTCGCCGTGCTTGCATCCGTCAGGAGGCCTTGTTAGGCCCATTCGTCTTGTTGAGCATCACTTTAGTACGTGCCGGGCTGACAATGATGGTGCTATGTGGAACTTACCTTCTGTTGGGAGGGCAACTTTCAATCCTTGTATTCGTGCTGTTCCTTGTAGTCGGTTCTCGTGTGTTCGACCCGCTGACTTCCGCACTGACAAACTTTACCGAGTTCCGCTATTTTTCCATTGCCGGTGGACGCATCCTTTCCTTGATGAACGAGCCGGAGATGAAAGGAGAACGGCAATCCCCGGCAGCGGGCGATATCCGGTTTGAACACGTATCGTTTGCCTATCAAGACAAGGAAGTGTTGCATGATATAAACATTACGCTCCCGAAAAACTCCTTGACGGCTCTTGTCGGACCTTCGGGAAGCGGGAAAAGTACGGTGATGAAGCTTTGCGCCCGTTTCTACGACCCACAGAAAGGATGTATCTTTTTCAATGGTGTTCCGATGAATGAGATAAATCCAGAAAGTCTGATGAGCCACATCTCTATGGTATTTCAGGATGTCTATCTGTTTCAGGACACCATACGCAATAATATCCGCTTTGGTAAAACGGATGCGACGGAAGAAGAAATTATAGCCGCAGCTAAAAAAGCCTGTTGCCATGATTTCATCATGCGGTTGCCCAAAGGATATGACACCTTGGTAGGCGAAGGCGGGTGCACCCTTTCGGGCGGAGAAAAGCAACGCATATCCATAGCCCGTGCCATGCTGAAAGACGCACAAATCATCCTGCTTGACGAAGCGACCGCCTCACTTGACCCCGAAAATGAAGTGGAAGTACAGAAAGCCATAGACACACTCATCAAAGGGCGTACTGTCATCGCCATTGCCCACAGACTTAAAACTATTAAGGGCGCAGACCAAATTATCGTGTTGGATAACGGACGGATAAGGGAAAAAGGTACGCATGAAACATTGATGCAGGCCGATGGGTTGTATGCCCAACTATGGAATATTCAGGAACAAATTTCAGGTTGGAAACTGTAAAAACGGTATAAAAATCAATAGGATGCCTGTTTTTATAGAGCAGGCATCTTTAAAATGATAGATTCTTAAATGAATTTACGGTATAAAGTGTTAGTAGGATATTTTATCTTAATTGTACTTATCGGCTTTATGGCATCAATGTACAGATAGCCTGTTACAAGCATTGAAGTTCCATTGTGCAGCATATGTGTATCCAGCGCAGATAGACACTCTTCGCTCTCTACTGGCAAACAAGGAAGAACATCTGCGGCACATCATGTCGGTATTTGAGCGGCAGGAAGAAGCCGACAGCCTTTTAGTGAATCTCTTGCCAGAAGTAGCTAAACGTGCTACCCGTTTACAGAAAAAGCCCCTGCAAACGCATTGTGGCTTGTAGGGGCTTGCAGGGGCTAATCCTAAATCTTACCCAACGAATCAAAGCTCGCCCGGCTTCTTATCCTCCTTTTTCGCCCGCGTAGTGCGTGCTTTTGAGATAGCTTTCTGACGCTCAATCATTGCGTTCACGTGGTCGATGAAAGTAGCATATTCCGCATCACCATTTATCATTGCCAACGCATTGACGGTATCAACCAATGAACGGTAAGCTGCTTCTGCGGCGGTGCGGGTTTCCTTCACGATACCCACCTGACGGGCAGCGTCGGCTTCCGTGCGCTGGGCGGCTGCAGCGAGGAAGGCATCTTCTTTCGTCTTCAAATCGGTAATCCATACATCGAGATTCAACGCGGTGCGCTTGCTTGAATCAAGAGCTTCCAAGTCCTGCAACAGATTGTGTAATACACCGCTTTCCTCGGTCTGCGCCAGCTTCGTGGGGTCGCCATACTTGTCGAACAATGATTTCGCTTCGGCGGCATTGGCGGCTACTTCGGCGGTCGGATGGGCGCACATCGCCGTCACATAATTGTTCGCACCACGCCAAGATGCGTCACGGGCGTCATCCGTCGCGGTCGCCGTGGCGGTGGCGGGATTCGTGGAGGATGCCTTCAACGCATCGTCGAAAGCATCGACAGCGGTGGTGAAATCGTTAACCTTTGCCTCCAACACGGGATTCGTAGCGGACAGCTGGCTTATCTCGCTTGGGGTTCCTGTCTCCTCGCCGATAGGCAGGTTCGCCGTTTCCGCCACGACCTGTTTCTGATAACCGAACGACTCCTCGGTGCGAAGTTGCTTGATGTTTAATGTGAGAATCTTTTTCATATCCGTGATATTTTAGAATTTCTGTAACAAATGTAGCTAAATCTTTCCGGCGAGCCAAGTTCAGAGCGGGGAAAGTTCCAATCCGTCCCGATTTTGCCTTTCCCCAGCGGGGAAAGTGCTTATCCTGCAGGATTGGCATCGTCCCCGCCGGGGAAAGCGGTTATCCTGACGGATTAGGGCTGTCCCCGCAGGGAAAAGTGGTTATCCGGCAGGATTTGTGTTGTCCCCGCTGGGGAGGGCGGTTGTCGGAGCGGATTGGAGGTGTCGACTGAAATAATTTATCTCACTTTCAGATAGAGGTCTTTGTTCGGCTTGCCGTGCTCGTTGAGAGAATAGTGCAGCACGAAATTGCAGCGGTGCATAAATTCGGCTCCGATATAGTTGGCGTTTACCACGCGACTGTTCACTACCTCACAAGAATCAACCCGTGTTCCGGCAACCGTGACGGGAATCTTGAAAACGGTGAGCGTATCGGTCAATTTCCCTCCGTGCTGTTTGATTTTTTCTTCGTAAGGAAAGTACGTTTTCAGCCGGTCTGCAAGTGCGTTGTTTATCTCCAATACTCCTGTATAACCCAAATCGAGCGTAAAGCGTATTTCTTCATTCAATCCATTCATATAAACCGGAATGGAATCCTCGCGTAATCCTTGAGGGAGATAGGTCATTCCTGCGGTCTCCTTTGCCAGCAGGTCTTTGTTATTGGAATGGAAAAGCGTCATCGTGCCCGCTTCCGTGTCGAATTTCCACGTGCCAATAGCCAACATTTCCGTTCCGAACACGCCTTCATCTATCACATCATATATCACGTTATCTTTGCGAATGCCGTTGAACATCGGTTCTTGGATGCTTGCCTCACCAAAAGCAATAGAAGTGAATGTGTATAACTTAGGAGTATGTTCCTCTTGATACGCATTGGCGCTTGTCATCGGCAGATCCCCCCAGTATTCGCCGCCATAGGCTTGGATGGAATCTTCGCGCATAAGGCTTGTCGCTTGCGTGTCGATACGGAGCGGAACTTTGTGCGTGCCGTTGAGGGTACAATCAATCAGAAACCAACCCTCTTTGCTGTACTGAATCGGATATTGATAGCACGCGTTTTCCGGCAGGGCTGAACGGTATGCAAGCGTATGCGAACTATAACGGATGAAAGGATAAGCAAACCAAGCGGCTCCGGCAGCAATCAAGACTATCACTATCGCTGCGATAATCAAATTACGTTTTGTCTTTTTCTTCATTTCATTTTCTGTTAAATGTTAGTTTTCGGGTGGCGAAGATAACGAAAAGTAAGGAAAGGGGCAAGGTTGTCGCCGAGAAAATACATACGATGAGCAAACGGTACAGACCCATAGGCGGCAACAAGGAAAAGACTGCTGACGTGCGCATCATAGCCGCCACCAACGAGGATATGCAGTCAGCAGTAGCCGAAAAGCGTTTCCGTCAGGACTTGTTTCATCGGATTAAGGAATACACGTTGCACATACCGCCGTTGCGTGAGTGCCGTGAGGACATCATGCCGCTTGCGGAGTTCTTCCGTGAACTTGCAAACAAGGAGTTCGGCAAGCAAGTGAAAGGCTTTAATGCGGAAGCAAGGAAACGGATGCTCGTTCATCCGTGGGCTGGCAACGTAAGGGAGCTGAAAGGTACGGTGCGCTCGGCGGTGCTGTTCACCGACGGGGATTGGGTTACGGCTGAAAACTGGAGTTCGAGGAAAGTCAGTTATCTGGTGAAGCGTCATTATCCCTGAAAAACGTGGAAATAGAAAAGAAGCAGATAATCCGTGCTTTGGAGCAAGCGAATGGCAATCGCTCTTTGGCTGCCGAACTGCTCGGCATCGGGCGCACCACGCTGTACGACAAAATGAAAAAGTATAATATCAGACACAAGGAATAAGACATGATTACCGCAGGTCAGGAACAGGTTGCCCTACTTCGGAGGAGCAACCGCAGCAAGGCTTTCGGGGAGTAACCCGTAAGGTTTTGAGTAACTCAAAACATACCTTGCTGCTGCCACTTTTCGGCAGTAACCGAAAAGCCTTCGGGTAACTCGAAGGACACCTTGCTGTGCTTTTGAGAGCACAAGAAATCCGTCAATAAACGGATTTGAACAAGTGTTGTAATTTCGGCTTTCAAAGCATCGTTTCCCGATGCCCAAACTGCCCAAAAGAAGAAAGGGAATGAGGGCAGTGTGCAAGCCTGCACTTTATTGAGCTTACAGAGAACAAAGCCGGATTTTCATCCATCTGAGAAACAGACAATAGTGTCAATTCGATGTCGATATGTGCCAATCACAGCCAAAACAGACATTAGACCAATAAGGAAATGCTATTTTGGGCAAATACAGCCTCGCTTGTTTACAAGCTCAGCGAACCAATGGTTTGCTAAAACAATGAAGAACAGAACCCGACAACCAAGAAAGTAATTCAATGCAGATAGGAAGCAACATAGTTTCAATGATATGCTGGTTTGCTGTCGTGTTGTTGTGCAGGTTTACAACAGCGAAACTTCAAATAAAGGTATCAGCAATGGATTGTGGCTTTAGAGAGGTGGAGTTTGAATGATATAAATCGGTGGTACAATACATCCGTCTATCAACGTAGTAATGAAGCAACAAAGGAATGGTGCAATAAACAAAAGCGTATAGGCATGGCATACACACACTGGCCTGCAAGCATGACCGCGCTCCAACCTGCCTGCCGTCCTGCTTGCCTGCCGACCGGTCTGCCGGCACGCCTGCCTGTCGGCACACAGACAGGCAAACCTACCAACGGGCTATTCGCAAACGGGCAGGCTCAAATATAATGTAGAAACGGTATGGAATTAAAAGCAGGACAGTACTACTGATTTTCATCACCAAGATGTGCAACAAATATACAATAATGATAAGATGTTTGATTTTCTCTATTTTTCAGAGGAATAGCTTTGGTTATAAGGAAGAAAAACATTATTTTTGCAAATGAGAAAAGCGTTCTTTTGATTGATGCAGAACATTGCAGAATAGAGAAGCCCGCTGGTTTCCAAATCGTTACCTGTTAAGCTGACAATCTTTGTAAGTTTCTTATTTTTAGCAAATAAGAGAAAGTGATATGTCTTGCGACATGCCAGCTTATGTGCTTATCTATCCCGGCTCTTTTCACCCAACGCTTGACGGATTTGCAGCAACTTTCATACGAAGGCAGGTTGAAGATGAGAGCGTCTTTGTTACCGTCTGCCGGCGGTTCTCCCACAAGCGAAAGAAGACCGTCATTGAGCGGAATGACCACACCGCTACTGGCGGAATGACCTTTGGTCTTGTTCTGCTCAAATTTTAGCAGCTTATTAGCGTAGTCGATATTCTTATAGGTAAGGTCTTTCACATCACAGAAGCGCAAGCCACAATACAGGCAAAAGATAAACGCACGCCTTACGTTGGGGTTCTCGTTGTCATAATGGCACGCAATCAACCGCTGGATTTCTTCCGGCGAAAGCACGTCCTTGCGTAGTATCTGGCTATCCGCCTTGCAGGTAACGCCTTTGCAGGGGTCTTTCAGCATCACATCGTGGTCAATCGCATAGTGGATAACCTTCTTGAAACGCTGGAAGATGCTTTTAGCCCCTTCGCCCACGCTCCGGGATTGCAGATAAGCTACGAACTGTTCCATCATGTCTTTCGTGATAAGTTCCGGCTTGATGCCGAACTCGTGCATCGGGTAATGCTCCTTCAAAAAGTCCTTGAAACGGCTTAGGGCGATTTGCACCATCCGAATGTCTTTCTTGGTATAGTCATTGATATAGGCTTGAAAATAATCCAAGAAATTCACGTTCCGGTCTTTTTTCAGGCGAGAGCCCAACATACTTTCCTTAAACTCCTGTTCACGTTCGGCACGTATTTTTACAGCAAGCTCCAGTGTTTCCTTGTTCTGCTGGCGTTCCGAGGGGTACGTGGCTTCTCTATCAGATACAGGCTGAGGTTCTCTTTTCGCCTGTGATGCTTGATAGCGAACTTCGGCTTTCCCTGCATCTTACCGCTTTCATAATACACCTGATTACCGTTTTCATCCAATACAGGCTTTTCCTCTCTACCCAAATAATACTCCAGATACAAACTAATTCTGCCGTCCGACAGCCTGTTTTGCTCCAATTTAGGGTTTTCTTTCGTTTTTATTTTCTAACTTTGCCATTGTTTAGAGGTTTTATCCCGATTTAGATACCGTAACCGGGTGATTACACTAAATAATTGATTTTCTTTTGTTTTCCGATATTGCAAAGGTACAAAAGAAAATGGAATTTCAAAGTGTACTAAAAGTGTACTGAATAACAGGAAATGGGCAAAATATGGCAAAAATGGAGAAAATAAGAAATATACAAATGGCTGATAATAAGGAAAATAAATTCTTTTGTTTTCCTATGATTTCTATGCCTTGTACCGGGTCTGGGTACAGAAGTTGAAGGAGTTGTGATTACAACTCCTTTTTTTGTGATATATTATTTATTCTCGTAAAAAAATTCCTCTTTTGTTTTTTCATTGTATAATTTGTTTACTTTTGTGCTATGAAATTATTTCTATAAAATAAACCCTAAAAAATGATAGCTTCATTATGAACAAGATAATAAAGGCTGTAAATCTGATATATTATTCTCCGACGGGTACCTCAAAAAAAATTGCTCATGCCATAGGTGACGGATTGAAGGTTAATAATTTGCTTGAGTATGACATTACTTTTGGTGATATTTCAATTTCATCTGTTCCTGCAGACTCTCTTTCAGTGTTTGTTACACCTGTTTACGGCGGTAGGGTGCCGGCTCAGTTTCTTGAGCGCCTGAGCTCACTGAATGGCGATGGGGCGATGTGTGTGCCGGTGGTAGTATATGGAAACAGGCATTATGATGATGCGTTGCTTGAGCTGAAGAATGAGGCTGTCCGACGTGGCTTCCGTCCGGTGGCTGCAGCGGCTTTCATAGGTGAGCATAGTTATAGCCGACCTGAAATGCCTGTCGCCCAGGGACGGCCTGATTATTTCGACCTCAGCATGGCCGAGCATTTCGGTAAAGAGGTCATCGACAAGATTGTGTCTGTGCCTGAAATAGGAGAACTGTCTGTCCCGGGAAATTTCCCATACAAGGAACTTAAGCCTAAACAGCCTGTGGCTCCTGTCAGTACTGATGCCTGCTGTTCATGTGGAGTGTGCATAGCGTCATGTCCTACGCATGCTATTTCGGAAACTTCTGCCGGTGAGATTATAACTGACGTTGATAAATGTACATTATGTTGTGCATGCGTTAAGGTGTGTCCCAATGCGGCAAGAAAGTTTGATACTCCTTTTACGAAATTCCTTTATGATAATTTCAGTGAAAGGAAGATTCCGGAGTTTTTCTTTTAAAATGTATTTTGTTGGGATCGTATGGATGGTGTGATGAAAGGGAATGGTGATATTCGGTTTCACGTACTCGCTTTAGGTATTGTTTTCGTCTGGTCTGTAACCTTTATATCAACTAAGAT
The DNA here is from genome assembly GCF_016902295.1 of Bacteroides caecigallinarum. Taxonomy (GTDB): domain Bacteria; phylum Bacteroidota; class Bacteroidia; order Bacteroidales; family Bacteroidaceae; genus Phocaeicola; species Phocaeicola caecigallinarum_A. The sequence continues at coordinate 100,985 of NZ_JACJLQ010000003.1, read as the reverse complement.
ATTGTTGATGTCGGGGCTATCACCGTCTGATATACTTTTCTATAGATTCGTATTGGCTTATATCGGGCTTTGCATATTCAGTCGTCCTTTTGTGCTTATGGCCAAAAGCATTAGGGATGAATTTATGATGTTTCTTTGTGGGCTGTTCGGTGGAACTCTGTATTTTATAACGGAGAATACGGCGCTTGAGTTTACCATGATTTCCAATGTGGCTCTTATATGCAGTACCACGCCTTTGATAACGCTACTTCTGCAGTCTGTTATTGAAAGAAAAAAGCCAAGAGCCGGACTTGTTACGGGCTCATTGTTGTCATTGTTAGGGGTTTCAGCTGTAATATTCAATACTAATTTTATTATAAAGATTAGTCCGTTGGGTGATTTGTTATGTCTTGCGTCGGCTTTGTCGTGGACTTTATACACTCTTATTATAAAAAGATTGAGTACAAGATATTCGGCCTTGTTTATTACAAGGAAAACTTTCTTCTATGGCATTTTGACATTGATTCCGGTCTTGGCCTCACGAGGGCTTAATGTCTCTACCGATATTTTGTTTTCTTCGGCTGTAATATCGCGCTTGGTATTTCTCGGGCTGATAGCGTCTTTTGCCTGTTTCATGTTGTGGAGTGTTTGTCTGAAAAAGCTTAATGCGGTAGTGGTGTCAAACTATATATATTTAATGCCTGTTATTTCAATTCTTGCATCTGCCATTGTGTTGGGGGAGACCTTGAATTATATGGTCTTTATAGGTGCTTTTTTCGTGCTGTTGGGGATGATAGTAGCAGGCAAGTAGGCGTTTTAAAAAAACGACAGGACGTTTAAGTTAAAACGTCATGTCGTTTAAGGTCAAATGACAGCTCATTTTGGTTAACAGAATTTAGCATTCTGGAGCGGCTGTCGTTTATAACGGTAAAGTTTTGGCTTTTAGCCAGTTATTTTCTTCGTCTGTCAGAAATGGCGAAAGCTTCAAGTAAACCATATTATGATAATTGTTTAACCATGAAATTTCTTCATGCGACAGCATTTCCGGAATTATAGGCTCCTTGTTTATCGGACATAGTGTAAGTTGCTCGAACTTATAAAAAGCTCCATACTCGGTAACTTTTCCTGGAACTATCAGCATTGTGTTTTCTGTACGTATTCCGTATCGTCCGTCTCTGTATATTCCCGGTTCGTTTGTTATGGTCATTCCCGGTCGTAATATAGCCGGAACATTGTTCATCCTTATCTGATGAGGACCTTCGTGGACATTAAGGAAATGTCCTACTCCATGCCCTGTTCCGTGTCCGTAGTTTATTCCTTCGTTCCACATCGCTATCCTGGCCAGTACGTCGAGTTGTGTGCCGCATGTCCCTTCCGGAAATTCTGCCATAGCGAGTCGTATGAATCCTTTCAGAACTAAAGTGTAGTCTTTTTTCTGCTCTTCTGAAACCGGGCCGAGTGGTATGGTGCGCGTAATGTCGGTCGTCCCGTCAAGGTATTGTGCTCCGCTGTCAAGCAGGAGGAAGCCTTCAGGCTTGAGCTTTGATGCGGTCTCTTCTGTCGCTTCGTAATGTACTATAGCTCCGTGTTCCTGATATCCGGCAATTGTATCAAAGCTGATGCTTCGAAAATGTTCCATCTCGGAGCGGAACTTGTATAGTTGTCTGTCTATGCTTGTTTCTGTCAGTTCGGTTTTTGATACCGACTCTTCCAGCCACTTCAAGAATCTTGTCATTGCCACTCCGTCGCGTATCATTGCCGCATGAAATCCGTTTATTTCGGTGCTGTTCTTTACCGATTTGAAATTACATACAGGCGAGTTTGCTATATTTACATTATTGTGATTGGCTGCGGCATTGTATATTGCAAAATTTATAGTAGGGGACATCCATATATTACAGCCATGACATTCGTTAAGGTCAAACTCTATTTCGCCGTATTCCTTTATATTTATACCGTGTGAATGGAGATAGGATGTTGCGGCTTCAGATAATTTCTCTTTATCTATATATAATGTTGCCGACTCGTTATATATAATAAGGTATGATACAAATAGAGGGTTGCAGTGAATGTCTTCACCTCGCATGTTTAGTGTCCATGCTATTTCGTCTAAAGATGATAACAGCACTGAGCTGTTTTTATCCAAAGACAATGCTTCCCTTATTCTTGACAGTTTGGAGCCAGTGTCTTCGCCGGAGAATTTTTCGTCTAAAACGAAAGGTTTGGATTTCGGAATTTCAGGACGGTCGCTCCAGATGTATTGGTATGGGTCTTCAGTCATTACAAGCTCAAGCCCTTTTTCTGACAGTTTATTCTTCAGACTGCTTATTGTGTCAAGTGATGTGGTATATCCGTCGAACCCTATTTTATCTCCTTTTTGTAAGATTTCTACCAGCCATTCGCTTATGGATGGCGTTTCCGGAAGCCGTTCCTTGAAGAGTTTTAGCCCGGTCCCGTTGAGTTGTTCTTCTGCCTGAAGGAAGTATCTCGAGTCAGTCCAAACCCCTCCGGCGTTTGTGGTGATTACTGCAGTGCCTGCCGAGCCGGTGAAGCCTGTAACCCATTTTCGTGATTCCCAATGTTCGGGGACATATTCTCCTGAATGAGGGTCTGTGCTGAAGGTGATATATGCCGATAGGCCTTTTTTATCCATAAAGTGTCTCAATGAGGCTATTCTTCCTATAATAGTATCTTTCATGTGTATATATAATTGTTGTGGGTTATTATACCTACAAAGATAATGCTAATTATGCGTTTTCAGGAAAAAATGCATGGAAAGTTTTGTATATTAAGAAAGTATGTGTAATTTTGCACCGCAAATTTTACTGCAGAAAAATATTTAACAACAACATAATTAATTTTTTAAAACATGATCGTAGTTCCAGTAAAAGAAGGCGAAAACATTGAAAAAGCGCTGAAAAAATTTAAGAGAAAATTCGAAAAAACAGGTGTTGTAAAAGAACTTAGAAGCAGACAGCAGTTTGACAAACCGTCTGTTTTGAAAAGATTGAAGATGGAACGTGCTATTTACGTTCAGAAATTGCATCAGGTAGAAGAGTAATAATTTCGCGGAATTTTTTTTGAATTATTGAATTCTTTTCATATATTCGTTGCTGAATTAATATTGCAATGTTTCTATGATATTAGAATCTTTTCTGCAATACCTAAGGTATGAACGTAACTATTCTGAAAAGACTGTTGTCTCTTATGGAATAGATTTAAGGGAGTTCCAAAGGTATTTAAGCGGACTTGATGGCGGATTAAGGCTTGAGACTGCCGACTCCGATGTTGTTCGTGGGTGGGTCGTCCGGCTTATGGAAAGCGGAGTGTCCGGGTCTTCTGTTAATAGGAAGCTCAGTGCTTTGCGGACATTTTATAAGTATCTCTTGAAAAGAAGGCTTATAACGGTAGATCCCGTTTCTGTCGTTAAAGGTCCGAAGCGCAAGAAACCGTTGCCGGCTTTCGTAAAGGAAGCTGATATGGATAAATTATTGGATGGCGGTTTTTTTGACGATACTTTCGAAGGTGTTCGTGATAAACTTGTGCTGACAATGTTTTATGAAACCGGCATAAGACTTTCTGAATTAATATCCTTGGGGGATGCTGACGTTGATTTGTTCTCTTGCGCGCTTAAAGTGACGGGAAAACGTAATAAGCAAAGAATAATCCCTTTTGGCGGTGAACTGAAATCGGCTATTGAAGCTTATCTCAAGTGCAGGAATGTTGCGGTGGGCGGCGTATGTGAGGCTTTTTTCGTAAGAAAGAATGGTAAAAAGCTGTATCCGATGCTTGTCTATAAATTAGTGAAGCAAAACCTGTCGAAGGTTGTTGTGATGAAGAAGAGAAGTCCTCACGTGCTGAGACACTCGTTTGCGACTGCGATGCTTAATAATGAAGCGGAGCTTGAAGTTGTAAAAGAATTGTTGGGGCATGAGAGTGTTACTACAACTGAAATCTATACTCATACGACCTTTGAGGAATTAAAGAAAGTTTATAAACATGCTCATCCAAGAGCGTAAAGAAAAGGAGGTTTTTATGGAAGTAAGAATTCAATCAATTCATTTCGATGCATCAGAAAAATTGGAGGCTTTTATTCAGAAAAAAGCTGAAAAGCTCGAGAAGTTTTGCGACGATATAAAGAAAGTTGAGGTGTCTCTAAAAGTAGTAAAACCGGAAACGGCTATGAATAAAGAAGCCGGAGTGAGAATATTGGCACTGAATTCCGAGTTTTACGCAGAAAAAGTATGCGATACATTCGAAGAAGCGATAGATACATGTATGGATGCTCTGTCGAAACAATTGCAGAAAACAAAAGAAAAACAGCAAATTAAATAAAAAAATAAGAGTATTTATTTTGTGATTTAAAAATTATATCTAACTTTGCAGCCGCAAACTTACCGCTTTGCGGTTGCAAAGTTTGTGATAAGCCTCTTTAGCTCAGTTGGCCAGAGCACGTGATTTGTAATCTCGGGGTCGTTGGTTCGAATCCGACAAGAGGCTCAAAAAAACAAAGGGCAAATACCAGAGTGGCCAAATGGGGCAGACTGTAAATCTGCTGGCTTACGCCTTCGGTGGTTCGAATCCATCTTTGCCCACAATAAAGCAGATGCGGAAGTAGCTCAGTTGATAGAGCATTAGCCTTCCAAGCTGAGGGTCGCGGGTTTGAGTCCCGTCTTCCGCTCTCTTTTGGTTATAGAAAAATCGCTGTTATAGCTCAGCGGTAGAGCACTTCCTTGGTAAGGAAGAGGTCCCGGGTTCAAGTCCCGGTAACAGCTCTTAAGAATAGAAAAGCTGATTATTAATCAAAATAAATAACAAGTAAAGCTATGGCTAAAGAGAAATTTGAACGTTCGAAACCGCATGTAAACATCGGTACAATTGGTCACGTTGACCACGGTAAAACTACTTTGACAGCTGCTATCACAACAGTTTTGGCAAAGAAAGGTCTTTCAGAAATGCGCTCATTCGATTCTATCGATAACGCTCCTGAAGAAAAGGAAAGAGGTATCACTATCAATACTTCTCACGTAGAATATCAGACTGCTAACCGTCACTATGCACACGTTGACTGTCCGGGACACGCCGACTACGTTAAGAACATGGTTACTGGTGCTGCTCAGATGGATGGTGCTATCATCGTAGTTGCTGCTACTGATGGTCCTATGCCTCAGACTCGTGAACATATCCTTTTGGCTCGTCAGGTAAACGTTCCACGTCTTGTTGTATTCTTGAACAAGTGTGATATGGTTGACGATGAAGAAATGTTGGAACTTGTAGAAATGGAAATGCGTGAATTGCTTTCATTCTACGAATTTGACGGTGACAACACTCCTATCATCCGTGGTTCTGCACTTGGTGCATTGAACGGCGTTCCACAGTGGGAAGAAAAGATTATGGAACTTATGGATGCAGTTGATACATGGATTCCACTTCCTCCACGTGATATCGATAAACCATTCTTGATGCCTGTTGAAGACGTATTCTCAATCACTGGTCGTGGTACAGTTGCTACAGGTCGTATCGAAGCTGGTGTTATCAAGGTAGGTGACGAAGTTGAAATCCTTGGTCTTGGTGAAGACAAGAAATCAGTTGTAACTGGTGTTGAAATGTTCCGTAAATTGTTGGATCAGGGTGAAGCTGGTGATAACGTAGGTTTGTTGCTTCGTGGTATCGACAAGAACGAAATCAAACGTGGTATGATTCTTTGCCACCCAGGACAGGTTAAAGCTCACTCAAAATTCAAAGCTGAGGTTTATATCTTGAAGAAAGAAGAAGGTGGTCGTCACACTCCATTCCACAACAAATACCGTCCTCAGTTCTACTTGCGTACTATGGACTGTACTGGTGAAATCACATTGCCAGAAGGTGTTGAAATGGTAATGCCAGGTGATAACGTTACAATCAACGTTGAACTTATCTACCCAGTAGCATTGAACGTAGGTCTTCGTTTCGCTATCCGTGAAGGTGGACGTACTGTAGGTGCTGGTCAGATTACAGAACTTCTTGACTAATACAAGTAGTAAAATATAGTTTATAGTTCCCGAGATTGATTTTCGGGAACTATTTTTACGGGAATAGCTCAGTTGGTAGAGCATCGGTCTCCAAAACCGAGTGTCGGGAGTTCGAGCCTCTCTTCCCGTGCTAAAATTGATAGGATATGTTTAAAAAGATAGCTAATAGTTTTAAGGAATCATACAACGAACTAGTCCATAAAGTTACATGGCCTACAAGTAAAGAGCTTTCTAGCAGTGCAGTGGTTGTTTTAACTGCTTCCCTACTCATTGCACTGGTTGTTTTTCTTATGGATTCTGCTTTCCAGTTTTTAATGGAAGATATTATCTATCCGCACTAAAAATAAGAAAAGATGTCTGAGATTATTAAAAAATGGTACGTACTTCGTGCTGTAAGCGGAAAAGAAGCTAAGGTTAAAGAATATCTTGATGCCGATTTGAGGCACAACGGACTTAGCGAATTCGTTTCTCAGGTATTGATTCCTACCGAAAAATATGTTCAGGTTCGCAATGGAAAGAAAATTGTGAAAGAAAGAAGTTATCTTCCTGGATATGTTTTGGTTGAAGCTGCGTTAGTAGGTGAGGTCGCTCATTATTTGAGAAACATCCCTAATGTAATCGGCTTCCTTGGTGGACAGGAAAATCCGGTGCCACTAAGACAATCGGAGGTAAATCGTATTTTAGGTACGGTGGATGAATTGCAGGAAGTGGAACAGGATTTGAGTATCCCGTACACAGTAGGAGAAACAGTGAAAGTTTGCGTTGGACCGTTTACAGGTTTCAGTGGATTCATTGAAGAAGTTAACACTGAAAAACGCAAGTTGAAAGTAATGGTCAAAATTTTCGGGCGTAAAACTCCCCTTGAATTAGGCTTTACGGATGTGGAAAAGGAATAATTCATTCTGTTACGTGAATATTCCATTCGTTATTCAATTATATTAAATCTAAAAAAAAATGGCTAAAGAAGTTGCTGGACTAATCAAATTACAGATTAAAGGAGGCGCTGCAAATCCATCACCTCCCGTTGGACCTGCTTTGGGTTCTAAGGGTATTAATATCATGGAATTTTGCAAGCAATTCAACGCCAGAACCCAGGACAAGGCAGGTAAAGTATTGCCTGTTATCATTACCTACTACACAGACAAGTCTTTTGATTTCGTAATCAAGACTCCTCCTGTTGCAATACAGTTGTTGGAGATGACTAAATTGAAGAGCGGTTCTGCTGAACCTAACCGTAAGAAAGTTGCTGAACTGACTTGGGATCAGATTCGTACTATCGCTCAGGACAAGATGGTTGACTTGAACTGCTTTACTATTGAAGCTGCTATGAGAATGGTAGCTGGAACAGCTAGAAGTATGGGTATCGCTGTAAAAGGTGACTTCCCGGGTAATAACTAATTAACTTCAATTGAGAATGGGTAAACTGACAAAAAATCAAAAGTTAGCTGCAGAAAAAATTGAAGCAGGGAAAGCATACTCACTAAAGGAAGCTTCTCAGTTGGTAAAGGAAATTACTTTTACAAAATTTGATGCTTCATTAGATATTGACGTACGTTTAGGTGTTGACCCTCGTAAGGCTAACCAGATGGTAAGAGGCGTTGTTTCTCTTCCTCATGGTACAGGTAAGCAGGTAAGAGTGCTTGTTTTGTGTACACCTGATGCTGAAGCTGCTGCAAAGGAAGCTGGTGCTGACTATGTAGGTCTTGACGAATATATTGAAAAGATCAAAGGTGGATGGACAGATATTGATGTAATCATCACTATGCCGTCTATCATGGGTAAGATCGGTGCTCTCGGTCGTGTGCTCGGTCCTCGTGGATTGATGCCAAACCCGAAGAGTGGAACTGTAACTATGGATGTAGCTAAGGCTGTTAAGGAAGTTAAGCAAGGCAAGATTGATTTCAAGGTTGATAAGAGCGGTATCGTTCATACTTCAATCGGTAAAGTATCATTCACTGCTGACCAGATCCGTGAAAATGCGAAAGAATTTATCGCTACAATCATAAAACTGAAACCTACTACAGCTAAAGGTACTTATATAAAGAGTATTTATCTTTCAAGTACAATGAGTAAGGGTATCAAAGTTGACCCTAAATCAGTGGACGAAATTTAAAATAAGGAGTAATCATGAGAAAGGAAGATAAAGGCGCAATTATAAGTCAGTTGGCTGAAACCGTTAAGCAGTATGGACATTTTTACCTTGTAGATACAACTGCAATGGATGCAGCTTCTACAAGCGAACTTCGTAGAAAATGTTTCAACGCCGGTATTAAGCTGATGGTTGTGAAGAATTCTTTGCTTCACAAAGCATTGATGAGTTTGGATGTTGATTTCTCTCCATTGTATGGCTCTTTGAAGGGTACAACTTCAATCATGTTTACAGAAACTGCTAATGTTCCTGCTAAACTTTTGAAGGAATACAAAGATGGAGTTCCTGCATTGAAGGCTGCATACGCAGAAGAAGGATTCTATGTAGGTGCAGATCAACTTGAAGCACTCGCTACTATCAAGAGCAAGAACGAAGTTATCGCAGATATCATTGCATTGTTGCAGTCGCCTGCGAAGAACGTTATCTCAGCTCTTCAGTCTGGTGGTAACACCATTCACGGAGTTCTTAAGACTTTGGGTGAACGTGCTGAATAATTCAGTGGCTCAACCTTTAAGAACAAAAAATAATTATTTATATTCAATTTAGTAACAAACAATTAAATTCATACAAAAATGGCAGATTTGAAAGCTTTTGCAGAACAATTAGTTAACTTGACAGTAAAAGAAGTTAATGAACTTGCAACTATCCTTAAAGAAGAATATGGTATTGAACCTGCTGCTGCAGCTGTAGCTGTTGCTGCTGGTCCTGCTGCTGCTGGTGCAGCTGCTGCTGAAGAAAAAACATCTTTCGATGTAGTTTTGAAGAGCGCAGGTGCTGCTAAATTGCAGGTAGTTAAGGCCGTTAAAGAAGCTTGTGGTCTTGGCTTGAAAGAAGCAAAAGACATGGTTGACGGTGCTCCTAGCGTAGTTAAAGAAGGTTTGGCTAAAGATGAAGCTGAATCTTTGAAGAAAGTATTGGAAGAAGCTGGAGCTGAAGTTGAGCTTAAATAAGATTATCCTGTAAATCAGGTAGTTCGGTTAAGAGTCCTCAGTATTGAGGATTCTTAACCTTTTTGCGTCTCACAGCGTATAGTTGTCTTAACAACAGAAAAATATAATTATTTTTAATTCATAATTGAATTACAGATGTCTTTAAACACTCAAAATCAAAGAATTAATTTTGCTTCTATTAAGAATCCGATGCAGTATCCGGATTTCCTGGAAGTGCAATTGAAGTCGTTTCATGACTTCATGCAACTGGACACACCGCCTGAATTGCGTAAGAAGGATGGACTCTACAAAGTATTCTCTGAGAATTTCCCTATTGCAGACACCCGCAACAATTTCGTGCTCGAGTTCCTTGACTACTATGTTGATCCGCCACAATATTCAATAGACGAATGTTTGGAAAGAGGTCTTACATATAGTGTCCCTTTGAAAGCTAAGATGAAGCTTTATTGTACAGACCCCGATCACGAAGATTTTGACACAGTGATTCAGGATGTATTCTTGGGTCCGATTCCATATATGACACCTAAAGGTACATTCGTAATAAATGGTGCTGAACGTGTGGTTGTTTCTCAGCTTCACCGTTCTCCAGGTGTATTTTTCGGACAGAGCGTTCATGCTAATGGTACAAAACTATATTCCGCACGTATCATCCCATTCAAGGGGTCATGGATTGAGTTCGCTACAGATATAAACAATGTCATGTATGCTTACATTGACCGTAAGAAAAAGTTGCCTGTTACAACTTTGCTTCGTGCTGTCGGTTTTGAAAATGATAAAGACATTCTTGAAATCTTCAATCTCGCAGAAGAAATTAAGGTTAACAAACAGAACCTTAAGAAAATTGTAGGAAGAAAGCTTGCTGCACGTGTTCTCAAAACATGGACTGAAGATTTCGTTGATGAAGATACTGGTGAAGTAGTATCTATCGAACGTAATGAGGTAGTTATAGACCGTGAAACAGTTATTGAGCCAGACCATATTGAAGTAATTCTGGAATCTGGAGTGCAGAACATTCTTGTTCACAATGACAATGCTAACGCTTCTGACTACTCAATTATATATAATACACTACAGAAAGACCCGTCTAACTCTGAGAAGGAAGCTGTATTGTACATATACAGACAGTTGAGAAATGCTGATCCAGCTGATGATGCAAGTGCAAGAGAGGTTATAAACAACCTGTTCTTCTCTGAAAAACGTTATGATTTGGGTGATGTAGGTCGCTACAGAATAAACAAGAAGTTATCACTTGACACTTCTATGGATGTCAGAGTGCTGACTAAACAAGATATTATCGAAATCATCAAATACCTTATCGAGCTTATTAACTCTAAGGCTGACGTTGATGATATCGACCACTTGAGTAACCGTCGTGTACGTACTGTGGGCGAACAGCTTTCAAACCAGTTCTCCATTGCGTTGGCACGTATGAGCCGTACTATCCGCGAACGTATGAACGTACGTGATAATGAGGTGTTTACTCCGATTGATTTGATCAATGCCAAGACTATTTCGTCTGTTATCAACTCATTCTTCGGAACTAACGCTTTGTCACAGTTCATGGATCAGACTAACCCATTGGCTGAGATTACTCATAAACGTCGTCTTTCTGCCCTTGGTCCTGGTGGTCTTTCACGTGACCGTGCTGGTTTTGAGGTACGTGACGTACACTATACTCACTACGGACGTTTGTGTCCTATCGAGACTCCTGAAGGTCCGAACATCGGTTTGATTTCATCTTTGTGTGTGTATGCGAAGATAAATGACCTTGGATTTATCGTGACTCCTTATCGTAAAGTTAAGGACAGTGTCGTTGACTTGTCGCCGGAAGGTATTGAATACTTGTCAGCCGAAGAGGAAGAAGATGTAATCATTGCCCAGGGTAATGCTCCTCTTAATGATGATGGAACATTTATCCGCGAAAAGGTGAAGGCTCGTCGTGATGCTGATTATCCTGTTGTCACTCCTGATCAGGTACAGTTGATGGACGTATCTCCTCAGCAGATTGCATCTATCGCTGCATCATTGATTCCATTCCTTGAACATGATGACGCCAACCGTGCGTTGATGGGATCTAACATGATGCGTCAGGCAGTTCCATTGTTGCGTACAGAAGCTCCTATCGTTGGTACTGGTATCGAAAAACAGCTTTGTGAGGATTCAAGAACTCAGATTGCTGCCGAAGGTGATGGTGTAATTGACTTTGTTGACGCTACAACAATCCGTATCCTTTACGACCGTACTGATGATGAAGAATTTGTAAGCTTTGATTCAGCTTTAGTGGAATATAAGATACCTAAGTTCCGCAAGACTAACCAGAGTATGACTATTGACTTGCGTCCAATATGCTCAAAAGGACAGCGTGTCAAGAAGGGTGATATCCTTACTGAAGGATATTCTACTGCTAACGGTGAGCTGGCTTTGGGTAAGAACTTGCTTGTAGCATACATGCCGTGGAAAGGATATAACTATGAGGATGCTATCGTATTGAATGAACGTGTAGTAAGAGAAGATATCCTTACTTCTGTTCACGTAGATGAATACATCCTTGAGGTCCGCGAAACAAAACGCGGTATGGAAGAGCTTACTGCTGATATTCCTAACGTAAGCGAAGAAGCTACTAAAGACCTTGATGAAACAGGTATCGTACGTATTGGTGCACGTATTGAGCCGGGAGACATTCTTATTGGTAAGATTACTCCTAAGGGTGAATCAGATCCTTCTCCGGAAGAGAAACTGTTGCGTGCTATATTCGGTGATAAGGCCGGTGATGTTAAGGATGCTTCTCTTAAGGCTTCTCCATCATTGAGAGGTGTGGTTATAGACAAGAAACTGTATTCACGTGTAGTAAAGACTCGTAGTGAAAAGAATGCAGACAAGCTTATCTTGCCTAAACTGAATGAAGAGTTTGAAGAAAAAGCAGCTAAACTTAAAGATATTCTTGTTGAAAAATTGATGGTTCTCACTAACAACCTTGTATCGCAGGGTGTTAAGGATTATCTTGGCACAGAGGTAATTGCTAAGGGAGCTAAATTCAACAAGCGTGATCTTGAAGTATTAGATTATACAGTTATACAGTTGAGCTCATGGACTTCTGATGAACATAAGAACGGTATGATTCGCTCATTGATTATGAACTATATCAAGAAGTACAAAGAACTTGACGCAGATTTGAAACGTAAGAAATTTGCCCTTACAATCGGTGATGAGTTGCCATCAGGTATTATGCAGATGGCTAAAGTATATATCGCCAAGAAACGTAAGATCGGTGTCGGTGATAAGATGGCCGGTCGTCACGGTAATAAGGGTATTGTATCAAGAGTCGTTAGACAGGAAGATATGCCATTCCTTGCTGATGGTACTCCGGTAGATATAGTATTGAACCCATTGGGTGTGCCTTCACGTATGAACATCGGACAGATATTCGAAGCTGTTTTGGGACGTGCCGGTAGAGAATTAGGACTTAAGTTCGCGACTCCTATCTTTGACGGTGCCACACTTGATGATCTTGATAAATGGACAGACAAGGCAGGATTACCTCGCTATTGTAAGACTTATTTGTATGATGGTGGAACCGGTGAACAGTTTGACCAGCCTGCAACAGTTGGTGTAACTTACATGCTTAAACTTGGTCACATGGTTGAAGACAAGATGCATGCTCGTTCAATCGGTCCATATTCGTTGATTACGCAGCAGCCACTTGGTGGTAAAGCTCAGTTCGGTGGTCAGCGTTTCGGAGAAATGGAGGTTTGGGCTATCGAAGCATTCGGTGCCGCTCATATCCTTCAGGAAATTCTGACAATCAAGTCGGATGACGTTGTAGGACGTTCTAAGGCTTATGAAGCTATTGTTAAAGGTGAACCAATGCCTACACCGGGTATCCCTGAGTCACTGAACGTATTGCTTCATGAATTGAGAGGTCTGTGCTTGAGCATAACAATGGAATAAAACAACAAAACAAATTTAAGTATGGCTTTTAGAAAAGATACTAAAATAAAAAGTAATTTCTCAAAGATTACTATTGGTTTGGCTTCGCCAGAAGAGATTCTTGAAAACTCTTACGGTGAGGTTCTGAAACCTGAAACCATTAACTACCGTACCTATAAGCCTGAACGTGATGGCTTGTTCTGCGAGCGTATATTCGGTCCGGTAAAGGATTACGAATGTCACTGTGGTAAATACAAACGTATTCGATATAAAGGTATTGTCTGCGACCGTTGCGGTGTTGAAGTTACAGAAAAGAAAGTGCGTCGTGAACGTAGCGGACATATCCAGCTGGTTGTACCGGTAGCCCATATCTGGTATTTCCGTTCTTTGCCTAACAAAATAGGTTATTTGTTGGGATTGCCGACTAAGAAGCTTGATGCTATCATCTATTATGAACGATATGTCGTAATACAACCAGGTATCAAGGCTGAAGACGGACTTAGCAAATATGATTTGCTTGAAGAAGGCGAATATCTTGATATCATGGAATCACTTCCAAAGGATAACCAGTTCCTTGATGATTCTGATCCTAATAAGTTTATTGCCAAGATGGGTGCTGAAGCTATTTATGATCTTCTGGCAGGACTTGATCTTGATGCACTTTCATACGAACTCCGTCATAAAGCTAACAATGATTCATCTCAGCAGCGTAAGAATGAAGCTTTGAAGCGTTTGCAGGTTGTTGAATCATTCCGTTCTTCTAAGGGAAGAAACAAGCCTGAATGGATGATTATCAAGAACGTTCCGGTCATACCGCCAGAATTACGCCCTCTTGTACCATTGGATGGTGGACGTTTCGCGACATCCGACTTGAATGACCTTTATCGTCGTGTTATTATACGTAATAACCGTCTGAAGAGACTTATCGAAATCAAGGCTCCGGACGTAATCTTGCGTAATGAAAAACGTATGCTTCAGGAAGCAGTGGATTCATTGTTCGATAACTCTCGTAAGGCAAGTGCCGTTAAGACAGATGCTAACCGTCCTCTTAAGTCTCTGTCTGACAGTCTGAAAGGTAAGCAGGGACGTTTCCGTCAGAACTTGTTGGGTAAACGTGTTGACTATTCTGCACGTTCTGTAATCGTTGTAGGTCCTGAATTGAAGATGGGTGAGTGCGGTATTCCTAAATTGATGGCTGCCGAACTTTACAAACCGTTTATCATAAGAAAACTTATCGAAAGAGGTATTGTCAAGACTGTTAAGTCTGCCAAGAAGATTGTTGACAGTAAGGAACCGGTTATCTGGGATATCCTGGAACATGTAATGAAAGGACACCCTGTATTGCTGAACCGTGCTCCGACACTTCACCGTCTTGGTATCCAGGCATTCCAGCCTAAGATGATTGAAGGTAAGGCTATCCAGCTGCATCCATTGGCATGTACTGCGTTCAACGCCGACTTCGACGGTGACCAGATGGCCGTTCACTTGCCTTTGAGCAATGAAGCTATTCTGGAAGCACAGATGTTGATGTTGCAGTCACACAATATCCTTAACCCTGCAAACGGTGCGCCTATCACTGTGCCTGCACAGGATATGGTACTCGGTCTTTACTATATCACTAAGTTGCGTAAGGGAGCTAAAGGTGAAGGACTTATATTCTACGGACCGGAAGAAGCTCTTATCGCATACAATGAAGGTAAAGTAGATATTCATGCAATAGTTAGTGTAGTGGCTAATGACTTGGATGAAAATGGAAATATTGTCAAGAAGATGATTAAGGAAACTTCTGTAGGACGTGTAATCGTAAACGAAATCGTTCCTGACGAATGTGGTTACCTTAATACTATCATATCTAAGAAGTCATTGCGTGACATCATCAGCGACGTAATCAAGGCTGTGGGTGTTGCACGTGCTTGTGAATTCCTTGACGGTATCAAGAACCTTGGTTATAAGATGGCATTCGAAGGTGGTTTGTCATTCAACCTTGGTGATATTATCATACCAAAAGAGAAGGAAGAACTTGTTAAACGTGGTAACGAAGAAATTGAACAGATCATGATGAACTATAACATGGGTTTCATCACTGACAATGAACGTTACAATCAGGTTATTGATACATGGACACACGTTAACAGTGATTTGTCTGACATTCTATATAAGACTATTAAGAACGACGACCAGGGATTCAACTCAGTATTTATGATGCTTGATTCCGGAGCCCGTGGTTCTAAGGAACAGATCCGTCAGTTGTCTGGTATGCGTGGTTTGATGGCTAAACCTCAGAAAGCAGGTGCCGAAGGTGCTCAGATCATTGAAAACCCTATCCTTTCTAACTTTAAGGAAGGTCTTTCCGTGTTGGAGTACTTTATTTCAACTCACGGTGCTCGTAAGGGTCTTGCCGATACTGCGTTGAAGACTGCCGATGCCGGATATTTGACTCGTCGTCTTGTCGATGTTTCACACGACGTGATTATCAATGAAGAAGACTGTGGTACATTGCGCGGACTTGTTTGTACAGCATTGAAGAATAACGATGAAGTTATTGCTACACTTTATGAACGTATTTTGGGACGTGTTTCTGTACACGACATTATACATCCTACAACTGGTGAACTTATTGTTGCTGCCGGTGAGGAAATTACTGAAGCAATAGCTGAAGAAATAGAAAAATCACCTATTGAAAGCGTAGAAATCCGTTCTGTGCTTACTTGTGAATCGAAGAAGGGTGTTTGTGCTAAATGTTACGGACGTAACCTTGCTTCAAGTAAGATGGTTCAGAAAGGTGAAGCTGTCGGAGTTATTGCTGCACAGTCAATTGGTGAGCCAGGAACTCAGCTTACTCTTCGTACATTCCATGCCGGAGGTATCGCAGGTAACATGGCTGCTAATGCGTCAATCGTTGCTAAGAATCCTGCTCGTCTGGAATTTGAAGAATTGCGTACTGTCGACGCTGTAGAAGAAACAGGCGAACCAGTTAAGATTGTTGTTGGTCGTTTGGCTGAAGTTCGTTTCGTTGATATTAATACTGGTATAATATTGTCAACTCACAACGTACCTTACGGTTCAAAACTTTATGCTGCTGATGGAGAAATTGTTGAAAAGGGCAAACTTATTGCTAAATGGGACCCATTCAACGCCGTAATCGTAACAGAAGTTGGTGGTAAGATAGACTTTGAGTCTGTAATTGAAAACGTAACATATAAGGTTGAATCAGACGAAGCTACAGGTTTACGCGAAATCATTATTACTGAGTCTAAAGATAAGAATAAGATTCCTTCATTACACATCCTAGATGAAAATGGCGGTATCTTACGTACATACAACTTGCCGGTAGGTGGTCACGTAGTAGTAGAAGATAAAGAAAACGTTAAGGCTGGTGATATTCTTGTCAAGATACCTCGTGCTGTAGGTAAGGCTGGTGATATTACCGGTGGTCTTCCACGTGTAACAGAGTTGTTCGAAGCTCGTAATCCATCTAATCCTGCAGTGGTTTCTGAAATCGACGGTGAGATAACAATGGGTAAGATTAAGCGTGGTAATCGTGAAATCATCGTTACATCTAAGACTGGTGAAGTACGTAAGTATCTGGTTGCATTGTCTAAGCAGATTCTTGTACAGGAAAATGACTATGTACGTGCCGGAACTCCATTGTCTGATGGTGCTATTACTCCTGCTGATATCCTTGCCATTAAGGGTCCTACAGCAGTACAGGAATACATCGTTAACGAAATCCAGGACGTTTATCGTCTGCAGGGTGTGAAGATTAACGATAAGCACTTTGAAATCATCGTACGTCAGATGATGCGTAAGGTACAGATTGACGAACCGGGTGATACTAGATTCCTTGAACTTCAGGTAGTAGACCGTATGGAATTCAATGAAGAGAACGATAGAATCTGGGGTAAGAAAGTTGTTGTTGATGCTGGCGACTCTCAGAACCTTAAACCAGGTCAGATTGTAACAGCTCGTAAATTGAGAGATGAAAACAGCTTGTTGAAACGTCGTGACCTTAAATTGGTTGAAGTTCGTGATGCTGTTCCTGCTACATCTACTCAGATACTTCAGGGTATCACAAGAGCTGCCCTTCAGACATCAAGCTTCATGTCTGCTGCTTCCTTCCAGGAAACTACTAAGGTGCTTAACGAGGCTGCAATCAACGGTAAGGTTGACCGTCTTGAAGGTATGAAGGAGAATGTAATCTGCGGTCATTTGATACCTGCTGGTACAGGTCAGCGTGAATTCGAGAAGATTGTTGTAGGCTCAAAAGACGAATACGACAGAATATTGGCTAACAAGAAGAATATATTAGACTATAATGATGTAGAATAATTTATTTTTAACCATATAAAAAGAGCAGTAACTCAAGTGATAAAGTTGAAGTTACTGCTCTTTTGTTGTATATATATGTCTATTGTTCTTATTATCCGAAACAAATTCCCATTCGCCTACCTTGTACCACTAATTCATGGTTTTCTGTAACAAGGCGTAATTTCCCGGCAGTTTCAGAAAGAGGTATTGAAGATATCTTGTTGCCTTGTAATGCCACCATTCTGCCGTATTGCTTATTTGAAATCAACTCTACAGCATGACCACCCATCAGAGTTGCAAGATTTCTGTCGAAAGCAGTTGGGCTTCCTCCACGCTGGATATATCCTAAAACAGTTTCTCTCGTTTCAAATCCGGTTTCGTATTCTATTTCTTCTGCTATATACTGTGCCGCTTTCTTGCCTTCAGGGGTGTTTATGCCTTCTGCAACAACTACGATTGAGTATGGTTTGCCTTTCTTTAAACGGTTGATAATTGTGTCGCCTATGCTATGTATATTGAATGGTATTTCAGGCATTAGTATTATATCTCCACCACCAGCCATACCCGAGTATAAAGCTAACCAACCGGCTTTGTGTCCCATTACTTCAATTACCATAACCCTTTGATGCGAACTTGCCGTTGAATGCAACCTGTCTATGGCATCGGCTGCAATTGAAACTGCAGAGTCGAAACCGAAAGAAATGTCTGTACCCCAAACATCATTGTCTATCGTTTTAGGAATAGTAATCACATTGATTCCCACTTCCATAAGTTTGGCGGCAGTTTTTTGTGTTCCATTACCACCAATACATACAAGACAATCAAGACCATAGCTCTGTATTGTTTTTATAATCATTGAAGGTCTTTCGTTATTTATGTTTGTTGAAGTTTTTTTGAAAGGTTTCTCACGTGAAGTCCCGAGTATAGTGCCTCCTAATGTAAGCAAACCTGATGTAGAGTCTTCTGTTAGTCTGTTTACATGTCCATCCATTAATCCGCGGAATCCATTATGAATACCGTAAACCTCCATCCCATAGTGGTTTAAGGCACTTTTGCAAACACCTCTTATCGTTGCATTTATGCCTGGACAATCGCCTCCTGATGTCAATATTCCTATTTTCATATTGTGAACAATTAATTTATGATGTAAAGTTATTAAAAAAACAAGATTTACTCGATTTTAATAAAAAATAATCCTGTCATCTATCTATATAATAAGAAAAAACATACCTTTGCAATAGTATAAAATAGAAGAAAATTGTAATAAAAATATGAACCCAACTAAATTGATTGACAGAATATTTGTATCACGTAGAAAGCAAATTGAAAAATATTCTGCCAATGCGGAAGAAATACAGGAAAATGTTTTGAGACGACTTGTCAACTCGGCTTCATATACAGAATGGGGGAAACGTTATGATTACAAGAACATAAATAAATATTCTGATTTTAATAAGGTCCCAATTCAAACATACGAAAATGTAAAAGAATATATTGACCGCATGCGTCATGGTGAAAAAGATATATTATGGCCTGGTCTGATTAAATGGTATGCTAAATCTTCGGGGACTACAAATGATAAGAGTAAATTCATCCCTGTATCGAACGAAGGATTGCATAATATTCATTACAATGGTGGGAGAGACGCAGTTGCATTATATTTGGGAGAAAACCCTAAAAGTCGTTTTTTTAATGGTAAGGGACTCATACTTGGTGGTAGTCATTCGCCTAATTATAACCTGAAAAACAGTCTTGTCGGAGATTTGTCTGCTATATTGATTCAGAATGTTAATCCATTGGTGAATTTTATCCGTGTACCAAGTAAGAAAATAGCGTTGTTAAGTGAGTTTGAAGAAAAAGTTGAAAAAATAGCAGATTCTACAATAAATAAGAATATTACCAATATTTCTGGTGTCCCATCGTGGATGCTTGCTGTAATAAAAAGAATATTGGAGAAAACAGGGGCTGAGACATTGGATGAGGTATGGCCCGGGTTAGAGGTGTTTTTCCACGGTGGAGTCTGTTTTACTCCTTATAGGGAACAATATAAGAGTCTTATAAAATCAGACAGAATGCATTATATGGAAACTTATAATGCCAGTGAAGGTTTTTTTGGACTTCAAAGTTCGTTGACCGATCCTTCTTTGTTGCTGATGATTGATTATGACGTATTCTATGAGTTTATTCCATTGGAAGAATTTGATAAAGAGAATCCTACAATAGTTCCATTGTGGGGAGTAGAAGTCGGAAAAAATTATGCAATGGTAATAAGTACTTCTTGTGGATTATGGAGATATATAATTGGTGACACAGTAAAATTTACACAGAAAAATCCATATAAATTTATTATAACAGGACGAACAAAGCATTTTATAAATGCATTTGGTGAGGAACTTATGGTGGATAATGCTGAAAAAGGATTGCAAGTCGCTTGTCGTGAAACAGGGGCACAGGTACTTGAATACTCAGCTGCACCGGTATTTATGGATGCTAATGCTAAATGCCGTCATCAATGGCTGATAGAATTCAGTCGTATGCCTGATTCTGTGGAGCATTTCCGTCACGTACTCGATAAAGCATTACAGAGTATAAATTCTGATTATGAAGCTAAAAGGCATAAAGATATTACTCTGCAGGAATTAGAAATTATTGTAGCTCGTCCTGGATTGTTCCATGATTGGTTAAAACAGAAGGGTAAATTGGGTGGACAGCATAAAATCCCTCGTTTAAGTAATAATCGTGAGAATATTGATAGCATGTTGGGCTTTAACCAATAATATTACATCGAATTAATGTCATTTACACTATAGCAAAGTTTATAAGATGAAATTATCTACATTACATATTTTGCCATTAACAGTTTTAATCTTGATGATATATGCATGTGCAAGTACAGGCACACCTGATGGTGGACCTTATGATGAAACGCCTCCAAAGTTTGTACGTGCTACTCCAGAACCTAATGCTATAAACAATACACGAAAGAAAATAGCAATTGAATTTGATGAGTTCATCAAGATTGAAAATGCCGCTGAAAAGGTAATAATTTCACCTCCTCAAGCCGAAGCTCCGGAGGTAAAGGCAAGTGGAAAAAGAGTCCTTGTGGAATTTTTTGACTCGTTAAAGCATAATACAACATATACAATAGATTTTGGTGATGCGATTGTAGATAATAATGAAGGAAATCCTATGGGTAACTTTGCCTATGCATTTTCTACAGGAGAGACAATAGATACCATGGAAGTATCGGGAACTGTACTTAATGCTCAGGACCTGGAACCAATCAAGGGGATTCAGGTGGGACTGCATAAGAACCTTAATGATTCTGCTTTCACAAAGTTGCCTTTCGACAGAATATCCCGTACAGACAGTAGGGGAAGATTTACAATAAAGGGTGTAGCTCCTGGGGAATATAGAATATATGCGCTGAAGGATGGAAACCAGAATTATTTATTCGATTCAAAAACAGAAATAATCGCTTATAACGATTCTCTTATTCTCCCTTCACAAGAGCCTGCTGTTAGGCAGGATACAACGTGGAATGCTATTGATACATTAAAAATAGATACTATCAAGACGGTGCATTATACTCATTTTATGCCTGATAATATAGTATTGAGGGCTTTTAAGGAGGTTAATACAATGCAATATCTTGCCAAAAGTGAAAGAGAGCAGTTAAACAGATTTTCTCTTTATTTCAGTGCTCAGGCTGATAGTCTTCCAACTGTTGTCGGACTTGATTTTGACGAAAAGGATGCTTTTGTAATTGAACCGTCTATCAATAATGATACAATAAGATATTGGATAAAAGATACAGTCCTTTGTGAGAGGGATACACTTACTCTACAGGTTGATTATCTTTATACCGATACTTTGGGGAAACTTGTGCCAAAACGTGATACTTTAACCATGATGAATAAGGTTGATAAAGCTAAGCGTTTGGCTATGGCAAAGGAAGAAATGGAGAAGAAAGAAAAAGAACAGCAGAAAAAACGTAAGAAAGGTGATACTTTAAATAATGTAGTTGAAACAAAATTCTTTAATATGAATGTTGATGCTCCTTCGTCAATGGACATAAATAAAAATATATGTCTGAAGTTTGACGAACCGGTATTCAGTATAGATACTTCTGCCATTCATGTTGATGTGAAAGTCGATACATTATGGGAGAAGGAGCGTTTTATATTTATGGCAGACAGTCTTGTGCCAAGACAATATTATATTCTTAGCGACTGGAAACCTGGTAATGAATATAGACTTACAGTTGATTCTGCGGCGATAAAAAGTATTTATGGCTTGCACACCAATAAGACAGAGAATACGGTTAAGGTGAAAACATTGGAGGAATATGGTACTCTCTATTTGAATATAAGCGGAGTTGAAGGTAATGCTATAGTGCAATTATTGAACTCAAGTGATGCAGTTGTTAGAGAACAGAAAGTTAAAGATAATAATACCTGTGATTTTTATTTCCTACAGCCAAATACAAAATATTACATAAGAATGTATATTGACAGAAATGGTAATGGAAAATGGGATACAGGTGAGTATGATAAGAAGGTACAGCCGGAAGAAGTATATTATTTCCCTAAGGTCTGGGAGATGAAGGCGAACTTTGAGTTTGAAGAGAACTGGGATGTCAGGTCCATTCCGTTGGATAAACAGAAACTTGATGAAATAAAGAAACAGAAGCCTGAAGAGGCGAAGAAAATAAAAGATAGAAATAAGGAACGAGCAAAAAAATTAGGACGAACATCATGATAAAACGTATATATATATGCATATTCTTGTTCCTTTTTGCTGGAATATGCGCTAAAGCACAGTGTGGGGCTGTAAATGATGCGATAAAGCCCGGAGAAGAACTTTCGTATGAACTGAAATTTAACTGGAAGTTTATATGGATTAATGCCGGTTGGGCTAAAATGACAGTTGATACTACCACGTATAATGGTAAAAAATGCCTTAGGACAGATCTTGAGTCATTCACGAATAAGAAAATAGATATGTTTTTCAGAATGCGTGACACTCTTACTTGTATTACTTCTGAAGAACTTGTGCCTTTATATTTCCGTAAAGGAGCTGCTGAGGGTAAAAGATATAGTGTAGATGATGTAAAGTTCGGTTATAGGAATGGTAAGTGTATTGTAGATCAGCATAGAGTAGTAAATGGAAATATAAGAAAGAATTTTCAAGAGTCATCAGTGTGTGTATATGATATGTTAAGCATACTTCTTCAGGCGCGTTCTTATGATGCTACAAGTTATAAGGTCGGAGATAAAATATTATTTTCAATGGCTACAGGTAAAGATATAGATAAGCAAACTCTTATTTATAGGGGTAAGGATATTTATAAAGCAGAAGATGGAAATAAATATCGCTGTCTCGTTTTTTCGCTTGTAGAATATGTAAAAGGAGAGGAAAAGGAAGTTATCACATTTTATGTGACAGACGATAGAAATCATTTACCGGTACGTCTTGACATGTATTTGAATTTTGGATCTGCTAAAGCATTCCTCTCAGGAATAAAGGGTAACAAATATCCTTTGGATTCTTTGGTAAAA
Organism: Bacteroides caecigallinarum; assembly: GCF_016902295.1. Lineage (GTDB taxonomy): Bacteria > Bacteroidota > Bacteroidia > Bacteroidales > Bacteroidaceae > Phocaeicola > Phocaeicola caecigallinarum_A. The sequence goes on along the minus strand of NZ_JACJLQ010000003.1, from coordinate 78,100 downwards.
TAGGCCGATTAATTAATTTTGTTGATTTAATTATATATTGAACATTAAATTCTAATATAATGATAAGCAGATTAAAAAAGCATTTGTCAGGAATATCTGTTGCTGTGGTATTATTATGCGTTTCTCCGTTCTTGTTGAGTGCGCATTGCATTGGCAGCGATAAAGAAAAAGAGAAAGTGGACAACAACAGATATTCTTGTGTTGAAGTTCCTGAATATGTAGTGTTTTGCGGTGATACAATAGATTTAACCAGATATGACCGACATGAACGCATGGATAGGGAACTTATGGCTTTTTCGTATATGCATAGTACATCAATTCAGACCATTAAAAGAGCTAACAGATATTTCCCTATTATTGTACCTATACTTAAGGAAAAAGGCATCCCGGAAGATTTCAAGTATCTTATGGCTATAGAAAGTGCTTGTAACCCATTGGCACGTTCCGGAGCCGGTGCTGCTGGTTTGTGGCAATTTATGCCTACTACGGGAAAAGAATATGGCTTGGAAGTTGATTCTCATATTGATGAAAGATATAATGTAGTAAAAGCTACTTATGCGGCATGTAAATATTTAAAAAACGCTTATGAAAAATTTGGTGATTGGGTAAGCGTAGCTGCATCATATAATGCAGGTCAAAGAAGAATTTCACAGCAGCAGGAGAGGCAATACACGGATGAGACGTTAGACCTTTATCTTGTGGAGGAAACCGCAAGATATATATATAGAATATTTGCTGTCAAACTGTTATTTGACGACCCTTCTGAGTTTGGTTTTTATCTAAGGTCTTCAGACTTATATCCTCAAATTCATTATAGAACTGTTAAGATATCAGAGACAATAACAGATTTGGCACGTTTTGCTAAAAGCCAGGGAACAACGTATGCTCTACTGAAAAATCTTAACCCTTGGCTTAGAGATACTTCACTTCCATGTAGGAATGGAAAGGAATATGAGATAATGATTCCTGAAAAAGATAAAATGAATTACAAGCGGGAATTCACTATGCCTTATAGTAGGAACTGGGTTGTTGACAAGTAATAGATATTGATAAGGAAACTTCATATCATAAATTTAAATTATATAATTCATGAAAAACTTGTTATTGTTAAGCACAATGTGCGCATGTGCGTTATCAGTTTCTGCACAATCATTTAAAGAGTGGCAGGACCCGAATGTTAATGCAATCAATCGTGCCCCAATGCATACCAGTTTCTTCGCTTACGAAGATGTTGAGACTGCTGATAGAGGGATTAAAGAAGAGTCTGATAACTATATGACTCTAAATGGGAAGTGGAAATTCCTGTGGGTTGAGAGTGCTGATAAAAGACCGAAGGATTTTTTCCGTTTGGGATATGATGATAACGGGTGGGATGATTTCCGTGTTCCTGCCGTTTGGGAACTTAACGGATACGGTGATCCTATTTATGTCAATATAGGATATGCTTGGCGGAACCAGTACAAGAATAATCCTCCTTATGTTCCAGTGGAGAAAAATCATGTGGGTTCCTATCGTAAGGAAATAGTAGTTCCTGCCAATTGGAAAGGAAAAGATATCATTGCTCATTTCGGCTCTGTTACTTCAAATATGTACTTATGGGTAAATGGTAAGTTTGTGGGTTACAGCGAGGACAGTAAGCTGGAAGCTGAATTCGATATAACCAAATATCTTGTTCCAGGTAAGAAAAACCTTATAGCATTCCAAGTATTCAGATGGTGCGACGGGTCGTATCTTGAAGATCAGGATTTCTTCCGTTATAGCGGTGTAGCTCGCGATAGCTACTTATACACTCGCAATCGCAACCGTATAGACGATATACGTGTCATTCCTTCGCTTGATGATGAGTATGTGAATGGAACACTTGGTGTGGAATTGAGCCTGAAAGGAAATAATAAAGTAAGTCTGGAACTTATTGACGCAGATAATAACGTTATCCAAACTAAAGAAGTTAAAGGTTCTGGTACTGTAAAGACTGAGTTCAATGTAGAGAAGCCAAATAAATGGACTGCTGAAACTCCTTATCTTTATACTCTACGTGCAAGTGTGATTAATGGTAGTAATAAGACAGAAGTTGTTCCGCTTAAAGTAGGATTCAGAAAAATTGAAATAAAGAATGCTCAAGTGCTTGTAAACGGACAGCCTGTATTGTTCAAAGGTGCCAACAGACATGAGATGGATCCTGATGGTGGTTATGTTGTTTCACGCGAGCGTATGATACAGGATATCCAGATAATGAAGGAATTCAATATTAATGCAGTAAGAACATGTCATTATCCAGATGATCCGTACTGGTATGAACTGTGTGATAAATATGGTATATATATGGTAGCCGAGGCAAATGTTGAATCACACGGTATGGGTTATCGCGAGAGTACGCTGGCAAAAGTGGATTCGTATGCCAAAGCTCACATGGAAAGAAATATGCGTAATATACAGCGTAATTTCAATCATCCAAGTATAATATTCTGGTCTTTGGGTAACGAAGCCGGATACGGTCCTAACTTTGAGGCGGCATATCATTGGGCGAAGAAAGAAGACCCAAGTCGTCCGGTACAGTATGAACGCGCAGATTATTCAGGATTGACTGATATCTTCTGCCCAATGTATTATGGATATGATGCTTGCGAAAAATATTCTTTGGATGAAAGTAAGACTAAACCTCTTATACAGTGTGAATATGCTCATGCTATGGGTAATTCAGAAGGAGGTTTCAAGGAATATTGGGATTTGATACGTAAGTATCCGAAATATCAGGGTGGCTTTATTTGGGACTTTGTAGATCAGTCATGTCGCTGGACAGGTAAGAACGGAGAAATGATATATGCTTATGGAGGTGATTTCAACCGTTTCGATGCCAGTGACAATAATTTCTGCGACAATGGATTGATAAGTCCTGATCGAGTTCCTAATCCGCACATGTATGAAGTAGGCTATTTCTATCAGAACATTTGGACCACTCCTGGTGACTTGAGTAAGGGGGAAGTAAAGATCTTTAATGAGAATTTCTTCCGCGACCTTGCTGCTTACCGTATGGAATGGGAAGTAGTTTATAATGGTAAACCTGTGCGTAACGGAGTTGTTGAAAATATTAATGTAGCTCCACGCCAGACTGTATCACAGAAATTGGATTTAGGTAATATTGGCGAGGATGGTGAATGGTTACTCAATGTCAGATATGTACAGAAGTATAGTGAAAGTCTTGTTCCTGCAGGTCATGTAGTTGCTAAAAACCAGATTGTTTTGAAGGAATATAAAACTTCGGAACTTAAGTTCGCAAATGTAGTAGAGAAGAATATTCCTGTTGTAGTTCCTGTAGCTAATGATGCAAATTCAAATTGTCTTGAGATTATTGGCGAAACATTCAATATTCAGTTCAATAAGTATAATGGCTTTATGGACAGCTATTGTGTAAACGGAACTCAAATGATTGACGAAGGCGCACAGCTCACTCCAAACTTCTGGCGTGCTCCGACAGACAATGATTATGGAGCAGGTCTTCAGAAAAAATATGCTGTATGGAAGAATCCTGAGATTAAACTCGTTTCAATGAAACACGAAACAGCAGATGATATGATTGTTGTTTCTGCAGAATATGATATCGTAAGTGTCTCAGCTAAGTTGTATCTCACATACACAATTAATAATGAGGGTGCTGTAAAAGTAACTCAGAAGATGATTGCTGATAAATCGGCTAAGGTATCTGATATGTTCCGTTTCGGTATGCAGATGCCAATGCCTGTTTCATTTGAAAACATTCTGTATTATGGTCGTGGCCCTGTTGAGAATTATATTGATAGAAAATACACTACAGATTTGGGAATTTATAATCAGACTGTGACTGAACAGTTCTATCCTTATATCCGCCCTCAGGAAAATGGAAACAAGACTGATATCCGTTGGTGGAAATTATCAAATGCTGAAGGTAAAGGTTTGATGTTTGTTGCATCAGAGCCTTTCTCTGCATCTGCTTTGCATTACACTATTGAGTCTTTAGATGATGGCAGTGATAAACGTCAGAGTCATTCCAATGAGGTCTCTCCTGCAAATCTTACAAACTTCCTTATCGATAAGGTTCAACAAGGTTTGGCATGTGTTGATAGCTGGGGTGCAATACCTCTTCCTGAATATAGGATACCTTATGGAGATTATGAATTTACATTCATTATGACCCCAATACAAGATGTTATAACTATTAAATAATGATAATGAAAGGCTGTCTCGGTAATGAGATGGCCTTTCTTGTAGTATTTTCTAAAATATACCATGAGCTTATTTTTTATATATTGAAAAAACGTAAGAAGTTTTGAAATGAGCAAGTAATAAACTATATTTGAAGTCGATTTATATATTAATAAAATAAAAGTTAGACAAATCATTGTATCATTAATCATTGATGTACCATGTTAATCACGTTAAAATAGTAAACTTTAATATTAAAAATAGAGTTTAGAATTAAAACAATATTTCTTGTCCCATTACTTTTTTAGTTTAAACATTGTATTTATAGTTTTTATTTAATTCATTCACACATGTATAAATTTGATTATTTAATAGTAGGTAGTGGCCTGTTCGGCGCTACTTTTGCTTATAAGGCAAAACAGGCTAATAAGAAATGTTTGGTTATAGACAAGCGTGATCATATTGGTGGTAATATATATTGTGAGAATAGGCATGGTATAAATGTTCATAAATATGGTGCTCATATCTTCCATACATCAAATAAAAAAGTATGGGATTTTGTAAATGGCATAGTTGAATTCAATAGATATACAAACTCTCCGATAGCCAATTATAAAGGGCAGTTATTCAATTTACCTTTTAATATGAATACATTCTATCAGATGTGGGGAGTTACAACACCTGCCGAAGCTATAGATAAGATTAACACCCAACGAAAGGAAATGTTGGATAAAATATCATTATCCGAAACAAAGGAACCCGCCAATCTTGAGGAACAGGCAATATCTCTGATAGGTGTTGATCTTTACGAGAAACTCATTAAAGGCTATACTGAAAAACAATGGGGAAGGAAATGTACCGAGCTGCCGTCTTTTATCATCAAGAGACTTCCTGTGAGATTTGTTTACGACAATAATTATTTTAGTGATAAATACCAGGGAATTCCAATAGGAGGATACAATAAACTGATAGAAGGATTATTGAAGGATGTTGAAGTCATTACAAATACAGATTTCTTTGAAAACAGAGAATATTGGGAACAGATAGCAGAGAAGATAGTCTTTACAGGAAAAATTGATGAATTCTATAACTATCAGTTTGGAAAACTTGAATATAGAACAGTGTATTTTGAGGAAGAAGAGTTGGACTGCTCGAATTACCAGGGAAATGCCGTCGTAAATTATACAGACAAGGATATTCCATATACCAGAGTGATTGAGCATAAACATTTTGAGATGTTTGGAGAAGATGTTGACAGATGTAAGAAAACAATTATTTCTAAGGAATACTCTATTGAATGGAATGAAAATCTGGAACCGTATTATCCCATTAATGATTTCAAAAACAATGAGTTACATCAGAAATATAAATCATTGTCAGACAAGGAATCAAGAGTTATTTTTGGCGGTAGGTTGGCGGAATATAAATATTATGATATGGCTCCAATCATAGAAAAGGTTCTTAATATGGATATTGACTAATAGAATAAAATATTAATCATCAAGGCAGTAAATATAAATATTCTGCATTTAGATTATATTAAGTATTTTGTAGTAATTTAATATCGGTAAAATATATGAAGTTATTATCATTAGTTGTCCCAACCTATAATATGGAGAAATATATAGCAAGATGTCTGGATACAGTGACAGATGCTATGGTTCCATCTACTCTTGAAGTTATTGTCGTTAATGACGGAAGTAAGGATAAATCGCTTGAGATTATTCGTGAATACGAGAAAAAGCGTCCGGACATAATAACGGTTATTGATAAAGCTAATGGTCATTATGGGTCGTGTATTAATGCTGCACTTGCTATTGCTAAGGGTAAATATTTAAGAATGCTTGATGCGGATGACTGGTTTGACACAGGGGCTCTGATAGAACTTTTAAAGAGATTGGAAACTTGTGATACAGATTTGTTTATTACATTGAGAACTGAATATAGGGTAAAGAAAAATGGTAGTATAGAAGTAAAGCAATTCCCTTTCAGCACTGTAGAATATAATAAAGTATATCAGATGCAGGATTTCGAGATTGAGTCTCATGTAACTGGCAGAGAGTTTAATATGCATAGTATGGCATATAAGACTGAGGTCCTGCGCAAGGTCGGCCTGAAACATATAGAAGGTATTTGTTATACTGATATTCAATACTGTTTCCTCCCGATAGACAGAATAAAGGACTTCATCGTTTTTGATTTGTATTTATATTATTATTTTATTGGACGTGATGATCAGTCAACGAGTGCAGTTTCGTTATTAAGAAATTACAATCATGTAATTAAAGTTATCAGTTTTGTGCTTGACTACATGGACAAATCGTATAGTAACAATAGTAAAATAACAGTTTCGAATCAAAGATATTTTCTGTCTGAAATCTATAATATGTTCATAAATAGTCTTAGATGGCATAAGCAGCTGACTAAAGATGAATATGCTGTTGTTGAAGATATTATAAAAAGAGCTGAGAAGTATAAGACGGAAAGCAAGATTATGAATAAGTTCTATTTTAAACTATATAAGAGAGTTAAGAGCAAAAAAGTTCTGAATATGATTATCGGTTCTTATCAGAAGGTTCATTTCCAGAAGAGAAAACGTTTCAAAATATAGAACTTATATCAGCTCTCTGTCCTTTTAGAATTGGTGTATTTGTGCATTTGATATGATTGAAAAATAATGCAGTTGTGTAACTATATATAAGCTATAAAATTTTTATTATGTATTATTTGCTCTATTCTATTATTAGAATCTTATCTCACATTCCATTCCGTGTGATGTATTTTATATCTGACTGTTTGTTTTATTTAGTATATTATGTGTTCAGATATAGGAGACGTATTGTACGCAAGAACCTGACAGAATCATTTACCTCAAAAAGTGAGAAAGAAATAATAAAGATAGAAAAGCAGTTTTACCATTTCTTTGTTGATATGATTCTTGAGAGTGTCAAACTTGCTTCAGCATCAAAGGATGAAATAAAGCGACGCATGAGTTTCAAGAATATTGAAGAAGTGAACGAAACATTGAAACAAGGTAAATCTATCAGTCTATATCTTGGTCATTATGCTAATTGGGAATGGTGTTCATCCATACCTTTACATCTGGAAAGTGATGTAACGAGTGCTCAAATATATCATAAATTGAGTAATCAGAATATGGATAGGTTGATGCTTTACATTCGTGAGAGAATGGGAGCTGTGTGTGTGGATATGCGCAAGACGGCACGTTATGCCACTGAACTTGTTGCCAATCGTAAAGTCTGTATAATAGGTTTTATAGCCGATCAGTCTCCCAAGAAAGTTGAATCACATCATTTCTTGCATTTTCTTAATCACAACACCCCTGTATTGACAGGTACAGAGAAGATTACAAAACATTATGGATTTGAGGCTTTTTTCCTTAATGTGAAAAGAGTAAAAAGAGGATATTATGAGGCAGAGTTTATAAAGCTTCACGATAATCCTCAATCATTGCCTGATTATGAATTGACTTCTCTTTATTATAGAATGTTGGAAAAATGTATTAATACTCATCCTGAATTGTATTTGTGGTCTCATAATCGTTTCAGAAATGCGGAAATACTGAATAAATAAGAAAGTTACAGGACAGAATAATCATTAAAAAACTTATTATGGATATTGATTTTGTAATCACGTGGGTTAATATGGATGACCCTGAATGGCAAGCTGAATTTGCAAAGTATTCTGGTAAGAAAGAAAATACTAAAAATGGAGTCTCTAAGGCTCGCTTTCGCGATTACGGTTTTTTGAAATATTGGTTCAGGGGGGTAGAAAAGTTTGCTCCATGGGTACGTAAGATACATTTTGTTACAAGTGGGCAAAAACCTGAATGGCTTGATGAAAATAATCCTAAGATTAATTTAGTAAACCATAAGGACTACATTCCTGAAGAGTTCTTGCCTACGTATAATTCTGTAGTTATAGAAAGATACATACACAAAATTCCGGGACTTGCCGACCATTTTGTGTATTTCAATGATGATTTCTATATTATAAACAGAATAGATAAGGAGCGTTTCTTTAAGAACGGTTTACCATGTGATATTGCTGCTTTCCTTTACAATCCGTCCTGGTCACAATGGTATAAAAGGATAAAGAATAACCTTAGAATAATAAATAAGCATTTTGATAAGAAAGAAGTTATTGCCCGCGATTATGATAAGTGGTTTAACAAAAGTTATGGTTCTAAGGCTCGTTGGAATTATATTTTAAAGCCATATAGTAAGTTTATAACTTTACGCACACCTCATAATGCACAGCCATATCTTAAGAGTACATTTGAGGAAGTATGGTCCGTGGCAGGTAAGGAACTTACTGAAACTTCTGTTAACAAGTTCCGCGCATTAAACGATTATACTCCTGAGTTATTTCGTACATGGCAAATATGTAAGGGTAATTTTGAGCCTTATAATACTTACAAGGATACTAAAATGTTCCCATTGATGATTAAGCCTAAACAGGCAATAAAGGCAATATATAATCAGTCTTATAAACTAATATGCCTGAATGATAACGTTCATATTCGTAATTATGAACAGGTTATGGAGAATATTAATAGTGCTTTTGAAAGCATATTGCCTGAAAAGTCAAGTTTCGAATTATAATCTGCTTATCCCCAATAAAATTAAAACCACTAATCCTCGATTTAGGTTAGTGGTTTTAATTTTAAATCAAATACCTTTTTTGAGTAGTGAGGCAACTTCTGATATTGCCGTTTTACAATACCATCCTTCTGAAAGTCGTTTGCTTATTCGCTGCACGTTGTCACACATCTTTTTATATTCATCTTTTGTCAGATGCTTGTATATATTGTTTATATCGCGTAACGAATCTACACATATACCTATCTCATTGGTCTTTATAAATTCAGCCATTGCGGCTTTACTCCATATTATAAGAGGTAATCCACAACGTATATATAATGATATTTTATGGGGTGTATTTATTTTAAGATATTCTCCCCAGTTACCATCGCAGCTATTGATGTCTCCACCATCCCATACCAGCCCAAAATCTCCTTCTGCTGAGTTTATTAATTTGTCTGGTAGCATAAATCCTTTTACGTCGAACTTATCCGGACGAGCGGCTGTTGATTCGTCAAATCCTTTCCCATAGACATTAAGAATGAAATTCTCTATATGATTGCCAAACTCATATAAGAAACTGTTTTTTATACGTGCAAGCTGTCCTGCATAAGCAATCTTATGTGATGGCCATGAATCTTCTCTGTTTTTACATTCAGCATCAGATAGAAAATCAAACACTTTTAGAGTTACTATGATTTGTTTTTTGTTATATCCCTTAAATCCATTGTCGCAGAGCCATTTTTTCATCGTCGGATTATGGCATATAATTGCGTCGGAAAGATTCATTAGGCTTATTTCTTTTTTTACTGAATTTCGCTTATTTCTGAAACATTCCAGGTCGTGTATTATTGTAACAACATTAGCCTTGCGTAAGTGAGCCAAGAAACATAGTATTCGATAGTATTTTACAGGATATTGCAGAATAAGTATATCGTCTTTCTTTATGTAAGTCGGCATTCTTGCGACTATGAAAAATGTCTGTATAAAATGTAATATACGGTTTTTGCTTATCGTTTTTTCCTTGCCTGCTGGCATGAACCCTGAAAGATTCATGGTTTGTTCAATATCCATCCTGGCTTTACTGCCGGCATCATTTATACGTTTGAATTTGTAATCTTTGGGTAAATAGTATATCATGTACAGATTTTATTTTAATTGGTATCTCGGTAATATATAATTAATTCTAATAGATACAGAGATGGTTATTGATGTTCTGTTCCGTAATTGATTTTTTCTCTGATATTAGGAAACTCTTTTAGAATTGCGGCTAATGCTGCTGCGTTTCTATCAACTCCGGACTTAAAATTTGTGGTTTTCAACGATAAACTACGTGGCTTATTAAGGCTTTTGGGCTTGTTGTAACCGAAAGGTACAGGTATTACTTTTCTATTGTTTGCAACAGCTGCTGCCCAGAACCATATATCATCCGTTGTAGGGGCTATTTTTGTAAATAAGTTAATGTCAAGCATTTCAGCCTTTAATGAATGTGGAGGGTATAGTACTCCACCTACTCCGGTTTGTATATTCCTAAAATCGGAGTGAATTCTTTTCATGACAAAGTTATACCATCTATACTTTTTCCATTTACGATATGGCTTGCCAGGTTTCATAAGTTTAGCTCTATGGGCAAGCACGGAGTCAGGATATTGCGTGTGTAGATTTAACAACTCCCGCAACATATTCTTGTGGTATGCCACATCATCATCAACAGTAACAATCACTGAATCAGGAAAGTCAATTAATGCGGGGATTAATTTGCGGTATGAGCGAATGTCTATGTCGTAATTTCGTATCTCGAATATAGGGTTGTTATGTGATAGATTCAATAAATCTTCTGGTATTCCGCTTTTATCAAATTGAGAATAAGTAAGGTAAAGTATTACTTTATCAGGAAGTACCGTACCATTTAAAATTGATTCAACAGCTTTTATGGCGTATGGAATTGCTGCTGGGAACGAAGTCATAGATACTATAACTTGTTGTTTTGACGTGTTAGTATTCATATTTCAGAATTTACTATTGGGCTTTTCATTTAAGTATATGGCAAAGATATGTATGTTTTGAGGAATATATAATATAACCTTATGTTTTTTATAACATATCTTTTACGGTATTCTTACCAGAATATATTTGCCGTCTAAAATTTCAACTTGTTCTTTATTGTCAATAAACGGCTTTATATTATCCTCATTCTTGTATTTGCTGTCCAGTATCAACAGACTGTTATTGACATTCTTCAGTGAGTCTGCCTCCTGTAATGAATATACGTCCAGTCTGTCCGGGAAATATACATCCATGTTCTGCGCTCTCCATACTCCTAATGTTGTGACTCTTGATACATCCCATTCCTTTTCTTTCTCCTGAGCTTTACGGCATAGTTCGCCATATCCTATTTGAGAATTGAATTCGGGCATCGTAAATCCTGCAATGAAAGCTGTTATTAGGAAGCCTGAACAGAAAGTAACTATTGTCATTCTGATGTTTTTGTTTTTCCATGCCATTATCATTGATACGGCTCCTGTCGCTGTAAGTAATATGGAGCATATCATAATAAGTGGTGAAGAAATCTCAGGCATAATTCTTATGGCTACAATATATGCCGGCAGTGCAAACAAGATCAGAAATCCGGGAAGACAGGAAGCTATGGCCTGCCATTTGTTCCATGCCAATTTCTCCATACACATCAGGCTCAGATAAGTCATGAATGGGAATATAGGTACAAGGTATATTGCCAGCTTGCTTCCAAAGCATGAAAGCATTATAAAGGTTGAAAATATCTCTATGATGAACAGTTTTTGCAAGTCGCTTTTAAATATTCTGTTCTTGATACCCCATATAATGTTGCCAACGTAGAGCAGTGTCCAGGGAGCTACACCGTAGCTGAGGTATATTAAATAAAAGTAGAATGGATGTTTGTGTACAGAGACTTTTACAGAACGGTTTACTGTCTGTCCTACTGTAAGATTGTAAAGGTATTCTCCGCCTGCTTCCACCCATACCATGCCAAACCATAATGCTATACCGCCGAGCACTATAGTCCATACCTTCCAGTTCCAGTAACGGAAGAATGTCTTTGTCTCGCGCTTTGTTATAAGGAACACTAATGAAGTTACCAGCGGTATCAATATACCCATGAATGCCTTTGAGTAAAATCCAAGTAGAATATATATGCCGAAAAATATCTGATGGCGTTTGAAATTTCCTTCATTTGTGTACATCCTGTAGAATTCACGCAGGGCAAGTATTATGAACCATACCATGAGCATGTCCATACGCAAAACCATGGCTGTTCCGACAAAATATCCGGTTGTTATCAACAATAGTGGAGCAATACTTCTGTATTTTGAGTCAAGTTCGTTTCTGCACCATTTATCCATTGTAAATATACAGCCTAATGCCGGAATAATAGAATACATCATTAATAACCATATATGATATTCTCCCGTAAGCATCTTGCTTATCATTATCAGCCAGAAGTAGAAAGGAGGTTTGTCGCTATACGGTTCGCCGTTGTTGGTCAGCATGAACCAGTGTCCGTTTCTGATTGCCTCGTCGGCAATGCTTATATATCTTAGCTCGTTGGCTGGTGTAAAATCGCGTAATGCGCTGATTGGTATAAGGCAAATAAAGATAAATACCAGCCATTTGAGAAAGCTGATGCTGTCTATTCTGTCCAGAACGTTCTTGGTATTGTACATCTTAATTCTGTTATAATTTTGCTGATTTGTTTTTTCTTACTCCCAGGATGATATTCCTGATGTATGCGATAAAGCCTACAGATTGTCCTAATATAAGCACAGGATCGAGTCTGAATATACCGTAGCTGACAATTATGCTGCTACCTACAAGGCTTATAATCCAAAATCCTATAGGTAGTTTAGATTCATGTTTACGGTATGAGTATATCAGTTGGTATATAAATCTCAGTGTGAATATTACCTGTCCGGCGGAACCGAATATCAGCAACCAGATAGGAATATCTTCATTCTTGAAAAATTGGCTTATGAATTGTTCTGGAGATTTCAGAAGAAACGCACACGCCACTAAAGGAGTAATAAACAGTATTATTCTCAACAGAATATTTACATTCCTCCAAATACCTTTTTCATTAAGGTTCCAGATGTATATATAATATGATATGATTTGTCCCAATATTATTGAAAAATCATCCCTACACCATCCGTATATAAACAAAAGGTATGATCCTGCTATACTCAGAATCCAGAAAATGGATGGAGAAACAATTTCTTTTGCTCTCTCTGACAATATCCATTGTACAAGAATTCTTGCCGAGAAAAATATCTGTGCCAGAAAGCCTATTATATAAACAATAGTCATCAGAGGAAATGGTTAGATGTTGTTTTCTTTAATTTGATAGTTAATGTATCTGTGTTTCATCCATCTGTAAGCGAAACAGTCCTTGAATGGGGAGATAAGTCTGTTCCAAAGGTTGAATTTTGACTGGCCGGCCACTCTTGGAAAGTGCCTTACAGGGATTTCCTTATAGCATCCTCCGTCCTGAAGCAATATAAGCGCAGGAAGAAATCTGTGCATTCCTGTAAAAAACGGGATACGTTTGGCATAATCTGTATGGAGAATTTTCAGCGGACATCCGGTGTCGGTAGCGCCGTCGTGAGTCATCATGCGACGGAAGCTGTTGGCTATTTTCGATTGCAGGCGTTTGAAACCGGAGTCTTTTCTGTTTGCGCGGATACCCATCACTAATTTATAGTCGTTGATATAGTCCAATAACAGGTTAAAATCGTCTGGCGCAGTCTGTAGGTCGGCATCAATATATCCTACATACTTAGATTGTGCTGTGTCGAAACCTGCTTTTATGGCTGCGCTAAGTCCCGCGTTTTTTACAAAACTGATATAGAAGAAATCATTATGTCTTTTGCATAAATCCTGTATTCCTGCCAGGCTTTTGTCTTTAGAACCATCGTTTACGAACAATATACATGTTGGACATTTCGCTATTGAAGTAAAGGCAGACAGCTTTTCTTCCAGCATTGCCATGTTATCTTCTTCATTATATACTGGTACTACGACTGTTAAGTCATATTCCGATGTCTTGTTTATGGCAAGTAACGTTTGCGCAAATTCTCTCATATCGTTGTTTAATTAGTGATTTTGCAAAGTTATCCAAAACTTTCAGAAAACAATTATTTTATTGTCCTTTTAATGGGTTTGAGTCTGATTTATACCATTCGATAAATCTATTTATACCTTCATGCAGTCCAATCTGAGGCTTGTAGCCGGTTTCATTTTCTAATTTTGTGGTGTCGGCGTATGTCTGGTACACGTCTCCCTGTTGCATTGGAAGATATTCTTTGATGGCTTCTTTACCTAAAGCCTGCTCCATCTCTTTGATGAAGTCCATAAGCTTTACAGGTTTCGAACATCCGATGTTATAAATTTTATATGCCACACCGTTTTCGCATTCTTCTGCTTTTGGGGTATTGTTGATTACCCTTATTGTGCCTTCAACTATATCGTCTATGTAAGTGAAATCTCTGCTCAGGTTACCGTTGTTGAATATCTTTATAGGTTCGTTTTTTGAGATGGCTTGAGCGAAAAGCATCGGAGCCATGTCAGGTCGTCCCCACGGGCCATAAACAGTGAAATATCTTAATCCTGTTACGGCAAAACCATATAGTTTGCTGTAGGCATGTGCCATCAGTTCATTCGATTTCTTACTGGCGGCATAAAGACTTACCGGGCTGTCCACCTTATCTTCTTCAGAGTAAGGTACCTTGGAGTTAAGACCGTAAACTGAGCTTGACGAGGCGAAAATAAGATGTCCCACACTGTTGTTACGGCAGGCTTCGAGTATATTCAGAAAACCGGTGATGTTGCTGTTCAGGTATGCGTATGGATTACTTATGGAATATCTTACACCGGCTTGTGCCGCAAGGTTCATTACCTTGTCGAATTTCTCTTCAGCAAATAATTTATCTATTGAAGGTTTGTCGTCTATTGACATTTTTATGAATGTGCAGTTGGGAAAAATCGTACTTTTCACCTTTTCATTGTAGAAAAAGAAATTATCAGGAACAGTAATTCCGCATTCTTTCAGCCTGGCGAATTTCATGCGTACGTCGTAATAGTTGTTTATTTCGTCTATTCCAACTACGGTTTCTCCTTTTTTAGATAAAACATGCATAAGTCTTGAGCCGATGAAACCGGCCGCACCGGTGATCAGGATTTTCATAATTGATTAGTTTGTAGGATAAATCTTATTTAAATAACAATTCCATTGGACCGGTGAGCCCAATGGAATTGACTTATTATAGAATTGATGTTATAATCAGTTTTTGTTTGCACGTTTGCGCTCAGTCTCGTCAAGAATAATCTTACGCATACGCATGCTTTTTGGAGTAACTTCTACGTATTCGTCTTCCTTGATGTATTCCAATGCTTCTTCAAGTGAGAATATTACCGGAGGGATGATTCGTGCCTTGTCGTCCGAACCGGAAGCACGCATATTGGTAAGTTTCTTTGATTTTGTAACGTTGATTACCAAGTCGTTTTCGTGTACGTGTTCACCTACCACCTGTCCTGCATAGACCTCATCCTGTGGATAGATAAAGAACTTGCCTCTATCCTGAAGCTTGTCTATGGCGTATGCAAATGCTGTACCCGATTCCATGGCTATCATCGAACCGTTGGTACGGCGGTCTATCTCACCCTTGTATGGCTGGTATTCCTTGAAGCGGTGTGCCATTATGGCTTCTCCCTGTGATGCGGTAAGCACATTTGTACGCAGACCGATGATTCCGCGCGAAGGCATGTTGAATTCTATGTTTACACGGTCGCCCTGAGTTTCCATTGATGTAAGCTCTCCTTTACGGCGGGTAACCATATCAATCATCTTGCTTGAGAATTCTTCTGGCACGCTGATTGTAAGTTCCTCGATAGGTTCGCATTTCACACCGTCTATTTCCTTGAAGATAACCTGTGGCTGACCTACCTGAAGCTCGTAGCCTTCGCGGCGCATTGTTTCGATAAGTACGGACAAATGGAGCACGCCACGTCCTGAGACAATCCATTTACCATCCTCGTTTTCTGTCTTTCTCACACGGAGTGCAAGATTCTTGTCGAGTTCCTTCATCAGACGGTCGTGTATGTGGCGTGAAGTCACATATTTCCCTTCTTTACCGAAGAAAGGTGAGTCGTTTATGGTGAAAAGCATGCTCATTGTAGGCTCGTCGATGGCGATTGGCGGAAGTGGCTCCGGATTTTCGAAATCGCATATAGTATCTCCGATTTCAAAACCTTCTATACCTACTATGGCACAGATGTCGCCGGATGAAACAGATTCTACTTTCTTGCGTCCGAGACCTTCGAATGTATGTACTTCTTTTATTTTTGATTTTACCATTGTGCCGTCACGTTTGGCCAATGTAATGTTCATACCTTCTGTAATTGTACCTCTGTGTACACGTCCCACAGCGATACGTCCTGTATATGAAGAGTAGTCCAGTGATGTGATAAGCATCTGTGGAGTACCTTCCAGCATCTGTGGAGCAGGAATATATTTCACGATTGCATCAAGCAGAGGTGTAATGCTGTCTGTCGGAGTTTTCCAGTCTTCACCCATCCAGTTGTTTTTGGCCGAACCGTACAGAACCGGGAAGTCAAGCTGGTCTTCTGTTGCGTTGAGGCTGAACATCAGATCGAAGACCATTTCATATACTTCTTCAGGACGGCAGTTGGGTTTGTCCACCTTGTTTACTACTACGATTGGTTTCAATCCTATCTGGAGAGCCTTTTGCAGTACGAAGCGGGTCTGTGGCATAGGACCTTCGAATGCGTCCACAAGCAGGATACAGCCGTCTGCCATATTCAGCACACGTTCTACCTCACCACCGAAATCGGCGTGTCCCGGAGTGTCTATAATGTTGATTTTTGTACCCTTGTAATTGATTGATACGTTCTTTGAAAGGATTGTTATACCTCTTTCACGTTCCAAATCGTTGTTATCCAATACCAGTTCACCGTTTGTCTGGTCTCCGCGGAACAGGTGTCCCGCCAACATCATCTTGTCCACTAATGTTGTTTTACCATGGTCAACGTGGGCAATGATGGCAATGTTTCTAATGTCTTGCATACTATACCTATATATTATTGGCTGCAAATTTACTATTTTTCGTTGAAAGTCATTCAAAAAAACAGGAAAAAAAGTCCATGATATTTTGTCTAATATAAAGATTGTTAGTATCTTTGCACCCGCAAATCAAATTTATACATTTTAAAAACTGTCAAAATTATGTATTTAGACGCAGCTAAAAAACAAGAAATCTTTGAAAAGTACGGAAAGTCTAACACTGATACTGGATCATCAGAATCTCAGATAGCATTGTTTTCATACCGTATTTCTCACCTGACTGAGCACATGAAGCTCAACAGAAAAGATTATAGTACTGAAAGAGCTCTTACAAAGTTAGTTGGTAAGCGTCGTGCTTTACTTAACTATCTGAAGGAACGCGACATCGAAAGATATCGTGCTATCGTTAAAGAGCTTGGCTTGCGTAAGTAATTATTACTTGCTGCACGGAAATTTAAAATGAGTTATCTCCTTGTAAATAGGTGATAACTCATTTTTTTAAACGTCCTGTCGTTTGATTAAATGTCTTGTTATTTTAATTTAAACGCCGAGGCGTTTTTTTATTAATATTA
Source organism: Bacteroides caecigallinarum (assembly GCF_016902295.1). Lineage (GTDB taxonomy): Bacteria > Bacteroidota > Bacteroidia > Bacteroidales > Bacteroidaceae > Phocaeicola > Phocaeicola caecigallinarum_A. Next base: position 60,632 of record NZ_JACJLQ010000003.1, on the reverse strand, counting down.
TCTTTGCTAATAGCATGTTCTCTGTTATTGGGATAATATATGGAAATCTGTAGTATCATTTTAAATTAAAGCCGTTCAGCGAACATTCACTAAACGTTTACTGAACGGCTTTTTCTCATTATGCAGGATAATTCAGATTTTCCTCAGTTGCCTGTTCCAGAACTTCTTCCAGATATTTCTTTGATTCCCATTTTGCCATAGGAAGATTCATCATCAGATAGTTGCCGCAGTCTTTGGCTGTCGCTCCCGGAACTTCGCCTTCATAATCGGCAATGAAACGGAAAGTCTCAATCATCAGCGGAAGTATGTCTGCCGATTTCAGGTCACCTTTTACTACGAGATAGTTACCAGTGAGGCAGCCCATAGGCCCCCAGTATATAATCTTGTCTGCCCATACAGGGTGGTTGCGAAGGAATGTAGCGGCCAGGTGCTCAATTGTGTGGATGGCAGAAGGGCTTAATGCCGGTTCTCGGTTAGGCTCCTTCATGCGGACATCGAATGTGGTTACTGTTTCTGTTCCTACTTTGTCTTGTCTTGATACGTATATTCCGCGCAGCAGACGGATATGGTCTATTGTAAAGCTTGGTATTTTTTCCATGAATGAAGAATTAAAAAATTAATAATTAAGAGTTATCCAATTCTGTTAGGCAATGCCTTAAGGAATGTTTCTGTCACCTTGAACGAGCGGTTAGCCATTTCGCCCCAGAAGTTAAGATACTGGTCGAAGTGGTTTTCTGCTCCCGGAGTGTCGCTGATGATTCTGAAGCTGATGAACGGGACTTTATACAGATAGCAAATCTGAGCTATAGACGCTGATTCCATATCTACAGCCAGACCTTCGTGGAAGTTTGACTTTATTTCGTCTAACTCCTTGCGGTCGGTGATGAATTTGTCGCCTGTACAGATGAGGCCTCCGTGGATAGCTGTTTCAGTATCAAGAGACATTGCTGTATTGTAGAGGGTTTCGTTGCCTTCGAAGAAAGTAGGGAGTCCCTGAATCTGTCCGTAGGCATTACCTTCGCCGCACCATACATCGTGATATACAATATTGCGGCTCACCACTACATCCATCACCTTCAGGCAAGTGTCTATACCTCCTGCCACACCGGTGCTGATGATACAGTCAGGCTGGAAGTTGTTTATCATTTCCACTGTTCCGGCAGCTGCGTTTACTTTTCCTATACCGCACTGCATCAGTACTATTTCGTTGTTGTTTATTTTCCCTTCTATATAGTTGAAAGGACCTTTGCTTGTTTCTTTTATTTCCGTAAGTTGGTTTGCCAGTTGCTTCTGTTCGGAAGACATGGCTGTGATAATTCCTATTTTCATTCGGTAAATTTGTTCTGATTTTGATTTTCGGTGGCAAATTTACAACATTTCAAGCAGTATTATGTTATCTTTGCCGACTGAATACTAATAGTTTATTTAATTTTTCAATTCTTTGATATAGTATGAATTTATTCAAGAAACTTATTCCGGACATTGTGGCTGTGGTATTGTTTGCGGTAATATCGTTCGCATACTTCTTCCCGGCAGTCACTGAAGGACGAATATTGGCCCAGCATGATGCCGTAGCGGGTATCGGTTCCGGTCAGGAACAAAAGGAGTATATGGAGAAGACAGGTGAGCGTACCCGCTGGACAAACTCTATTTTCGGAGGTATGCCTACCTACCAGATGTCGCCAAGTTATGATTCTACCGAAGCGTTGGGATTCATACAGAAGGTGTATCATCTGTTCCTGCCTACGTACGTGTGGTATGTGTTTGTGATGCTTCTTGGATTTTATATCCTTCTGCGTGCCTTTAATTTTAAGGTATGGCTCTCGGCATTAGGGGCAATAATATGGGCTTTCTCATCCTATTTCTTCATTATCATTGCGGCGGGACATATATGGAAGTTTGTCACTCTGGCTTATATCCCGCCTACAATAGCAGGTATGGTGCTTGTTTATCGTGGAAAATATCTCGTAGGAGGGCTTGTTACAGCATTGTTTGTCGCTCTGCAGATTATGGCTAATCATCCGCAGATGAGTTATTACTTCCTGTTCGTTATGCTGTTTATGGCTATCGCTTACGGCGTGATGGCTTATAAGGAAAATAAACTTAAAGACTTTTTTAAGGCAACCGGAGTGCTTGTTGTGGCAGGTGTGATAGGTGTCTGTATTAATCTTTCCAATCTTTATCACACATATCAGTACAGCAAGGAGAGTATGCGAGGCAAGAGTGAACTCGTGAAGGAAAACTCAGCCAATCAGACAGGAAGCGGACTTGAGCGCGACTATATCACCCAGTGGAGCTATGGCATAGGCGAAACATTCTCGCTGCTTGTTCCAAACGTTAAGGGTGGCGCGTCTGTTCCACTCGCGGCAAATGAGGATGCCATGAAGAAGGCCAATCCTATGTATCGCGGACTGTATTCGCAGTTGGGACAGTACTGGGGCGAACAGCCGGGCACTTCAGGTCCGGTTTATGTAGGTGCATTTGTGATGTTCCTTTTCATTTTGGGATGTTTCATAGTGAAAGGTCCTATGAAGTGGGCTCTTATAGTTGGAACTGTATTCTCAATAGTATTGTCGTGGGGAAAGAACTTCATGGGTGTGACAGACTTCTTCATAGACTATGTTCCTATGTACAATAAGTTCCGTGCCGTTTCGTCTATTCTGGTAATTGCGGAATTCACTATTCCTCTGCTTGCCATAATGGCGCTGAAGGAGATTATGGAGCGTCCTGCTGTTATTAAGGAGAATGCAAAAGGCTTCTATATCAGTCTTGCGCTTACCGGAGGATTGTCGCTTCTGTTTGCTGTTGCTCCTCAGGTGTTCTTCCCTTCGTATATTTCCACAATGGAGATGTCAGCTCTTCAGAATGCTATTCCTCAGGATCAGCTTGTTTCTATATTGACAAATCTTGAAGAGGTTCGTGTTTCAATATTTACTTCCGATGCATGGCGCAGCCTTGTAATTATTCTGATAGGTGTGGCTTTGGTATATGCTTATTCGATTGGAAAACTGAAACCGAAGGTTACGGTAGCTCTTATAGCTCTGTTGTGTCTTGTGGATATGTGGAGTGTGAACAAACGCTATCTGTACGACGAGCAGTTTGTGGCAAAAGGAACTGAGATGAAACCATATCTGGAACCTTCGGAAACGGATAAGGAAATTCTGAAGGACAAATCGCTGGATTACAGAGTATTAAACCTGGCTGTGAATACATTCAACGAGAACAATACAGCTTACTGGCATAAGAGTATCGGAGGATATCACGCAGCAAAGCTTCGCCGTTATCAGGAGATAATTGAGGAACATATCCATGGTGAAATGAACGCTATATTCTCTAAACTATCAGAGGCAGGTGGTGATATGACTAAGGTTGACCGGAATGCTTTCCCTGTTCTGAACATGCTTAACACAAGATATTTCATTCTTCCGCTTCAGGACGGAAAGACTGCTCCGGTGTTTAATCCTTATGCTTGTGGAAACGCTTGGTTTGTAGGCGATGTGAAATATGTTGACAATGCAAATGAGGAGATAGATGCATTGCATGATATTAATCCGCTCCACACAGCAGTTGTTGACAAGCGTTTTGCTGAACAGGTTAAGATGACTGCCTCTCCTGACTCCCTCAGCTCAATTGTTCTGAAAGAGTATCAGCCTAACGCATTGAAATATGAGGTTGATTCCAAGAACGGTGGGGTAGTGGTATTCTCGGAAATATATTATCCGGGTTGGATTTCAACTATAGATGGCGAGGAGGTGGAACACGGACGTGCCGACTATATCCTCCGTGCGATGAATGTTCCTGCAGGAAAGCATGTCATAGAGTTCAAGTTCGACCCAAAATCGCTTCATACTACTGAAACCATTGCTTATATAGCATTGGCTTTACTTGTTGTTGGTGTAGTGGTGGTAATAATATCAGCGAACAAAAAGCGTAAAGAATAACCGCATTTAGCGTTACACGAACGTGTGACGGCCGTGGCACGAAGGTGTAACGCGCGTGACACGTTCGTGCAACGCTCGTAACACGGGCGTGTAACGGTAAAAATACAGGCGTTTCACGGATTATCTGAAGTGATAGTCCATGAAACGCCTTATTTCTTGAGTACCGCTCTTATTACGAACCATAGATGATGAGCAATGGTAGATATATATCCGTAGTGACGGCACATGATATTGAAACGTTCCATAAGCGAAGCCTTATGGTTTCTTGTAGTCATGCCTTCGTTCAGATAGTCTATTACGGTAAGCCTTGAATTATGAATGCTCCTGCTTTTCTTCATTATGCGTATGCACCAGTCGAAATCGGCGGAAAAACGGTATTTCAGGTTATATGGCTCATTTACCGCCAGTTCACGGCGCGCAAAGAAAGCCTGATGACATACAAGCATACCTTTCTTGAAACTTTTCCACGTGAGTACTTCCGGAGCCGACAGACGTCGCATCCTGATGAAATGTCCGTTCTCGTCAACTATCTGTGTCTCGCCATAAATAACATCCGGCAGTGTATCTCCTTTTATACTGTGTACCATATAGAACAAAGTATCATCCTCATGCAATTCGTCACCGGCATTGAGGAAACACAGATAGTCGCCGGTAGCAAGTCCGATTCCCTTGTTCATCGCGTCATACAGTCCTTTGTCAGGTTCGCTTACCAGGTGTGCTATGTGCTGTCTGTATTTTTCTATTATACCTAGTGTTCCGTCTTTCGAGCCGCCGTCAACAATGATGTACTCCACATTCTTGTACGACTGTGTGATGACACTCTGTATAGTGTCCTCCAATACCTTTTCGGCATTATACGTCACTGTGATAATGCTGAACTTAGGATGCTGGTGCTGTATGTGGTAATTTGGAGCGGTGTTATGCATTTTTGCCTGTCAGCTTGTTATAGATTTGCAGATACTGGTGTGCGACAACAGATTCGGAATAAGTGTTTACTGCCTTACGGTGGGCTTCCTCGCTTAGGGTCTGATAGTTACCGTCGGTAAGCACCCATTTTATGCCGTTGGCGAGGTCGGATGCCGACTTATATTCTGCTACATATCCGTTGTGCAGATGGTCTATCATCTGCGGGATACCTCCTGTTTCGAATCCTACGCAAGGGATACCGCACGACATGGCTTCCACTATGGTATTGGGCAGATTGTCCTGTAGCGAAGGTGTGACGTAAATGTCAACGGCGTTATAAATATCCACCAGGTCTTTTTCACTTTTCACATAATTCATTGTATATATAGGGAACGGGAACAGTGAAGAATGTTGTTCCGGATGCGAGCCCAATATCACAACTCCGAGTTCTTTGCTTAGTTCCGGATTGCTTTGTGTCAGTATCTTGCATGCCTCTATCAGATAGTCTATACCTTTGCGCTTGTCAGTAATCTTGACCGATCCGAAAAGCAGAAGTTTCTTGTCCTGAGGTAAGTTAAGTTTCTCTCTTGCCTGACGTTTGTTTCGTGGCATGAACAGGTTGGTATTAATGGCATTAGGAATGCTTGTGATGTTCTGTCTTCCTATTAGTGCACTGCTCTTAGCCATTTTCTCCAGCCAGTGACTGCAAGCAACGAAAGTGATGTTTGCGTTTGAGAAAATCTTTTGTTTCTTCTTGAATGTTTTGTAGGAAAGGTCTTTCTTGTGAGGCTTTAGAAGAAGCTCACAGTTGTGACAATGCTCTTCATATTTCTTGCATGAGCCTGCATAGTGGCATATTCCGGTGAATGGCCACATGTCGTGCATTGTCCATACCACAGGCTTCCCTGATTTAAGAATTTTATCGATGTCGTTAAGCGAAAGCATTCCCTGGTTGATCCAGTGCAGGTGTATTACGTCTGCCTGTACGAATTCATGCAGTTTTGTGATGTCTGTTCCTGTATTTGCTATATCGACAGCAAAGAGATTACGACGTGTAAATCCGTTTGCTATCCATATTACGATACGTTCCCAGGCGAATTGCCATATTCTCCTCCATGAGTTTTTCAGAGGGATGACGGTTAACTGCTCTGTCTGTTTGTGGCGGACAAGCATTTTTGTTTTTATTCCATTATTTTTTAGTGCGTCCATCAGTCGGCTCGCTGCAATAGCCGCACCTCCTATACGTTCTGCCGTGTTTATGATTAGTATTCTCATGGTCGGGAATTTTTTGCAAAGATAATGCTTACTGACCTTTTTTATCCCAATTGATGCATGAATAATTAAGTATAATATAGTTAAAAACGGCATCAGAGGCCGTTTTTATCTGCCAAAATCTCCTTTAAGGGTACGTTTTATCCTTCTTATGGCTTTTGCCATGAAGGAATTTGTCCGTGCATAGTATCTCACGTATGCCATACGCGCTTCTTTGTTCTCGACAGCGGGACTGATTTTTTTTACATCAATTCTGCCCATAAACAGGTTTGACGAATATAGGCCTCCTCCACCGCAGTTTGTTCCGCTACCGTCGAATCCTTCATTCTGTACGAGCGATTTTCCTACATTCAGCGAAAGGATGTCGTTAAGGAAAAGCGATGCGTTCCATCGTATAGCCCATGAGTTGTTTTTCCCTTCAATCTGTCGGCGGAGCATACGGGTATATCCGTATTTCCCGTTGAAATCGAAAGTGTAGGTAAGATTCCTTTTCTCGAGTTCATTAAGAAGAGCTTTGCCGTCGGGATTGAAATATTTCCATGCGCGTTTCCAGGTTGCCCAGCCCCAGCTGCCTGTCCATTTTATAAGAAAAGTGTCCGGTAATGCAGAATCCTGAGTGAAGTCGCATCCTTGTATGTGTCCTACTTTTTCTTCGTCTTTATATGTCTCCAGGGCATCGTTCATGAATTGCAGAAAGTATGGTGCGGTAATCAGGTCGTCTTCCAATACGATAACTTTTCCATATTCGTTGACTCTTGTGGTTACACCGTCTATTATACTTCGGGCAAGTCCCCAGTTTTCGGCCCTTTCTATAATGTGTATCTCCTTAAATCCGCTGACAGAGTGGATATACTTTCTAACTTCTTCTACAGCTCCTTCCTGTTCAGGTGTGCGTGCGGCGTCAGAATAAATATATAAAACGCTGTCGGGCGAAAGAGTGTTTTGTTTCAGGGCCTCAACAGTCCGGCGAACATGGTCGGGACGGTTGAAAACGAATAGAAGTATCGGTGCGTTCATGACTTTTAAGTTTTTGAGTTCTTGAGTTTGCTTTCTGTTGACGAGTTAACAAGTTGTCAACTTGTAACTGATACCTTGTCATCTGAAAAAACAGAATCTGTCTGCGATTTTGTTATACCACTTATAAGGTTTTGCCTTGCCGTTTTTCCTCTTTTCTTCAAGACAGTTGGCAAGCGACTGAATAGGCGCGTCAAAGAACAGTTCTTTCAATACTCTTTGTTGCTTGGCCAATAATTCCTTGTACAGGTCAGTATCTTTTTCCAGCCTGTTTATCAGATTCAGCATCTGGTCCATAGTCTTGACGTCGCACTCATCGATAATGAGTTCGTGATGGATTACTTCATTCCTGTTCATTATTGCGAGTGTGCCAAGCGATACGGCTTCGGCTACAGAATTACCTCGTATATGTCGTCCTCCCATCTTGACGAAATATTTCGCGTCGTAGATGCTTTTAAGATTGTCGAAAATACGCTGTTTGTGGAGAATTATTTCATACCCTTCGTCTATGAGAGGCTGGAAATGTGCGGGTGCCTTTGTTACAGGGCGTTCTGTAGTGGAGTTGATTTCCATGAAAATACCTTTATTCTCCGCTTCTCTTCCCAGGTGGCTATGCATGATTTTCTGCAGAGTGTCCGAGCTGAGGAAAGTATATGGGAAATCCACTATGCCGCATTTCTTTGCGATTATCCCTCTTGCCATCTGATTCATTGTCACGTCATATCCGAAGTGTACTGTCCCTGTCGCCATGTTTGCTTCGCCTATCATATATGCGAACAGTGTCTGTGGATAACTTCTTACTACTGAAGTAGGCAGACTGACATTTATTGAAATTACCACATCATATTTGCTCCAGTCAATGTCATGACAGTCCACCGCGAATTTACCGTTCGGAAACGGACTCCCCGGCTGTTTGAATTCCTGTCCCGGAATCTTGTCGAGAGTTTCCGTCTTGAGCAGATACAGATATTTTGAAATATGAGGTATTACCTTGCGATAAATCTGTGTCTCGAATTCCGGTTCTTCCTTTACAATATAAAAATCGGCGTCAAGTTCAGCCATAAGACCTATTGGACCTACTCTTCCCATTGATGAGAATAGAATGTTTGCCGCATCCTTTTCTGTGACCGGACACACATAAAGGTCCTGATATACTTCCTGTTTTACTAATGCTATTTTCATAATGGGTGTGAAGTTAGTAATAAATAATATGTGAAGATACTCTTACTGATTTTTTTTGAATTATAAATATATTTCATGGTGTATTAAATTGTTTTGTTTCAGATTATCGGCATGAAGTTACCGAAGTATTTATTAAGTTGAGAGTTTTTCCGATAAAATTTTTCCAATTATTCTTTTCAAGGAACTCACTGTATTTCTCTGCGGATATGTTTATTCCTCTGTAATTCTCAATAATGTTGCTGATATCCTTGTATTCATTGAATACATAGACGTTCAGGTCTTTATTCATGGCATAGTCTCTGAATGAGCCTGTGTCCGGACCTATAACTTTTGCTCCGAAAGAGAGTGAATCCATCAATATGCCTGAACTTAATATCGAGTCCTGAAGATATGGCATAAGTACAAATTCGGTTGAGGCTATATATTCTGCCAGCTCTTCGAATGCTGCCCCCTTGAGGATTAATGTAGTGTTCTTGCTTGCTACTGACTTTATATCAGCGGCTATTTGAGGTGTGGTGCAGTTGCCTACGACACATATTCTTATGTCGTTGACATTCTCTTCCTTTACGTACCTAAGATATTGATATACACCTTTGTATCCGATAATGTTACCCCATATCAATACGTCGTACGACTTATCCAGGCTCATGCCGGTAATCATGCTCAGCCTGTTTTTTGTAGGGTGGTCAATGTAGAAAGTCTTGCCTGCCGTGAAACTGAATCTGTCGTTAATAAGTCTGACACCTTCGCTGGCATGAGTGATTATATAGTCAGATTCTTTTGCTATCAGATAAGTTATAATTTTTTTTATCTGTCTTTTATTGCCCTGATGAGGCTTCTTGTTGTGAAGAACCCAGATTATCTTCTTGTGTCTGATTTTCAGGACAAACAGTAGTAGTATAGCCAATACCGATTGTATGTATCCGTACTTGAAGTCCGGAATGCTTTCGAACCAGTTGAATATAAATATGTCTCCCCAATTTGATGGCTTCAGTATGCTCAGCAGGGGATTTTTATGGCTTTCATTTACTACTTTGCAACCTTCCTCGTTGTTTATTGCCGATATGAAATCGCTGATGTACGGATTGCCTTTTCCGCCTGACGAAGGTTTTATATTTGGAAAAACGGTAAATGTTGGCATGGCTTTTATTTGTGTTTTAACATATTGTTCAGTTCTATCATACTTTTACCGGTAATTGTTGAGATAATTGAAACAATCAGGGAAGTATAAAGTTTTTTCTGGAATGGCATAATTGTAAAAGCTTTTACAAAATGTTCGAATCCTATAGCATATTCATGTTGTGTTATTGCTCTTGTCATTCTTCTTTTGTGCCAGGAAGACAGAAAGAGCCTTGCTCCTTTTTTATGCTTTGAGATTTTATAGTTCTCATAGAAAAGTCTGTCAAGCGGATCTTTCTTTAATACAGGTCGTACGCTTTTTACTGTCTCATTATGAATGTAGTATGTGGATGTGGCTTTTGTAGAATAAGCAAACTCACAGACAGCATTGAGCCTTGCCATAGTCAGAATGTCTTCTCCGGTTGGTATCCCCTCAGGGTATCCGCCTATTGAGTTTATAACACTTTTTCTTACAGCATACGTGTTCGAGTTTATCGGAAGGCTTGTGCCTGAAGCTACCTCATAATAGTTGTAGAATATTCCATCATCACTGAAAGGAAGCTTAGGATTTAGTTCAGGGTATATGATAGAACCTTTTAATGACATCCTGTATGATGCTGCAAACACCCCGCATTGTGGATATTTGTTATATAAGTATAGAATTGTTTCAAGATGGTCTGCGTCCCATTCGTCGTCAGCGTCAAGAAAAGCAATCAAATCGTATTTTGCCTCTTTTATACCTTTGTTTCTGGCGCAGGATACACCCTGGTTCTTCTGGCGTATAAGTCGTATGAGTGGAGAATTCATCTTCTCTACTATTTCCGGTCCTTCATCGGTTGAGCCATCGTCCACTACTATTATCTCGAATTCCTTTACTGTCTGTCCGAGAACAGAGCTGATGCTTCGTGTGATAAATTTCCCGCAGTTATATAGAGGTATAATAACGCTTATCATTTTATTTTCCTTTTAAGTAAATATGAAAAGATTTCGTCCTGTATTTTGGCGTTTGCCAAACGCGAAATACCAAGATACAATATAGCTGTTATGATGATTTTCATTGCCAGGACAATATATCGCGAATCAAAAAGACTACATACAAGCTTTGCCGCAATTATTGAGACTATGGTAATGAGTATAAATGGACAGATATCTTTCATCGCATCTGTAAATTTAAGTTTTATTTCCTTTCTTACCATCATATACCATACTGACATCCATATAATGTTTATGGCTACGTAAGTTGAAATCATTATAGGCAGTCCGTATCTCCAGCTTACGAGCAGAGCGGCAATCTGTATGCAACCCAATATTATATTGCTGTAAAGATTAAGATTTGATTTCCCGCGACTTATCAAAAGGTGTGAGCACAAGGTAGTTATCGGTAAAAAGGCTCCCCAAATGCATAATTGTTGAAGTATTGGAATACAGTCAATCCATTTGTCCTTGATTGTTAGTAATATAAATTCAGGTGCTATCAGAGCCAGTCCGAACATGGTGGGGAATGATATATAGGATGTAAACCTTAACATCTTTCTGAAGATGCCAAGCTGTTTGTTCACGTCGCCCGATGCTTGGGAGAATACTGGTTGGGCTACACCTCCGATGGTAGAGCTTATCAACGACGAGCCCATGGTGTTCCACTTGTTGGCTTGTGTATATAGTCCTACAGAATGAGGCGTGAATTTCCGGCCAATAATAGTTGAGAATATATTGTTGTTTATCTGATTGAATATATTGGTGAGCAATATCTTGACACTGAAACCGAAGAACTCTTTTATCGGTCCAAAATCTATCTTGAATGTCGGACGCCACGGAGAGAAATACCAAAGACTCAGATTTACTATGGCAATGTATATCAGGTTTTGTATGGCAAGTCCCCAATATGACATATTGTTGTATGCAAGAATTATTCCTATAATGCAGGATATTGTGATAGCATAAATCTGTGCGGTAGCCTTCTCTTTAGTCATAAGGTTTCTGAACAGATAGGCGTTATGTGATGTCGCTGTGCTTGAAATGACAAACCCGAGAAAATATATTCTTGACAGTTTTATAAGGTCCGGCTGGTTGTAATAATCCGCTATTAACGGTGCCGACAGAAAAAGTATGATGTATAATGCGCATCCTGTAAGTGTGCTGAACCAGAATACGGCATTGTAGTCGTTGTGCGTTATGTCATGTTTGTTTACGAGGGCGTTTGTAAATCCGCTCTCCTGTATTGTTCCGGCTATGGCGCTGAAGATGGCGAGCATCCCTACCATACCATAATCGGCAGGTGTCAGCAGACGGGCAAGGAATATGCCAAAGACAAGGTTCAGAATTTGTAGAATTCCGTTCCCAAGTCCTCCCCACAGAAGCCCTTTCGCTGTTTTTTCCTTTAGAGAATTGTTTGACACTTTCCTGAGGTTTTATGAAAAAAGGCGGGACATTCATAATCCCGCCCTTTATGCTTGATTTATTGATTTCTAATCTGTTAGCAGACCTGGCTACCAGGTTTAACTTCTTTCAAAAGTGAAGTGACTGCCAGTGAACCGTCGAAGTTCTCGGCGCTCAAAATCATACCTTCGCTCACAAGGCCGTTCTTGAACTGACGTGGAGCAAGGTTGGCAATGAACAGAACCTGTTTCCCTACCAGCTCTTCCGGTTTGTAGTGTTGTGCGATACCGCTTACGATAGTACGGTTTTCAAGTCCGTCGGCAATCTTGAACTTCAGCAGCTTCTTCATCTTAGGCACTACTTCGCATTCAAGAACTGTACCTACACGGATATCAAGCTTCTCAAAGTCTTCGAATGCTATTGTTGGCTTAATTGGGTTAGCCTTGTAAGCAGCAGCTTCGTTAGCCTTCTTAGTGTCAAGAAGCTTCTGTACCTGTGCTTCTATTGCGCTGTCTTCAATTTTCTCGAACAGAAGTTCGGCCTTGCCAAGTTGGTGACCTGTTGCAAGAAGGTCGGTACGTCCCAGACTTTCCCATTCGAATGAGTCCATGTTAAGCATACCGCGAAGTTTTGCAGAGCTGAACGGCAGGAATGGTTCGAATGCGATAGCAAGGTTGGCTACAAGCTGAAGAGCGATGTTCAGGATAGTAGCCACACGGTCCATATCTGTCTTGGCGAGTTTCCAGGGTTCTGTATCAGCAAGATACTTGTTACCGATGCGGGCAAGGTTCATTGCTTCTTTCTGTGCATCGCGGAACTTGAATACATCGAGAAGTTTTTCCACTTCAGCCTTAACGTCCGCAAATTCTTTCAGTGTTTCGCGGTCGTAGTCTGTAAGTTCGCCAGCGGCAGGAACTTTTCCGTCGAAATATTTGCCAGTAAGAACGAGCGCGCGGTTTACAAAGTTACCATAAACAGCTACAAGCTCGTTGTTATTGCGTGCCTGGAAGTCTTTCCAAGTGAAGTCATTGTCTTTGGTTTCAGGAGCGTTGGCTGTGAGGACATAACGCAGAACATCCTGTTTGCCAGGGAAGTCCTTCAGATACTCGTGCAACCATACTGCCCAGTTGCGTGAAGTTGAAATCTTGTCCCCTTCGAGGTTCAGGAACTCGTTTGAAGGAACATTGTCCGGCAGGATATAGCTTCCTTCAGCCTTCAGCATGGCAGGGAATACTATACAGTGGAACACAATGTTGTCCTTACCGATGAAGTGAACAAGACGTGTTTCAGGGTCTTTCCACCATTTTTCCCATGAATCAGGAAGCAGTTCCTTAGTGTTTGAAATATATCCGATAGGAGCGTCGAACCATACGTAAAGCACTTTACCGTCCGCTCCTTCTACCGGAACAGGAATACCCCAGTCAAGGTCACGGCTTACGGCGCGTGGCTGTAGTCCCATGTCGAGCCAGCTCTTGCACTGTCCGTAAACGTTAGGACGCCATTCCTTGTGGTCTTCAAGAATCCATTTGCGCAACCATCCTTCGTGCTTGTCGAGTGGCAGATACCAGTGTTTTGTTTCCTTCATTACAGGCTGGCTGCCGCTGATGGCACTCTTAGGATTGATAAGTTCAGTAGGCGAGAGGGTGCTGCCACATTTTTCGCACTGGTCGCCGTAAGCGCCTTCTGCATGGCAGCGAGGACATTCGCCGGTGATATATCTGTCGGCAAGGAATGTCTTGGCTTCTTCGTCGTAGTATTGTTCAGAAGTCTTTTCTATGAATTCGCCTTTATCATAAAGCTTGCGGAAGAAATCCGAAGCTGTCTGATGATGTATTTCTGATGAAGTACGTCCGTAAACATCGAACGAGATACCGAATTCCTTGAAAGAGTCGCGTATAAGTGTATGGTAGCGATCTACTACATCCTGTGGAGTTACGCCTTCCTTCTTTGCGCGGATAGTGATAGGCACACCATGTTCGTCTGATCCGCCGATGAAGATTACATCTTCTTTCTTAAGTCTGAGATAGCGGACGTAAATATCGGCTGGTACATAAACTCCCGCCAGGTGTCCTATGTGTACAGGACCGTTGGCGTATGGAAGTGCCGATGTCACGGTTGTTCTTTTGAATTTCTTTTCCATTTGCTATATAGTTATTCCTTTTTTGTTGTAAGTAGTTTAAGATGAGTGCAAAGATATACATTATTTATCAGCTATGCAATTTGAATAGCCCAAAGATGGTTTTATGAGTTTTAAACACAGTTTAAACGACATTTAAATACTGTTTAAACACCATTTGAAAAAGCTAATATAATTTATTATTCCAGTTAAATCTATTATTTATAACTTTGCCGCAGATTAATTCTTTTGTTTATGAACGAGGAACAGATAAAACTTAAGGTCCAAAGACGAATAGTACTGATTTCGGGACTGATACTGATAGGTAAATTCATAGCGTATTTCCTTACTAACTCTGTTGGTGTACTTACAGATGCAATGGAAAGTATCGTTAATGTTGTGGCAGGTTTAATCAGTTTATATTGTCTGAGTTGGGGAGCCAAACCCGGAGACAAGGAGCATCCTTACGGACATGGAAAGATAGAACTCATATCTGCTTCTGTCGAAGGTATTCTTATCAGTGTTGCAGGATGTATGATTATCTACGAGGCTATTAAGAGATTGGTCGTTCCTGCTGAGGTTGAGAAACTGGATATTGGTATTGTCATAGTGGCTGTTTCAGGAGTATTAAACTATCTGATGGGATATTACAGTATCAGAACAGGTAAGAAATATGGCTCGATGGCTTTGGTTGCAGGCGGAAAACATTTGCAGTCGGACACTTATTCTACAATAGGTCTTGTAGCCGGATTGCTTGTACTTTATTTCACAGGACTTGCATGGATAGATAGTGCGCTTGCACTTGTTTTTGGCTCGATTATAATCGTTACCGGAGTATCAATCCTGAGAAACACCATTGCCGGACTGCTGGATACAGCCGATGACAAGCTTCTTGAGGAACTGGCCGGACTGCTGAATGATAACCGTCAGCCGGAGTGGGTGGACATACATAATGCAAAGGTTATAAAGTCCGGAAACTGCATTTATATAGACTGTGACCTTACAGTACCTTGGTATTACACTGTTTCTGAGGGACACAAGGCCGGCGAAAAACTGAAAAAAGTCCTGACAGACAAATATGGCGAGAAGGTCCAGCTTACTTTGCATCTGGATCCGTGTGATATTTTTGAGAAACCTAAATGCAGTAATTGTATATTCAGCACATGTAAACACAGAAAAGCTCCTATGTCAAATCAGCAAAAGATAACTTTGTCTAATTTTATTCTTAATGAGAACGAGATAAATGCGAGATGACGCCTGTTTGTCCTGCATCATCCCGCCCAGTTTTCTCTGTCAAGGTTCCTGTAGCTTATGGCTTCAGCTATATGCGATGACTGTATGTCTTGGCTCCCTTCAAGATCTGCGATTGTACGTGATACTTTAAGGATGCGGTCGTATGCGCGTGCCGACAGGTTAAGTCTTGTCATGGCATTCTTCAGTAGGTTCAGTCCTTGAGAGTCTGGTTGTGCATGTGTATGGAGCAATGACGATGTCATCTGTGCGTTACAATGAATGCCTTTTTCTTTCTCGAAACGTTTCTCCTGGATTTTTCGTGCTCTGATAACCCTTTCTCTTATGGCGGAACTGCTTTCTCCTTTTTCACGCTCTGAAATTTTTTCGAACGGTACCGGTACTATTTCAACCTGAATGTCTATTCTGTCTAATAAAGGACCGGAAATCTTATTGAGGTATCGCTGTACTTGTCCGGGTGAACATACGCAATTCTTTGTAGGATGATTATAGTAACCACATGGGCAAGGATTCATTGATGCCACGAGCATGAAGCTGGCAGGGTAGTCTAAAACATATTTAGCGCGTGATATTGTGATGTGTCTGTCTTCGAGTGGCTGTCTTAATACCTCTAATACGCTTCTTGAAAATTCTGGAAGTTCATCAAGAAACAAAACCCCATTGTGGGCGAGACTGATTTCTCCAGGATGAGGATTAGTGCCTCCACCAACCATCGCCACTTGCGATATGGTATGATGGGGACTTCTGAAAGGTCGTGTGGCAATCAGTGATATGTCTTTACCTAATTTCCCCGCTACAGAATGTATTTTTGTAGTTTCCAGGCTTTCTGAAAGTGTAAGTGGCGGTAATATACTTGGCAGACGTTTTGCCATCATTGATTTTCCGCTACCAGGAGCACCTATCATTATAATGTTGTGTCCGCCAGCGGCTGCCACTTCCAATGCACGTTTTACATTTTCCTGTCCTTTGACGTCGGCAAAATCGAATGGAAAGTCTGTCTGATTTTTGTAGAACTCTTCTCTTGTGTGTACTATAGTAGGCTCCAGTTTGCGTGTCCCGTTGAAGAACTCTACCACTTCCTTAATGTTTTCCACACCGTAAACATCGAGGTTGTTGACTACGGCTGCCTCGCGGGCGTTTTGTTTTGGCAGAATGAAACCCTCAAATCCTTGTGCTCTTGCCGCAATAGCTACGGGAAGAGCTCCTTTAATGGGCTGCAGGCTTCCGTCAAGGCTAAGTTCACCTATGATTAGATATCGGTTTAGTTTTTCGGCTGAAACTATTCCGGTGGCAGCCATTATACCTATTGCCAACGGCAGGTCGTAGGATGAGCCCTCTTTCCTTATGTCAGCAGGAGCCATGTTTACTACAATCTGGCAAGATGGAATTTTGTATCCGTTTACGTTAAGAGCAGACATGATTCTTTCATGACTTTCTTTTACTGCCGAGTCAGGAAGGCCCACTAAAAAGAACTTTATTCCCCTCGAACTGTTTACCTCAATTGTAACTATTGTCGCATCAATGCCCTGTACAGCGGCACCGTAAAGTTTTACTAACATAAGTGTTTGTTATTTTTTCTTTTTGTTTTCCTGTATTAGATTTTTGACTTTTTCTGTCAGTTCCTTACCATAGATATTCGAGGTTATTATTTTCCTGTTTTTGGTTACCAGAATATTGTATGGCAGTCTTGAAACGTTCATTTGTTTGACAATAGTATTTTGCCATCCTTCGAAATCACATGTCTCAATCCATTGCTCGTTTTCTTCTTTACAATACCTTTTCCATTCATTCTTGTCGAAATCAATAGAGATGTTCAGAACTCTGAAATCCTCTTTTGGCAATGATTTTATTTCTGAATATAATGAATCCCTTACAGTATTGCTCTGTTCATCCCATGAAGCCCAGATGTTTATCAGTGTATATTGTTCGTTTTTGCTACTCCATGATACATATTCACCTTTACTGTTCCTACAAGAAAAGTAATTTATGTATTCTGTTTTTTTATCTTTATTTTCTGATAATGTTTTTTGTATGATATCTACTATTCTGCAGTCCTTAATATGTCCATCCATTTGTGTGATGATTTCATCAAGCTCGCTCATGTCAGGATTAGGTCTCTGTATGAAATATTGATTGAAGAGATATGCAGAAGCGTATGATTCTCTGTTCGTTAGAATAAAGTCCTTAGCGGCAGAAATTATGTCTGCGGAATCTTTATTGCTGATAGATTTTCTGAAATCCTGCAACTCCTTGTTTGGGCCGTTCCCGGATATTTCTGGCATACTGAAACTGCCGTTGAAGTTTACTTTCCATCCTTTGTCGGCAAATATAGGAACATATAGTCCGGAATCGTTTACTAATCTTATTAGTGTTATGGTATCAGGTATGAATGAGTATTCAAATTTACCTTCTTTCAGACTGATAGTGTCAATCTTGGCGATAGGGTCATCGAATACGGCGTAAATGTTTTTTTCATCTTTATTTATTAATTCACCGTTCAGGATAAACTTGTCACTACCTCCGCAAGAAGTCAAAACGATAAGTGTATATAAAAATATAGCTTTGTACAGTATTCTCATAAGATTATTGTTTGTTTTCTGCGAAAGTACATAAAAATGATGTAAAGTCGGAGCTCTACTGAAGTTTATTTACAAAAAAAGGCTGGAACTTTTATTCCAGCCTTAATGTTATATCAATAATTGCCTAAAATTATTTGATTTCGTTTGCGTATTTAGCAAATTCACGGTCGTTAGCAGCTTTTGCAGCAAGTGCGGCATCTTTCTGTGCAACCTTAGCCATGCTTGACTTAACCAAGTCTGCGTTGTTTGTTCTTGCGCCTACGATAGCCATCAAGTAGTCTGTGTAAGCGTCAGCGTTTTTAACTGCAGTCAAAGTATTCTTAGCCTTGTTGTAATCTTTAGCCAAAATCTGAGCCAAAGCAGCTGAGTTAGTCTTAGTATCGCCAAATGCAGCTACAGCTTTGTCATACTGACCCTGTTTGATGTACAGGTTACCAAGAGCTTCGTTAGCTGTGTTAGCGCCAGTAGCTTTAGCAAGGTAAGTTTCAGCGTTAGCTACATTACCCTTAACCAATTCAATCAAACCAAGGTTAGTGTTAACTTCAGGAGCATTAGCGTTTTTGCTTGCAGCCTGTTTGAAGTATTTTTCAGCAGCAGCCTTGTCTGATACGTAAGCCATTTCACCAAGGTTGTTGTATGCACGATAGTCGTTAGGATACAATTCGATAGTCTTCTTGTAGATAGCTTCTTTACGAGCGTTGTCGTTAGTCAAAGTAGCAGCATACAAAAGTTCTTCTACGCTCAATACTGATGCATCTGTGTCGAATGCAGCATTGATTTCTTCATCGCTACGTCCGATAACATCGTAGTTAGCAGTCAAGCGAGCACGACGCAACTGAGGAAGGATTTCGTCAGCCAAAGTTTTGTAAACTGAAGAAATGTTCTTGATCTCAGTTTCACGCTGTTCTGGATCCTGGTACATTGAAAGAACACGCAAGATTAGGTCTTTGTCCTGAATGTTAGATTTAGAAACCAATTCCTGGAAACCTTCCCAGTCCTGTGCAGTATATTCTGTATCAACATTAGTTTCAATCTTACCTTTCTTCAACTGCTGTTTCATGTATTTTTCAGTGTTGTCCTGACGTTTTTCAGCCAATCCTGTATTCAGTTTAACACCACCATCAGGTGAAGCATAAGCAGAAATCTCAATATTGTTAAGTTTGTAGTTCTTAGTATCACCAGCAACAACAGCTACTTGTTTGTGGAAGTCTTTGATACCTTCAGCCTTCAATTCGCTTGAACGAAGGTTAGCCTGCTGAATCAAGAACATAATCTGAGCTTCTTTAGCCTGTTTGATAATGCGCTGGAAAGCGTCTTCAGCATAAGCAGCGTTAGCAGAAGCAACAGTAGGAAGTTCTGAAGTAGCGATTACGCCATCAGCGATTTTAACTGAAGGAATTGTGTATTCTTTCTTTCCTTTCTTAATCTTGAAATCAAGATAAAGTTCAGATTTAGCCATTTCTGGAACATAGTCGAAAGAAGCTTTCATAGTGTATGTACCACCAGCTTTGTAAGAGATAGTCTGGTTGTTACCTTGTACTTTTTCTCCCTGGAACATAGCTGGCTGACCTTTTGCTTCGCCACCTTCCCATCTTAATACAGGAGTAACTTCAACAGTTGCGTTTTTCTTGAAATACTTTTCAGGGAATTTACCTGTGATAGTTACAGGAACTTTACCTCCAACAGCTTCCAAAACTTCAGGGTTTGTTGTGAAGTAGTCAGAAGACAATTCTCCCATCTTGCTACATGAAGAGAAAGCAAGAACTAATAATGCCACGATAGGCAAATACAACTTCTTAATCATGATTTTAAAAAATTAGGTTTGTATAATTATATAAATTTATCTTTTAAATATGTTCAGTCGCCACAAAGATACGAAAAAAGATATAGTGATACCCATATTTCTTCATTTTTTTATTATACTACACATGAAAAATGCTTAAAAATGATAGTTTTTATTCCTTTTATTGTTTTTCTTTGTTATTTCTTGGATGATGGCTGATGATTTCTTCCCTTAATTTGCGTCTGTCTATATGTGTATAAATTTCAGTAGTTCCGATACTTTCATGCCCCAACATACTCTGTATGGCTCTTAAATTTGCTCCTCCTTCCAGAAGATGTGTCGCGAATGAGTGCCTGAAAGTATGAGGACTTATTGTTTTTTTTAGTCCTATCTTGTCTGCCAGTTCCTTTACTATATGGAATACCATTATTCTTGAAATATTCTTTCCAAATCTGCTGATGAATAGATAATCTTCAAAATCCGGTTTGATAAGTCCTTCGTTCCTTGTGATAAAATAATTCCTGATTTCTTCGATTGCTTTTGGAGATATTGGTACAAGTCTCTGTTTACTGCCTTTACCTTCCACTTTGATGAAACCTTCGTTCAGATAAAGGTCGGAGATTTTCAGATTGCATAATTCCGAGACCCGAAGCCCGCAACTGTACAGTGTTTCCAGAATTGCGCAGTTGCGTTGCCCCTCTCTTGTGCTTCTGTCTATTGCGCTTATTAGGCTGTCAATTTCTTCAACGCTTAGAACGTCTGGCAGATGCTTCCCGATTTGAGGCGATTCCAGCAGTTCGGAAGGGTCTTGGCGGATATAATCTTCAAGTAAAAGAAAATGGAAGAAGGCGCGTATTCCTGACAGTATTCTTGCCTGTGAGCGCGGATGGATTCCAATGTCTCTTAATCCTGCGCTGAAGTTCTCCAGATTCTCCAGAGTAACGTCAAGGATGTTTATGTTTTCTTCTTCCAGATATGATATAAGCTTCTCCAAATCGCTGGTGTAAGCCATGACTGTATTATCTGACAAAGACTTTTCCAATCGCAGATATTGCTTGTACTTTATTATAATTTGTCCGTCAACTTCCTGTTTATTCATTCTTTTTTATTATCTTTGCACCATATTATTACAAAGATACATAAAGTTTATATTAAATAAACTATGCGAATACAAATTATCAATGGCCCGAATATAAATTTATTGGGAAAGCGTGAACCTTCTATCTACGGAGCTGTTTCTTTTGAAGAGTACTACAAAAAGCTGACAGGATGGTATCCTGATGTTGAATTTGATTATTTCCAATCGAATGTGGAAGGTGAAATGATAAATAAAATCCATGAGGTAGGATTTTCGTATGATGGTATTATCCTGAACGCAGGGGCATATACACATACGTCGATTGCTCTTCAGGATGCTTTGCGGGCTGTCACTACTCCTGCCATCGAGGTACATATATCCAATGTTCATACAAGGGAAGAGTTCAGACACAAGTCTATGATATCTTGTGCTTGTCGTGGAGTGATATGTGGTTTTGGTCTTGACTCATACAGGTTGGCTGTCGAGGCCTTTGTGAATTCGAAATAATGTAAAACAGGTATAATAGTTTTTTTATTATGATGCTTAAACAAACAAAAATCGTTGCGTCCATTTCAGATTTGCGCTGTGAAGTGGATTTTATCAGAGATCTTTTTAACGCAGGTATGAATGTCGTTCGTATGAATACAGCGCATGCCAGCCGCGAAGGTTTCGAAAAATTGATATCCAATGTGCGCCAAGTTTCTAACCGTATAGCTATTCTGATGGATACAAAAGGTCCTGAAGTGCGTACCACAGCAAGTGCAGAAGGTCCTATCGATTTTAAAATAGGTGATAAAGTACAGATAGTAGGAAATCCGGATCAGGAAACTACAAGAGAATGTATTTCTGTTACATATAAGAATTTTGTTCACGATTTGTCAGTAGGTGCTTCAGTCTTGATTGATGATGGTGATTTGGCATTGACTGTTGTCGATAAGAATGAAACTACCCTGTTCTGTGAAGTTCAGAACGATGCTACATTGGGAAGCCGTAAGAGTGTGAATGTTCCGGGTGTACGTATCAACCTTCCTTCATTGACAGAAAAAGACCGTAACAATATCCTTTATGCAATAGAAAAAGATATCGACTTTATAGCCCATTCATTCGTACGTAATCGTCAGGATGTACTTGACATACGTGAAATTCTTGATGCTCATAACAGCGATATAAAGATTATTGCCAAAATCGAAAATCAGGAAGGTGTTGACAATATTGACGAAATCCTTCAAGTGGCAGACGGCGTAATGGTAGCCCGTGGTGACCTTGGTATTGAAGTGGCTCAGGAACGCATCCCTGGTATCCAGCGTCAGTTGATAAAGAAATGTATTCTTGCCCGTAAACCGGTAATCGTTGCTACACAGATGCTTCACACAATGATTAACAATCCACGTCCTACACGTGCCGAAGTTACTGATATTGCGAATGCTATCTATTACCGTACGGATGCCTTGATGTTAAGTGGTGAGACTGCATACGGTAAGTACCCTGTAGAGGCAGTTAAGACTATGACTAAGATTGCGGCTCAGGCAGAAAAAGATAAGATGGAGGAAAATGATATACAGATTCGTCTTACTCCTGAAAATGCGGATGTAACAGGATTCCTTGCAAAATCGGCGGTACGTGCTACTAACCTAATGCCTATACACGCTATCATTACAGACAGTTTCAGCGGACTTACAGCTCGCAGCCTTGCGGCATATCGTGGAAAGCATCCTGTCTTGGCTATCTGTTACAAGGAAAAGACTATGCGTCATCTTGCTCTCTCGTATGGTGTTGAGGCTATTTATATGCCTGAGAAAGCTAACGGTCAGGAATATTATTTCACAGCATTACGTAAACTGATAAACGACGGAGTTTTGTCCGGCAATGATATGGTGGCATATTTGAGTAGCGGTAAGGCGGGAACAAAAACTTCATTCCTTGAAATAAATCAGGTGAACGATGTTCTTGAACACGCTGACGAATTTGTACTTCCAAACAAAAACCGTTATCTATAATATATAATGAAAGAAACGGACGCTCTGGACGATTATATACTTCAGCATATTGATGAAGAAGGAGATTATCTGAAAGCTTTATATAGGGCGACGCATGTAAAATTACTGCGTCCCCGTATGGCTTCAGGGCATCTTCAGGGTAGGATGTTGAAGATGTTTGTTCAAATGATTCGCCCAAAACAGGTTCTCGAAATAGGTACTTACAGCGGATATTCTGCCTTATGCCTGGCAGAAGGGCTTGAGGATGGAGCAATGCTTCATACCTTCGAGATAAACGACGAGCAGGAGGATTTTACTCGCCCGTGGTTGGAGAACTCACCATATTCCGACAAAATAAAGTTTTATATAGGTGATGCTTTGCAGATAGTTCCTACTATGGATATTACGTTTGATATGGCGTTTATGGATGGCAACAAACGTTTCTACGTAGAATACTACGAGATGATACTCAAACAGCTCCGAAGCGGTGGATATATCCTGGCTGATAATACTTTATGGGATGGTCACGTACTTGAAGAAAATCCCCATCACACGGACCTGCAGACAATAGGAATTAAAAAATTCAATGATTTGGTGGCTGCAGACGGCAGAGTGGAAAAAGTTATATTGCCGATGCGTGACGGTCTTACAATAATACGAAAAAAATAGAAATAACTTTATGGAAACAACCAGACAAAATAAAATAGCCAGACTTATTCAGAAGGAATTGAGCGAGATGTTTCTGGCGCAGACAAAATCAATGCCGGGAGTATTGGTCTCTGTAAGTGTAGTCAGAATAAGTCCTGATATGAGTTATGCCCGTGCCTATCTTAGCGTTTTCCCATCTGAAAAGGCTGATGAGATAGTCAAGAATATAAATGCCAACGTCAAGGCTATCCGGTTTGAACTTGGAGGACGAGTACGCCACCAGTTGCGTATTATCCCAGAATTGAAATTCTTTATTGACGATTCTTTGGACTATGCGGAGAAAATAGACCAGCTTCTGAAATAGTCCAGATATTTCGTATTACTCGATAAAATCCACTTGCCGTGAATTTCCCTTTTTATATCGCTAAAAGGTATTTGTTTTCGAAGAAATCGCATAATGCAATAAATGTAATTTCCGGTATTTCTGTGTGCGGAGTCGCTTTGGCTACATTGGCCATGGTCTGCACACTTTCTGTTTTTAATGGCTTCCAGGATATGGTGGCTACCTTCTTTACTGCTTTTGACCCGCAGGTAAAGATAACCTCTGTCAAAGGTAAGGTCTTCGATGGTAGTTTGCCTGTACTTTCAGAAGTAAGAAATATGCCTGAAATAGCCGTTTATTCGGAATCTGTCGAGGACAATGCCATGGTGCAGTATAAGGGCAGGCAGGTCATGGCTGTCATAAAAGGAGTTGAAGATAACTTTGACAGGCTCACACCTATTGACAGCATCTTGTTTGGTCGTGGAGATTTGATACTTCATGACGAGGTTGTTGATTATGCTATTCCGGGATTACAGCTGCTTTCTACCTTAGGCAGTGGAATCCGCTTTCTTGACCCGTTGGAAGTTTATGCGCCTAAGCGTGGCGGAAAGATAAACATGTCAAATCCCATGAGCAGCTTTGTGAGCGACCGGCTTTTCTCCTCAGGCCTGACATTTACAGTAAACCAGGAAAAATATGATGCTTCGTATATAATTACATCACTCCAGTTCGCGCGTAATTTGTTCCAGTACGATAAAAAGGTGTCGGCTGTCAACCTGCGGCTTACTCCCGAAGCAAATGAAAAAGATGTTATTTCAAAGATAAAGAAATTGCTTGGCGATGACTTTTATGTCCGGAACAGATACGAACAGCAGGCCGATACATTCAAGATAATGGAGATTGAAAAGCTTATTTCGTACATATTCCTTACTTTTATACTTCTTATAGCTTGTTTCAATGTTATAGGCTCATTGTCTATGCTTATAATAGATAAGAAGAACGACGTTCAGACTCTCAGGAATCTTGGAGCTTCGGACAGTCAGGTTGTAAGAGTCTTTCTTTTCGAGGGGAGAATGATTTCTTTCATAGGAGCTGTTGCCGGAGTGATATTAGGCCTGGTCCTTTGTCTGATACAGCAGGAATACGGTATAATTTCATTGGGTAATTCCGGAAGCTTTGTTGTAGATGCCTACCCGGTTAGTGTTCATGCATGGGATATAGTTCTTATATTTGTGACAGTAATCGTCATAGGCTTTATATCTGTATGGTATCCGGTAAGATATTTAAGCCGCAGACTACTGTAGTTCCAGTCATATTACCCTAAGGTAATACTTCTTACGGATACATCCTCATGAAGGAATATTGATGCCGATTCCTTGAATTTTTCAACGGATTCTGTTGTCAGGAACTGGCATTCTCCGCTTTTGGTACATCTTGAGTCAGTTTCCTTATGCCTTCTCAGATAGTCTTTAAGGCTCTCTGCCACATATTCGCCCTGAGTAATGATCTTTATTCCTTCAGGTGTAAACTTCCTTATTTTGTCAATTAGCAGCGGATAGTGTGTGCATCCCAAAACTATAGTGTCAATCTCACTGTCTTTTTCCAACAGCTTATCAATATATTCCTTTACGAAATAGTCTGCGCCGTCGGAACCGAATTCTTTATTTTCCACCAGTGGAACCCACATAGGACATGCCACTCCCGTGACCTTAATATCAGGATATAGCTTTTTAATTTCCATTGGATACGAGCCTGAATTGATTGTACCCGATGTGGCCAATATGCCTACATGTCTGCTCTTGGTCACTTCACCTATACTTTCGGCAGTAGGCCGTATTACCCCCAGCACCCGTCTTGAACTGTCAAGATATGGCAGGTCGTTCTGCTGTATGCTTCTCAGAGCTTTTGCTGACGCCGTGTTGCATGCTAATATTACGAGCGGACATCCAAGCTCGAAGAGCCTTACCACGGCCTGTAATGTGAATTCATACACTACTTCGAATGATCGTGTTCCGTAGGGGGTACGTGCGTTGTCGCCCAAATACAGAAAGTCATATTCCGGCATCTGTTTTCTGATTTCTTTCAGTATTGTCAACCCGCCGTAACCAGAGTCGAATACTCCAATCGGACCTTTTATCTTGTTTAGTAAATATGGCATGCTGATAGAGCTAAAAAGCGAAGAACCTGTAAACACTGTGATTGTGTTGACAGGTTCCTCACCGTATTTAAGTAAATAAGTTTTCTTTTGAAAATTAGTTTGCAGCTGGAGCTGGAGCCTGTGGCACGTATGGAGTAGCTGTAAGGCTGATTCCAAGGTTAGTCTTGATATCGTTTGTGATATCTTTTGCCTGAGTATCGTCAACGTAAGGGATGTCAGTACGGTTCAAGTCGAATACGAAGACATAACCACCTGCCTTACCTACAGCCTGAGCGGCTTTTTCCATCTTTTCATAGATAGGAGTCATCATGTCTGTATAAGCTTTCTGCAACTGCTGCTGAGCGTCCTGCTGGAACTGCATTCCTTTTTCAGAAAGTTCCTGAAGCTCTTTCTGGCGGCGTTCAAGGATATTCTGAGGAAGATTCTTCTGCTCCTGCTGGAATTCGGCGAACTTCTTGTTGAATTCGTCAGACGCGCGCTTGATTTCATCCTCATATTGTTTCTGCAAAGCCTGGATGTCTGTCTGAGCTTTAGCGTATTCAGGCATTACCGGGATGATTGATTCTGATTTGAAGTATCCGAACTTCTGTGCAAATATGCTCATTGGTGCAACGAGCATAATCAATAATGCTAATTTTTTCAACATAATCTTTGTCTTCTATTTTATTATTAATTTCTTACCTGATGTAAGTGTGTTTTCCTTTCGGATGCAAATGTATAAAATTATTTTGAATATCCTAATTTCAAAAGAACTTCATTGCTAATATCGATACGTGGAGAAGCGAAAATCATACTTTGTGCTGAAGCTCTGTCTATTACGGCATCGTATCCCTTTTCTGTCGCGATTTCCTTTACAGCATTGTATATCGCATCCTGTATAGGGGCGATAAGTTCCTGTCTTTTTTTCATTGCCTCGCCTTGCGGTCTGAAGTAAGTTTGTCTCAGTTCTGCCGCTTCCCTTTCTTTTAATATGATTTCTTCTTCTTTTGCAGTTCTTTGTTCGGCTGTCATTGTAGAAGCCGATTTCTGATAAGCTTCGTAAAGAGTTTTTGCCTCTTTTGATTTGGCTTCGACTTCTGTCTGCCATTGTTTTGACAGGCTTTCCATCTGTTTGTTAGCCTGTTCGTATGATGGTATCTGTTTCAGGATAAACTCCATGTCTATAAGGGCAAATTTCTGTGCCTGTGCTGTCATCATGCCTGCCATGACAATCAGTAAAGATAGAAACATTTTCTTCATAATATTTGAGCTTTTGAGTTTTGTTAGTTTTTAAGTTTTTTTAGATACTAGTTGACGAGTTACTAGTTACTAGGTCCCCTAGTATCTGGTCCCTAGTCTCTAGTCCCTAAAATCTTGTCAACTGGGGAAAAGTCTTGTCTCCTTACGTTAGAACTCCTGTCCGATGATAAAGTGGAACTGGCTTCCGCTATACTGCATTGAGCCGTTTATCTTGTCGAAACCGTATGCCCAGTCGATACCCATCATACCAATCATAGGGAGGAAGATACGTACACCGACACCGGCCGAACGTTTCAACTGGAATGGATTGAACTTAGATACCTCTGTCCATGCGTTACCGGCTTCAACGAAACCAAGCGCATATATACTTGTTGAGTTCTCAAGCATAAGCGGATATCTCAATTCGGCACCAAGTCTGATGTATGCGTAACCTTCGCTACCGTAAGGAGTCAACGAACCGTTTTCGTAACCACGTAGCGCGATAGTTTCCGAAGCGTAGTTGTAGCTGTATCCTGTCATACCGTCACCACCCACGTAGAATGTCTCGAATGGAGAGCGTTTATACTTGTTGTAGTGTCCCAGGATACCGAACTCGGTACGTGTCATCAATACCGGACATTTCTGTATAGGCAGAAGTGCTGTATATGTTTTTGCTTTGAATTTCCATTTGTGGTATTCAATCCATTTGAACATACTTGCAGCTTCTTCATAATTGTCTTTTCCGTAAGTGGAATAATCCTTATTGCTGAACAGTGAGTAAGGCGGAGTTATTGATACCGATGCCGAGAATTCAGAACCGTATCTTGGGAAGATAGGGTTATCTGTAGAGTTTCTGGCAAGAGTCAGGTTCAGGTTGATGTTGTTGCAGTTACCTGTGTTCATATACTGTCCGTTGTTCAGCTTGATGTACAGATAGCTCCAGTCCTTAAGCATGAATCTTTGGTAAGACAGCTCAGCCGAGATTGTGAAATAGTCGTCAGGCCATCTCAGACGCTTACCCCAACCGATTGACGCACCGAACATCTTGATTGACTTGTCAGGGTCGTAGTAAGATTCATAGTTATTATAGTAGTTGCCATAATAATTGTTGTAGTAGCTACCGTAACCGTACAGCATGTTATAGTAGTTGTTCATATAAGCCGAGTTATAATAGTTGCTACTTACGTCAGTCTGCACAGAATAGAATGCCGATACAGAGAATGATGTAGGACGCTTACCTCCGAACCATGGGTCGAAGAATGAAACGCTGTACGACTGATAGTATCTACCGTTTGTCTGACCGCTTATTGTAAGTGTCTGACCGTCTCCCTGAGGAAGGATACCACGATAGTTGTCATTTTTTCT
This sequence comes from Bacteroides caecigallinarum, assembly GCF_016902295.1. Lineage (GTDB taxonomy): Bacteria > Bacteroidota > Bacteroidia > Bacteroidales > Bacteroidaceae > Phocaeicola > Phocaeicola caecigallinarum_A. The sequence continues at coordinate 32,328 of NZ_JACJLQ010000003.1, read as the reverse complement.
GAAAAGGTTTGCAAATGAGAAGTTAGTGAACTTCAAGCTCAGCTTACCGATAACACCTGTTTGTCCCCATCCGGCTGAGAATTCCACCTGGTCGTTGGCTTTTGATTCCAATCCCCAGTTGATGTCAACAGTTCCGTCCTGCACATTAGGCTGTACATCCGGCTGAATGTTTTCAGGGTTGAAGTGTCCCATCTGTGCAATTTCACGGTATGAACGTTCCAAAGCCTCCTTACTGAAGAGATCGCCCGGGCGTGTTCTCAACTCACGGCGGACAATGTTTTCGTACAGACGGTCGTTACCGTTTATACGAACATGGCTGATAGTAGCCTGCGGACCTTCGGTGATACGCATTTCCAGGTCGATGGAGTCACCGTCAATGTTCACTTCCACAGGGTCAAGGTTGTAGAATACGTAACCTCTGTTGTAGTAGTTGTTACCGATGGCGTCCTCATCTCCGCTGATACGCTCGTTCAGCAATTTCTGGTTATAGACATCTCCTTTCTTCATTCTGAGCTGTTCGCTAAGCAAGTCAGAAGGATAGACAGTATTACCCACCCAAGTAATGTCTCTCAGGTAGTATTTATTGCCTTCGTATATTTTCATGTAGATGTTTACCGTCTTGTCGTCATACTGGCTGATGCTGTCCATTTCGATGAGAGCGTCACGATATCCCAATTCGTTATACTTGTCAATGATGAGCTGTTTGTCTGCCTCGAAATTACTTTCGATGAATTTCTTTGTACGGAAAAGGTTGATAAGCTTACCTTTTTCGTTAGTCTTTTTCATTACTCTTTTGAGTTTCTTGTCAGTCAGAACAGTATTTCCGTCTATAGTAATCTGGTGAACTTTGATTTTTTCTTTCTTGTCGATGTCAACATCCACATATACCTGTTCGGCATTAGCGGTGTCTTCTCTTTCTACGATGTTTACTTCGGCATTCTTGAAACCTTTTTCGTCGAAGTGTTTTTTGATAAGTATTTTCGCGCGGTCAATCAGGTTAGGTGTAATCTGGCTACCTTTCACCAGTCCCAGTTTAGCCTGCAAATCTTCGCGTTCGCTCTTTTTCACACCGAAAAAGCGTATGTCGGTGATACGCGGACGTTGCTTAAGTTCGATGTGCAGATATATCTTGTTGTCTTCAATCTTGTCAGCCGATATCTTTACGTCCGAAAACAATCCGTGCCTCCAGTATTTCTTTACAGCTCCTGTAATGTCATCACCCGGCACAGTGATAGTCTGTCCCACGGCAAGACCGGAGATTCCTATAAGCACATAATCTTCGTAATTTTTTACACCGGTAACCTTTATGTCCGCTATTTCATATTTTTTAGGCGAACCGTTGTAAAGGATTACAGGTTTATCGTTTTCGGCGGTATTATTCTGGGCATATCCGTTGTTTGATACAAAGGACAAACCCAAAGTCATCATAGATATGATTAAAAGACGGTATCTCATTGTTTCAAATTATAATTGTTCACTAGTTTTTCCAAATCGGCGTTCTCTGCTTTGATAGTCGCAAATAGCTTTACACAATTCCTCCTCCTTAAAGTCCGGCCAATATGTGTCACAGAAATATAATTCCGAGTATGCACACTGCCATAGCAGGTAATTGCTCAGTCTTATTTCGCCACCTGTTCTTATCAGCAGTTCAGGATCAGGCATGTAGCTTGTGGCAAGATGGCTGTCTATGGTCTTGTCTGAAATATCCTCTACATCCAGGCTACCCGATTTCACCTCTTCCGCTATTTTCTTCATGGCGTCAGTAATCTCCCATTTTGACGAATAGCTCAGAGCCAATGTCAGACACATGCCTGTATTGAGTGATGTGTTTTCTATACATAGGTTCAGTCTTTCAAGCACGTCTCCCGGAAGTCTTGTCGTGTCACCGATGATTTTGAAACGGATATTGTTTTTCATGAAAGTTTCCTCCTCTATAGAGTCCATAAGCAGACTCATTAGTGCGGCAACCTCATCGACCGGTCTGTTCCAGTTTTCTGTAGAGAATGTATATAAAGTGAGGAATTTTACTCCAAGTCGCGCGGCCTCTTCAGCTATTATATGTACAGTCTCGGCACCTGCCTGGTGGCCGTAAGTACGTACATGTCCTCTTTCTTTAGCCCAACGTCCGTTCCCATCCATAATTATTGCAATATGTTCGGGAATTCTTGTCTTGTCTATTTTTTCTCTGTATAGCATGTCAGTCTTTCTCTTTTTTGATGGTTTATTCCTTAGGCATCAGTCTGTTAAGGATGGCTCTTGTCATGCTTCCGTCCTGCCAGATAAACCAGATGAATGAGCCTTTATTTCCATTATCCTCGACTACTGTAGAGTAACTTCCGTTTTGGCGATAAGTAGTCAATTTGTCTATTCCGTTTTTATTTTCAGACGGGAATACCATATATTCTGTTTCCTCTTTCCAGTTCAGTCCGTTGTCCAATGAAGAGTAGAAATAGTCAAAGTCTTCGCCGTATGCGAAAATTTTGCCGTCGTAAGCAATCATCGAGATATTATTCTGGTTTGGACATGTGGTAGGGTTGTTTGGCTGGAATTTCACCCATTCGTTGTCGCTGCTGATGTAGCTGAATACAGTTGCTGTAGTGTCAGCCTCGGCTCCGTTCTTCATTACAACTGTTCTCCACAACGATGTGTTGTGAGCGGCTGGATATGATATGTAACTGATATTTCCGTTAAGGTTCTCACCATCAATGAAATCGCATTCGCTTTCTTTCTCTCCGTAAGCATTGAGCTTTACTACCTTATTGTCGTTTGTATAAGCCAGAATGTCCTGTCCGTTTACAGAAACCAGGTTCGAAAGATTTGTTTCAGTTCCAATTTTTGAAGTACTGCTCAGATTATATAAGCTTCCTTCTGCGATATAATATACATCGTTATTGAATACCATTGCAGAGTATATGTTAATACCTGCTATTTCCGGTGTAACGTCAGTCCATCCGTTTATAATGTTTCCTCTGTCTGTTTCCGATGTATAGACTTTTGTATTTCCGGTTTGAGTTTCACCAAATACATATATTCTACTGTTGTGGTAAACGGCTTTTTGCTTGCTGAAAACCACATCCTGTCCGAATGAGTTGCTGAAATTTTTCCAGACCAGCGAGTCCGGATTCAGTTTGTGAACATTTACTGTAACCTGATATGGGTAGCCTGTCTTAAACTGATTAAGTGAAGGGATATATGACATCACTTTAAAAGTAAGCGGCTTTGTGAAGTCTAAAGAGTCAGCTGAAGTCCATATAGTGTCTTTGCCGTCTTTTTCGTAGTATATAGCGTCATAGTCGGCTGAGATACTTGCCACAACTCTTGTTATATCAACGTCCTTAGGCAAAGAGTCGTTATTGTATATTCTTCTGTTAATCTGGTCTATAGTGAAAGGAACATCGGCGTAACTCACCGTATCAGTATATACACTGTCTTCTCCTTTCGAACTTTTTACATAGAATGTCTGGTATAGTGTCCCTATGGAAAATGATTTTATACTTGACGTTGACGGATACTCTATTTCCTCATAGTCGCTTCCAAGACATGATGACAAAAAAGCAGTGGCTGCCATCAATCCGGCAACCAGAATTGGTAATATTCTTATTTTCATTTGCAAATGATTTCTATGTTACAAGTTGCAAAAGTAGAAAGTTTTTTCATCTAATCAGTACATTTCCTGCAGTTTTATATAAAATTATGGATAAACTGTCTGTTTTTATCGCCCAACACTCGAATGTATAACATTTTAAACTGTATTTAAATGCTGTTTAAATAGGTGTTTAATGCTGTGTTCCGAAACATCCTTCGGCCGGTACATACAGCGAATGGTTCTTGAAACCTATGTTTATCAGCTTTCCGCTGTCTGTCAGTCGTTTTATCTGCCGCATGGCCATATATCTCGTGGTTGAGCAGATGTCTTGCAGCTTTGGACGTATGATAGCCTTTTCTGTTCTGAAAAATATTTTGCTATAGCAGGAAAGCAAAATATTTGTTTTTGTTATCTTCGATATTATTGACTATGATGATTATTTGCATGTTGGTTGGCTTTATTAACGTATTATGAGGTATCGTCATTTATATTTTAATGGTGTAAAGTATTCGAGGAAAGGTCCGGAAGTGTCTTGTTGTTCCGATATTGGAAATTTTATTTGCTATGACGAAATAATTATATATAATAGGAATAAATATTCCTGTAAATGTTATTATTATATATAATATACTTCAGATTCCTTAAGTAAACTTATTTGTTATTGTAAATAATAAATTAATATAGTATATTTGCATGAATAAGTTTTAAAAAAATCTATGCGATTTAGAAAATGATTTGAAAAATAAATATATGTCTCTTTTTTAGTGTCACATATATATAATGTTATATGCGACTTGCCTTGTTGACGTTGATGAGACTTATTATTCTATGAAAGTTTCTCTATGGTATGGTTTTGTAACGTTGTGAAATCGCTTTTTGTATGAAACATTTAAGTATTATATGTGTGGGTCTGCTTCTGATAGCTGTATCAGAATCCTCATGCGTTAAAAATGGAAGTAATCAGAATGTTGATTATACTAAGTTTGTAAATCCTTTCATAGGAACGGATTTTACAGGTAATACTTATCCGGGAGCACAAGTTCCTTTCGGTATGGTACAGCTTAGCCCCGATAATGGTTTGCCGGGTTGGGACAGAATTGCAGGATATTTCTATCCGGACAGTACCATCGCCGGATTCAGCCATACTCACTTGTCGGGAACAGGTGCCGGCGATTTTTATGATATTTCGTTTATGCCTGTTACATTGCCTTACAGCGAAGCCGAACCACCTTTGGGTATCCATTCAAAATTCTCGCATGAAAACGAAAAGGCTTATGCCGGATACTATCAGGTTTTCCTTGACGACTATAATATAAATGTTGAATTGACTGCAACAGAAAGATGCGGCATTCAGAGATATACTTTTCCAAAAGCAGAGTCGGCAATATTCCTTAATTTGAGTAAAGCAATGAACTGGGACAGGACTCAGGATTCTTATATCGAAATAGTTGACTCTGTTACTTTGAAAGGGTACAGGTTTTCCGATGGTTGGGCGAGGAATCAGAAAGTGTTTTTCTATACAAAGTTCTCGAAACCTTTTGAGAGTCTTGTGCTTGATACAACTCTTATTATGGAAGATGGCGAACCGAGTGGAACCGGTTATATAGCCAAAGTATATTATAATACAGATGATAATGAACAGATTCTGGTTAGGACAGCTATTTCAGGAGTAAGTATGGAAGGTGCTGAAAGAAACTTTGTGGCTGAGGCTGTGTACGATGATTTTGATTCGTATCTGAGCAAGGCAAAGAATTTGTGGAACGAGGCTTTGGGCAAGGTTGAGGTCGTAAGTAATGATACAGACGAAAAAACAATATTCTATACAGCCCTATATCATAGCATGTTGGCTCCTACAATATACGGTGATGTTAATGGTGATTATTATGGGCCGGATGGAAATGTTCATAAAGCTGACGGATGGACCAATTACAGTACTTTCTCGCTTTGGGATACATATAGGGCTGCACATCCGTTGTTTACAATCTTACAGCCACGGAGGGTTAATGATATGGTGAAGTCGCTTGTCGCTTTCTCCCGACAGAACGGCAGACTTCCGGTATGGAATATGTATGGAAGTGAGACAGATATGATGATTGGATATCATTCGGTCCCTGTCATTGTTGATGCCTATCTTAAAGGAATAGGCAATTTTGATTCTGAAACGGCACTTGAAGAGTGTGTGAAAACTGCTAATCTTGACGATTACAGACAAATAGGATTGTATAAAAGAATGGGATATATCCCATACGATGTCGTAGATAAGTATAATACCGAAAACTGGTCACTTTCTAAAACCCTGGAATATGCGTTTGATGACTATTGTATTGCTGAAATGGCAGATAGAATGGGGAAAAAGGAATTGGCAGAGGAATTTTACCAGAGGGCTATGAATTATCGTAATGTATTCAATGAGGCTTCGTCGTTCATGCAACCTAAGGATAGCAGGGGTAAGTTTATTCCTGATTTTAAACCTGAGGAATATACGCCGCACATTACCGAAAGCAATGGATGGCAATATTTGTGGTCTGTTCAGCATGACATAAATGGTCTGGTGGAACTTATGGGAGGGAAAAAACGCTTTGAGGAGAAACTGGACAGTATGTTTACTTTAACTCCGAAAGAGAACGAGGAGCTTCCGATATTCAGTACAGGTATGATTGGGCAGTATGCTCACGGGAATGAACCAAGTCATCATGTTGCCTATCTTTATAATTATACAGACAGTCCGTGGAAAACCCAGAAATATGTAGCCGAGATTATGCATGAACTTTATAAGAATAATCCGTCCGGATTATGTGGAAACGAGGATTGCGGACAGATGTCGGCTTGGTATGTACTGAGCGCGATGGGATTCTATCCGGTAAATCCTGTATCAGGTGTTTATGAAACAGGAACCCCAATGTTCCCACAAATGAAATTGAGAATCGCAGATAATAAGGAGTTTACTATAGTAGCAAAGAATGCTGGGCGCAGCAATTGTTTTGTGAAATCAGTGAAACTGAACGGAAAGGTTCTTGATTCAGCATTTATCAGACACGATGATATAATGAAAGGCGGAGTTCTGGAGTTTGAAATGACTGATACGGTGGAATAATAGATTGATAATTTAATAATATAAATAGGTAGAATAATAACCTTAAATCAATAATTATGAAAATGAAGAAATTGATTTTCGTGCCTTTGTTGGCATTTGGACTGTTTGCATGTAATACTGCAGAAATCGCTGAAACGGATTATACAAGTATGGTCGATCCGTTTATTGGAACTGGTGGACATGGTCATACATTCCCCGGACCTGTTGTTCCTAATGGTATGATACAACCGAGCCCTGATACCAGAATTGATGGATGGGATGCCTGCTCGGGATATTATTATGAAGACTCTTCGATAAATGGGTTTTCGCATACACATGTAAGCGGCACGGGATGTGCCGACTATGGAGATATCCTTATTATGCCTACTGTAGGCGAACAGGATTATAAGAATCAGGACCTCATTAGTCAGTCGTTGCCATACGCATCATCTTTCTCACACGAAAATGAGGTGGCTGTTCCTGGATATTATTCTGTTTTCCTTGACAGATATTCCGTAAAGGCTGAGTTGTCGTCTACAAAGAGGGCCGCTATCCATAGATATACTTTCCCTCAAAGCGATAATTCCGGATTTATTGTTGATATGGATTATTCTATCCAGAGACAGAGAAATATGGATATGAATATTGATGTATTGAGCGATACCGAAATTTGCGGCTATAAGACTACCAAATATTGGGCTTTCGACCAACAAATAGCTTTCTATGCTAAATTTTCCAAACCATTCACATACGAAATCTATACTGATACAATGACCGTAAATAATGGTAAGAAACTGCCGCTGTATAAAGCTTTGCTGAAATTTGAAACGGCAAAAGACGAGCAGATCCTTGTGAAGGTTGGAGTTTCTGCAGTGGACGTTGAGGGAGCACGAAAGAACGTTGAGGCTGAAATTCCTGAATGGGATTTTGAAAAGGTAAGGACTGATGCTCATAATGAATGGAATAAGTACTTGTCGAAAATTGATATAAAGACTGCTGATGCTAAAAATAAAGAAATATTCTATACGGCCTTGTATCATACGGCTATAAGCCCGAATCTGTTTACAGACGTCGACGGACGCTATCTTGGTATGGACCTGGAGGTGCATCAGGGAAATGTTGACAAGCCTGTTTATACTATTTTCTCTTTGTGGGATACGTTCAGAGCTCTTCATCCATTGTTGTCCATAATTGATCCCAAGCTTAATAATGATTTTATTACATCTTTGTTACTTAAACATAAGGAAGGTGGAGTATTCCCGATGTGGGATCTGGCTTCAAATTATACAGGAACAATGATTGGATATCATGCTGTTTCGCTTATAGCCGATGCTTATACGAAAGGTAATGCCGATTTCGATCTGAAAGAAGCATACGAGGCTTGTTTGCGTGCAGCCGAATATGATACAACAGGAATTAAGTGTCCTGCTGCAGTTTTACCTCATCTTATGCCTAAGGCAAAGTATTATAAAAATACTTTAGGATATGTTCCTTGTGACAAGGATAACGAGTCAGTGGCAAAGGCTTTGGAATATGCATACAATGACTATTGTATTTCTATTTTGGCCGAGGCTAATAATGATATGGAGAATGCTGAAAAATATAAGGATTACTCTAAGGCATATCAGAAGTATTTTGATAAGTCAACAAGGTTTATGCGCGGACTTGATTCGAAGGGTAAATGGCGTACACCGTTTAACCCGAGATCATCTAATCATAGAAACGATGATTATTGCGAAGGTACAGCATGGCAGTGGACATGGTTTGTTCCGCATGATGTGGATGGATTGATAGAACTTATGGGAGGAAAGACTCAGTTTATAGAAAAACTTGACTCTCTGTTTACAGCCGACTCTTCTCTGGAAGGTGATTTGGTATCGGCTGATATCACAGGCCTTATCGGACAATATGCCCATGGAAATGAGCCAAGTCATCATATTATTCATCTTTATAATTATGCTGATCAGCCTTGGAAGACTCAGGAACTCGTTGATAGTGTTTTCCATAGCCAATATTTTAATGCTCCTGACGGACTTTCAGGAAATGAAGACTGTGGTCAGATGTCGGCATGGTATATTATGAATTCCATTGGTTTCTATCAGGTATGTCCTGGTAAGCCTGTTTATTCTATAGGTCGTCCGCTGTTTGATGAAGTAACTGTAAACCTTTCCGATAATAAACAGTTCGTTGTTAAAGCGTTAAATAATAGCAAAGAGAATAAGTATATTGAGAAGGCTGTTCTGAACGGTGTACCTCTTGAAAAACCATTTATCAGTCATGAAGATATCAAGAATGGAGGAGTTCTTGAGTTTACCATGACCAGTCAACCTACTAAATGGGGTATATAACCGATGGTAAAGATGTAAAATGAATGAATAAGCAGATAAATCAGCTTCTAATGAAAGGAATGAATTTATGAATAATGGAAAAAATAACAGAAGAAGCCCTATTATATGGATTCCAACGGCATACTTTGCCATGGGACTCCCGTTCGTCGTGCTTAATATGGTGATGGTACTTATGTTTAAGGGACTTGAAGTCGATGACAAGCTTATTACATTCTGGACATCGCTGATACTTCTTCCATGGACATTGAAACCGTTGTGGAGTCCGTTTCTTGAACTGTTTAAAACTAAAAAGTTTTTTGTGGTCGTTACCCAGCTTATATCAGGTATAGCATTTGGGCTTGTCGCTTTGTCATTAAACCTTAACAGTTTCTTTGCCATATCAATAGCATTGCTTGCGGTTATTGCTTTCAGTGGCGCTACACACGATATAGCCTGCGATGGCGTTTATATGAGTGAGCTGTCGAACTCCGAGCAGGCTAAATATATAGGATGGCAGGGAGCATTCTATAATATAGCAAAGATTGTAGCTACAGGAGGATTGGTTTATCTTGCCGGATATTTTATAGAAAGCTATTCGGGAGCAGGTTCCCTGCTCGAGGCCAACAAGAAATCATGGATGACAATAATGCTTATACTCTCCGCAGTGATGATACTTCTGTCTTTTTACCATATTTTCGCTTTGCCTTCATCACGGGCAGCTAAGGCGGAAGGTAAGAGAAGCGGAAAAGAAATATTGTCGGAGCTGTATGCTGTACTCGCCGATTTCTTCAGAAAAAGCCATATAGTATATTATATATGTTTTATCATATTATACAGATTTGCCGAAGGTTTTGTGATGAAAATCGTGCCATTATTCCTGAAGGCAGGGAGAGACGCTGGTGGACTCGGGCTGTCTGAAAAGGAAATAGGACTTTATTATGGTACATACGGGGCCGCTGCATTTGTCTTGGGTTCATTGCTTGCAGGATATTATATTTCGGATAAAGGCCTTAAGAAAACTTTGTTTACTTTATGCTGTATTTTCAATTTGCCTTTTGTGGTATATGCCTTTCTTGCGTTCTTCCAACCGGAGAATGGTCTGATTATTTGCAGTGGAATCGTATTCGAGTATTTCGGCTATGGTTTCGGTTTTGTGGGACTTACACTGTTTATGATGCAGCAAGTAGCTCCGGGCAAGCATCAGATGGCACATTATGCCTTTGCTTCAGGTATAATGAACCTTGGTGTTATGATTCCCGGAATGATGAGTGGATGGGTTTGTGAGACACTGGGTGAATGGTTCAACAGACCAGGAGGATATGAGCCTTTCTTTATCTTTGTTTTGATAGCTACCATTCCGGCGTTTCTTATAACCTATTTCATCCCGTTTAAGTATAATCAGGACGGTACGCTTATAGAAGGACAGAAAGAATGAATCTTATTTTATAATATTTAAATCTGATAAATATGACAGAGAAATTTATTATGCCATGGGAAGAACGCCCGGCAGGTTGTAACGATGTAATGTGGAGGTATTCAAAGAATCCGGTTATCGGAAGATATCACATCCCGACATCAAACAGTATTTTCAACAGCGCTGTTGTGCCTTTTGGTGATGGATTTGCAGGAGTATTCCGTTGCGACAACAAGGCTGTACAGATGAATATTTTTGCAGGCTTCAGTAAAGATGGAATAAACTGGGAAATTAACCATGAGCCTATCCGGTTCAAGGCTGGAAATACTGATATGATTGAATCGGAATACAAGTATGATCCGCGTGTAACATGGATTGAGGACCGTTACTGGATTACATGGTGTAACGGATATCACGGACCGACAATCGGTATTGCATATACTTTTGATTTCAAGGAATTTTTTCAGTGCGAGAACGCTTTTCTCCCTTTCAATAGAAATGGCGTTCTGTTCCCGCAGAAGATTAACGGTAAGTATGCCATGCTGAGCCGTCCGAGTGATAATGGACATACACCGTTCGGCGATATATATATCAGCTATAGCCCTGATATGAAATATTGGGGAGAACACAGATGCGTAATGAAAGTTACTCCTTTCCCTGAGAGTGCTTGGCAGTGTACTAAGATTGGTGCAGGTTCCGTTCCTTTCCTTACTGACGAGGGCTGGCTTATGTTCTATCATGGTGTAATCACAACCTGTAACGGATTCAGATATTCTATGGGTGCTGTGATACTCGATAGAGATAATCCTGAAAAAGTATTGTACCGTACACGTCCTTATCTTCTTGCTCCGGCAGCTCCATACGAGCTTCAGGGAGATGTTCCTAATGTGGTATTCCCATGTGCCGCCCTTCAGGATGGTGAAAGAGTTGCCGTGTACTACGGCGCCGCCGATACTGTAGTCGGTATGGCTTTCGGATATATATCAGAGATAATAGATTTTGTAAAAAATAACTCTATAGTATAAGAAATTTCAGCTTATACTGTATCAGCAATTGGAATATATGAAAAAACTGCTATTTAATGTAATGTTTACAGTCCTTGCCGGAGCCGCAATGGCTCAGCAGCCGGTAGACTATGTAGATCCGTTTATCGGTACTACAAACTTCGGAACTTGCAATCCAGGCGCAGTATGTCCTAATGGTTTGATGTCTGTTGTTCCGTTTAATGTTATGGGCTCAGCCGATAATAAATATGACAAGGACGCGCGTTGGTGGTCTACTCCATATGAATATACCAACAGCTATTTTACCGGATTTGCACATGTTAACCTTAGTGGCGTGGGATGTCCCGAATTGGGCTCTTTGCTTTTGATGCCTACTACAGGTGAACTCGACGTCGATTATAAGAATTATGGTAGTAAGTACGAAAAGGAAACAGCTACTCCCGGATATTACAGTATTTATCTGCAAAAATATGATATACTGGCAGAAGCTACAGCTACCATGAGAAGCGGACTGACACGTTTCACTTTCCCTGAAGGAAAAAGCAATATCTTGCTTAATCTTGGTGAAGGTCTGACCAATGAGACCGGTGCTTTCGTAAGAAAAGTAAGTGAAACTGAGATTGAGGGTATGAAACTTCTTGGCACTTTCTGTTATAATCCACAAGCTGTCTTCCCGATATATTTCGTCATGAGAGTCAGCAAGGCTCCTGTTGCGTCCGGATATTGGAAGAAACAGCGCGAAATGCAGGGAGTTGAGGCTGAGTGGGACCAGCATAGCGGCAAGTATAAGATATATGATAAGTACGGAAAAGACATTGCAGGCGACGACATAGGAGTGTGGTACACATTCGATACCTCCGAAGGTGAGGAAATAGAAGTATCCATGGGAGTGTCGTTTGTAAGTATTGAAAATGCCAGAGAAAACCTTGACAAGGAACAGTCCGGAAGACATTTTGCCGAAATACATCAGGAGGCAAGAAACAGATGGAATGACGATTTGGGCAGAATAATGGTTGAAGGTGGAACAAATGAACAGAAGACTGTGTTCTATACGGCTCTTTATCATACACTTATCCATCCAAATATCCTTCAGGATGTAAACGGGCAGTATCCTTCGATGGAAGGAGATGAGATTCTTACGACAAAAGGCGACAGATATACTGTATTCTCGTTATGGGATACATACAGAAACCTCCATCAGCTGATGACGCTCGTTTTCCCTGAAAGACAAATCGAGATGGTGAAAACTATGATTGATATGTACAGGGAACATGGCTGGCTTCCAAAATGGGAACTTTATGGAAGAGAAACACTGACTATGGAAGGTGACCCAAGCTTGCCGGTAATTGTAGATACATGGATGAAGGGGCTCAGAGATTTCGATATCAATCTTGCATACGAGGCTATGTATAAGTCTGCCACAATGCCGGGAAAAGACAATCTGATGCGTCCTGATATAGACGATTATATCACGAAAGGCTATGTACCGTTAATGGAACAGTATGATAACTCAGTATCTCATGCACTGGAATATTACATAGCGGATTATGCTTTGTCAACACTTGCTAAGGAACTTGGAAAAAAGGACGATGCAAAGATGTTCTATAACCGATCAATGGGATATAAGAACTATTATTGTAAGGAATACGGAACATTACGTCCAATATTGCCTAACGGTGAATTCTACAGCCCGTTTGATCCGAAACAGGGCGAAAACTTCGAGCCGAGTCCTGGTTTCCATGAAGGAAATGCGTGGAATTATACATATTATGTTCCTCATGACGTAAAAGGATTGGCAAAACTTATGGGAGGAAAGAAAAAGTTTGTTGATAAGCTCCAGATGATATTCGACAAGGGATATTACGACCCGGCCAACGAGCCAGACATAGCCTATCCTTATCTCTTCAGCTATTTCAAAGGTGAGGAATGGAGAACACAGAAATTGGTCAAGGCTTTACTGGAGAAATATTTCAAGCCCGCTCCTGACGGTATTCCGGGAAATGATGATGCCGGAACAATGTCGGCATGGGCTATATTCAGTATGATGGGATTCTATCCTGACTGTCCTGGAGTTCTCGAATATACTCTGACCGATCCTACATTCGACAAGATAACCATAACTCTGAACCCAGAATTCTATAAGCAAAAACAGCTTGTAATAGAAGTTGTGGATGATGAGAAAAATACCGACGGGTATATCAAGCGCATCGAAATGGGGGATTCATCCTGCGGATATAGGGTAAATCACAATTCGCTGGTCGAAGCAGGTACTTTAAGGTTCTACAAGTAATCCCAATAAAGGATGGTAGAATAGTATTTTTCAGAAAGAAATATCAATATGGAGAGGGTATGTCAGACGGACATGCCCTCTTCTCATATCTAATCATTTGTTCCCTTTTCTTTAGTACCAAAACTTCCCGGTGTAGGCATATACAGAGGATGATTCTCGAAACCTATATTGACCAGTTTCCCGCTTTCGGTCAGACGCTTGATCTGCCGCATGGCCATATATCTCGTCGTCGAGCAGATGTCTTGCAGCTTTGGGCGAGTGATAGCTTTATTTGTGCTGAAATAATTTGTCAGTATTGCGTCCACTTTTTCATCCGATACAGAAACAGAATGTCTTGCCATTACCTTTTCCATTCCGTTCTTTGCTACCAAATCCTTTACCATTTCCGTAAATTCCTTTTCCGGATTGATGTTGACCGATTTCAGCTCTATCCCTTTTCCATTCTCATTACCTGTACACGTTCCGTTGACCGATTTCAGACTAATGTTGAAGCTGCACAGTCCTTCAAGCTTCACAATGTTCCCTTTTGCCAGTTGATTGGCTATCTCTTCCTGGAATGCGAAAATTACAGCATTAATGTCCGCCGGTGTAAGAGTACTGGCATTATGTATCAATTCTATAATTCCCTTTGTACTGATAGTCTGCTGTCCGCATACTCTGATGTGGTATTCCGATTTGCTGTTTTCACTCTTTGCGTTTGGATTAGTGTAAAAATCATATTTTATTTTTCCCATATAGTATTTGTTTAATATTTTTATGTTTAGATGTTTTGGTGCTGACTATAGTCGGCAGCACTACTCACTATAGTCGGCAGAGGTGTCCACTATAGTCGGCAGCATTGCCCACTGTAGTCGGCACCAAAAGGTGTCAGGCTTCTTCTCTCTTTGTTTTCCGAACACAAAAGTACGTAATTGGTTTTTTATAATGTCCGCCTTTGTCAGTCTATATTGATATTCCTTCGTTGTTTTAGTGAAAACTCGGATTGTTTTATTACCTTTGCAATGTCTCGCGCCGCCTGACGCTTTGTTATTGAGCGTAGGAAGGGAGGGACAAGACATATTGAAAGGCGTTTACTACGCTTTGGTTTTGACGTTCTGAAATCCTGGAAAAATTTCAAATTGTAAGTCAAGAACAAAGCAGCGTGAATGCCCCGTGGGTGTGCTATATACATACCTGAACTATGCCGTACAGCCAATGGTGTATCCCTACACTGTTAGCTGAATTGCGGTATATAGGTGCGTTATACATATCGGCGTGGGGCTTCGGCGTTGCTCGTTTCGACTTACAGGGCAATTTCCAGGAGCCTCAGAACGTGGAGCGAGCGACAATGCAGGGCTTCACGCTTTTTTTATGTCTTTACGCGAAGTGGTATTAATGAAAAACATGGGTTGCCGGAGTCCTGAACCCTGAAACTTTGACAGACGCAGTGAGTACAAAGTTTTTCAACAACGGACAGGGCAATACACTTTTCGACAAACTCAAAGGTATAGCCTCTGAGATGACAGCATTCGACAGGTTTCTTGCCGTGGCAGGCTTTTTCCGCTCATCCGGTTATTTCAGACTCCGAAAAGAGTTGGGTGACATATCGGAAATAAAAATCCTCGTAGGAATAAATATCGATGACATATTCCGCAGTCACAACAAGGCTTTGCTTATGCTTGCCGATGAAAAAAAGGCGAAGGAAGTATATCAGACAGGTTTTAAGGAAGATATTGTCAGTGCATCGTATTCTCCTGAAGTGGAGGAAGGCATACTCCGGATGTGCGACGACCTGCTGTGCGGAAGATTACAGATGCGAATACATGCCACAAAGAACCTTCATGCCAAGTTCTACCTTTGTCTGCCGGAGAAACACAGCCCTAACAGCGACGGATGGGTGATAATGGGTTCATCCAATATTTCAGAGTCAGGCATGGGCATATCCTCGGCGCCACGTTACGAACTGAATGTGGCAATGAAGGATTACGACGATGTAAGCTATTGTTACGACGAATTCTGTAAGTTGTGGGAAGAAGCCGTACCGTTGACTGCCGACGATATAGAGTCTTATAAGAAACATACATACCTTGGCTGTCAGCCTACACCATACGAACTTTATATAAAGGTACTGATTGATACATTCGGCGACCAGGTGGAAGACGATTTCTCCCTGCAGCTTCCCGACGGTGTGAAAGAACTGAAGTATCAGAAAGATGCCGTAATACAAGGCTTCCAGATGCTGATGAAGCATAACGGGCTGTTCCTTGCCGATGTTGTAGGTTTGGGAAAAACCATGATTGCCACGATGATAGCAAAACGTTTTGTCGAGGCAAACGGCAGGAACACCAATATACTTGTGGTCTATCCTCCGGCGTTGGAAGACAACTGGAAGAATACGTTCAGGCTTTTCGGGATATACAGGAAGGCGCAGTTTATCACAAACGGCAGTCTCTCAAAAGTACTTGAAGGACGCGACCAGTATAAAGACAAAGAAGAGTTCGACCTCATCATTGTAGATGAGGCTCACGGATTCCGTAGCGATACCTCAGGCAAATACGACGAGTTGCAAAAGATTTGCAAAGCACCTTGCACTAATATCGGACTTCTGAAATCCCTGCAGAAGAAAGTTATGCTTCTTTCTGCCACCCCTTTGAACAACCGTCCGGACGACTTGCAGAATCTTCTGCTTTTGTTCCAGAACAGCCGTCATTGTACCATCGACGGAATACCAAATCTCAAATCCTTCTTTTCGCCGCTCATTCAGGATTATAACAAGCTTATGCGTGAGCGCGACCATAGGGATGTCACTACAGATGTAGATGATATTTACGAAAAAATAAGAAGCAATGTCATAGACAAGATTACTATACGCCGCACAAGAAACAATATCCTGAACGACCCCGACTATAGGGCAGACATACGTTCGCAAGGAATAGTGTTTCCGGATATACTTCCTCCCAATGAGCTGGAATACCGTATGAGTGCGGCGACTAATAACCGTTTTTATGAAACCTTAAAGCAGCTGACCGACGGAAAATCGGAAAGAAATCCCGGCGGTACAGGGCTTGACTATGCCCGCTATCGTGCGGTGGAGTTTCTGAAACCGAAATACCGAAACAAATACCGTAATGCCGAACATATAGGTCAGACCTTGGCAGGCATTTATCGTGTTCACATGGTGAAACGTCTCGAAAGCAGTTTCTATGCTTTCAGAAAATCGCTTCGCACACTTCAGCGTATCACCACCGATATGATAAAGATGTTTGGCGAGGATAAAGTCATCATCGCTCCCGACCTAAAGGTTAAAGACCTTCAGGCAAAGGATATGGAACTGGACCAGATTATCGAATATGCTGTGTCAAAAGGTTACGTGGCTGAGGATATAGTATTCCCTGCAGATGCCTTCAAGCCGGAATTCCTTCAGATGCTTTACCACGACGCCCGGATACTGGAGCAACTTAATGCTGACTGGGAAAACGAGACTGCTGACCCTAAATTCGACCTTTTCGCTGCAAAGCTGAAGAACGAGTTTATGAATAAGTCAATCAATCCGTCAGGCAAACTTGTACTGTTCTCCGAGAGTGTTGACACACTGACATATCTCTACAACCGTATAACAGCGGAATTAGGCCGTAACGACGTTCTTATGGTAACGGCTGCCAACCGTAGCCGTTTAGGGCAGACCATTAAGGAAAACTTCGATGCCAACTATCCTGCGGATGCTGGCAGATATAATATCATCCTGACTTCTGATGTACTTGCAGAAGGTGTAAACCTTCATCGCTCCAATGTCATAGTAAATTATGATTCCCCATGGAATGCCACAAGACTTATGCAGCGCATAGGACGTGTAAACCGTATCGGTTCTTCCGCACCGCATATCTATAACTATATGTTTTATCCTTCTCGTCAGGGAGATAAGGAAATACAGCTCTATAAGAATGCTCTGGTAAAATTGCAGGGTTTTCATTCAGCGTTTGGCGAAGATGCGCAGATCTATTCGCGAGAGGAAATTGTAAAGCAGTTCACACTGTTCGACAGCAACATAAAGGACAGTATAGACCGAAAGATAGCATTGTTGCGTGAGGTACGTGAAATCTATACCAATGACAGAAAACTGTATCACAAAATCAAGTCCTTGCCGATGAAAAGTCGTGTGATGCGAAACACCGGAAAGCACAGTGGCGAGTCGGTAATCTTCGTCTCTTCCGATGTAAAGACCGAATTCTATTTGGCTACAAAATCCGGAGTCAGGGTAATAGATTTCCTTGATGCAGTGAAATACCTGAAAGCGAAGCCAGAAGAACAGGTAGCACCATTCACGGACGATACGCTTCATTACCATCATGTAAACAAAGCTCTGCGGCAATATGCGCAAGAGTATATACAGGCGGCTGATACATCTACTGTCAACCGTCAGGACCTGGACCGTACATCCCTCGAAGCGATAAACTTCTTGCGTACCCTGAAACAGCAGCTCGCGGACAATGAACTCCGTACGAACTGTGATATCCTTACAGGCTATATCAACGAAGGAATCTATTCACAACTACCACGTTATCTGAAAACATTGGCACGCGAATATAGAAATGACCGTGCGGGCATTCGCAGGGATGAATACAAGTTACAGAATGAGATCAGCAGTCTGCTTGACCGGTATCGTACCAACGGAAGAGAACAGCAAAAAGATAACCGTGAAATCTCAGATCCGCGAATCATAATATCCGAAACATTCATTTAAAAATCATTATCATGGCAAGCACTTATACCAAAGATACATTGAGAGAAATGTTCCGTTCGGCATTCGACATGACCGGATGGTATTCTTTTGTCCGTGACTTTTTTCACGCTACCGAACTGAAACTTACTCCTGAAAGATTTTCCACTGCTCATTCCACAGAGGAAGGCTATTACATTGGCAGTATTGATACATCGGATTACTTCCGCATCGGACTGTTCTGCTACAGCATAAATCAAGGCTCTGTGGCCAACAGGCGTGTTGGACTCCGTAATCTGGTCAGATCATTCATAAATCCCCGTTGGGGAGCGTTTGATGCTGCTTTGGTGGTGTTCTACAGCCATGATCACTGGCGACTCTCATTTATATGTGACATCAAGGAAGAATCAACATCGCCCAAACGATACACCTACGTTTTCGGTAGCAGAGAACTACTGTATAGAACACCTATCGAACGTCTTCTTAATCTTCAGAAAAAAGGTATATCATTCGAAAATCTGAAGACCGCTTTCTCTGTTGAGGCTCTCTCCGATGAGTTCTTCGACCGTTATCGTGAGCAGTATGCCGATTTCATTCAGTATGTCACCGGCAAGCGTTTCGTAAAATCCGGCAGTAAATGGGTGGAAAAGGATATGGGAAATCCCAATCCTGCTCTGATGCGTGCATTCGGCAATGACGAGAAGAAGATACGCGATTATATAAAGAAGATGATGGGGCGTATCACCTTCCTGCATTTCCTACAGCGCAAAGGATGGATGAATGGCGACCTCAACTATTTG
The DNA here is from genome assembly GCF_016902295.1 of Bacteroides caecigallinarum. Classification (GTDB taxonomy): domain Bacteria; phylum Bacteroidota; class Bacteroidia; order Bacteroidales; family Bacteroidaceae; genus Phocaeicola; species Phocaeicola caecigallinarum_A. The sequence goes on along the minus strand of NZ_JACJLQ010000003.1, from coordinate 13,138 downwards.
CAGAACCTCTTTGAACGTTCACGCTATAAGGATGATTATCTGGATTCCGTGCTTGAACCATTGTTTTTCGGCATACTGAATACTAAGCCTTCGGAGCGTGAAAGCCTTTTCGATTATTATAGTTGGGACAAGTCCCTGCTGATGGAGTGGAAAGACATACCGTATCTGAATGGAGGACTTTTTGAACGTGATGAAGATGATGAACCGGAGAGTGTGTTCCCTGCTGAATATTTCAGACGTCTGTTTCAGTTCTTCAGCGAATATAATTTTACTATTGACGAGAATGACCCTAACGATGCCGAAGTAGGTGTGGATCCGGAAATGCTCGGTAAGATATTCGAAAACCTTTTGGAAGACAATAAGGATAAAGGCGCATTCTATACTCCGAAAGAGATAGTGAGATATATGTGTCAGGAATCGCTGATAGCCTATCTTGAAACAAATACCAAAGTGGCAAAGGATAAGATACGTGCTTTTGTTCTTTCGCCCGAAGAAGCTGTTTCGGATATTCCTGAAAGCAAGAAGTCAAAACTGCTGATAGCACTGGAGGAAGTAAAGATATGCGATCCTGCCATTGGCTCCGGTGCTTTCCCTATGGGATTGCTAAACGCCTTGTTGCGCTGTCGTGAAGCATTGAGCGGAGAACGTTATGACCGTTCCGAACTGAAAAAGAGTATCATACAGAACAACATCTATGGTGTGGACATAGAGAAAGGAGCAGTCGATATAGCCCGTCTCCGTTTTTGGCTGTCAATAGTAGTGGATGAGGAAACACCGTCGCCGCTCCCAAACTTAGACTATAAAATCATGCAGGGAAACTCTCTGATAGAAAGTTTCATGGGTGTTGATTTGAGCAAACTGACTTACGAGAAGGAACATAAAAAGGACAAAGGCGAAATCTCACTATTCGACAATGAGAAAAACCGACTTCAGAAAACGGTCTCAAACCTCTTGAAAGTATATTATTCATGTTTCGACCATAACCGAAAAGTCAAGTTGCAACGTGAAATATCGGAAACTATAAACAGGCAGTTGGAAGTTTGTTTTGTGGATAGTGCAATCCTTGAAAAGCTGAAAGGTATAAACCTCGCAGAGAATAATCAGTTTTTCCTCTGGCATACTTGGTTTAGCGATATGTTTAGCCGTGAGGATGGAAGGAGTGGATTTGATATTGTGATTGGGAATCCGCCGTATATTGACTCTGAAACAATGACATTATTAGGACAAACTGAATTACGTGAATATATAGCGCGAAACTATAAATATATTAAAGGAAATTGGGATATATACATGGCCTTTCTTGAATTTGGATTGTCTATATCAAATAATTGTTTGTGCTTTATAACCCCAGACAAATGGCTTTCTAAACCTTTTGGTAGTAAATTTAGGGAATATTGTATGATTCCTAGAATGAGTAAGATTGTACATACTGGTAATAAAACTTTTGAAAGTGCAATGGTTGATGCTATTATTACACTTTTCGTTGAGAGAACTGATAATATAAGTTCTTATAAATTTGTAGGAAATAAAGATATAGTACATGTTAATACTGTTTCATCATGTTCAATAGCCAAACCTTATTATATTGATTCTTTATTTAGTGAAAATCATTATTTGATAAAAAAGATTGAAGATGGAAAAGCTATGCTAAACACAATAGCAGAGTGTGAAAATGCTTGTTCAACGCATGATGCTTATGAATTATCGTCGTTTGTGCACAATCAGACTTCTTATTCTAATGTAAGTGGAAATTTACGATTAGTAAACACTGGTACTATTGATAAATTTTCAAATAAATGGGGAATAAAAGAAATAACATATTTGGGTTCTAAGTATATTTATCCCGTTGTTAATAGATGCGCTTTTACTAACTATTTTGGTAATGCTTATGTTCGGAAAGGGACCTCTCAAAAATTGATTTTCAAGGGCTTAAATTTACTAGATGGATTTATTGATTTTAATGGTGAATATCTTCCTGGTAAATCTACTCTGGTAATTTGTTCTGAAAATATTGATGATTTGAAATTTTTATGTGGGTTACTAAACTCTAAATTGGCTATTTTTTACATTAAATCGAAATATGCATCAAGTAGTTATTGTGGTGGTATAACATTCTCCAAGGATATGATTAATAATTTCCCTATTGTGACCAAACGTGGTTTCGTGAATGATATTGTGGAAGTTGTTGATAAGATTTTAAATGATGGTTATTCTAACCAATTAAGTAATAGATTAAATGAGATTATATATTTAGGCTATAATTTGTCATCAACTGATAAGAGGATTATAGAACAAATATAATGGTGTTATATTAAATCCTTAAAAGTTCATATGATTATTACTTTGTTTGTGATTTTACAATAATTGTAAGTTTAAATTGGTATATTCGTATATTAAAACTATTATTATAATTATTAATGAATGAGGATGATATATTAAATGAAAATGAGTACCTTTATGAAGTAGGAAAGATAAGGGATAGGATTTTAAAAGAACCAATTTGTAATTGTATGTGTCCACAATGTGCAAATCGACCAATCTTTTCTCATGTTTTTCAAAAAGAGGGTGTTTTAAGGGAAATTTCAATTAATGGAAAAGTTATGGCTTTTTCTTACAAAAATCTATTTGAAACTAAAAACAATAGGACTCCAGTCTTTTATAAAGAAGTTGGAATACATGAAACTTTTGGATTTTATGGCTTTTGTAAAAAACATGATAACTCTTTATTTGCTCCTATTGAGCCAGTAAATAAACAAGTTGATTGGTATAATGAAAATAATCAATATTTGCTTGCATATCGGACATTATGTAGAGAATATTACATTCAAATGGTTGTAAAATCAGTATTTAAAAAATGTTTGGATAGATTTATACTTCCTGAAAATATACTGATGCATTTTACTCAAGAAATTTCAAATTGTGATTTAACTATTAAAGTATTTGATCAATATAAATTATTGTTAGAAAAAGGAATAAACGATAAAAATTTTTCTCAATATAAATTTAAAGTTATAGAGTTACCATTTCGATTAGAGTTATGTCTGGCATCTCCAATAAATATAACTGAAGAATGTAAAGGACTATGTTGGAGATTGGAAGATAAAATTGTAGATACTATTAATATTGTGAATATATTCCCTTATAAAAATAGAACGATAGTTATTATTGGTTTTTTACAAGGAGAGAAAAATAGGTGGGCTTCAGATATTTTTCAGAAGCTAAGAGGTGATAACTTGGAAGATGTATGTATTGCACTACAGGATATTATTTTTAGATCTGAATTTCATTGTATGTCAAAAACATTATATGATGAAATAAAGAGTGAGATTCCTTTATTTCTCGATGAATGGACGTATTTGATGAGAAATCATAATTTTACTTTATGTTATAATTCAAATATTTTCAGAAAATATATTTTTAAACTATTGGGATATACAGATGAAATTGTATAATTAAAATCATTGATACTATCCTATAACAATGTATTCATAAGAAATGAGAACCAAAACCATTGTAATTAGTTTTCATTTCTGTATTTTGTGAATATAAATATATTGTTTATTAAGTTTGTTTGGTAAAATTCTCATTTTTACTAATTTTGTATTAAAAATAAAAAGGGCACTACAACAATGAGTAGTGCCCTGTATGATAGGGAGGTTGAACTGAATGTCGAGCCACTGCAGGCCATCATAACAATGCAGATGCTCTCCCTTTATATCTTTATCAAATTCGTTTCTTTATGCAAATGTAGATTTTATTGATGAAATAGTCAATATATTACTGTTAAAAAACAATATATTAAGAAATATTATTATGAAAGATTCCCTAAAACAATTCTTTTTATTAAGAATAACAGAGTGCTTTAATAAGAATACAATTGATAGTTATAGAGTTAGGAGCAATAATACTATTACTCTGTTGTATGAATTACGTGACGTAATAAAAAGCTGGTGTAAGCATAGAATTAAGTCGTTTGAAACTGTAAAGTATGTTTTGGAAGAATCTATCGATGTAATGAATAAATCCACATGTCTGACATTCGACAATTGCCCTAAAGAGTTGCTAATTAAAGAAATAGAGGAATATAAAAAGACTGAGAGTTTTGACAATGTTAAAGCATCTCATCTTTTGTATTATATAGAATTATGTATAGAGGAAAACGCTAATGACTATCTAAATAGATTATTCACATCTATAAGACAATTATTGGCTATTGAGGATGAACTTGATGATAAAATATTTCAATCTCAATTGGAGAAGATAGACCGTAATGTGACAGAACTCGCTTGTGAGTTGATAAGGGTTGGATATTCAAAAATTTATCTCTTCTATTATTTCCAGAGCCTGGTTAAAGAAATGGCAAAAAAAGAATATAAAACTTTTCTTGACAAATATGACGAATTTTCAAGAGAGCTGATTTCATGTAATTTAGGATTATATTCTGTTGTGTTTATATTGTCCGTACCTAAAGACTATGTCCTTATGGATGGTTTCTCGGATAGTATATCTAATGATATTTTGAATAAAATAGATGTTGATAAAAGAAAGCAGTTCCAGCAAAATAATACAAGAAAGTTCTTTTATATTCGTGACGTTGAAGCTTTAGATGAATATTGTGCTATAAAGAAAGTTAGGGAAGAAATATCGCAGATACTTGATTTTCGTCAGAATGGTCCTGAACACCAGATTATAAGAATACCATATAATGCTTTTGTAGGAAGAAGGAATGATGATAATATGGTTGACTGGTATAAAAGTAGAATTGTATATTCATTAGATATCAGTCGCTTAAATACCCTGGATAATGTAAATGCACTTTCTGATGTTATGGATAATATTGTAAATAATCAAATGGTGGATGATGAAAGTAAGTCACGTATTAAGTCTGCACTTAGGCATCTGAGGATAGGTGATGGTCAACTTGAAATGGAACAAAGATTCATTAATTACTGGATAGGGTTAGAGTTCCTGTTTTCTTCGCCCGAAATATCTGATTCAACATTTATTAGAATGAAGCAGTATCTTATAAGTATAATGTCAAGTTGTTATGTAAAAAGGAATATCTTGAATTTAGTACATTGGATGAAAGATTTTGATTGTTCTATAGAGGTTTTTAAAGAAGACGATTCTATAGATAATTTTATTTCTGGACATGAGATTAATGTATTAATGTTCTACAGATTGAAAAGAATGAAAATGCATTTACATCATACAGATAAGACGAAAGATTATATTTCAAATCATAGAAGAAATTTGGAACAGCATTTATCCAGGCTTTATAGATTTAGAAATGAACTTGTGCATGAAGGGGCTTTAAAGCATAATATGGAAAGTGTGACAAGTAATTTGCGATATTATTTGGTGTTTATATTAAACCAAACTTTAGATTACTTTAGCCATAACAGGTCATGCGATATTAAATTAACTATGGACTCTTTTTTCTGGGAATACGAAAAATATCTTCAATTCCTTTTGATGAATAAAGGTAGTAATCTTAAATATGACAATATAATGAGAGTTCCATTACAAAGTAATTTCTTAAAATAGTCGCTTTTACCTAAACATAATCTAAACACTGCCTAAATAGGATTTAAGCCCTCTTTAGGAACTGTTTAGATATCGTTTAATGCCGTCAATAATTAAAAAACAAAATATCACAGTGTGAAGGTAAAAAAAAGAACAATATTAAATATCTCTAATTTTTGCTATACCGGGAAAAAGTAATATATTTGTTTATTATCATTATAAGTATGCAAGCAGAAGCAAACAATATTACAATGGAGAGGCTAAGAAGCTATTCTTCAGTCTTTTCCCGCAAAGTATTCTCTGATATTATTGATTATGATGATTATTCGCATGTTGACTGGCTTTATTCAACATACGATGATGCATTGTCGTATAATACATATATGGATTACTTCAAGGCATTGTATTCTGTAATCTCAAAATCGTATAAATGTGAGTATGTTTATAAGAATGAAATTATAAATCAGTTGCTTCTAAAGAAATATGGAACTAAGAAAACTGTTGCTTTTAATGAACTTAGAATAGGAAATTCCATTGTTGACTTTGCTATTATTAATGGGGAAAGTAAAGCATTTGAAGTGAAAACGGAATTTGATTCGCCTCGGCGTTTAAAGAAGCAGATGGATGACTATAAACGTATTTTCAATAAATGTTATATTGTGATACCTTCAGGTAAGGCTGTTTTTTATGAGAAAATGGTGGAACCTGAAACAGGTATTATTGAATTGATTTATACGAGGGGTAGATTGGCTTTGAAAGAATATAGACCGGCTACTGCACAAAAAAAAATAGATACGGATATCCTGATGAAATGTTTGAGGACGGTGGAATACAAAAACATTGTAAATTCGTATTTTAAGGCTTTACCTCAAGTTCCTGCTTACAGAATGTTTGATGCTTGTGCTGAGTTGGTAAAAAATGTACCGGTTGATGTGCTGAATGGACTTTTTTTAGGAGAACTGAAGAAAAGAAAAAATGTTACGTCTGATTTGGCTGGCATACCTAAAGAAATAAGACAGATGTGTCTATGTATGAACCTTTCAGAGAAAAAAAGAGATTTGTTAATCAATAGATTGAATGAACCATTAAAACACAGAAGTTTATGTATTTCCCGTATTTGAGAGGCAAGCAGTTTGAACTGATGGCTCTGAGAGATTTTTCAAACGATAATCAGGGTAATAATAAAATAATACCGATTATTGAACCCGTAAAGCAGCAAATGAATGGAATGAATATTGCTTTAGGCGTTATGATTGAGAATGGAATGAAATTTGCAATCATATTAAATCCGAATGACGGTGATTTTAAACATGAAAATATTGATAATGATATACTGAAACAATTACCTCAGATAATTGATAAAAAAACTCAATGGATTCCGGCTTATACATACAAGAATAATCCGGAAAGATTACTGGAGCATGCTTCTCTGAATGGATTGGATGACCTTATGATAGTATTGCCCAAAGGTGTGGACGTAACAGACGAGAGGCTCATGTCTTTTTTGAGTAATGAGACTGTCAGATACATTGTGTTTGCAAATTCTGGTGCCCGGTCTGTTAGGCCTCGTTTGTTGAAGTTAGACAAGCATATAATATCATTGAAGGACAGATTTAATAGTAGGACAAGAAATGCGGATTATGAACTTGTCAATGACGAGTTTTTCAGTGATGATTTTGCTTTCTACAGTGCTGATGGTCTTTATGGCTTTTCTGATTATACTACTATAGGAAAAGATTTTGTAGAGGGTGGAATGTTGCCTTATGCCATAGCTATTCATTTGACATATAAAAAGACAGAAGAGGAAATATACGTACACCATTTTGTTTCAGAAAATAATTATGACCAGTCTAATATTAAGGGAAAGTTTCATGAGGCTGCACAAAAGATAGAACCATTCTTTAATGGTTGTGATATTGTGCATACATCTGCTGTGGATGAACTTATAGAAAAATCAAAATCGGACGATGGTTATCCTGGTCTTGGCTATTTGAAGAAACTGTCTGTGAAAAATCATTTGGAATTGATTAACCGTATATTACCTGAATAATACTATGTTGGTGTGCGATTGTTGTTTCAATGATATAGAAATGCAGATTGAAATCTGCAACGAATCATCAGGTGCTGGTGTATGCGATTTTTGTGGTCAATTTTCTTCGGTAATTGATATTGAACATTTTTCGGACTTCTTCAAAGGTGTATTGTCTCTCTTTGAGCTTGGCAATGAAGGGAATACCATAACTGATATTGTACAAAACGATTGGAACTTGTTTGTTTCAAATGATGTGGGTAAACTTATATTGGAGTATTTTTTGAATAAGGGTGGATATGGTTTCTCTATCAATGATAAGGTAGAATATAAATCTTCGATAAGAAATGCTTTGTCTATTTGGGAAGAACTAAAAAAGCAAGTTCGTGAGGAAAAGCGATTCTTTACTTCTTTATCTTATTTCGATGATAATAAAATAATAGTTCCAAATACTATAATTCCCAAAGGTACAAAACTTTATAGGGCGAGAGTTATTCCTTCAGGAAAACATTATCTGACTAAAAAAGAAATGGGATGTCCTCCAAAGGATAAAGCTACTGCAGGACGTGCTAATCCTATAGGTATTCCTTATCTGTATTTATGTATTGATGAAGCCACCACTTATTATGAGGTAAGGGCTTTGTATTTGGATATGATTTCAATCGGAATATTTGAGGTAAAAGAGAATCTTAATATTCTGGATTTTACTTCGGAATTGAGCCTGTATTATGCTTTTAATAATGCTTCAGATTCGTTGGATAATATTTTGTGCAAATATAAATTATTGCAGTTGATAAGTCGTGATTTGTCAAAGCCTTTAAGAAGATTTGATACCGAATTGGAATATGTCCCAACTCAACTTATATGTGAATATTGTAAGGTTCGTGGAATTGATGGAATTAAATTTTACAGTTCTTTGCATAAAGGGGGAGTTAACGTGGTTTTGTTTAATAATGATAGTGCGCACTGCATTAAAGTAAAGTCAAAGGAAATAAACCGTGTGGATATTTCAGTTTGATTGTTGTGGCTTGTATATTTCCCCCATTTTGGGTTCACTGACCATTTATTAACTGTTCAGTGCATGGGTAATAAACGGACAGCGAACTCAAGTTACTCCTTATGATACCTAACTACATAATGACTCACGCAAACCCCGTCACGCATTTCAGTCCTCATCACTGCTCCTTTCGGTATGACAGGCGATTTCACACCTTCTCCCAATACTTTTTCTGAATGTTCAACAAACATCTCATCCCACAGACCTGAATTGATGAATGACTGGAGTAGGGTAGTGCCACCCTCTACAAGCAGAGACTGTATCTTTTTTTCGTAAAGAACGGTAAGGATTTGTGGTAATATGTCCTTTGAGAAATCCAATGTTATGTATTCCAGGTTTTCCTCTGCGGCTTTTTCTTTTTCTGTGAATACGAGCGTCGGTGTAGAGTGGTCGAACATTCTGAGATTGGAAGGCAGCGAGAGAGTACGGTCTATGACTAATCTTAATGGATTGGCACCATACCAATTGCGCGTGGTTAGCGAAGGGTTGTCAAGTAGAGCCGTTTTTCGACCTACGAGTATAGCCTTGTGTTCTGCCCTTTGCTTGTGTACGTACATTGATGTGATGGGGGTTGACAATACTACAGGCGAGCCGTTTTCGCGGATGATGTCAATAAATCCGTCGGCTGATTCTGCCCATTTCAGCGTAATATACGGACGCTTCCGGGTGTTGAATGTAACGAAACGTCTAATAAGATTCTTACATTCATCTTCCAGTACTCCTACAGTGACTTCAATACCTGCATCGCGCAGTTTCTTTATTCCTCTGCCTGACACTTGTGAGAAAGGGTCTATACAGCCCACAACAACACGTGGAATACCCTTGCTGATGATAAGGTCGGCACATGGAGGTGTCTTCCCATAGTGTGAGCATGGTTCCAGGCTTACGTATATGGTGGATTCCTTGAGCAGGCTTTCATCTTTTACGGAACGTATGGCATTGACTTCGGCATGACCTTCACCGCATCTGGCATGATAGCCTTCGCCGATAATCTTACCGTTATGAACTATTACCGCTCCAACCATCGGATTGGGAGCTGCATTGCACAGTCCGTTTGATGCAAGTTCTATACATCTGCGGATATATTTCTCATCTGTAGTCATAGTGTTGAGCTTTTTTTCTTACTTTTGCATATTATGCATCCAATATATACTTATATACGACAAGAACTTTCCGGCTATTATCCGGATGCCGAGGCTGCTGCCATGGCAAAATATATACTGACAGAGAAATTCCGGCTGTCGGCTCTTGACTTATATGCAGGCAAAGATATGAATTTTTCGTCAGAAAAACTTTCGGAGGTAAATGATATTCTGGCGCGCCTGAAGTCGTACGAACCCTTGCAATATATTATCGGTGAAACATGGTTTTGCGGCTATCGCTTTAAGGTGACGCCTGCAGTTCTTATTCCACGACCTGAGACTGCGGAATTGATAGACTGGATAGTGACGGACAATAAGCGTGAAGGCGCACATGTCCTTGACATCGGTACCGGAAGCGGATGTATCCCTGTATCGTTGGCTTTGATGATGGATTCGCCTGTAGTGTCGGCATGGGATATTTCGGAAGAGGCATTGTCCGTAGCATCTGAGAATGCGCGTATAAATAATGCGGATGTGGCTTTCAGCCGTGTTGATGTGCTTGGAACTGATATTCCCGATATAAGGGTTGACATTCTTGTAAGCAATCCTCCTTATATAACGGAAAGCGAAAAGAAGGATATGGAGAGAAACGTTCTTGAGTGGGAACCGGATCTGGCACTTTTTGTTCCTGACGACGATCCGTTGCGTTTCTACAGACGTATAGCAGAGTTAGGGCTGGATATATTGAATGACGGGGGACTGATATATTTTGAGATAAACAGGGCTTACGGCAGTGAGACAGTAGATATGTTGGCTTCGATGGGGTATAAGGATATTGAATTGAGGAAAGACTTGTCCGGGAATGACAGGATGATTAAGGCTTTGAGACCATGAAAGAATATACGGAAAAAGAAATATTGAATAAGGCTGAGTCTTATTGCTCGGCGGTGGAGAGATGCCCTTCGGATGTTGAGGCAAAACTGAAAGCCTGGGGTGCGAGTCCGGAAACTGTAGCAGCCGTAATGGAGCGCCTTTTTAAAGAAAAGTTTCTTGATACAGTCCGCTTTTGCAGCGCGTACGTACGCGACAAATATCGTTTCAATCAATGGGGCAGGGTAAAGATTGCCCAATCATTGCGTATGAAGGGACTTGCCTCTGATGAGATTAATACTGGACTGGAGGCTATTGATGAGGATGAATATTACGGAATACTCAAAAATCTTCTGAAACAAAAGTCTAAAAGTATCAAGGCTGAAACTGATTATGAACGCAATGCCAAGCTTATCCGTTTCGCAGCTGGCAGGGGATTCACTATGCAGGAGATAATGCGATTTGTAAAAACTGATTTCTGACCGAAATGAATTTACTGAATGATATACGTGATTTTTTCTTCCCGCGCATCTGTGTATGTTGCGGGAAGTTGCTTTCCGCACAGGAGGAGGGGCTGTGTATATCATGTCTTGCGTCATTGCCTCTGACAGGAATACTAAATACTCCGGAAAATGAGATAGAAAGGCGCTTTTGGGGAATATTCCCGATTGAACGTGCTACGTCATTATATTATTACGCCCGTGGAGGATTGGTGTCAAGCGTTCTCCATGGTATGAAATATCATGGACGAAAACATCTATGTATTCAGATGGGGCGTATTATGGGAACTGCACTTCGTAATACGGGCTTCTTTGATGGTATAGACTGTATTATTCCAGTTCCTTTGCATAAGGACAGATTTCGTGATAGAGGATACAATCAGTCGGAATTGTTGGCAAAAGGTATTTCTGATGTTACTTCAATTCCGGTGTGTACTAACTGTCTGACGAGAACACATAATAATGCGACCCAAACGCATAAATCCGGTTTTGAACGATGGGAGAATGCCGAAGGACTGTTCAGCGCTACTTCCGAAGCTCCATTATTGAAAGGCAGGCATATACTTCTCATAGATGATGTGCTTACTACAGGAGCCACGATTACAGCCTGTATTGATGCTCTGAAATCGGTGACCGGAATAAAAATCAGTGTCGCAACATTGGCGTGGGCAAAATCCTGATATAATATGCTTTATGTCAGTTTTTAGCAAATTTAATACGTATAAATTTTCAAATACCGATGTATTTCTCTACTTTTGCACAAATGTTTATCAGATATTAATAAAATTATGAAAGCTTTGGAAAGATTATTCGCAGAAAAATTGCTGAAAGTTAAAGCTGTTAAGATTCAGCCGGCCAACCCTTTTACTTGGGCTTCAGGTTGGAAATCTCCTATCTATTGCGACAACCGTAAGACTTTGTCTTATCCTGCACTTCGTAACTTTGTGAAGTTGGAACTCTGTCGCGTAATCCTTGAAAAATTCGGTCAGGTTGACGCTATTGCTGGTGTCGCTACAGGAGCTATCGCTCAGGGTGCATTGGTAGCAGAAGAGCTCAACTTGCCATTTGTATATGTTCGCTCAAGCCCAAAAGATCACGGATTGGAAAACCTCATTGAAGGTGAATTGCGTCCGGGAATGAAAGTTGTTGTAGTTGAAGATTTGATTTCTACAGGAGGAAGCAGCTTGAAGGCTGTTGAGGCTATCCGTCGTGACGGTTGTGAGGTTATCGGTATGGTAGCTTCATTCACTTACGGTTTCGATGTGTCTGTAAAGGCATTCCTCAATGCAAAAGTAGAACTTGTCACTCTGACAAACTACAATGCTGTGCTTGATGCTGCTCTTAAGACTAACTATATTGACGAAAATGATATACCTGTACTTCAGGCTTGGAGGGAAGACCCTGCTCACTGGACAGGAAAATAATGAATATTAATTATAATTGGAGACACGGATTCTACTGGTCTCACGGTTCTTGATTACGAATCGTGTCATTCGGTAAGATCCGTGTTTCTTTTTTGTTTCTTAATAATATATGGCAACATTACAATACGAAAGCTCTGTAAAATATGTTCCTTATACTCAGGAACGGGTTTATAATAAATTATCCGATTTGAACAATCTGGAATCAATTCGTCAGCGTTTGGATGCTGTTAAAGATAAACTTGAAGGTAAGCTTGAGGATATGACTTTCGATCAGGACTCAATAACACTGAAGGTGCAGGGAATTAGTTTGACTCTTAGAATTATAGAACGTGAGCCTATGAAATGTATCAAATTCGAAGGCGATAAATCTCCTATTCCTTTGAACCTTTGGATACAGATGCTCCCAGTGTCCGACGGTCAGTCGAAGATGAAAGTTACAATACGTGCCGAAGTAAATATGTTTATGAAGGCTATGGTTTCAAAACCACTCCAGGAAGGAGTTGAGAAACTGGCAGATATGCTTTCTATTATACCTTATTGATAGGGTGTCCAGTTCTACGTTCCTAAAAACGTAGTACAAAACGCCCTCGTTATTGTTAATACAATGCTCTTAAATTCAATGCTTTAATAAGCAAAATTGCTCTTTGAAA